>DASVQR010000015.1:0-27751 GCA_036389055.1 Longimicrobiaceae bacterium | reverse complement strand
CTCGCTTGAGGCTCGCCACCCTCCCCCGTGCCGGGGGAGGGCTTCCTGTTCCTCGCTTTTGTCGTGCTCCCCCTCTCCCAGCATTGGGAGAGGGGGCCGGGGGGTGAGGGCCCGCCGTTGCAGGCTGTCCCCTGTAACCTGTCCCCTGTAACCTGCCGTTCCCCCTAGTCCGTCGGCGCCACCGGCAGCAGCATCACGAACGTCGCGCCCTTTTCCGTGGGCTCCAGCTCCAGGCGGCCGCCGTGCACGTCCTGGACGATGCGGCGGGCGAGCGACAGGCCCACGCCCCAGCCCCCCTTCTTGGTGGAGACGCCGGGGTCGAAGATGCGCTTGCGGACGGCGGGGGCCACGCCGGGGCCGTCGTCGGAGACGCGGATGGCGATGCGGCGGGGCGTGTGCTCCACGGCGCGCACCGAGATCGTCCCGCCGGTGCCGGCCAGCGCGTCCAGGGCGTTCTTGATCAGGTTCTCCAACGCCCACTCCAGCAGCACCGCGTTCCCCAGCGCCTGCGGCAGCTCCGGGTCCGCCTCCATGTGCAGCTCCACCCCGCGCCCGAAGCGCGGCAGGCGCACCCGCACGTAGCGCTCCAGGCCGCGCAGCAGCGACCTCACGTCCACCGGCTCGCGGCGCACGGGGCGGCCGATCCACTCGAAGCGGCGCGACACCTTTTCCAGCCGCTCCAGGTCCGCCTCCATCTCGCCGGCCACCGCGGGGAGCGAGGCCATGCCCTCGCGCTCCTCCGCGGGGAGGCGCAGGATCTCCACCCAGCCGCTCAGCGACGAGAGCGGCGTCCCCATCTGGTGCGCCGACTCGCGCGCCATCGCGGCCCAGATCCGCTCGCGCTCCGTGCGGAAGTTGTGCCGGATCATCCAGGCCGCGGCCACCAGCAGGCCGCTGAGCGCGCCCACCTGCAGCCACGGGATCCAGCGCAGCCGCTGCACCGTGGGCGGATCGCCGAAGAAGATGATCCCCAGCCCCGGCTCCACGATGGGCTCGTTGCGCCGCGCCAGCTCGCGCGCGTACGCCCGGATGCGCTCGTGGTCGTCCGGGTTGGAGACGTCGGCCTCGAAGGGGAGGTTGATGGCGGCGCCCGGGAACCCGTCCTCGTCGGTGACGATCAGCGGGATGCGCAGCCGCTGCATCTCGCCCGACACCTTGAGGAGCGTCTGCAGCGCCGCGTCGTCCGCCGGGTCGTTGAGCCCGCGGAGGATGCGGATGTACATGCGGGAGTGCACCACGGCGTCGCGGCGCATCTCCCGCACCAGCAGCTCGGTGTACACCAGGTACCACCCGAGCGTGGCCGCCGCCAGCAGCGCGAGCGCCGTCGGCATGTAGCGGCGGTTCATCGTAATTCTTGTGGGGTAGAGGATGAACTGCTGGATTTGGGCGTGCCCCCGGCTGCGCCGGGGTCGGGCTTCGGCTCCGTAACGCACGATAAAACTGTGCGTAACGGAGTCGAGCCCCCAACGATACTGCTGTTGGGGTCTCGCCCCTCCGGGCCGAAATCCCTCACGCGGCTTCGAGCTGGCGTCCGCAGCCGGGGCATCCCCGCCGTCGCCGTTCTCCCCCTCTCCCAGGATTGGGAGAGGGGGCCGGGGGGGTGAGGGCCCGCCGTTGCAGGCTGTCCCCTGTAACCTATCCCCTGTTCCCTATTCCCTGTTCCCTGCCGTCAGCACGTCCGCGCGCAGGTAGGGGCGCAGCACCTCCGGAATCACCACCGAGCCGTCGGGCTGCTGGCCGTTCTCCAGGATGGCGACCACGGTGCGCGGCAGGGCCAGGCCGGAGCCGTTCAGGGTGTGCGCGAACTCCGGCTTCTCGCCGGCGGCGGGGCGGAAGCGGATCCCGGCGCGGCGCGCCTGGAAGTCCACGAAGTTGGAGCAGCTGGACACCTCCAGCCAGCGGTCCACGCCGGGCGCCCACACCTCCAGGTCGTACGTCATGGACGAGGAGAAGCCCAGGTCGCCGCCGGCCAGCAGGAGCACGCGGTAGGGGAGCCCCAGCAGCTGCAGCACCCGCTCGGCGTGGCCGGTCAGCTCCTCCAGCGCCTCCGCCGAGCGCTCCGGGCGCTCGAAGCGGACCAGCTCCACCTTCTCGAACTGGTGCAGGCGCAGCAGGCCGCGCGTGTCCTTGCCGGCCGCGCCCGCCTCGCGGCGGAAGCAGGGCGAGTAGGCCACGTAGGCGATGGGGAGGCGCTCCGGGGCCAGCAGCTCGTCGCGGTGCAGGTTGGTGACCGGCACCTCCGCCGTGGGGATCAGCGACAGGTCGTCCGCGGGGAGCACGTAGGCGTCGTCCTCGAACTTGGGGAACTGCCCCGTCCCCGTCATGGAGGCGCGGTTCACCAGGAAGGGCGTGGACACCTCCGTGTAGCCGTGCTCCTCGGCGTGCAGGTCGATCATCCAGCTCACCAGCGCCCGCTGCAGCCGCGCCCCCATCCCGCGGTACGCGGGAAAGCCGCTCCCCGCCACCTTCGCGCCGCCGGGGAGGTCCAGGATCCCCAGGTCGGCCGCGATGTCCCAGTGCGGGCGCGGCGCGAAGTCGAAGGCGCGCGGCTCGCCCCAGGTGCGCACCACACGGTTGCTCTCCTCGCCGCCCTCGGGGACCGCCGGGTCGGGGGTGTTCGGGATCCCCAGCAGCAGCGCGTCCGTCTCCGTCTCCACCTCGCGCAGGCGCGCGTCGATCTCCTTGATGCACTCGTTCACCGTGCGCATCTCGGCCATCAATTCCTCGGCATCCTGGCCGGCGCGCTTGCGGGCGCCCACCTCCTGGGAGGCCGCGTTGCGCCGCGCCTTGAGGCCGTCGCCTTCGCCCACCAGCGCGCGGCGCTCCTCGTCCAGCGCCAGGATCCGGTCCAGCGCCGCGTCCGTCTCCGTCTTGCCGCGCACGGCCAACCGGGCGCGCACCGCGTCCGGCTCGCTGCGGATCCGCCTGACGTCGAGCATCGCTCAGTCCCTCGGCGCCAGCCGCGTGTCCTGGCACCCGGCGCTGGTGGCCACCGCCAGCGTGGCGGTCCCGGCGGCGGCGTTCAGCGCCACGGGCTGCACCTTGGCGAACTGCCAGCACCCCACCGAGCTCAGCCGGTAGGTGCGCGACCGGACCACGTACACGCTGCCCACCGTCAGGGTCGCACCGCGCCCCGTGTTGAAGCGCGACGACGAGGGCGCCTCGTCCAGCCCCTCGAAGGTGGTGCCCGCGATGGCGTCGGTGACGGCGGAGCGCAGCGGCTCCAGCCCCACCGCGCCGCGCGGCAGGAGCGAAAAGGTCCCGTTCTGCAGGCGCAGCGTCACGTCCCAGTTCTCCGACTCGCCCGGGCGCTCCGGGAAGCGGCCGCCGCCGATGGTCACCTGGTCGCCGGAGACCACGTCCAGCGCGGTGGGGACGGTGTCGGGGACCAGGCTGGGGACGCCGATGGTGATGGTGTCGACGACGATCACCTGCTCCCCGATCCCGGTGGGATCGTCGCACGCGGCCACGGAGAGCGCGGCGAAGGCGAGCAGGGGGAGCGTGAGGACGAGGTGCTGGAGACGCAAGGGAAGATGCTCCGGAAACGTTCGGAAAAAGGGTCCCGCGCGGGCGGGGCGCCGGTGCGCCGCACGCGCGGGATTCCGGCCAAACTAGGGGGGCCGGGCGGACTGCGTCAAGGCCGCGCAACGCTTGTGCGGCCTTGACTTCGGAATTTCGCCGGGGTACGTTGCTCCGGGTCTCTACACCGTCCATTTCCCGGAGTTTCGCGATGTCCGAGCTCGACCAGGCCCTGGCTTCCCTGCGCGGTCACGAGGGCGTGGAGCACGTCCTCGTCCTGGGGCGCGACGGGCTCCTCATCCAGCACTCCGGCGACGGCGCCCTGGACGCGGAGACGGTCTCGGCGATGGTGCCGGGCATCGCCTCGGCGGCGGGCGGGCTCGCCGCCGCCGCGGGCCACGGGGACCCTTCCACCGTGGTGGTCCGCTTCGGCGGCGGGGTGGCGGTGGTGGACGTGCTCTCCCCCGAGCTGCTCCTCGCCGTGCTGCTGCGCGACGGCGTGGGCTTCGCCCCGCTGCTGCGCGACCTGTCCAGCGGCCGCGAGCGGCTGGCCTCGCTGGTCTGACCGCCGGACCGCGTCCGCGGCGCCCGCCCGAACGGCCCTCCATCGTCCGCCCGCGATGACTCCCGACACCCAGCCCCGGATGCGCAACGTGCTCGTCGCGGACGACGAGCCGCACATCGGCCGCATCATCCAGCTCAAGCTGGAGCAGGGCCCCTACCACGTCACCCTGGTCCCCGACGGCCGGGCGGCGCTGGAGCACCTGCGCGGCGGGGAGCCCATCGACGTGGTGCTGCTGGACATCATGATGCCGTACGCCAGCGGCCTGGAGGTGCTCCAGGAGCTCCGCAGGCTGCCGCACCGCCGCGACACGCCGGTGATCATCCTGACCGCGAAGGGGCAGGAGTCCGACCGCGCGCAGGCGCTGGAGCTGGGCGCGACCGACTTCTTCACCAAACCCTTCAGCCCCAAGAAGCTCCTTGCCCGTGTCGACGAGCTCTTCTGATTCGCATATCTGGACGGTGATCCTCGCGGGCGGGGTCGGCTCCCGGTTCTGGCCGGTGAGCACGCCCAGCCGCCCCAAGCAGATCCTCCCGCTCGCCTCCGAGCAGCCGCTGATCCGCGACACCGTGGAGCGCATCCTCCCGCTGGTCCCCGCGGAGCGGCTGCGGATCCTCACGGGTGCGCACCTGGCGGAGCCCATCCTGGGCGCCGTCCCCGGGCTGGAGCACGGCAACTTCCTGCTGGAGCCGCGCGCCGCCGGCACCGCCCCGGTGCTCGCCTGGGCCGCCGCGGAGCTGGAGCGCCGCGACCCGGACGCGGTGATGGTGTCGCTGCACGCCGACCACGTCATCCATCCCGCCGAGGCGTTCCGTCAGCTGATCGCGGACGCCGCGGAGCTTGCGGTGGAGCACGGGCGGCTGTTCACCATCGGCGCCGTCCCCACCCGCCCGGAGACCGGCTACGGCTACATCCGCCTGGGCGACGCGCTCGGCGAGGCCGCGCGGGAGCGCGGGGAGGCGCCGCGCCCGGACCGCGCCGTGGGCTACCGGGTGGCGAAGTTCGTGGAGAAGCCCGGGCGCGCCACGGCCGAGGAGTACCTGGCCTCCGGCGAGTACCTGTGGAACACGGGGCTCTTTGTGTGGCGCGCGGCCGACCTGCTGGACCAGCTGGAGCGCCACACGCCGGAGCTGGCCGAGCTGATCCCGGTGCTGCGCGAGGGCGGCACGGAGGAGTTCTTCCGCCGCGCGCCCACGCTTTCCATCGACGAGGGGCTGCTGGAGCGCTCCGACCGGGTGGGGGTGGTGCGGGCGACGTTCGAGTGGGACGACGTGGGCGCCTGGGACGCGGTGTACCGCACCCGCCCCGCCGACGCGCAGGGCAACGTGGTGCTGGGCGAGGCGTACGCGGTGGAGTCGCGCGGGACCGCGCTGTACGCCGACGACGGTCCGATCGTTGCGTTCGGCGTGGAGGACCTGATCGTGGTCCGCACCGCGGGGGTGACCTTCGTCGCCCACCGGGACCGCGCCCCGGAGCTGAAGCGGATGCTGGAGCAGCTTCCCGAGGGGCTGCGGACGCTGGACTGACGTAAAGGCGAGTGCGTGAGTGCGAAAGTGCGGGAGTGCGAAAGTGGCCGCGCTTCCGCACTTCGCTTTTCCGGGAGCCCCGAACGCAGGCGCTGACATGGCCGACTTCACGCTGGTCCTCTTCGACGACGCCGCGGCGCAGCGGTGGGAGCCGTTCGCGCTGACCCGCCCCGCCGGGGAGCTGCTCTTCGGGACGATGCGCCTGCGCGAGCGGGCGGAGCGCGTGTTCGGCGCGCGCTGCGCCGCCCACCTGGCCGCGGACCACCTGGCCGGCTTCGAGGAGGAGGGCACGCCCCCGGTTCGCGGACTCGGCGACGCTCCCACGGACGGCGCGCGGCTCTTCCTGTCCTCGCGCGCGGTGCCGGCCTGGGGCGCAGCGGACGCGCTCAGCTCTATGTCGGGTGCGACGACGCGGATCACCATGGCGGGCGAGACCGTCGGCTGGCTGGTGCCCGCGGGCGAGCACGGGCCGTCGAACGACGCGCTGCTGAGCCCGGCGGACGCGGACGCTTCCGGAGCCGCGGTCGAGCTGCCGGGCCGCGTGCTGCGCCGGGTGTGGAAGCTGATGCTCGACACGCCGGAGCAGATCACGGAGGACGTGCGGGCGCTGTTCCCCTCCCCCGCCCCGGCCGAGCTGCCGGCGGGCGTCCACCGGCTCGGCGAGCACGCGGTGATCCTGGGCGAGGGCGCGGGCATCGAGCCGGGGGTGGTGCTGGACACGTCGGCGGGGCCCATCTGGCTGGACGAGGGCGCGAAGGTGAGGGCCTTTACCCGGCTGGCGGGCCCGGTGTACGTGGGGCGCGGGAGCACCGTGCTCGGGGGCCCGCTGGAGGCGTGCGCCATCGGACCGGTGTGCAGGATCCGCGGGGAGTTCGCGGAGAGCGTGGCGCTGGGCTACGTCAACAAGGCGCACGACGGCCACATCGGGCACGCGTACCTGGGCGCCTGGGTGAACCTGGGCGCGGAGACCACCAACAGCGACCTCAAGAACAACTACGGCACCGTGCGCCTCTGGACCCCGGAGGGCGAGGCGGACACCGGGTCGATCAAGATGGGGTGTTTCCTTGGCGACCACGTCAAGACGGGGATCGGGCTGCTGCTCAACACGGGGACGGTGATCGGCGCGGGGAGCAACCTGTACGGCGCGGCCATGCCACCCCGCTACGTGCCGCCCTTCAGCTGGGGAACCGGCGAGGAGCTCACGGCGTACCGGCTCGACAAGTTCCTGGAGGTGGCGGAGCGGGCGATGGGCCGGCGCAAGGTGACGATGCCCGCCGGGATGCGCGAGCAGCTGGGCCGCGCCTGGGAGCGCGCCCGCCCCGGCGCGGGGTGACAAACCCCGGGGGCGCCGTTAACTTGTTTCCCCACTCGCGGATGGGCGCGGCGCACCGGCGCGCCCGTCCGCATTCTCGAAGGTCCCGCCGGATCACCACCGTCAGCGACACCGAGGCAGCACTCACGTGAAGGTCACCGTCCTGGGGAGCGGCAGCCGGGGGAACTCCGTCCTGGTCGAGTCGGACGGGGCGCGGCTGCTGGTGGACGCCGGCTTCAGCGGGCGCGACATGGAGCGCCGCCTGGCCGGCGCCGAGGTCGCCCCCGAGTCGGTCACCGCGCTGCTGATCACCCACGACCACAGCGACCACACCCGCGGCATGGGCGTGTTCGCCCGCCGCTGGGGCGTGCCGCTCTACATGACGGAGCCCACCCGCGCCGCCTGCGCCAGGCTGCTGGACGGCACCGAGCAGGTGCGCCGCTACAGCTCCGAGGAGCCGGTGGAGATCGCCGGCCTGGTGATCGCCCCGTTCCTCACGGTGCACGACGCCGTGGACCCCATCGCCGTGACGGTGACGGAGCGCGCCACCGGCGAGAAGCTGGGGATCGCCACCGACCTGGGGCGCGCCACCACCTCGGTGCGCCACGCGCTCCAGGGGTGCGACCTGCTGATCCTGGAGTCCAACCACGACCCCATCCTCCTGCGGGACAGCCACTATCCCTGGAGCGTGAAGTCGCGGATCTCCTCCGCCCACGGCCACCTCTCCAACCGCGCCGCCGCCGAGCTGGCCCTGGAGCTGCACCACCCCGGCCTCGCCTCGGTGGTCCTCGCCCACCTCAGCGAGGCCGCCAACGAGCCCGAGATCGCCCGCGACACCGTCGCCGCCGCCCTGGAGCGCCGCCGCTACCGCGGCCCCGTGCACGTGGCCTCGCAGGAGCAGCCCATGGAGTGCATCGACGTGAGCCGTCTGCGGGTCGCGCAGCAGCCGCCGCAGCTGTCGCTTCTCTAGGGAACAGGGAATAGGGAACAGGGAACAGCCGGCAACGGCGGCCTCACCCGGCTCGCTTAGGCTCGCCACCCTCTCCCAATTCTGGGAGAGGGTTTTTTGTCGTTCGCAGTTCCTTAGTATCCACGTGATCCGTTGCGGAGGGAGACAGCCGGGCAGTTTCGGCTGGCTCACTCCGGCGCAGGGAGACCCGCCGGCGGTTTGGCGGGGCTCCCGGAGCCCGCGTAGGAAACAGGCCGGCAGTTTGGCCTGGTTCCGGAGCGGCCCGCCACGTCACGACCCAACCGAAAAGCGAAGCGGCCCACCTGAACCACCAGGTGAGCCGCTTCGAACATCAGGAGAGCGAGAACGGCTTACGCCGCCGCCTCCTCCTCGCGGAGCTTGCAGTCCAGACAGTACCGGGCGTGCGGCAGGGCATCCAGGCGCTCGAAGGGGATCTCCTTCTTGCAGCCGTGGCAGATCCCGAAGTTCTCCGGGTCGTTGTACAGCCGCCGCAGCGCCTCCTCCACGCGGTACAGGTAGCGCCCCTCCTTGCTCGCGAACAGGAACGTCTTCTCGCGCTCCATGGCGTCCGTCCCCTGGTCGGCCATGTGGAACGAGTAGCTGGACAGGTCGTTGTCGGCGGAATCGCGGGTCAGCTTGGCCTGCTCCGAGAAGCGGCCCAGAGACCGAAGGATGCGCTCGCGCTCGCGGAGGAGCCGACGCTCGATGTGGTCGAGCTGGGTGCGATCCATCGCTTATCTCACGGCGAGGTGGTTCTGGAGGGACACGACGGCCGGTCGCGAAACGAGCGGGGCCGCGCAGAGAGGTCCGTGCGTCCGGGAAACTTAGAAATTTAACACCGACAAGCGTTTGCCCGCAACCGCGGCTTCAGATGTTGAAGACCACCCGCAGGATGTCGTTGGTGATCGCCCACACCATCAGCCCCACCACCAGGATCATCCCCACGTGCGAGAAGCGGATGCGCTGCTCCACCGAGAGCGGCCGGCCGCGCACCGCCTCGATGGCGATGAAGAGCAGGTGGCCGCCGTCCAGGATGGGGATGGGGAGCAGGTTGAAGATGGCCAGGTTGATGGAGAAGATCGCCAGGAAGCCCAGGAAGGCGTCCAGCCCCAGCCGCGCCGTCTCGCCGGAGATCTGCCCGATGGCGAGCGGGCCGCCCAGGCTGCGCATGGACTCGCCGCCGGTGAGCAGGCGCCCCAGCACCTCCACGATGGCGCCCGCGGAGCTCCAGGTCTGCTGCCACCCGCGGGCCACCGCCTCCGCCGGGCCGATGGGGCGGCGGACCACGTCCGCGTTGGGGCGCTCCACCCCGATCTTGCCGACGGGGACGCGCTTCATCTCCTCGTTGAGCTCGCGCTCGGCCGTGGGGGTCACCGTGACGGCGACCCGCTGGCCGCCGCGCTCCACCACCAGCGGGAGCGGCCGCTCCGGGCTGGAGCGGATGGCGCGCTCCAGCTCCTGCCAGGCTCGCACCGGCTTTCCGCCGGCGGCGACCACGCGGTCGCCGCTGCGGAGCCCGGCCTGCGCGGCGGCGCCGCCCTCCACCACCCGGGCCACCACCGGCTCGATGAACGGCTGCACGCTCCCCAGCAGGCTGTCGCGGGCGGCGCCGGCGGGAGGGAGGTCCAGCGTCACGGGGGGCGTGGCGGCCAGGCGGAGCGTCACCGGGCCCGCGGGGGCGGAGTCCAGCGCGGCGATCACCTCGTTCCAGCTCTGCACCGGCGTCTGCCCCACCGACTGCACCTCGGCGCCCGCGGGGATGCGGGCCAGCGACGCGGCGGCGCCCGAGAGCGAGTCGGCGCCCGGCACGAACAGGCGCGTGGTGGAGACCACCGTGTCGCCGTACCCCAGCCCCAGCCCGATGAAGACCAGGAAGGCGAAGATCATGTTGAAGATCACGCCCGCCGAGATCACCCAGGCCCGGGCCCAGAGCGGCTTGGAGTCGAAGGTGCGCTCCGGGTCCACCGGGGGCTCGTCCGAGGCCGCGGCGCCGCCCTCCAGCGCCTCGGCGGCCTCGTCGTCCTCCATCCCGGCCATCTTGACGTAGCCGCCCAGCGGGATGGCGGACAGGACGTACTCGGTCTCGCCCCGGCGGAAGCCGAGCACGCGGGGGCCCAGCCCCAGCGAGAAGCGTGGCACCTGGATGTTCACGGACTTGGCGGCTAGGAAGTGGCCGAGCTCGTGCACCAGGATCAGGACCGAGATGACGACGAAGAAAGCGATTACGTCCACCACGGGGCTCTAGCCTCGGACGAAGGTTCGGGTGACGCCGCGCGCCCACGCGTCGGCGCGGAGCACGTCGTCCAGGGTGGCGGCCTCGCCGCCCGGCCAGCGGGACAGGGCGTCGTCGATTGCCGCGGCGATCCCCGGGAACGACAGCGCCCCCTCCAGGAACGCGGCGACGGCCACCTCGTTGGCGGCGTTGAACACCGCGGGCGCCGTGCCCCCGGCGCGCCCGGCGTCCACCCCCAGCGCGAAGGCGCGGAACAGGTCGGCGCGCACCGGCTCGAAGGTGAGCGCCCCCGCGGCCACCGGGTCGAAGCGGCGGCAGGCGTAGGGGAGGCGCTCCGGGTACGCCAGGGCGTAGAGCACGGGGATCTCCATGGTGGGGAACCCCATCTGCGCCAGCACCGAGCCGTCCACGAACTCCACCATGGAGTGGATCACCGACTGCGGGTGCACCACCGCCTGGATGCGGTCGTACGGGACGCCGAACAGGAAGTGCGCCTCGATCACCTCCAGCGCCTTGTTCGCCAGCGTCGCCGAGTCGATGGTGATCTTGGACCCCATGTCCCAGGTGGGGTGCCGCAGCGCGTCGCCCGGGGTCACCGTGGCCAGCCGCTCGGGCGCCCAGCCGCGAAAGGGGCCGCCGGAGGCGGTGATCAGCAGCCGCTCCACCTCGCTCCACCGCGCGCCCTGCAGGCACTGGAAGATGGCGCTGTGCTCGCTGTCCACGGGGAGCAGCTCGCCGCCGCCCTCCTCCGCGGCGCGCATCACCAGCGGGCCGGCGCACACCAGCGACTCCTTGTTGGCGAGCGCCACCCGCTTGCCGGCGCGCAGCGCCGCCAGGGTGGGCTCCAGCCCGGCCGCGCCCACCAGCGCGTTGAGCACCACGTCCACGTCGGGGTGCGTGGCGGCCTCCAGCAGCGCCTCGCGCCCGGAGGCCCACCGCGTCGGTCCGGCGCAATAGACCCCGGAGGACGCCGAAGGATCCGCCACCACCGCCAGCGCCGGCCGGTGCTCCGCGACCAGCTCCGCCAGCGCGGCGGCGTTGCGGTGGGCGGTGAGCACCACGGGGCGGAAGCGGTCCGGGTGCTGCCGCACCACCGCCAGAACGCTCTTGCCGATGGACCCGGTGGCCCCCAGGACGGCCACCCCCCGCGGGCCGCTCACGCCGCCCCGACCACGTAGCGGAGGAACAGGTACGCCAGCGGGAGCGTGAAGAGCAGCGAGTCGAAGCGGTCCAGCGCGCCGCCGTGCCCGGGGAGCAGCGTGCCGCTGTCCTTGACCCCCGCGTCGCGCTTGAGCAGCGACTCGGCCAGGTCGCCGACCTGCGCCGACACCGACATCAGCACGCCGAAGACGGCCGCCTCGGCGACGGTCATGCGGTACGCGGGGAAGCGGGCCAGCACCAGCGAGTAGCCCACCGCCACCCCCACCGTGCCCACCAGCGCGCCCAGCGAGCCCTCCACCGTCTTCCCCGGGCTGACCCGCGGGATCAGCTTGCGCTTCCCGAAGGCGCGGCCCACGAAGTACGCGAAGGTGTCGCTGGCCCAGGTGAGGAGCACCGGCGCGAAGACCAGCGCGGTGCCGTGCCAGGGGTCGGGGCGCGCGGGGAGGTGCCGCAGGAAGAGCGCGTAGGAGAGGAGCCCGCCGGTGTACAGCGTGCCCAGCACGGTGGTGGACACGGAAAGGAGCGGCTCGCCCTCCACCCCGCGCGTCCAGATGGCGGCGGCCACCGTGCCCAGCACGAACAGGGCGAGCAGCCAGGCGAAGCCGGCGCCGCCGGGCCCCTGCTCCGGGAACGCCGCGGCGAGCAGCACCAGCGCCGCGGCCGCGCCGGCGCCCGGGTAGGCCAGGGGGCGCGCCGCCTTGCGCTCGGCCATGCGGTAGAACTCCAGCACGGCCAGCACGGCGACCACCGCGAGCAGCCCGCCCAGCACGAACCCGCCCAGGTACACCGCCCCCACCGCGACGGGGATCCCCACCGCCGCCACGGCCACCCGCTTCGCGGTCTCGGAAAGCGCCACCGGCGTCGCCTCAGGTCGCGGCGACGCGCCCGAAGCGCCGCTCGCGGCGCTGGAAGTCGCGGATCGCCTGGAAGAGGTGCTCGCGCCGGAAGTCGGGCCAGAGCACGGGGGTCATGTGCAGCTCGGTGTACGCCAGCTGCCAGAGCATGAAGTTGGAGATGCGGTGCTCCCCCGAGGTGCGGATCAGCAGGTCCGGGTCGGGGTCGCGGGCCGTGTACAGCTCGGCGGCGAACGCCGACTCGTCGATCTCCTCCGGGGCGAGCGTCCCGGCGCGGACGCGCTCCGCCAGCCGCTGCGCCGCGCGCACCATCTCGCCGCGGGAGCCGTAGCTGACCGCCAGGTTGAGCCGCATGCGGGTGCCGCCGGCGGTGTGCTCCACGATCCCCTCCAGCGCCCGGCGGGTGCGCGGCCCCAGGCGCGACAGGTCGCCGATGGCGTGCACCTCCACCCCCTTTTCCCGGAGCTCGCGCTGCTCGCGCCGCACGTAGTACTGCAGCAGCGACATCAGCGCCGACACCTCGCCGCGCGGGCGGTGCCAGTTCTCCTGCGAGAAGGCGAACAGGGTGAGCACCTCCACCCCCGCGTCGGTGGCCCCCTCCACCGCGTCGCGCACGGAGGTCATCCCCGCCTTGTGCCCGAACTCGCGCGGGCGCCCGCGCTCGCGCGCCCAGCGCCCGTTGCCGTCCATGATGATGGCGACGTGGCGCGGGACGTGGCCGTGCAGGCGGATCTGGTCGAGGAGGTCGGTGGCCATTCGCGAAAAATTGCGGGACTGCTCGGGTTTGTCAAAAAAAGTGGTCTGCGGAAAGAAAAGCGGGGAGCCCCGTCCCTCCGGGAGCTCCCCTGGACCCGCAGCGGCCACGCGCGCCGGGGCTCAGACCTCCAGCACCTCGGCTTCCTTCTTCTTGAGCAGGTCGTCCACCTTGTGGACGTACTCGTCCGTCAGCTTCTGCACCTGGTCCTGCGAGCGCCGCATCTCGTCCTCGGTCAGCTCGCCGTCCTTCTGCCGCTTCTTGATGTCGTCGTTGGCGTGCTGCCGCGCCTGGCGGACCGCCACGCGCCCCTCCTCCGCGTAGCGGTGCAGGAGCTTGACGTACTCGCGGCGGCGCTCCTCGGTGAGCGGCGGCAGCGGGATGCGGATCATGGCGCCGTCGTTGGACGGGTTCAGCCCCAGGTCCGACTCGCGCAGCGCCCGCTCCACGGCCTTGATCAGGCTCTTGTCGTAGGGCACCACGGTGAGCATGCGCGGCTCCGGCGCGGACACCTGCCCCACCTGGTTGACGGGCAGCATGGAGCCGTACGCCTCCACGCGCACCGAGTCCAGGAGCGCGGGCGAGGCCTTGCCGGTACGGACGCCCGAGAACTCGCGGCGCACCGTCTCCAGGGCCTTCTCCATCCTCTCGCGTGCGTTGTTCAGGCTGCTGGACATGGGGACTCCGGTTGCGTGGACAGGATCACGGGTGGACCAGCGTCCCGACGCGCTCGCCGCGGACCACCTGCGCCACGGCGCCTGCGGTCCCCAGGTTGAGCACCACGATCGGGATGCCGTTATCCTTGCAGAGCGAGAGCGCGGCCGCGTCCATCACCGCCAGCTCGCGGGTGAGCGCGTCCATGAACGAGATCTCGGGGATGAACTCGGCGGACGGGTCCTTGGCCGGGTCGGCGGAGTACACGCCCTCCACCTTGGTGGCCTTGATGATGACGTCCGCCTCCATCTCGATGCCGCGCAGCACCGCCGCGGTGTCGGTGGAAAAGTACGGGTTCCCCGTCCCCCCGGCAAAGATCACCACCCGCCCCTTCTCCAGGTGGCGGATGGCGCGCCGGCGGATGTACGGCTCGGCCAGCTGCTCCATGCGGATGGCGGTGAGCACGCGCGTCTCGATCCCCTTGCGCTCCAGGATGTCCTGGAGGGCGAGCGCGTTGATCACCGTGGCCAGCATCCCCATGTAGTCGGCGGAGACGCGGTCCATCCCCTGCTGGCTGGCGGTGGTGCCGCGGACGATGTTACCGCCGCCGATCACCAGCCCCAGCGCCACGCCCATGTCGTGCAGCTGGCGGATCTCGTCGGTGATCGCCTCCACCACGCGCGGCGCGATGCCGTACCCCTGCTCCCCGGCGAGGGCCTCGCCGGAGAGCTTGAGGAGGACGCGCGGGTACTTCAGGTCGGCGTGAGCCTCCCCGGCCGGCATCACTCGCCCAGGGCGTAGCGCGTGAACCGGCGCACCTCGATCTTCTCGCCGGTCTTGGAGGAGACCTCCGTCACCAGCTGGCCCACGGTGATGTCCGGGTTCTTGACGAAGGGCTGCTCCAGGAGCGCCTGCTCCGCGTAGAACTTCTCCAGCTTGCCGTCCACGATCTTGTCCCAGATGTTCTCCGGCTTGCCGGACTCGCGCATCTGCTCGCGGTACACGTTGCGCTCGCGCTCCACCATCTCGGCCGGGAAGTCCTCGCGGCGCAGCGCCACCGGGTTGGCGGCGGCCACGTGCATGGCGATGTCGCGCACCAGCTGCTGGAAGGCGTCGTTGCGGGCGACGAAGTCGGTCTCGCAGCCCACCTCCACCATCACGCCGATGCGGCCGCCCATGTGGATGTAGCTGCCGATCGCGCCCTCCTTGGCCTCGCGCTCCGCGCGCTTGGCGGCCTTGGCGGCGCCGCGGGAGCGGAGGATGTCGATGGCGGCCTCCTTGTCACCCTTGGCCTCGGTGAGCGCGTTCTTGCACTCCATCATCCCGGCCCCGGTGCGGTCGCGCAGCTCCTTGACGTCCTTCGCAGAGATTTCCATTTGGCTGATCCGTCGTCGATTGTTGTGGTCGCCGCCTCTCGGCGGGACGAATTTAAGCGGCGCGCGGGCGAAGGAAAGGCCACCCGGCGCACGCGTGCAAGAAAATGGGGCCACGTGCGGTCGCCCGCGGTGGCCCCATCGAACTGCCGACCGGCTCCGCGGGGAGGCTTACTCCTCGTCCCCGCCCTCGCCGCCCTCACCACCGCGCGCGTTCGCGATCGCCTCCGGCCGCGGCTTGCGCTTGCGGCGCGGACGGCGGCCCTTGCCGCCGCGGTCGTCCTTGTCGGACGGCGCCGCGGCGCCGGTCTCGGTGGAGTAGGTGGTCACCTCGGCCTCGTCGGCCGCGCGGCGGGCCTCCGCCGGCATGGCGGCGCGGGCCTCGATGATCGAGTCGGCGATGGCGCCGCTGATCACGCCCACGGAGCGGATGGCGTCGTCGTTGCCCGCGATGGGCACGGTGAGCACGTCCGGGTCCGCGTTGGTGTCGGCGATGGCGATCACCGGGATCCCCAGCTTGTTCGCCTCGCTGACGGCGATCTTCTCGCGCTTGGCGTCCACCACGAAGAGCGCGCCCGGCAGGCGGGCCATGTCCTTGACGCCCGACAGGTACTTGTCCAGGCGCTCACGCTCGCGGTCGAGCATGAGCTGCTCCTTCTTGGTGTAGAAGTCGAAGGCGCCCTCCTCCTGCCCGCGCTCCAGCTCGCGGAGCCGGCGAATCTGCTTCTTCTGCGTGGTGAAGTTGGTGAGCATGCCGCCCAGCCAGCGCTCCGTCACGTGGAAGGAGTTGGAGCGCTCGGCCTCGCTCTGGATGATGGGGCGGAGCTGCTTCTTGGTGCAGACGAAGAGGACGCGCTCGCCGCGGGACACGATCCCGCGCACCAGCTCCTGCGCCAGCTCCAGCTGGCGGAGGGTCTTCTTCAGGTCGATGATGTAGATCCCGTTGCGCTCCGCGAAGATGAACTTGCGCATCTTCGGGTTCCAGCGGGACGTCTGGTGCCCGAAGTGGACACCGGCCTCGAGGAGGTCCTGGATCTGGGGCGTAGCCATTGTGCTTCCTGCGCGTGGTTGTTTCGTCCACCCCCGTCATCCGCCGGGGCCCACCGCGTGAAGCGGCACCGGGTCCGGCGTCGGGAGGTGTGAGGGATAGGTCGGGATTCGAAAAACGCGGTGCCGGCGCGGATCGCTCCGCGCCGGCGCCACGATTCCCGCGCTCCCGATCAGCGCTTGGAGAACTGGAACCGCTTGCGCGCGCCCGGACGGCCGGGCTTCTTGCGCTCCACCTCGCGGGGGTCGCGGGTCAGCAGCGACTCCGCCCGCAGCCGGCGGCGGTTGTCCTCGTTGACCTTGACCAGGGCGCGGGCGACGCCGAGCCGGATGGCGTCGGCCTGGCCGCGGAGCCCGCCGCCGGCCACCGTCACCTTGACGTCCCACTGCCCCTGGGTCTCGGTCGCGGCGAACGGCTGGTTCGCCGCCTGGCGCAGCACGCCGCGGGGGAGGTAGTCCTCCAGCGTGCGGCCGTTGACCTCCCACGTCCCGTTGCCCGGGCGGAGGTACACGCGGGCGACCGACGTCTTGCGGCGGCCGATGGCGTGGATCTGCTCAGTAGCCATGCGAGTGATCAGAAGGTGAGGGGTTCCGGCTGCTGAGCCGAGTGCGGGTGCTCCGTTCCGGCGTACACCTTGAGCTTGTGGCGCATCTGCCGGCCCAGCGCGTTCTTGGGAAGCATCCCCTTGACCGCCAGCTCGATCACCCGCTCGGGGTGCTTGGCGAGCATCTCGCGGAACGGGATGAACTTCTCGTGACCCATGTACCCGGTGTGCCGGAAGTAGGTCTTCTGATCCTCCTTCCTGCCGGTCAGCCGCACCTTGTCGGCGTTGACGACGACCACGAAGTCGCCGGTGTCCAGGTGCGGGGTGTAGGTCGGCTTGTGCTTGCCGCGGAGCACGCGCGCGATCTCGGTCGCGAGGCGCCCCAGGACCTTGCCCTCGGCGTCCACGACGAACCAGCGCCGCTCGATCTCCCCGGCCTTTACGGAATACGTCTTCATCGGGCTCCCAGTGCCGCATGAACGCAGGGCGTATCCACCGTTACGCCCCCCGCCTGCGCCGCCAGAAAAAAAGTTGATACTGCCGCGCCCGGCGAACCCGAGAGCGGACCTGCGTGGTCGGGACAGATTTGTAGGATAGCCGGAATCGGCGAAAATGTCAACCGGCGCTCCCGGGCTCAGAACCCGGAGCGCCGGCCGTGTCACCGGCCCAGAGCGGCCGTGAATGCTTCTACGGTGAGCCCGGCGGAGCGGATCAGGGACCGCAGGGTACCCCTCGCGACTTCCCTATGGTTGGGCACGGAGAGCGAGACGCTGCTCCCCTCCCGGACCATGACGATGTGGTTGCCCGATCGCGCAACCCGCCAGCCGAATGACTCCAGCACCTTCACCACGTCTCCCGCACCAAGGACGGGAACGGGCGGCATCAGGCGGCTACGTGGATCCGGCGGACCTCACGAGGTCCGGCCATCTTCAGCTCCTCCCGGACTTCCAGGCAGAGCAGGATCGCCTGCCGGACGTTCTCGACCGCCTCGTCCCGGGTGGAGCCCTGGCTCACGCACCCCGGAATGGCCGGGCATTCGGCGATCCAGACGCCGTCCTCGTCCTGTTCAAGCGTGACGATGAAATCCATGCTGTGCCCTCCAGGTTGGTCGAGCGCGCCGAAGCATCCACCCGCAAGGTACCGTGCCGCCCTCGGGGCGACAAGCCGATGCGGCGTCAGACGTTGAAGCGGAACAGCAGGATGTCTCCGTCCTTGACGACGTACTCCTTGCCCTCGGAGCGCATCAGCCCCTGCTCCCGGGCCGCCTTGACCGAGCCGGTCTTGAGGAAGTCGTCCCAGCCCACCGTCTCGGCGCGGATGAAGCCGCGCTCGAAGTCGGAGTGGATGACGCCCGCGGCCTCCGGCCCCTTGGCGCCGACCGGGATCTCCCAGGCGCGCACTTCCTTTTCGCCGGCGGTGAAGTACACCTGCAGCCCCAGCAGCCGGTAGCCCGCGCGGATCAGCCGGTTGAGCCCCGGCTCCTCCAGCCCCAGCGACTCCAGGAACTCGGCGCGCTCCTCCTGCGGCAGCTCGCCCAGCTCCGACTCGATCTTGCTGGAGATGGGGATGATCTCGGCGCGCTCGCCGCTGGCCTCCACCGCCGCGCGGAGGGAGCGCACCCACTCGTTGTCGCCCTCCGGCAGGTCGTCCTCGGACACGTTGGCCAGGTACACCACCGGCTTGGAGGTGAGCAGGTTGAAGGAGCGCAGCAGCTTCTCCTCGTCCTCGGACACCTCCACCGCGCGGGCCGGCTGCCCCTCGGAGAGCACCGCCTGCACGCGCTCCAGCATGGCCAGCTCGGTCTTGGCCTCGGCGTCGCCACCGCGGGCGGTCTTGCGGACGCGCTCCAGCCGCTTCTCCACCTGGGCCAGGTCGGAAAGGATCAGCTCCAGGTTGATGATCTCGCGGTCGCGCGCCGGGTCCACGCTCCCCATGACGTGCACCACGTCCGGGTCGTCGAAGCAGCGCACCACGTGCACGACCGCGTCGGTCTCGCGGATGTTGGTGAGGAACTGGTTGCCCAGCCCCTCGCCCTCGGAAGCGCCCTTGACCAGCCCCGCGATGTCCACGAACTGCACCGCCGCCCGCACCACCCGTTGCGGCTGCACCTTTTCCGCGAGCAGGTCCACGCGCGGGTCCGGCACCTCCACCATCCCCACGTTGGGCTCCACCGTACAGAACGGGTAGTTGGCCGCGTCCGCGCCCGCCGAGGTGAGCGCGTTGAACAGCGTGCTCTTCCCCACGTTGGGAAGGCCGACGATTCCGAGCTTGAGCATATGGGTACGCGAGGTAGTTGCCGCAAACGACGCGGCCGGGCGCCTGGTTCAGGGGCCCGGCCGGCAGACGGGGGAATTTAGCACGGCGGGCCGGGTCGCGTCAACGCGAGCCGCGGCCTTTTCCTACGCGGCCGCGTCGCCCAGCGCTTCGATCTCCTCCACAGCGTGGAGGACTTCCGGATCGTGGAGCGTGTGCCAGAGATCCCAGTCCTGCTGCATGTTCAGCCAGAAGTCGGGGCTGGTGCCGAACAGCTTGCCCAGGCGGCACGCGGTATCCGGAGTTACCCCACGCTTGCCGTGCACGATCTCGTTGACGCGTGGGTAGGACACCCCGATGCGCCTGGCAAGCTCCGTCTGGCTCATCCCGTAGGGCTCGAGAAACTCCTCGCGGAGGATCTCGCCCGGGTGGACCGGCGGTCGATTCGAGGGAAGACCGATCATGGTGTGCTGTCTTTGTTCGCGGCTATCAGGTGACGGCAGCGGACCGATCGCAGAAAGCAGACCGGACAACCCGTAGCAGGAGGGCCGGCGTTGCCGTTCATCGCAGTTCCCGCATTCTGTCACGGAGGGAGACAGCCGGGCAGTTTCGGCTGGCTCCCTCCGACGGAGCGAGACCCCGCAGCGTCGGCACGGGCAGTTTCGTGCCGACCGAGGAGGCTCGCGGAGCCCGCGCAGGAGACGGACGGCAGTATCGTCCGGCTCCGGAGCGGCCTCCGGGCAGCCAACCCGCCCCACAACGCAGAGCGCCCCCGGCGGGACCGGAGGCGCTCTCGTGCATCACGCACCGGCCGACGAACCGCCGATCAGCCGAAGAACACCTGCGCGGCGCTCCGGACCGTCTCCACCAGCATGGCCTGCATGTCCTCGCCCGTGCCGTCGGTGATGTCGTGGACGCGCACGAACCAGGGGGCAAGCACCAGCGCCACGATGCTCATCAGCTTGATGAGGATGTTCATGGCCGGGCCGGAGGTGTCCTTGAACGGGTCGCCCACGGTGTCGCCGACGACGGCGGCCTTGTGCGGGTTGGAGCCCTTGCCGCCGTGCGCGCCGGCCTCGATGTACTTCTTGGCGTTGTCCCAGGCGCCGCCCGCGTTGGCCATGAAGAGCGCCATGAGCACGCCGGTCACCGTGGCGCCGGCCAGCAGCCCGCCCAGCGCCTCCACGCCCAGGAAGTAGCCCACCACCACTGGGGTGATCACCGCCACCAGTCCGGGGAGGATCATCTCGCGCAGCGCGGCGCGGGTGGAGATGTCCACGCAGCGGGCGGAGTCCGGCTTCGCCGTCCCTTCCATCAGCCCCTTGATCTCGCGGAACTGGCGGCGCACCTCCTCCACCATCCCCTGCGCGGCGCGGCCCACGGCCGTCATGGTCAGCGCGCCCACGTAGAAGGGGATGATGCCGCCGATCAGCAGCCCGATCACCACCATGGGGTCCACCAGGTCGATGCCGGTGTCCTGCAGGCCCACGGCGGAGGCGTACGCCGAGAAGAGCGCCAGCGCGGTGAGCGCGGCCGAGCCGATGGCGAAGCCCTTGCCGATGGCCGCCGTGGTGTTGCCGATGGCGTCCAGCCCATCGGTGATGCGGCGGGTCTCGGGGCCCAGGTGGCTCATCTCCGCGATGCCGCCGGCGTTGTCGGCGATGGGGCCGTACGCGTCCACCGACATGGTCACGCCCACCGTGGCCAGCATCCCGACGGCCGCGATGCCGATGCCGTACAGCCCCGCGAAGGTGAAGGACACCCAGATGGCGAGGCAGATCAGCAGCAGCGGGATCGCGGTGGACTCCATCCCCACGGCCAGGCCGGCGATGATGTTGGTGGCCGGGCCGGTCTCGGAGGCCTGGGCGATGCGGCGGACCGGCTTGGCGGCCGTGTAGTACTCCGTGACCAGCCCGACGGCGATGCCCACGATGGAGCCCGCCACGATCGCCCAGAACGGCCCCAGCGCCTCGTAGGCCTGGCCGGTGGCCTCGTCCTGGAGGTCGAAGCCGAGGCCGCCCACCACGAAGAACATGGCCACCAGGAAGATCGCGGTGGCGATGAAGGTGACGTTGCGGAGCGCGGCGGCCGGGCTCGACTTCTCCAGCACCCGCATGAGGTAGATGCCGATCAGCGACGCCACCAGCCCCACCGCGATGGTGATGATGGGGAGCGAGATGGCCTCGATGCGGTTGTTGGCGTAGTACGCGCTGGTGGCGCCGATGGCGATGGTGGCGATCACGGCGCCCACGTACGACTCGAAGATGTCGGCGCCCATGCCGGCGGTGTCGCCCACGCAGTCGCCCACGTTGTCGGCGATGGTGGCCGGGTTGCGCGGGTCGTCCTCGGGGATCCCCGCCTCCACCTTGCCCACCAGGTCGGCGCCCACGTCCGCCGCCTTGGTGTAGATGCCGCCGCCCACGCGGGCGAAGAGCGCGATGCTGGAGGCGCCCATGGCGTAGCCGGAGATGACCTCGGCGAACTGGAGGATCTCCTCCTGCACCGGGTAGCCCAGCTGGTGGATGCCGAAGAAGTAGATCAGGCTGGTGCCGAAGAGCCCCAGCGCCGCCACCGCGAGCCCCATCACCGCGCCGCCGTTGAAGGCCATGCGCAGCGCCATCCCCTGCCCCGAGGCGCGGGCCGCCTCCGCGGTGCGGACGTTGGCCTTGGTGGCGGCCTTCATGCCGATGAAGCCGGCGAGCATGGAGGACGCCGCGCCGAACACGTAGGAGAGCGCCGTCCACTGCCCGATGGCGAGCCAGAGCAGCGCCGCGATCACCACCACGAACCCGACCAGCACGGTGTACTCGCGGCGCAGGAACGCCATGGCGCCGGTCTCGATCTGCTCGGCCAGGCCGCGCATCACCTCGTTGCCCGCGGGCTGCCTGCGCACCCAGGCGTAGGTGGCGAGGGAAAAGCCGAGGCCGACGAGCCCGAGGATCCAGGCCCACCCAGTGAAGTCCGTCACGCGGTGCCTCCGTTTTCAGGAGTGGCGGGGGACCGCTCCGGTCGGAGCGGTCGGGAAAGACGCGGGGTCAGCCGTTGAAGCGGTTCATGGCCGCTTCGATCCCCTCGTTCATCCAGGTGGCGACGCCCTCGACCAGGCCGGGGAAGAGGTCGAGGACCGCCTGGCGGTCGGCCGGGGGCATGGGGGACAGCACCCACCGGGCGAGGTCGGATCCGGGCGGCGCCGCCCCCACCCCGATGCGGAGGCGGGGGTAGGCCCGGGTGCCGAGGGCGGCCTCGATCGACTTGAGGCCGTTGTGCCCCCCGGCGCTCCCCTCCGGGCGGAAGCGGATCCGCCCCGGGGGGAGGGCGACGTCGTCCACGACCACCAGCAGGTCGCGGCCGACGTCGAAGGCGTTCATGCGGCGGTACGGGGCCAGCACCCGGCCGCTCAGGTTCATGTAGGTGAGCGGCTTCACCAGACGGACGGAGAAGGGGTCCACGCGGCCGGCGGCCACGGCGGACTCCTTTTCCTTCCTGAAGCGGCCCAGCCCCCACGACTCGGCGAGGGCGTCCAGCAGCCACCACCCCGCGTTGTGGCGGGTGGCGGCGTACTCGGGGCCGGGATTCCCCAGCCCCAGCACGACCTTGAGCCCCGCCACCACCCGCGCGTCCTCCGGTTCCCGGCGAAAGAGGTCCAGGAGCCCCAATCAGGCCTGGTCCGGGCTCTCGGCGTCGCGGGTACGGTCGCGCACCAGCTCCGGCTCGGTGCCGGTCTCCACGGCGGCGCCCTCCGCCTCCAGCGTCGGGACCGTGGGCGCCAGCACCGACACCACCGGGAGGTCGCCGTCGTTGAGGATGGTGACGCTCGCGGGAGCCTTGACGTCGTGCACGCGGCCGGACTCGCCCACGCCCAGCTCGGTGACGTCGAGCTCCAGGGCGTCCGGGATGTCGCCGGGGAGGCACTCCACGTCCAGGTCGTAGAGCACCTGGTCCATGACGCCGCCGCCGTTGCGGACGCCGTCCGGCGTGCCGGTCAGCCGCAGCGGGATCTTGAGGTGGATGCGCTCGTCGGCGTGCACCTGCAGCAGGTCCACGTGCAGCACCTCGGGCTTGAAGGGGTGCATCTGCACCTCGCGGATCAGCGCCCGGGTGGTGGCGCCGCCCTCCACCGCCACCTCGATCAGGGTGTTCTCCACGCTGATGCGGGCGAGCAGCTTCTCCAGCTCCAGCGCGTCCACGGACAGCGTCTGGTTCTTGTCGCCGTGCCCGTACACCACCACGGGGATGCGGCCGGACGACCGGAGCTTGCGGGCGAAGCCCTTGCCGCTGCCGGTGCGGGACTGCGCGTTGATCGATGCGTTCATCTCGTTGCTCCTCCTGCGCGTGCGCGGCGCCCCCGGACCGCAGGGTGCGGTCGGCGGGGCGCCGCCTCGGATTTCAGTCGAACAGGGAGCTGACCGACTCGTTGGAGTGCGTGTAGCGGATCGCGCGGGCGATCAGGTCCGCGACGGAAAGGACCTTGAGCTGCGGGAAGCGCTTCTCCTCGGGGATCGGGACGGTGTTGGTCACCACCAGCTCCTTGAGGGGCGCCTGCGAAAGCCGTTCCACCGCGGGCCCGGAGAGCAGCGCGTGGGTGGCCGCGCAGTACACGTCGCGGGCGCCGCGGGCCTTGAGGGCGTTGACCGCCTCCACCATGGTGCCCGCCGTGTCGATCATGTCGTCGGCGATCAGGCAGTCGCGCCCGTCCACGTCGCCGATGACGTGCAGCACCTCGGACACGTTGGCGGTGGGGCGCCGCTTGTCGATGATGCCGATGGTGGCGTCCAGCCGCTTGGCGGTGCCGCGCGCCATCTTGGCGGAGCCCACGTCCGGCGCCACCACCACCAGGTTGTTGAGCTGCTTTTCCAGGAAGTAGCGGGTGATGACGGGGGCGGCGTACAGGTGGTCCACGGGGATGTCGAAGAAGCCCTGCAGCTGGTGCTGGTGGAAGTCCACCCCAAGCACCCGCTCCGCCCCGGCGGACACGATCATGTTGGCGACCAGCTTCGCACCGATGGCGACGCGGGGCTGGTCCTTGCGGTCCTGCCGCCCGTACCCGTAGTAGGGGATCACCGCCGTGATCCGCGCCGCCGACGCCCGCCGCGCCGCGTCCAGCAGGAGCAGCAGCTCCATGATGTTGTCGGCGGGGGGGACGGTGGGCTGGATGATGTACAGGTCGCGCCCGCGGACGTTCTCGTTGATGCGGACGAAGATCTCGCCGTCCGCGAAGCGCTTGATGGTGCAGTCCCCCAGCGGGATCCCGAGGTTGCGGGCGATCTCCTCCGACAGCTCCCGGTTCGCGGACCCGGAGAGCATCATCATCGGGGTGTTGGACGACGTATCGGTCATGGCGCGATTCGGGTTCCTGGCTGGTTGGAAGGCCCGAAGATAGACCTGCGCCGGAGGGGCGTCAAGAACGGCAGGGAACAGGGAACAGGGAACAGCCTGCGAACGGCGCCCGCACCCGGAAATCGGGGCGCGGACGCCGTTGCAGTTCGCGGTATCCATATGAAGCCGTACGGGGGGAGACTCGCCGGCGCCGCAGTTCAATGGCGCTGTGCGAGGCTCCCCCCGGCGAAGCGAGACAGCCGGGCGGTTTCGGCTGGCTCGCTGAGCCCGCGGAGGAGACCGGACAGCAGTACCGTCCGGGCTCCGCAGCGGCCCGTCTACGACACGAAAGAACCCGCCTACTGCACGAACTCGCCGACGGGCCTCACCTCGACCGGCCCGAGGTTGAGGGCGCGCACGGCGGGCTCGATGGTCTTGAGGTCGCCCACCACGACGACCACGGCCTCGCCCGGCCGCACGAAGCGGTTGGCGACGCGCTGCACGTCCTCGGCGGTGACGGCCATGACGCGGTCCACGTAGCTGTCGTAGAAGCCGGAGTCCAGCCCGTGCGTGGCCAGCTCGGCCATCCCGAAGGCGAGCGACGAGTTGGTCTCCAGGCTCCGCGGCAGCCCCAGCGCCACGTAGCTCTTGGCGCGCGTCAGCTCGTCGGCGGGCACCGGCTCGCTGCGGATGCGGTTCAGCTCCTTGAAGAACTCCACCAGCGAGCTGTCGGTGACGGCGGTGCGCACGGCGGCGGCGGCCTGGAAGGGCCCCGCGCCCCGGCGCCAGCCGAAGCTGGAGCGGGCACCGTAGGTGTAGCCGTGCGCCTCGCGCAGGTTCTGCTGGAGGCGGCTGGTGAAGGAGCCCCCCAGCAGGGTGTTGAGCACCAGCATGGGGAAGTAGTCGGGGTTGTTGCGCGCGACGGCGGGGTGGCCGATGCGGACCTCCGACTGCGGGGCGCCGGGCTTGTCGATCAGGTAGATGCGGGTCTGCCCGGCGGCCGGGGTGGGGAGCGCCGCGGGCGCAGGGGGCGAGCCCCCCTGCCAGCTCCCGAAGGCGCGCTCCACCAGCGGGTGCGTGGTGGCCGCGTCCACGTCGCCCACCAGGATCAGCGTGGAGCCCCCGGGCCGGTAGAAGCCGCGGTGGAACTCCACCAGCCGGTCGCGGGACAGCCGGCGCGCGGTGGAGGTGGTGGACAGGCGCCCGTAGGGGTGCTGCCGGCCGTACACCAGCGAGGCGAAGGCGTTGGACGCCACCGCGCCGGGGTTGTCGCGGGCGCGGGTCAGCTCGGTGACCAGCTCGTCGCGGACGCGCGCCACCTCGGCCTGCGGGAAGTCGGGGCGGGTGACCACGTCGGCCAGGAGCGGAAGCGCCTCGGGGAGCCGGTCGCGCAGCACGTACAGCCCCACCTGCGCGCCGTCCCACCCGGCGGAGGCGCTCAGCGACGCGCCCAGCTGGTCCAGCGCGTCGGAGAGCTGCAGCGAGCTGCGGCCGCCGGCGCCCTCGTCCAGCATGCCGGCGGTGAAGGCGGCGAGCCCGGGGACGTCGGCCGGGTCGTCGGAGTTGCCGCCGCGGGTCACCAGCACGGCCTGCACCGCCGGCACCTCGGGACGGCGCACGTACAGCACGGTCAGCCCGTTGGCCAGGGTGCGGCGCTCGGGCGCGGGGACGCGGACGGCGGGGACGGGTCCCGGCTTCGGCGCCGTGGTGGGGAACGCGGCCGCCGTGGCGGCCGGGGCGGCCTGCTCGGGCGCCGGGGCCGCGGGCGGGGCGGTCTCCGGCGCGGCCGGCGCGCACCCCGCGAGGAGGACGCCGGCGAGGATGCCTGCGTAGCGCTTCATCAGTCGTTCTCCTTTGCGGCGACGGCGAGGTTGGTCTTGCCCTGCGGGACGATGCTGACCACGATGCGGTTCTTGCCCACCAGGTACTCGCGGGCCACGCGCTGCACGTCGGCGGGAGTCAGCGAGCGGAAGCGCGCCAGGTCCTCGTCCACGTACCCGGCGTCGCCGGTGTAGTACAGGTAGCTGTTGAGCTGGTCGGCCTTGCCGGCCACGGTCTCCATCTCGCGGATCGCGCTGGTCTCCAGGCCGGTGACCACGCGCTTCAGCTCGTCGGCGGTGGGCGGGGTCTGCGCGATCTTCGCGATCTCCTCGTCCACCGCGCGCTCCATGTCGCCCAGCTCGGTGTCCGGCCGCGCCGTCACCTGCACGAAGAAGTCGCCGGAGAGCAGCTGCGCGTAGTTGAAGGCGCTCACGCTCTGCGCGACCTTCTGGTCGTACACCAGCCGCTTGTAGAGCCGGCTGTTCTTGCCGTCGGTGAGGATCTGCGCCAGCACCTGCAGCGCGGCGTCGTCGCGCGAGTACGACTTGTCGGAGCGCCAGATCATGCTCACCTGCGGCAGCGTCACCCGGTCCTCCAGGGTGATGTGCCGGGTCGCGGGGATGGCCGGCACCGGGATGTCGGGCCGCTGCACGTCGGCGCCCCGCGGGATCCACCCGAAGAGGCGCTCCACCATGGGCCGCACCTGCTCGGCGGTGACGTCGCCGGAGATGGCGAGCACGGCGTTGTTGGGGACGTAGTAGGTGCGGAAAAAGCCCTCCACGTCCTCCAGCGTCGCGGCCGACAGGTCGGTCATGGAGCCCACCACCGGCCAGGAGTACGGGTGCCCCTGCGGGTACAGCGCGGCGAAGGCGGTCTCGAACAGGCGGCCGTAGGGGGCGTTCTCCACCCGCTCGCGCCGCTCGTTCTTGACGATCTCGCGCTGGCCGTTGAGCTTGCCCTCGTTCATGGCGTCCAGCAGGCCGCCCATGCGGTCGGCCTCCAGCCAGAGCGCCAGCTCCAGGGCGTTGGCCGGGAGGATCTCGTAGTAGTTGGTGCGGTCGGAGTTGGTGCTCCCGTTGTTGATCGCGCCGGCGGCCTCCAGCAGGTTGTCGAAGTCGCCCTCCGGGACGTTCTTGCTCCCCTCGAACAGGATGTGCTCGAACAGGTGCGCGAAGCCGGTGCGCCCCGGCTTCTCGTACCCGGCGCCCACGTGGTACCACACGTTGACGGCCACGATGGGGGTGGAGTGGTCCTCGTTGACGATCACCCTCAGCCCGTTGGGGAGCTGGAAGGTGGTGTGGGGGATGCTCACCTCCTGGGCCGCAGCCGGCGCGGCGGCCAGCAGGCCCAGCATCAGTAGCGCACGTTTCATGGGCAGGCCTTCGGGTTGTTGGGTGGGACAGGACGTTTACACGATACGGCCCGGGAGTCGGTCCCGCCAGCGGATTTCCCTTTGCGCGGAGCGCGGGCGGGTCTACACGTGTTAGGTGGTGCGGGTTCCTGGCGTGTCGTGGACGGGCCGCTGCGGAGCCGGACGATACTGCCGTCCGTCTCCTCCGCGGGCTCCGGGAGCCCCGGGAAACTGCCCCCGGGTCTCCCCTCGCCGGAGTGAGCCTCACGCAAACTGCCGCGTGAGTCTCCCTCCGTCAAAGATCATATGGGTACGACGGAACTGCGGAACGGCAATAAGCGGCGCCCCCGCCTCGATGCCGAGGCGGGGGCGCCGCTGCCTTTGCAGGCTGTTCCCTGTTCCCTGTTCCCTGTTCCCTGTTCCCTGTTCCCTGTTCCCTGTTCCCTGTTCCCTGTTCCCTGTTCCCTGTTCCCTGTTCCCTGATCCCTGTTCCCTGTTCC
>DASVQR010000014.1:0-10423 GCA_036389055.1 Longimicrobiaceae bacterium | reverse complement strand
CGCGCTCCGGGGCGGACGAGCCGAGGCCGGCGGGACCGGAGTCCCGCCGGCCTCGGCGGCGGCGGCGCGGGGGCTCCGCCCGCGCGGCACCGGCCTACGACTCCGGGCGGGTGCCGCCGACCGCGGGGTCGCCCTTGCCGGCGCCGCCGCGCTCCTTGACCACGATCCCTTCCGAGTCGGGGCGGCCCAGGTCGGAGCTGTTCATCTCGTGCTGCCGCTCCTCCGGGACCCCGGCCACCTTCTGGCCGCCGCCGCCGGGACGCTTGTTGACGGCGTCGTCCGCCAGCCCGGGGGCGCTGAGGTCGGGGCCGCCGCCGGCGGCGTCGGCGAAGCCCATCTCGTCGAACGCCTGCTCCCCGAGCGGGTCGGAGGCCTCGATCTCCTCGCGGTCGAAAGCCGGGTCCTCGTTGCGGTGTCTGCTCATGTTCTCTCCTGTTGCGGTTGGATCAACGGTGACGGCGCGGGCCGCGCGGGGGGATGGCGTACCCGACGTCGTACCCGCGCTCGCGCGCCCAGCGCTGCAGCTCCCGGTCGCCGCCCCGCCCGTACGCGGGGCTGTCCTCCGGCCGCCGGGGCGGACGCGGCGGCGGGCCGTAGCCTGCCGGCGGCCCCCAGGCGAACGGCGCGGGGTCCATCCCCATGGGGCCGAACCACCCCCAGCCCATGGGCATGAAGCCGGGCCCCATGGCGAACGAGGGGTCGGCGAACGACCCGGGGTAGCCCGGGCCGTAGCCGCGGTCGTATCCGCGCCGGTAGTCGGACGCGTAGCCGCGGGGGCGGCGCTCCGGGCCGGGCCTGCCGTATCCGCGGAAGCCGCGGTCGTATCGCTCGTCGTAGCGCATCTCCCCCTCCGTCGGTGGGCGTGGGTGCCGCGTCCCCGCCCGGTTTGCAAGAAGCGTACGTGCTTCGCGGAACGCGGCTTGCGTTGCTCGCGCGGAGGCCCGGCCCGCCCGGCCCGGCGCGCACCGACCCCGCTTCTCCCGCACGGAGGGGGGAACGCATGGCTCTGATCCTCACAACCGTTGCGATCGCTGCACTTGCCGCGCCGGTTTTCGCGCTTCATTATCTCACCAGGCTGCCGGAGGCTCCCGCCTGTCCCACGTGCCGGCGCATCACCACCCGGCACGAGCACGGGGCCGGAGCGGACCGGCTGCTCGCGGTGCTGTCCACCACGCAGGTCCGCAGGTGCACGGTGTGCGGCTGGCAGGGCCGCATGCGCTGGCGCTGGGCGATGCTGAGGGAAGGGAGCGGAAGGTGAGGCCCGGCGCGGCCGTCGGCAGGCGCCCGCGCACCCCCGCCCCGCGGTTCCAACCACCCGAGAGACCCGGCCCCGCCGCCGGGGGAGGCGCTGCATGGAGAACAGGATTCTCACCGACCGGGACGTGTGGACGCTGGTGGCCGCCGGGCACCTCAACCTGCGGGGCGCCGTCCTGGACGGGGTGAACCTGGAGCGGGCCAACCTGACCGGCGCCCGGCTGGAGCGCGCCAGCCTCAAGGGGGCGCGGCTGGCCGGGGCGATCCTGGGCGGCGCGGACCTTTCGGGCGCGGACCTGGAGGGCGCCGACCTCAAAGGGGCGGACCTCACGGGTGCCAACCTCACGGAGGCCTACCTCAAGTCGGCCCACCTGTGGGGGGCGTACATGGAGCGCGCCAACCTGGAGTGGGCGTTCATGGAGGGGGTCTACCTGGAGTGGGCCTACCTCAAGGGCGTGCACCTTACGGGTGCGTACCTCAAGGGCGCGGTGCTCACCGGGGCGGACCTGGCCGGCGCCTCCCTCAAGGGCGCCAACCTCACCGGGGCGTACCTCAAGGGCGCCGACCTGAGCGGCGCGGTGCTGGAGTTCGCCACGCTGGAGTGGTCGGACCTGGGCGGGGCGAACCTCTCGGGGGCCGCGCTGCGGGGTGCAAACCTGACCGGGGCGACGCTGGCGGGGACCAACCTGAGCGATGCCGCGCTCTCCGGCGCCACGCTCAAGGGCGCGGACCTGTCGCAGGCCAACCTCGCGGGCGCGCAGATGGCCGGCGCGGACCTGGAGCGGGCCGAGCTGGCGGGCGCCACCCTCCCCCCCGACCAGGCCGGGACGGCCGTCCCCGCCGAGGCCGAGCGCCTCGCCTGAGCCTCTCCCCCCGGCATTGCGGGACCGCTCTCCCCCCGCCTAAGTTGTCGCCCGCGCCGCCGCACCGGGGCGCGCAGGACAACTCCGCACCGACCGATCGATGAGCAAGCAAGCCGCCGAGCCCGGGACCGCCCAGGTGTACCTCGAGACACGCCGGGCGCGCCTCGCGGAGGCCGTCGAGCGCCCGCTGGCGCGCGTGGCGCCGGACGCCGACCCGCTCCCCGCCGAGCGACTCGCCTTCTTCCGCCGCGAGGCGGAGGAGCTGTACTGGAACGAGCTGGCCTGGGAGGAGCTGACGGACGAGGAGCTGGTCGCCGGCGGCCACCTCACCGAGATGGTGTTCCCCGGGGTGCTGGCGTTCGTGGAGGGGCTGCTGGTGGAGCGCGCCCCCGCCGACTCGCTCGCCCCGGCCCGCCCGCACCCGGACGCGGTGGAGGAGATCCTGGCCTTCCTGGGAGAGCGCTGCACCGAGCTGACGGCGGAGCTGGAGGCGGGCGTGGACTCGCAGCGCGTGGTGTGGGCGCGCTCCATGACCTGCCACCTGTTGGACCTGGTGCTGTACCGCCTGTACGGGCTGAGCGCCGCCGAGCGGGAGCAGCTCGAGAACGCCCGCTGACCCCGCGGGGGCCGTCCGGATGCCCTCCCCCCGCTCCGGCCGCCTCCCCCTCGTCCGCCCTGGCCACCCCTACTTCGCCGGCGCACCCCTCCTGATGGCCCACCGGGGCGGCTCCGCCCTGGCCCCCGAGAACACCCTGGAAGCCTTTCGCCGCGCGCTGGAGTGGTGGCGCGCGGACGTGCTGGAGGTGGACGTGCAGCCCACCGCCGACGGCGAGGTGGTGGTGATCCACGACGCCACGGTGGACCGCACCACCGACGGCACGGGCCCGCTCGCCGGGCTGCGCCTGGCGGAGGTGCGCGCCCTGGACGCCGGCTTCCGCTTCACCCCCGACGGCGGCCGGACCTTTCCGTTCCGCGGCGCGGGCGTCCGCATCTCCACGCTGGAGGAGCTCCTCCTCGCCTTTCCCGGCGCCCGCGTCAACGTGGAGATCAAGGACGCCCGCGCGCAGCGCCGCACCTGGGAGACGGTCCACGACCTGGGCGCCACGCACCGGGTGCTGATCGCCGCCGGGCACCGCGCCAACCGCTCGCGGTTCGGCGCCTACCCCGGGCCCACCAGCGCCTCGGGCGAGGAGATGAAGGCGTTCTACCTCCACCACCTCACCCGCACGACCCGCTGGTGGCGCCCCCCCGTGGACGCCTTCCAGATGCCGGAGCGCTTCGCCGGCCGCCAGGTGCTCACCCCCCGGCTGCTGCGCGAGGTGCACGCCCGCAACCTGGCCGTGCACGTGTGGACGGTGGACGAGGTGGCCGACATGCGGCGCCTGCTGGAGTGGGGCGTGGACGGCATCGTCACCGACCGCCCGGACCGCCTCGCCCGGGTGCTGCACGAGATGTTCGGGCGCCCGCTGCCGCCGGGGGATAGGGAACAGGGAACAGGGAACAGGGAACAGCCTGCAACCGCGGACGGCTGACAGCCCCACGGTTTGTTGCAGTTGGGGGCTGTTCCCTGTTCCCTTGGGTGGTGGTGCGGGCCGTCGGGGCGGATTCCCTGTTCCCTAGTTGGAATGCTTGTTGCGGCCGGGGGGGGCGGTTCGGACGGCCCGCCGGACGCCCGGCGCGGGGCCTGGTTTCCCTTCTCGACGGTTCCCGGAGAAACGACGATGGCGCGCTACGACGGTGGTTGGGGAGGCTTTCCCTCGGGCCAGCGGTACGACGTTCCCTTCCGCCCCTTCGGGCGGGGCGGGGGGTACGGGCCGCGCTACGACGCCGGCTACGGGCGCGGCGGCGGCCGCTGGGAGGACGCCGCCGCGGGCGGGATGGGGATGGCGGAGCACGAGGAGTTCTGGGAGCCGGGGACGGTGTACGGGCCGGCGCGCTACGGGCTGGGGCCGTACCACGAGCGGCTCCGCCGGCAGCGCCGCTCCGACGACGAGCTCAAGGAGGAGGTGGAGGAAGCGCTCTTCTACGACACCTGGGTGGACGCGGACTCCATCACGGTGGAGGTCAAGGAGGGGATCGTCACCCTGCGCGGCGAGCTGCCGGACTTCGACGAGGTGCGCTACGCCACCGACGACGCCTGGGACGTGGACGGGGTGCGGGGGGTGCGCTCCGAGCTGAGCATCCGGCAGGGCGGGGGAGGCCAGGCCGGCTCCGCGGGCGAGGGTGGACGGGCCGGGACGCAGTCCGCCGCTTCCTGAGGTCCGCCGGCCGCGGTGCCGCGAAGCCCGCCGCCCCTTGACGGGGGCGGCGGGCTTCGCCATTTGCATGGCATGGCGAAGCGACGCGGGGCCAGGGGCGCGGGGGGCGGGCCCCCGCTGCGGGAGCGCTTCCGCGCGGAGCTGGACGCGCTGGGCGTCGGGCGCGGGACGCGCCTGCTGGTGGCGCTCTCCGGCGGGTGCGACTCCGTGGTGCTCCTGCACCTGCTGCGCGGCTGCGCGGCGGAGGCTGAGATCGGGCTGCACGCCGCGCACCTGGACCACGCCATGCGCCCCGGGAGCGAGGCGGATGCCCGCTGGGTGGCCGGGCTCTGCGCCGCGTGGGGGGTGCCGCTCGCGTCCGAGCGGCTGGAGCGGGCCCCGCGCTCCGAGGCGGAGGCCCGGGCCGCGCGCTACGCCTTCCTGCGCCGCGCCGCGGCGGAGGCGGGGGCGGAGCTGGTGGCGACGGCGCACCACGCCGACGACCAGGCGGAGACGGTGCTCTTCCGGGTGCTGCGCGGCAGCGGCGTGTCCGGGCTGGCGGGGATCGCGCCCCGCTCCGGCGGGCTGGTGCGGCCGCTCCTCCCCTTCTGGCGGCGGGAGCTCCGCGCCTGTGCGCGGGAGGCCGGGCTGCGCTGGCGCGAGGACCCCTCCAACCGCGGTGGCGACCCGGTGCGCAACCGCATCCGCCACCGGCTGCTCCCGTGGGCGGAGCGGGAGGTGGCCCCGGGGGCGCGGCGCAACCTGGTGCGCCTGGCGGAGCTGGCGCGCGCGGACGAGCGGGCGTGGAAGGCGCGCCTGGAGGCGGCGGAGCGCGACGCGGCGCGGCGCGAGGGGGACGCCCTCGTGCTTGCCAGAGGCCATTTCGCGGCTTATGATTCCGCGACAGCCACCCGGCTCCTGCGAAAGCTCTTGCGCCAGTTCGGGGTCGTCCTCGACAGGACGGGAACCCGGTTGGCGCTTCAGTTTATTACCGGTGCTCCCAGTGGACGGGAGATCCGCGTCGCCGGCGGGCTCCGCCTGGCGGCCGAGTTCGACCGGGTGCGGGTGGAGCGGGCCGGCGCGGAAGCGGGCGGGGACGCCCCGCTCACGGTGCCGGCGGAGCCGGGGAGCGGGGCGGGGGAGGCCGTGGTCGGCGGGCGGCGCTTCCGCGTGGAGTGGACGGCCGGCCCGGCCGGTGCCCCGCCCGGCGGGGAGCGCGCCGCGGCCTTTTCCCGCGCGGAGCTCCCGCTCGTCGTGCGGGGGTGGCGGCCGGGCGACCGGATCCGCACCCCGGGCGGCACCAAGACGCTGAAAAAGCTGTTCGCCGAGCGGCGCGTCCCCCGCTCCGCGCGCTCCCGGGTCGCCGTCGTGGCGGACGCGGCCGGGAGGGTGCTCTGGGTGGTGGGCGTGCAGCGCTCCCGCGGGCCGGGCTCCCCTCCGGGCGAGCCGGCAATCTTCCTTTCGATTCTCGATGACTGAAGCCGAGCTGATCCTTGCCCGTACGGGCGGACGCGAGCTGGAGCGGATCGTCTACACTCCGGAGGAGATCGCCGTCCGGGTCCGCGAGATGGGCGCCGAGATCACCCGGCACTACCCCCCCGACGACGAGCTGCTGGTGCTGGGGCTCCTCAAGGGATCCTTCATCTTCATGAGCGACCTGGTGCGCGAGATCACGCGCCCGGTGCAGGTGGACTTCCTCGTGGCCTCCAGCTACGGCAGCGGCACCACCAGCTCCGGCAAGCTGGACCTGCTGTACGACCCCGACGCCGAGTTCGCCGGCCGCCACGTGATCATCGTGGAGGACATCGTGGACAGCGGGAACACCGTCAACCGGCTGATCCCCCTGCTCGACGAGCGCGGCCCCCGGTCGCTGGAGATGTGCGCGCTCCTCCACAAGCACGTGGCGAAGAACCTGGTCCTGGAGCCCCGGTGGGTCGGCTTCGACTCCCCCCCGGATTTCCTGATCGGCTACGGCCTGGACCACTCCGAGAACTACCGGAACCTCCCCTTCATCGGGAGCCTGAAGCACACCTGAGCCGCCGGCGCGCCTCCGCGCGCCCGCCTCCGCTGCAGTCCGCGAGGGACGTATACCATGGCCGACCGCGAACCGAACACCCCCAAGGGATCCCGCTGGGGCCGCTATTCCCGGATGGCGTCCTTCTGGGTCTTCCTGTTCCTGCTCCCCGTCCTGATCCTCAACCTGATGGGGAGCCGGGAGCGCGGGGTGGAGGAGCTCACCTATTCGCAGTTCAAGCGCGAGCTGACCCGCAACAACGTGGTGGAGGCGGTGGTGAGCAACGCCGACCGCGCCCAGATGGTGTCGGGCCGGCTGAAGGCGCCCATCTCCGTCCCCACCCAGGCCGGTCAGCCCCGCCAGGTGGACAAGTTCACCACGCGCCTCCCCATCGCCGACAGCGAGACGCTGCTGGCGCAGATGGAGCAGGCCGGGGTGCTGATCGCCGCCCGGCAGCCGGAGCGCAACTGGTCCGGGCTGTTCTGGACCGCGCTCCCCTGGCTGATCATCATCGGCGTGTGGTTCCTGATCCTGCGGCAGATGCAGGCCAGCGGCAACAAGGCGTTCCAGTTCGGCAAGTCCAAGGCGAAGCTGCTCTCGGGCGACACGCCCAAGATCACCTTCGACGACGTTTCCGGCGCGGACGAGGCCAAGTACGAGCTGCAGGAGATCGTCGAGTTCCTCAAGGACCCCAAGAAGTTCTCCCGGCTGGGCGGCCGCATCCCCAAGGGCGCGCTGCTGGTGGGCCCCCCGGGGACCGGCAAGACGCTGCTGGCGCGCGCCGTCGCCGGCGAGGCCGGGCGCCCGTTCTTTTCGATGTCGGGCTCGGACTTCGTGGAGATGTTCGTGGGCGTGGGCGCCTCGCGCGTCCGCGACCTGTTCGAGCAGGGCAAGTCGCACGCGCCCTGCATCATCTTCATCGACGAGATCGACGCCGTGGGCCGGCACCGCGGCGCGGGGCTGGGCGGCGGCCACGACGAGCGCGAGCAGACGCTGAACCAGCTCCTGGTGGAGATGGACGGCTTCGAGGCGAACGACGGCGTGATCCTGATCGCCGCCACCAACCGCCCGGACGTGCTGGACCCGGCGCTGCTGCGCCCCGGCCGCTTCGACCGGCAGGTGGTGGTGGACTCGCCCGACGTCAAGGGGCGCGAGGGGATCCTCCGCGTGCACCTCAAGAAGATCCCCACCTCGCCCGACGTGGACGTGGCGGTGCTGGCCCGCGGCACGCCGGGGATGAGCGGCGCCGACCTGGCCAACCTGGTCAACGAGGGGGCGCTGCTTGCCGCGCGCAAGGGCCACGACTGCGTCTACATGGCCGACCTGGAGGAGGCCAAGGACAAGGTCATGCTGGGCGCCGAGCGCAAGAGCATGGTCCTTTCCGACGACGAGAAGAAGCTGACGGCGTACCACGAGGCCGGGCACGCCGTGGTGGCGCTGCGCTTCCCGGGGCTGGACCCGGTGCACAAGGTGACCATCATCCCCCGCGGCCGCGCCCTGGGGATCACCTCGTCGCTCCCGGAGTCGGACCGCCACTCCTACTCGCGCGACTACCTGATCGCGCGGCTGGTGATGCTGTTCGGCGGGCGCGTGGCCGAGGAGATGATCTTCGGGCCGGAGAAGGTGACCACCGGCGCGGGCAACGACATCGAGCGCGCGACCGCGCTGGCCCGCCGCATGGTGACGCAGTTCGGGATGAGCGACGCCATCGGGCCCATGGCGATCGGCGACTCGGAGCAGGAGGTGTTCCTGGGGCGCGACATCGGCCAGCGCCGCCAGGTGAGCGAGCAGACGGCGCAGCTGGTGGACGCCGAGGTGAAGCGCCTGCTGGACGAGGCGATCGACACCGCGCGCCGCATCCTGCGCGAGAACGAGGCATTGATGGAGTCGATCGCGCTGGCGCTGCTGGAGCGCGAGACCATCGACCGCGAGGAGGTGGAGTCGCTGGCGGCCGGGCGCAAGCTCCCGCCGCTGCCGCTGCGCCCCTCGGTGTCGCCGCCGGCGCCCCCGGTCCCCACGGTCCGCCCGTCGGAGGACGGCGGCGGGCTGGGCGGGCTGTCGCCCTCCCCCTCCTTCGCCCGCGAGGCGGTCCGCGGCACGGACCGCCGCCCCTGACGGGGCGCCCACGGACGGGCGGTTGAACGCCGCGCTCCTCCCCGGCTCCTGGGCCATCCGCGGCCGCTCCCTGTCCCTGGAGCGGCCGCTGGTCATGGGGGTCCTCAACGCCACCCCCGACTCGTTCAGCGACGGCGGCCGCTACGACCTCCCCGCGCGGGCCCTCGCCCGCGCCGAGGAGATGGTCGCCGAGGGCGCCGACCTGCTGGACCTGGGCGGCGAGTCCACCCGCCCCGGCGCAGCTCCCGTGTCGCCGGCGGACGAGGCGGCCCGCATCCTGCCCATCCTCCGCCTGCTCCGCTCCCGCCTGGCCGTCCCCGTCTCGGTGGACACCCGGCGGGCCGCGGTGGCCCGCGCGGCGCTTGCCGAGGGGGCGGAGATCGTCAACGACGTGTCGGCGCTGGCGGACCCGGAGATGGGAGGGGTGGTGGCGGAGGCGGAGGCCGGGGTGGTGCTGATGCACATGCGCGGCACGCCCGAGACCATGCAGCGCGACCCGCGCTACGCGGACGTGGCCGGCGAGGTGGCGGACGAGCTGTCCGCCGCGCTGGGCCGCGCCCGCGCCGCCGGCATCGCCGACGCGCGCGTGGTGCTGGACCCCGGCATCGGCTTCGCAAAGACGGCCGAGCACAACCTGGAGCTCCTCGCCCGCCTGGGCGAGCTGGCCCGCCTGGGCCGTCCCCTCCTGCTGGGCCCCTCCCGCAAGTCCTTCATCGGCAAGGTGTCCGGCGGCGTTCCCGCGGAGGAGCGCGGCCCCGGCACCGCGGCGGCGTGCGTGATCGGGCTGCTGGCGGGCGCCCGCGTCTTCCGCGTGCACGACGTGGGGATGGTGAGGCAGGCGCTGGACGTGGCCGAGGCCGTGCGGCGCGCGGCCCCCGTCCCGGCGGCGCCGTGAACGGGTTCCTGGAGCGGGTGGGCTTCCTGGCCCCGGACTGGAAGGACCTGCTGGAGATCGCGATCGTCGCCGTGGTCTTCTACCGGATCCTGCTGGTGCTGGCCGGCACGCGCGCCATCCAGATGCTCTTCGGGCTGGTGTCGCTGGTGGGCATCTACTTCGTCTCGCGCGTGCTCAACCTGCGCCTCCTCCAGGAGCTGCTGGAGTACCTGTTCCAGTACGGCGCCATCGCGGCGCTGGTGGTGTTCCAGCCGGAGCTGCGCAGCGCCCTGGCGCACCTGGGGCAGAGCCGGCTGACGCGGCTGTTCACGCGCCTGGAGCAGAACGAGGTGGCGGAGGAGATCGCGCAGGCGCTGTACGAGCTTTCGCGCGCCAAGACGGGGGCGATCATCGCCATCGAGCGCGAGGTGGGGCTGGGCGAGTACCTGGAGACGGGGACGCCGATGCAGGCCCGGGTCTCCGCCCCGCTGCTGACCACCATCTTCACGCCGTACTCGCCGCTGCACGACGGCGCGGTGGTCATCCGCGGGGATACCATCGTCGCGGCGGGCGCGATCCTGCCGCTGACGCAGTTTCCCATCGCGGACAAGAGCCTGGGGACGCGCCACCGGGCGGCTCTGGGCCTCTCCGAGGAGACGGACGCGCTGGTGCTGGTGGTGTCCGAGGAGACGAGCACGGTGTCGGCGGCGTTCCGCGGGCAGCTCCAGCGCGGCCTGTCGCACGACCAGATCGTGGAGACCATCGCGGCCAACAGCCGGACGGCGGTGGTTTGAACTGCCTTGAAGGGCGGATTCGGGCATGCCCCCGGCTGCGCCGGGGTCGGGCTGCGGCTCCGTAGGCGAGCAAACAACGCTCGCCAACGGAGTCGAGCCCGCACGATACTGCTGTGCGGTCTCGCCCCTTCGGGCCGACATCCCTCATGCGGGGCTCGCGCTGGCGACCTCCGGCCCCCACCCGGCTCGCTTGAGGCTCGCCACCCTCCCCCACTTCTGGGGGAGGGTTTCCTGTTCCTGGGGTTTGTCGTGCTCCCCCTCTCCCCTTGTGG
>DASVQR010000013.1:0-66064 GCA_036389055.1 Longimicrobiaceae bacterium | reverse complement strand
GTCGTCCAGCTTCCGCTCCACCGCCAGCTCCACCGCCGCGGAGAGGTCCGCCCCCGAGAAGCCGTCGGTGCGCTTCGCGAGCTTCGCGTAATCGACCGCCTCCACGGGGCGGCCGCGCAGGAGCACCCGCAGGATCGCCGCGCGCGCCGCCTCGTCGGGCGGGGGGACGAACAGCACGCGGTCGAAGCGCCCGGGGCGGCGGAAGGCGGGGTCCAGGTGCCAGGGCGCGTTGGTGGCCGCGAGCACCAGCACCCCCTCGTTGCTGGCCTGCACCCCGTCCAGCTCCGCCAGGAACTGGTTGATCAGGGTGCGCCCCGCGCTGGTGCGCAGGTCGCTGCGCCGCGCGGCAAGGGCGTCCACCTCGTCGAAGAAGAGCACCGCGGGCGCCGCCGCGCGCGCCTCCTCGAACAGGCGGTTCAGCTTCTGCTCGCTCCCTCCCAGCCACATGTCCAGCACCTCGTGGATCCCCACGCTCAGGAACGCCGCCCCGGCCTCCCCGGCGGTGGCGCGGGCCAGGTGCGTCTTGCCCACGCCCGGAGGGCCGTACATCAGGATCCCGCCCCCCGCCGCCTTGCCGTAGGCCCGGAACAGCTCCGGGTGCCGCAGCGGGTGGATGATCTTGCGGCGGATCTCCTCCTTGAGCACGTCCATTCCGCCCACGTCCGCGAAGGCGATCCGCGGCACGCCGTCGCCGGCGCCGTCCTCGTCCTCCGGGAGCTCCTCCTCCCAGCTCCGGGGTTCGGGCTCCGCCTCCGCGGGGACCCGGCGCTCCGGGTGCGCGGGCCCGGCGCCGCCCAGCCGCGCCGCCAGCTCCACGTCGTCGGCGCCGGCGGCCGCGGCCTCGCGGTACGCCAGCCGGGCGCGCTCCGGGTCCCCGGCGTCCAGCAGGACGCGGGCGTGCAGCAGGTGCACCTCGGTGCCGCCCTGGCCGGCGCGCAGCAGGTCCTCGAGCACCACCAGCGCCGCGGATAGCTTGCCCTGGCGGTGGAAGGCGCGCACCAGGGCGCAGCGCAGCTCGGCGTCCTCCGGGGCCGCGCGCAGGCCGTCGCGCAGGGTCGCCTCGGACTCCGCGGGGAGCCCGCCGTCCAGGAGAGCTCCGGCCAGCATCAGCCGCAGGCCGGTGTCCTCGGGGGCGACGCCCACGGCGGCGCGGAGCGTGCGGATGCGGTCGCTGGAATCTGCCATCGTGTGCCGGGGAGGACGGGAGCGGGAACGAGGGGAGCGGGCCGGAGGGGGGTACTATCTCGCGCCGGGAGCGCGGAAGTCAAGCGGCGCGGCCCGTCGCGGGCGCGTGGCGGACCCGGTGCCCGGTTTTAGGGCACCGATTGCCCCAAAAAGTGGGCACATTTCATTACCTGCACACCGACCAAAAAAGCGCCGCCCCGGGTCCGGGCGACGCTTCTGGAGATCCTGCGCGAACCGGGGGCGTTCAGTTCCCCCCGACGACGTACCCCCCGCTCCTGTTGGTCGTCGTGTCGGAGGATTCCGTTCCGGCGCTGTTTCCTCCCACCACGTAGCCGCCGCTCATCCGCGGCGTTTCCGGCGGAGCAACCGGGGAGGACGAATCCCCGCAGCCCGTGAGAAGCAGTGCGAACACGGACGCGGCGACGAGCAGACGACGGTTCATTGAGCCCTCCAGGGTTGCGGTGTTCCGGCCCCGATGGAAGGCAACAAGCATGCCGCTTCTCGGCTACATAGGCGGCGCCCGGAGATCCGTTCGCGCCACCTGCGCGTGTGTCCCCTGAGCCTCCGCGCACGCATCCAGGAGCGACTCCACGCGCCCCACCTCCCGGGTGTATCCCACCGCCCGGAACAGCTCCAGGGCCGCGCGGAGGGCACTCTCCGCCTCGCCCGTGCGTCCGCCCTCCAGGTGCAGGATCCCGAGCTCCGTGAGGGTTTCCGCCTGCTCCTGCCTGAGGGCCGCCCGGGTCGAGATCGCCAGGGCCTCCTCGAAGTAGCGTCCCGCGCCCTCCGCGTTCCCTTCCCGGCGCGCGATCACCCCCCGGTGCCTGGCGACGTCGGCCAGCGTCACCATGCTTCCGATCCGGCCCGCGATCGCTTCGGCCCTGTCCAGCGTCTCCCGCGCCCGTTCGAAGTCCCCGACCTGCACCCGCGAGCGGGCCCTGTTGGCCAGGAGCTGGGCCATGTTGAGGTTGTCGCTGATCCGGGCGGCGATCTCCAGCCCGCGGTCGAAGTACAGCTCCGCTTCCAGCCACTCCCCCATCTCGGTGCAGGCGACACCCAGGTTGTTGTACGCCATCACCTCCGAGCGCTTGTCGCCGGACCGGACCGACGCGCCGATGCTTTCCAGGTAGCGGATGCGCGCCTCGCGCAGACGCCCCTGCATGGTGGAAAGCACGCCGAGGTTCTGGCAGGCGAACCCCACCAGCTCGTCGTCGCCCACGTCGATCGCCAGGGCGAGCGCCCGCTCGTACAGCGCCTCCGCCTCCGCCCAGCGGCCCTCCGCGTAGCGGATGATCCCCAGCACGTTGAGCGCGCGCGCCGATTCCAGGGTGAGCCCGTGCAGCTCGGCGACCACCCGGCTCAGCTCCGCCAGCTCCCCCGCCTCCTCGAAGCGCCCCTGCTCCCGCCGCACCCGGGCCTGGCCGCGCAGGGCGTTCACCGCCCGCACCATCTCGCCCATGCCGAGCGCCGCGCGGAACAGGCGCGAGAACGTCTGCGCCGCCGAGTCCCAGCGGCCCAGGCGCTCCTCGTGGCCGGCGTGCTCGGCGAGCGAGTCCAGCGACGGGGGGGGCGGCGCGAGCGTCACGTTCACGGGGGGGATCCCGCGCCGTCGGCCGGGGCCGGGTCGGGGAGGCGCAGCACGAAGGTGGAGCCCACCCCGAGGGCGCTCTCCACCAGCAGGTCGCCGCCCAGCAGGCGGGCCAGCTTGCGCGAGATGGGGAGCCCCAGCCCCGTCCCCCCGCTCCCGCCGGTGCCCACCACCTGCTCGAACTCGTGGAAGATGCGCTCCCGGTTCTCCGGGGCGATCCCGCGGCCGGTGTCCGTGACCCGGATCTCCAGCCAGCGCGGCGCCGCCGCCTCGGCGCCGCCGTCCGCGGGGGATTGCGGGGAGGCCACCGTCACCGTCACCTCGCCGGCGTCGGTAAACTTTACCGCGTTGGAGAACAGGTTCACCAGGATCTGGCGCACCCGGTCGCCGTCGGTGTGCAGGCCGGGGAGGGTGGCCGGGGGCGGGCAGCGGAAGCGGAGCCCCTTCTGGTCCACCAGCGGCTGCACCGCGCCGAAGGCGTCCTCCACCACCTCGCGCAGCGACACGGGGCGCAGCACCAGCTCCATCTTGCCGGCCTCGATCTTGGACAGGTCCAGGACGTCGTTGACCAGGTGGAGCAGGTTCTGGGTGGCCCGCTGCGCCCGCTCCATGAACGAGCGCTGCTGGGGCGGCACCTCGCCCGCCACCCCGTCCAGGAGGAGGCTCTGGTACCCCAGGATGGCGTTGAGCGGGGTGCGCAGCTCGTGGCTGAGCGAGGCGAAGAAGCGCTCCTTTGCCTGCGACGACCAGCGCAGCTCCTCGTACGCCCGCTCCAGCTCGCGGGAGCGGTCGGCCAGCTCGCGGTGCAGGCGGGCGTTGCTGATGGCGACCGCGGCGTGCCCCGCCAGCGTCAGCGCCAGCCGCGTGTCGCGCGGGGCCAGCGGGTACTCGCGGCGGTAGCCCACCACCAGCGCCCCGAAGGTCTCGCCGAACAGCGACAGGGGGACGCCCAGCCCCACCCGCATCCCCTCCGCCGCGTGGAAGGGGAAGTCGTCCACCCCGAAGGCGTCGCCCTCGCCCCCTGCGGAGAGCGGCTTCCCCGCCTCCACCACCCGCACCGCGAACGGGTCGTCGTCCGGGTTGGGCGCGCGGAGCCCCACGGCGGCCACCGTGCGGATGTGCCCGTCCGCCCCGGTGGTGTTCACCGTGACGTAGTGGGCGCCCAGCAGCGTGCGGGTGAAGCGCGCCACCAGGTTCAGCACCTCGTCCGGGTCCAGCGTGCGGTTGGCCGCGAGCCCCAGCACGTGCAGCGCCTCGCTCTCCTCGGCGCGCAGGCGCAGGGTGTCGCGCTCCTCCTCCGCGCGGCGCAGGCGGCCGTCCCGCTCCGCCACGCGCCGCAGCGCCCCCGCCAGGCGCTCCCACCCCGCATCCACCCGCTCGCCGAACGTGCCGGGCTCGCCCTCCAGCACCACGACGCCCGCCCCCTCGCCCAGGGGGAGGAGGAGGGCGTCGCAGCGGGGCGAGGCGAGGAGCCGGGGCTCGCGCGCGGCGCGGGCCTCGCGGAGCAGGTCGCGGCAGGGCTCCGCGCCGTCCGGCCACCGGTCCACGACCCCGCTCCCCACCCGGTCCGCCCACCAGGCGGAGCGGAGCGGGAGCAGGGCGGCAAGGCGCTCCGCCGCCGACCTGAACGCGGCCGGCGGGGTGTCGCTGTCGTACACGTGGACGGCGACGTCCAGGAGGTCCATTGCGAAGGGAAAGGGGAGCCGGGATCGGAAGGGGTCCGGCTGTGCACGGTTCGGGCCGCGGCGCCGCTCCCCTGGGGGCAGGGTCAAGCTAGCGACGCGTCCGTTTCTGAACAATCCTGGCGGGAAGAAAAGGGGCCGCCCGGCAGGGCGGCCCCAGGACGGTCCGGGCTCCGGCTCAGCCCTTCACCTTGCAGGTGGCCGAGGTGACGCTGTAGCTGGAGGCCGCCGTGGCGCCCGACGCTACCGTCACCGTGGGCGGGGTGGCCGTGGCGGCGAAGCTCAGGGTGTCGCCGTTGGCGAAGCCCACGCGGTCCACGCCCAGCGTGTAGGTGCCCGGGGCGACCGAGGCGATGGTGTAGGCGCCGGCGGCCGTGGTGGTGCCCGTCTTGAGCGTGGTCCCGGCCGTCGCGGTGGGGACCACGCGGGTCAGGTCCAGCGTGGTCTGCCCGCCGCACGCGGGGATGGTCACGCCCTGGGCGAGCGCCACGGTGCCGCTGATGGTGCCCGTCTGAGTGCTCCCGCTCCCGCTCTTCTTGGTGCCGATCAGCACGGGCTTGAGGATGTACTTGCCCGAGTTGCCGGCCTCGTGCCCGAAGCTCTGGTTGACGTCGAAGTCCACGAGCAGGGTCGTGGCGTCGGACACCGTGATGCCGCCGGGGAAGACCACCTTGAAGCCGCTCTGCGCGCAGCCGGGGCACTTCAGCTCGCCCGTGGAGGTCACCCCCGCGGGGAGCGTGGCGCCGGAGGTGGCGTACACCTTGTTGTCGCTGGTGACCACGTACGCGCCGTCCACCACCACGCGAAGCTGCGAGTAGGTGCCGGGCTGCACCGTCACGCCGCTCACCAGGTCCGTGAACTTGCCGCCGGCCAGCGAGAGCAGGTTGATCCACTCGGTGGAGTTCACCGTGAACTCCTGCCGCGCGGCGGTGCTGTCGCCGGTCTGGGTGCCCTGCAGGATGATCTTGCTGATCCTGACCCGCGCCTCCTTGAGGTCGCCGGGGGCGTCGGTGAGCTGGACGGTGAGGCGGCTCTCGCCGGGCTCAAGCGAGCCCGAGGAGCTCTCGCAGGCGCCCAGGAACAGGGCCCCCGCGAGGAGGGGGAGGAACATCGAGCGGTTGCGTGCGACCATCGTCGCCTCCAGGAAAGAAGGGTCTGCCGGGATGGGTTCCCGGCTTTCGCTTCTCCCGTCTACCCGTTTCCGGGACAGCCGGACAATCTCCGAGAGACTCCTGGCTTTGCGGCCCCGCCTCGCGACGGGTGTGCCCTGCGGGAGTTGGCCCGGGACGGGTCCCGGGGCCAGCTTGGGTGCGCTATGACGAGGGAGGGGGGCGGCGCGTCACATCCGGCGTGGAGCGCGGGCTCACGCGCCGTCCTCGTCCTCGCCCTGCATCATGCGCCGGTAGCTGTCGTAGCGGGCCGCCTCCACCTCGCCGGCGTCCACGGCGGCGCGCACGGCGCACCCGGGCTCGTGCGTGTGGGTGCAGGAGTTGGCGTAGCGGCAGTGGCCCAGGTACGGGCCGAACTCGGGGAAGTAGCCGTCCAGCTCGTCCGGGTCCACGCCCCAGAGCCCCACCTCCCGCAGTCCCGGAGTATCGGCGACGTAGCCGCCGCACTCCAGCGGGATGAGCTGCGCGGTGACGGTGGTGTGGCGTCCCTTGTCCACCGCCTCGCTGATGGCGGCCACGCGGAGCCCCAGCCCCGGCTGCACGGCGTTGAGCAGGCTGGACTTGCCCACGCCGGAGGGGCCGGTGAGGGCGGACACCCGCCCGCAGATGGCCTCGCGGAGCGCGTCCACGCCCCGGCGCTCGCGGGCGGCGGCGTAGAGCACAGGGTAGCCGGCGCGCTCGTAGGGGGCGAACAGCGCCCGCGCGGCCGCCTCGCCGGTGACGTCCGTCTTGTTGGCGACGATGAGGGGGTCCAGCCCGCTGGACTCGCAGATGACCAGGAAGCGGTCCAGCATGCGGAGGTGGGGGGAGGGGTTTGCGACCGCGAAGACGATCACCACCTGGTCCACGTTGGCGACGATGGTCTTCGCGCGAGGGGCCTTGCCGGGGGCCCGGCGCACCAGGGCGGTCCGCCGCGGGTGGACGCGCTCCACCGCCCACCCGGATCCCGTGGGCTCCACCTCCACGCGGTCGCCCACCACCACGCGCTCGCCGGTGCGCTCCTCCCGCTTGACCTTGCCGCGGAGCGCGGCCTCCACCGTCCCCTCCTCCGTCTCCACCGCGTACGTCCCGCCCTGCGCGCGCAGCACCGTGCCGATCATGCGGGCGCCCCGGGGGGAGGGAAGCGAAGCGAGCACCCTCCCGGGGGGGAGGGTGCTCGCGTGGCGCGGGTGCGCACGGGGGTCATGCCGCGGCGAAGGAAGCCAGCGCCTCGCCCATCTCCCCCTCGCGCAGGCGCTTGAGGGCGCGGTCGCGGAGCTGGCGGATGCGCTCGCGGGTCACGCCCAGGATGTCGCCGATCTCCTCCAGCGTGTGCTCGCGCCCGCCCTCCAGCCCGAAGTACAGCTTGAGGACCTTGGCGTCGCGCGGCTGCAGGGTGTCCAGCGCCCGGTCGATGCGCTCGCTGAGCAGCCGCTCCTCCACCTCGTCCTCGGTGACGATGGCCTCGTCCGAGATGAAGCGCTCCATGAGCTGCGAGTCCTCGGAGTCGCCGATGGGGGCGTCCAGGCGGATCTCCGCGGCGTTGAGCGTCTGCAGGCTCTCCACGATCTCCGGCGACAGCCCGGTGGCCTCGGAAAGCTCCTGGGGCGTGGGGTCGCGCCGCAGCTCCTGCTTGAGGCGCTCGCGCTCCCGGAAGATCTTGGCCAGGTCCGAGGCGCGGTTCAGCGGCACGCGCACGGCGCGCCCCTGGTTGGCGAGCGCCGACAGGATGGCCTGGCGGATCCACCACACCGCGTAGGAGATGAACTTCACCCCCTGGTCCGGGTCGAACTTCCGGGCGGCGGTGACCAGCCCCACGTTCCCCTCCTGGATCAGGTCCGAGAGGGAGACGCCGCGGTTCTGGTACTTCTTGGCCACGGAGATCACGAACCGGAGGTTGGCGCGCACGAGCTCCTGGATGGCGTCCTCGTCACCCGTCTGCGCACGCCGCCCGAGCTCGATCTCCTGCGGGGGGGTCAGCAGGCTGTGCGTGCTGACCTCCTTCAGATATTGGTCCAGGCTCGACTGGTCTTCGGCGGCGACCCCGAACCCCGCGTCGAGCGAGGGGGCCGACCGCTTCCGCCGCCGTGTCTTGCGTGCTGCCGTAGCCATATGGGTTCTTCGTCCGTAAAACGGATCCTGCGTTGATGGCCTCCCGGGCGCCGGGAAGCCGTGGTGCGCCATGCTGCAAGACTTCTGCCGAAAAAAACAACCGCCCGGCGCGTTGGGGGCGGCCGGGCGGGAGCGTGGGTGCGCCTGGGGCGCGCCTACTCCCGTGCCGTCGCCATCCACCGCACCGCGTCGTCCGCCGCGGGCGCGCCGAGACACGCCCCCAGGGGGCGGCGGGCGGTCTGCATCGGGACGTCTCCGGGCATCTTCGCGCTGTGGTGGCTGGGGTGTCTCCGCCCTTCGGCCGGGGCGGGGGGCGCACAGTATAGTGCCCGCCTCCCCCCCCGTCAAGCGACCGCGCGAGCGCCGGCGGACGCCCCGGAGCGCCTCACGATCTCCGCCCCGGGAAAGAACATGTACCGCCGGTTCCGGGCGATGTTCCGCGGGCGCGGAGGGTTCCGGCGCGGGGCGGGAAAAGTTTGCGCGGAGGGGAAGGGGACAGGGAACAGGTTACAGGGGACAGCCTGCAACGAACGGCCCTCACCCGGCTCGCTTGAGGCTCGCCACCCTCTCCCAATCCTGGGAGAGGGGGCTGTTTGTTGTTGTAGTTCCTCGCCGTATCCATAGAAAGCTGTGACGGCGGGAGACTCACGCGGTGGTTTGCGTGAGGCTCCCGCCGGCGAGGTGAGACCCGGGGCTGTTTCCGGGGCTCGCCGAGCCCGCGGAGGAGACCGGACGGCAGTATCGTCCGGGCTCCGGAGCGGCCCGCCACGACAATAAGATCTCAGCCCTTCAGATGACGACGACGCGAAAGCCGCTCCTCGCGACGCTGCTTCCCCGCCTCGTACCGCCGCTTCTCCTCGTCGGTCTCGGGCAGAACCTGGGGAATCCGCGTGGGCCGGCCGTCCTCGTCCAGGGCCACGAACGTCGCGTAGCAGGTGTTGGTGTGCCGCTCCTCGCCGGTGATGGGGTTCTGGGCCATCACCTTGATCCCCACCTCCATGCTGGTGGTGCCGGCGAAGTTCACGGAGGCCATGGCCACCACCAGCTCGCCGATGTAGATGGGCTCGTTGAACTCCACGCTGTCCATGTTCTTGGTCACCACGGGCCGCCCGGCGTGCTTCATGGCGCAGAACGCCGCCGCCCGGTCGATGAAGCCCAGGATGGTGCCGCCGAACAGCGTCCCCGCCACGTTCATGCTGTGGGGCTCGGCCAGGTCGGCGAACGTGACCTGCGACAGCCGCACCGGCCGGGGGACGGCGGGGTCGGGCGGGGAGTGCTTCCGGTAGATGTCGACGGTTCGGATCATGTCCAGGAGAGAGTCGGTTTGCGGTGGCGGCGGCGGAGGGACCGCCGCCGCGCGCCCCAAGATGGCGGCGGGGCGCGGGGTTGGGAAGCCGCGCGGGAGGTTGCCGGAACCTTCCGCACGGAGATAGACTATTCGCTCTTCCGACAATTCCCGCCTCCGCCGCGACCCCCGGAGACCCGAGACATGAAGTTCCCGACCGCCGTCCTGGCGCTGCTGGCGGCAGGGTGCGCCACGGCCGCCCCGCGCCCGCCCGCCCCGGCCGCGCCCTCGCAGCGCCCCCAGGCCGCTCCCGCGGCGCCCGCCGGGGCGGACGCCCCCGCGACGGGCGGCGAGCGGCCCGCGCTCCCCGGGGTGCAGGGCCCCATGCAGGGCGGCGGCTCTGCCGGCGAGCCCGGCCCGCGCCCCTACGCGTCGGTGGTGACGCCGCGCGCGCAGACCCGCCGCGGGCTGTTCGCCACCCACCGGGTGGGGAGCCGGCTGCTGTACGAGATCCCGGCCCGGGAGTTCGGCAGGGAGATGCTGCTGGTGTCCCAGATCGCCCGCAACACGCTGGGCTCGGGGTACGGCGGGCAGGCGGTGAGCAACTACGTGCTGCGCTGGGAGCGGCGCGACAACCGGGTGCTGCTGCGCAGCGTGTCGTACGACGTGGTGGCGGACACGGCGCTCCCCATCTCCCGCGCGGTGGCGGCGGCCAACTACGACCCGGTGGTGGCGGTGTTCAACGTGGAGGCGTGGGGGCCGGACAGCTCGGCGGTGATCGACGCCACGCGCCTGTTCACCACCAACTCGCCGGAGTTCGGGGTGGGCAACGCGATCCGCGGCACGCTGGACGCGTCGCGCACCTTCATCGAGCGGGTGGCGGCGTTCCCGGACAACGTGGAGGTGGAGGCGACGCACACCTACAACGTCGTGCCGCCGGCGCAGCCCGGCGTCCCGGAGGAGTTCCGCCCGGGCCCCCGCACCTCCAGCGTGGTGATGCACTGGAGCATGGTGCGCCTGCCGGAGCGGCCCATGATGCCGCGCCTGGCGGACTCGCGGGTGGGCTACTTCAGCGTGGCCAAGCAGGACTTCGGCACGGAGGAGCACCGCGCGGCGCGGCGCGCCTACATCTCGCGCTACCGGCTGGAGAAGAAGGACCCCTCGGCGGCGGTGTCGGAGCCGGTGAAGCCGATCGTGTACTACGTGGACCCGGCCACGCCGGCGCAGTGGGTGAAGTACGTCAAGCAGGGGATCGAGGACTGGCAGCCGGCGTTCGAGGCGGCGGGCTTCCGGGGCGCCATCGTGGCGCGCGACGCCCCCACGCCGGCCGAGGACCCGGACTGGTCGCCGGAGGACGCGCGCTACTCTGTGATCCGCTGGCTCCCCTCGGCCGTGGAGAACGCGTACGGACCGCGGGTGGTGGACCCCCGCACGGGGGAGATCCTCGAGGCGGACGTGCAGATGTACCACAACATCCTGAACATCCTCCGCAGCCAGTACTTCACCCAGGTGGCGGCGCTGGACCCGCGGGCGCAGCGGGTGCCCTTTCCGGACTCGCTGATGGGCGAGCTGCTGCGCTACGTGGTGGCGCACGAGGTGGGGCACACGCTGGGCTTTCCGCACAACATGAAGGCCAGCGCCACGATCCCGGTGGACAGCCTGCGCAGCGCCGGCTTCCTGCGGCGGATGCGGCACACGCCCACGCTGATGGACTACTCGCGCTTCAACTACGTGGTGCAGCCGGAGGACCGCGTCCCGGTGGAGCTGCTGTTCCCCATGGTGGGCCCCTACGACAAGTTCGCGACCATGTGGGGGTACCGGCCGATCCCCGGCGCGCGCACGCCCGAGGAGGAGCGCCCCACGCTGGACTCCTGGGCGCGCGAGCAGGACACCAAGCCGTACCTGCGCTTCAGCACCGTGGGGAGCGGCGGGGCGGACCCGGGGGACCACGTGGAGGCGGTGGGCGACGCGGACCCGGTGTACTCCACGGGGATGGGGATCCGCAACATCCGCCGGACGGTGCCCATGCTGATCCGAGCCACGGTCCGGGAGGGCGAGGACTTCGCCGACCTGCGCGAGCTGTACACGCGCCTGATCGGCCAGTGGAGGACGGAGCTGTCGCACGTGCCCATCGTGGTGGGCGGGGTGGAGTCGCAGGAGAAGCGCGGCGGCCAGGAGGGGGTGCGCTTCACGCCGGTGTCCCGCGCGCGCCAGCAGGCCGCGGTGAGGTTCCTCAACGAGAACGCCTTCCGCACGCCGCGCTTCTTCCTGGACCAGGAGATCCTGCGCCGCATCGAGGTGGAGGGGGCGATCACCCGCATCGGGACGGCGCAGCGCAGCATCCTGGACCAGCTGCTGAACGACGCCCGCATGCGCCGCATGGTGGAGTTCGAGGCGCTCGCCGAGCGCCCGGCGCAGGTGTACACGCTGGGCGAGATGCTCGCCGACGTGCGCGGCGGGATCTGGAGCGAGCTGGCGGAGGGGAGCCCCTCCATCGACCCGTTCCGCCGCAACCTGCAGCGCGCCTACCTTGCCGAGGTGGCCGAGCGGGTGAACCCGCCCGCGCGCGCCGCCGCCACGGGCCTGGCCGCCCTGCTGGGCGGGGCGAGCGCGGCCACCGGCCCCAGCGAGGCGCAGGGGCTGCTGCGCGGCGAGCTGCGCGCCCTGGACGCCCAGATCCGCGCCGCGATCCCCCGGGCCGCGGACCGCACCAGCCGCCTGCACCTGGAAGCGGCGCGGGACGAGATCGGCAGGATTTTGGAGCCGAACGGATAGGGGACAGGGAACAGGGAACAGGGAACAGCCTGCAACGGCAGTACGGAGTACGCTGAACGGCGCCCTCACCGGGAGATCCTGGTGGGGGCGCCGTCGGGAGGCCCTCACCCGGCTCGCTTAGGCTCGCCACCCTCTCCCAAGTCTGGGAGAGGGTTTTTGTCGTTCAGCTGTTTCGCTGTATCCACATGATCCGTTGCGGAGGGAGACAGCCGGGCAGTTTCGGCTGGCTCACTCCGGCGCAGGGAGACACCGGGGTGGTTTCCGGTGGCTCCCGGAGCCCGCGGAGGAGACCGGCAGCAGTACCGCCGGGCTCCGTAGCGGCCCGTCCCGGCGCAATGATCTCACCACTTCAGCACGATCTTGCCGAAGGTGTCGTTCTCCTCCATCTGCCGGTGCGCGTCGGCGATCTCGGAGAACGGGTAGACGCGGTCGATGACGGGGCGGATCTTGCCCGAGGACAGCAGCGGGAGCACGGTGCTGGAGAACTCCCGGGCAAGGGCGATCTTCTCCTCCAGCGGCCGGGTGCGCAGCACGGTGCCGACGATGCGGATGCGGCGGCGCAGCAGCAGGCCCAGGTCCAGCTCGACCTTGGACCCCGCCACGGTGCCCACCACCACCACGCGGCCGCCCTGGGCCAGGCCGCGCAGCGACTCCTCCAGGAGCTTTCCGCCCACCAGGTCCACCACGGCGTGGACGCCGCTGCCGTAGGTGGCGTTTTCCAGCGCGGCGGCCAGCTCCTCCTTGCTGGTGTCGATGCCGACGTCCAGCCCGAGCTCGGCGGCGCGCGCCAGCTTGTCGGCGCTGCGCGAGGTGCCGATGGTCACGGCGCCGGCGGCCCGGGCCAGCTGGAGCGCGGCGGTCCCCACGCCGCTCCCCACGGCGTGGATCAGCACGCGCTCGCCCATGAGCAGCTCCAGCCGGGTGAAGAGCGCGTCGTAGGCGGTGAGGAACGCCTCGGGGATGGCGGCGCCCTCCTCGAAGGAGAGCCCCTGGGGGATGCGCATGGCCTCGCGCTCGTGCACCACGACGTACTCGGCGTACCCGCCGCCGCCCACGATCCCCATCACCCGGTTCCCCACGGCCCACAGCCCGGCCCCCTCGCCCACGGCGTCCACCTCGCCGGCGTACTCCAGGCCCGGCACGTCCTGCGGCGCGCCCGGCGGGGCGGGGTACTGGCCGCGGCGCTGGAGCAGGTCGGCGCGGTTCAGCGCGGAGGCGTGCACGCGCACCCGGATCTCGCCGGGGCCGGGCTCCGGGAGGGGGCGCTCGGCCAGCTGGAGCACCTCGGGCCCGCCGGGGCGGGCGATCACCACGGCGCGCATCAGCGGGCCGGCGCGCCGGCGGCGCCCGCGCGGGAGCGGAGGAATGCCTCGATGCCGCGCACGTGGGCGTCGGCCAGGCGGTCCAGGAACTCCGGGTTGCGCAGGGCGGCCTCCTGCTCGGGGATCAGCATGAACAGCGACTCGGTGAGCGCGGACGGCATCCAGGTGGGGCGCGCCAGCGCCAGGTTGGACTGCCGCGCCCCCAGGTCGGGGATGCGGGTGACGCCCACGATCTCGCGGTCCAGCTCGCGCGCCAGCCCCGCGGAAAAGGGCTGGAAGTAGTACACGGCGGTGCTGTGGTTGCGGAAGGGGTTGACCCCCTCGCCGAAGGCGTTGTTGTGCACGGACACCAGCAGGTGGGCGTTCCACGCGGTCGCGGTGTCGGTGCGGGCCCCCAGCTCCACCGGGACGTTCGCCGTGCGGGTCATCAGCACCTCCGCCCCCGCCGCCCGCAGCCGCTCGGCCAGCCGCGAGCCGATGGCCAGGTTGGCCTCGGCCTCGGTGAGCCCGGTGGGGCCGGTGGCGCCCGCGGGCGGGTGCCCCGGGTCGATGGCGATGCGCGCGCCGCGGAGCGGCGCGGACGCGTCGAGGGCCGGCGGGCGGCGGACGCGCAGCACCAGGGTGCCGTCGGCCTCGTAGAACGCCTTGTAGCCCCAGAGCGGGCGGGCCAGTCGGACCTCGGCCTCGGCGCGGCCGGGCGTCGCGGGGCGCCAGGCGATGCCGGCCAGCAGCGGGTCGGCGGCGGAGGGGGAGCCCGTCGGCGCGGTGCGGCCGTACAGCGTCAGCGTGAGCCGGTCCTCGGCGGCCTGGACGAGGAAGGGGGCGCCCCCGACCGCGAAGCGCAGGTCCACCCACTCCGCCGCCGGGGCGACCGCGAGCCGCGCCGGGCCGGACGGAGCGCCGCTGCTCCCGGCCGGCGAAGCCGCGCCGCCCAGCGTCAGCGCGTTGGCCGGGAACCAGGCGGAGGTGGCGCTGTCCAGCTGCGCCCGGAGCTGGTCGCCGCGGCGCTCCACCACCCGCAGGCGGGCCCCGCGCGGCAGGAACCAGCGGTAGGTGCCGGTGGGCGTCGGCCGGCCGACGGCGACGTCGGAGCCGGTGGCCAGGGTGTCCCGGCCGCCGGTGACCACGGCCGTCTGGGGCGTGAACGCGGGCGCGGCGGGCGTTGCCGGGGCCGCGGGGGCGCCGGGCGTGGCCGGCGCTGCGGCGGTGTCGGCCTGGATGGTGTCCGACTGCGCGGTGTCGGGCCGCGCGGGCGCGGCCGGGCGCGGGGCGGCGTAGGCCACCTCGGCGGTCACGGGCTCCCCGCCGGCCCGCGCCACGAGCACCCAGCGGCCGTCGGCGGGGAGGGGGAGGAAGGCCAGGAAGGCGCCGTTGGGCGCCACCGGCACGGGGGTGCCGTTGATCTCCAGCGCGGCGCGGCCGGTCCCCACCGAGCCGTAGACGTAGGTGGAGTCCACCCGCGGCCGGGGGCTCCCCGGCGTGGGGTGGACCACCCGGACCGCCACGGGGCCGTCGGCCTCGGGGATGGGCGGGAGCGCGGGGCTCACCGGCTGGTACACGAGGCGCGCGGGGGCGGCCTCGGGCTCCGGGGCGGCGGCGGTGGGTCCGGAGGGCGCGCAGGCCCCCAGGGACGCGAGCAGGAGCAGCGCACCGGGGGTGCGCCGCGCGGGGAAGCGGTCTCTCAATCGTCGGTCTCCGTCAGGTGTGCGGCCGGCCAGCTTGCAAGCGGCGGGCCGTGTGCCGCCAGCCCCGCTCCCCACAGGGAGTTGCGCGGATCGACACCCGCAGCCCATATTTTGCGACACCACTCACACCCGCGGCTCCGGTCCGGCCCCGCCGCCCCCCCTCCCCACCCGAGAGGTCCCGTCATGCGCCACCCGCTCCACCGCGCGGTCCTCGCCGCGTCGCTCGCCCTGCTCGCCGCCTGCGCGGACGACGCGCCCGCGCCGACGGCCCCGGCACTTCCCGCCGCCTCCGCGGCGCAGGACCCGCAGGTGCCCATCCGCGGCACGCAGCGGCCGGGCACCCTGGCCGACCTCCCCGACGCCGAGCTGTGGCGGTACGTGGCCGCCGGCGAGGGGCGCGCCGCCGTGGGGCTCAAGGCCCCCGGCGCGAACCGCGGCGTGTACCGCGGCCGGGTGCTGGTGGGCGCCTCGGACTGGAGCCGCGGGCGCGCGGCGGTGGCGGCGCAGCGCGGCGTGACGCTGCTGCGGGCGGACACGCTGCTCCCGGTGATGGAGGTGCGGCTGGACGGCCCGGCCGCGCTGGCGGCGATCCGCAAGCTCCCCTTCGTGGACTACGTGGAGCCGGTGATCGGCGATCCCATGCCGCAGCAGTTCGCGGGGGTGGGCGGGTGCGGCTGGGGGAGCGCCTGGACCGGCGACCGCCAGTACACCGCGTCCGGCGACGTGTACTCGCAGCGGTGGACCGCCATGAACATCCCCGCGGCCTGGACGCTGAGCAGCGGCGCCGGCGTCACCGTGGGCCTCACCGACACGGGGATCTCCGCCAACCAGGCGCAGCTCCTCGGCCAGTTCGCCACCGGCGAGAGCACCGGCCGCACCGTGCGCCTGTTCTACCTCACCCACCTGGGGAGCGCCTACGACGAGTGCGGCCACGGCACGCGCATGGCCGGCATCATCGCCGCGCCGCGCGACGGGAGCAGCGTGGCCGGCGTGGCGTACAGGAGCAACTTGGTCAGCGTGCGGCAGGCCAGCGGCGTGGCGGCGGTCTCCGCCAGCGACGCGGCGGGCTCGGTGCGCGCCGCCGCCCAGAACGGCTCGCAGATCGTGGTCATGGCGTGGGAGTCGCTGAACTGGCTCTGGCAGGTGTCGGACGAGATCGAGTACTGGCACTACAACCGGCCCATCCTGTTCCTGGGCGCGGCGGGGACCTCGGGGTGCGGCGACGGCATCCTGGACAGCAACGTGGTCTTCCCGGCCGACATGCCGGAGGTGGTGGCGGTCACCGGGATCAGCTACCCGGGCGGCGGGATTCCCTGCGGCATCCACTACGGGAGCGACGTGGAGTTGACGGCGTACCTGTCGGTGCCCAGCACGGGGCGGTACACGGCGGACGTGGTGGAGATGGGCGGCAGCTCCAACGCCACGGCGGTGATGGGCGGGATCGCGGCGCTGGTGTGGTCCAGGAACCCGACGATGACGCGCGACCAGCTGCGGGCGCGGCTCCAGCAGAGCGGCTCGTACTATCCCAGCCGGCACTCGCAGCAGGGGTACGGGCTGGTGAACGCGCTCAAGGCGGTGCGGGGGTACTGAGGGTTTGAACTGATAGCCGCTGCGTCGGGGCCGCTCCGGAACCAGGCCAAACTGCCGGCCTGTTTCCTACGCGGGTCGCGGAGCCCCGCCAAACTGCCGGCGGGTCTCCGCTCCGGCTCCGGGAGCCAGCCGAAACGGCCCGGCTGTCTCCCTCCGCAGAAGGTGTGTGAACACATCGTGGGGTCGGTCCGGCGCGCTCCCTCGGGGGGGTGGCCGGGCCGATTTCGCCATCAGGGGCCGTTCCGCGGGCTTTTTGTGGGTGTCGGGGGGCGTTTTTTCGCCGTGAGCCTTGACATTTCGGCCGTCAACTCCCCTCTTGCGGTACGTCGGGCCGCGGGCCCGCAGTCGAGCACCTCGGTTGCTCGCTCCTCTACCCAGACCAGGAGACCGCTCCATGGCCACGCCGAAGAAGGGCACCACCACGAAGTCTGCTGCGAAGAAGACCCCGGCCAATAAGTCCACGGCCAAGAAGGCCGCCGGCGGCGAGGGCGGGGCGCGCGAGGCGCGTGGCGGCATCGCGCAGCCGGTGACGCCGGACAAGGAGCTGGCCGCCATCGTCGGCAAGGACCCGCTTCCGCGCTCCGAGATGACCAAGAAGATCTGGGACTACATCAAGAAGAACAACCTGCAGGACTCCCAGAACAAGCGGAACATCAACGCGGACGACAAGCTCCGGCCGATCTTCGGCAAGGACCAGGTCACCATGTTCGAGATGACCAAGCTGGTCAACCAGCACGTCAAGTAGAACGCCGCCCGCCGGGGTTTTTTGCCCGGCGGCCTTGCAGGGGAGCCGCGACCTCTTTGCCGGGGCGCGGCTCCCCTGCGCTTTTCAGGCCGGCTTGAACGGCTGGGTTCGGGCGTGCCCCCGGCTGCGCCGGGGTCGGGCTTCGGCTCCGTAACGCACGGTACAACTGTGCGTAACGGAGTCGAGCCCCGGCGGAAACTGCCCCGCCGGGTCTCGCCCCTTCGGGCCGAAATCCCTCACGCGGGCTCGCGCTGGCGTCCGCAGGGAGCCGCTTCCTCGGCTGGCTTCCCGTGCGCGGCGAGGGGAGCGCTGCCCGGTGTTCCTGCCGCTGATTCCGGCTCCCGGAGCGCTGTCGGGCCGGGTCGGCCGATGAGCCTACAGGGGAGCCGCGACCCGCACCGGGACGCGGCTCCCTGCGCTTTGCCGCTTCCCGGTGGGATATTCCTCGAGGCATTACTCTCGCGTTAGCTTTCCCGTCAGACTTAGATGGCGGACTCGACTCTTTCGGAGGTAGCCGTATGACAAGCGCGATGCTGGAGAAAGAGCTCCGAGAGCGCCTGGCAGAGCTCGCTCCCGAACAGCAGCAGCAGGTGCTGGAGTATGCCCGTGCACTCGGTGACGCGCCGCGCCGAGGGGTGCCTGGTCAGGCGCTGCTGCGCTTCTCCGGGACGATTTCAGCTGCCGATGCTGAGGAGATGGAAAGAGCCATAGCGGAGGGATGCGAGGGCGTGGATCCAAGTGCCTGGTAGGTTCCTCCTCGACACCAGCGTCATCGTTCCGCTGTTCGCCGGTGATCCGAGAGTGGCGCAGGCTCTCGGAAATGCCGCGGATGTTTTCGTCCCGAGCGTGGCTCTCGGAGAGCTGTTCTACGGGGCTCGCAAGTCGTCCCGCAGCAGCGCGAACTTGGCGCAAACCGAGGCGCTCGCTGCTTCCATTCCTGTCCTTGCATGTGACCTGGACACAGCAAGGCACTATGGAGAGATCAAGGACCGGCTGCGCGCCATCGGACGGCCTCTCCCCGAGAACGACATCTGGATCGCCGCGGTGGCCCGACAACATGGGCTCACACTGGCGACGAGAGACGCCCACTTCGAACAGGTCGCCGGATTGGACGTCACCTCCTGGTGATGGCCTGTGACCCGGAGCTTTACAGGGGAGCCGCGACCCGCACCGGGACGCGGCTCCCCTGCGCTTTGCCGCTCCCCAGCGCGCCCGCCGCGTTGCCGCCCCAGCACCACGCCGCGCCGTCCGCCGCGACGCCGCAGGTGTGCTCGGCCCCCGCGGAGAGCGTGGTGAAGCGGATGCCGCCGAGGACGGCGACCGGCGACGCGCGGCGCTCCGTGGAGCCGTCGCCGAGCTGGCCGGCGGCGTTGTCGCCCCAGCACCAGGCGGCGCCCGCGGCCGTGAGCGCGCAGGTGTGCGCCGCCCCGGCGAAGATCCGCGCGAAGGCCGTGGAGCCGGCCACCGGGACGGGGGCCTCGCGGTTCGCGCCCGCCGTGTCGTCGCCGCCGCGACCGTCGCCGAGCTGTCCCCTGGGGTTCGCGCCCCAGCAGAGGGCGCGCCCCTGCGCGGTCACGCCGCAGGTGTGTGCGGCGCCCGCGCTCAGCGAGGCGAATGCGTGCCCGCCCGACACGGGCGTGGGGACGTGGGCGGTGTCGGTCTCCGCGCTGCCGAGCTGCCCGCCCCCGTCGCTCCCCCAGCAGAACGCGCGTCCCTCCGTCGTGAGGCCGCAGGTGTGGTCCTCCCCCGCGACAAGCGAGGCGAAGCGCAGCCCGGTGCGGACGGGCGCGGGCGCGGCGTGGTCCTCCTCGCCGCCGTCGCCAAGCTCGCCGTGGTAGTTGCTCCCCCAGCATAGCGCCCGACCTTCGCGCGTGAGCCCGCACGCGTGCTCGTGGCCCACGGCGAGCGAGGCGAACGCGGCGTCGGAGCGGACCGGGACGGGCGCGGTCCGCCAGTCGTCCGAGCCGTCCCCGATCTGCCCGAACAGGTTGTCGCCCCAGCAGTACGCCCGCCCCGCTGCGGTGAGCCCGCACGCGAACCGCTCCCCGGCGCCCAACGACGCGAGCCGCACATCCGTCCGCACGGCGACGGGCGCGAGCGTGGCCGTGAGCATGCGCGACGACCCGATCCCCAGCTCCCCGGCGGAATTGGTGCCCCAGCAGAGCGCCGTGCCGTCCGCCGTGATCCCGCAGGTGCCGGTCGAGCCCGCGGCGATGGCGCGGAACGCGGGCGCCGCGGCGGAGCCCGCCTCGCGCACCAGCACGGTGGACGAGTCCTCCAGCCCCCGGTGCCGCGCGGTGACGCGCACCCGCCCCGCCCGCCGCGCCGTCAGCACGCCGCCGGGCCCCACGGTCGCCACCGAGGAATCTGAGACGGACAGAGCAAGGCTGTCCGCCGCCACCTCACGCGGCCGGTGGTGCGGCTGGTACAGCGTGGACGCCCGGATGCGGGCGGTGTCGCCCGGCGCGAGCACCAGCCCGGTGGAGTGCAGGTGGAGCCGCTCCCTGGAGCAGCCCGCGGCGAGGAGTAGAACGGCGAGCGCGGAGCGTGGGAAGATGCGCGGCATGGGCAGGCGCGGCGGGAGGAAACGGATAGGGAGGCGCGCCAGTCTACGCCAGTGGGAGCCGAGGACGCAAGCACGGACCCGCGTGAGGGATTTCGGCCCGGAGGGGCGAGACCTGGCGGCAGTTTGCCGGGGCTCGACTCCGTTGCAGACGGTCGTATCGTCTGCTACGGAGCCGAAGCCCGACCCCGCGCCAGCGGGGGCACGCCCGAAACCGCCGTGCCGAGCCGTCCGGACATCGTTCTTGCATTCCGGCCTGTACCGCAACGGCCCCTCACAGGTGACCATCGAGGATGCCCGTGAAATCGACTTCACTCCGGTACGTGGGGCGGCTGCTGGGATCGGCCGCGCTGCTGATCCTTCCCTCGCAGGCGTGGGCCCAGCAGCCGACCGACTCGCTGGCGGCCGAGGCGCGTGTGGTGGATGCGGTCTGCGCCAAGCAGGTGGTGGTGCTGGGGGAGCTGCCCAGCCACGGGGAATCCCGCGCCTTCCAGGCGAAGGCGCGGATCGTGGAGCGGCTGGTGGAGCGCTGCGGCTTCGACGCGCTGCTCTTCGAGGCCCCCGTCTACGAGTTCGTGGGCTTCCGGGAAGCGGTGGCGCAGGGCAGGGCCGCGCCCGCGCAGCTCGACCGGGCGATCGGCCGCTTCTGGTGGACCCGCGAGCTGGCCGGCTGGCGCCGGTGGCTGTTCCACCGGGCGACCGCGGGTGGGCTGGTGCTGGGCGGACTGGACGACCAGGCGGGCGGCGCGACGTCGGACCACGCGCTCGCCACCCTGCCCGGCCTGGTGGCCGCATGGTCGCCGGCGGGGAGCGCATCCGAATGCGAGCAGGCGGTCGCGCGGAACCTGCACTGGCGCTACGACGAGGCGGGCCAGCGGTTCGACGAGCCGGAGCGGATCCGCCTCCAGCGCTGCGCCCGCGCCGCCGCCGACGCCCTGGCCGCCCGCGCGGGGCGGGGCGCCGCCACGCCCGAGCGGGTCATGGCGGAGAACCTGGCCAGCTACTACGACCGCCAGCGGGGCTCCCCCGGCGCGCGGGACCGCGACGAGGCCATGTACCGGAACCTTCTCTGGCACCGTGAGCGCATGTCCCGGGACGCCAAGATCATCGTCTGGACGGCCACGGTTCACGCCGCCCGGCTGCAGGGCGGGCGCCCCGAAAAGCCGCTCGGAGCCCGCCTCGCCGAGCAGTGGGGCGACCGCCTGGCCGTCATCGGCTTCACCGCGCTCGGCGGACGGTCCTCCATGGCGGGGATGCCGAGCAGGCCGCTGCCGGACGCGCCGCCGGGCTCGCTGGAAGCCCTGGCGACCGGTTCCGGCGCCGCCGCTGCCTTCCTGGACGCGTCCGCGCTGCGCCGGATCGGCACCGTTCCCTCGCGGCTGCTCGGCCGCTTCACCTCCGCCGACTGGTCGGACTACTTCGACGGGGTGGTCGTGTTCCGGGAGGAGGTCGCCCCGACCTTCGAGAAGTGGTGATGATGGGGCAGTGCCCGTCCCTCGCCGTCGGAAAGTCGGGACGCTAGCACGGACCCGCGTGAGGGATTTCGGCCCGAAGGGTCGAGACCCGGCGGCGGTTTGCCGGGGCTCGACTCCGTTGCAGACGGTCGTATCGTCTGCTACGGAGCCGAAGCCCGACCCCGCGCCAGCGGGGGCACGCCCAAACCCGCAGTGCAGAGCCGTTCCGGAAACGACGAAGCCCCCGGAGGAACAACCTCCAGGGGCTTCGCTCAACAGCTACCGACCCGAACCCCTCACCGGCTGTCGTGCAGCCGCATCCCGCCCTGGGCGGCCTGAGACCCCCCGGTGGGAGGGAGCAGCGACGGGAACAGCACCTTGCCCTCGCTCATGCTGGCCCCGCGCAACGCCACCGCGAGCGCCTCGTCGATGGACTCCACCAGGTGCACCTCGAACTGGTCCCGCACGTCCTGCGGCAGGTCGTCCAGGTCCGGCTCGTTGTCCCGGGGCAGGATCACCGTGCGGATCCCCGCCCGGTGCGCGCCCAGCAGCTTCTCCTTGACCCCGCCGATGGCCAGCACCCGCCCGGTGAGCGTCACCTCGCCCGTCATCGCCACGTCCGAGCGGACCGGCGTGCCGGACAGCACCGAGGCGAGCGCCACCGACATCGCCACGCCCGCGGAGGGCCCGTCCTTGGGGATGGCGCCCGCGGGGACGTGGATGTGGATCTCCGAGCCCCACGCCTTGCGCGGGTCGATCCCGTAGCGGCTGGCGTGGGCCCGCGCGTAGGTGAGCGCGGCCCGGGCCGACTCCTTCATCACGTCGCCCAGCTGCCCGGTGAGCACCAGGCCGCCGAAGCCCGGCGCGGCGTTCTCCCCTTCCCCGGCGCCCACGCCCAGCGAGCGCTGCTGCGCGGAGGCCTCGATGAACATGATGTCGCCGCCCACCGGCGTGTAGTACAGCCCGGTGGCCACGCCCACCACGTCCTCGCGCCCGGCGCGCTCCGGGTGCACCCGGCTGCGGCCCAGGAACTCCTTGACCATGGGCTCGTCCACGGTGACCTGGAGCGCCGTGCCGGCGGCGATGCGGCGCGCGGCCTTGCGGGCCAGCTTGCCCATCTCGCGCTCCAGCTGGCGGACGCCCGCCTCGCGGGTGTACTCGGAGATCACGCTGCGCAGCGCGTCGTCGGTGACCTCCAGCTCGTCCTTCTCCAGCCCGGCCTCCTCGATCTGCCGGGGGAGCAGGTAGCGCTCGGCGATCGCCTTCTTCTCTTGCTCGGTGTAGCCGCGGAACTCCACCGCCTCCATGCGGTCGTACAGCGGCGCCGGGATGTTCTGCACGTAGTTCGCCGTGGCGATGAACAGCACCTCCGACAGGTCGAAGGGCACGCCCAGGTAGTGGTCGGTGAACTCGTGGTTCTGCGCCGGGTCCAGCACCTCCAGCAGCGCGCTGCTGGGGTCGCCCTGCATGGACACGCCCAGCTTGTCCACCTCGTCCAGCAGGATCACCGGGTTGCGGGACTTGGCCTGCTTGAGCGCCTGGATGATCCGCCCCGGCATGGCGCCCACGTAGGTGCGCCGGTGGCCGCGGATGTCCGCCTCGTCGCGCACGCCGCCCAGCGCGATGCGCACGTACTTGCGGCCCAGCGCCCGGGCGATGCTCTTTGCGATGGAGGTCTTGCCCACGCCCGGGGGCCCGCCGAAGAGCAGGATGGGCCCCTTGGCCGTGGCGCGCGCCTTTGCCTCGGTGAGCTCCTTCTCCAGCGCCTCCTCGGTCAGCTCGGCCTCGGTGCCCTCCAGCGCCTCGGCCTCCACGGCGGCCTCCTCCTTGACCTCCTGCTCGGCCCGCCGCGCGGCCAGCTGCCGGACGGCCAGGAACTCCAGCACGCGGTCCTTGACGTCCTCCAGCCCGTAGTGGTCCTCGTGGAGCACCTCCTCGGCCTGGACCAGCTCCAGCTTGTCCTCGGTGCGCGTGTTCCAGGGGAGGTCGGCCACCCACTCCAGGTAGGTGCGGATCACCTGGTACTCGGCGCTCTGCTGCGGGGTGCGCTCCAGGCGCCCCAGCTCGCGGTCCACCTCGTCGCGCGCCGCCTCGGACAGGTCCAGCTCGGCCAGGCGCTGGCGCAGCTCCTCCAGCTCGGCGCCCTCGTCCTCCTCGCCCAGCTCGCGCTGGATCGCCTTCATCTGCTCGCGCAGCAGCATCTCGCGCTGGCGCTCGCCCAGCTCCTCCTGCACCTGCTGCTGAATCTCCTCCTGCGCCTCGATCATGGCCAGCTGCCGCTGCACGATCAGGAGCAGGGAGCGCAGCCGCTCCTCGATGGAAAGGGTCTCCAGCAGCTTCTGCTTTGCCTCGGTGTCGATGTCGGTGTAGAACGCCACCAGGTCCGCGAAGGCGCCGGGCTCGGTGATGCCGCTCAGGAACTGCTCCAGCATCTCGGCGGGGACGCCACGGCGGCGCGCCACCTCGGAGCCGCGGGCGCGCAGCTCGCGGTACAGGGCGATGAACGCCGGGTCCTCGGCCTTGACGGGGGGCTGCTCCTCCATCTCCCGGAACTGGGCCATCAGCCCCTTGTCCGGCGTCTCCACGAAGTGCAGCGCCATGGCGCGCCCCTCGCCCTGGATGAGCAGCTGCACGCCGCCCACGCCGCGCTGCACCTGGGCGATCTGCACGATGGTGCCCACGGTGTACAGGTTGTCGGTCTCCACCTCGTCGCGGTTCTCCCGCTGCGCGACGGCCAGCATCCGCCGGTCCCCCGCCAGCGCGGCCTCCACCGCCTGCAGAGTCCCCGGGCGCCCGGCCGAGATCGGCACGGCCACGCCGGGGAAGATCACCGTCTCCCGCAGGGGGAGCACGGGAAGCATGTTGCGTTCGTTCATCGGGATACCATTCCGTTAGCGGTAGTCCGCCGGGGCGCCGCGAAGGTTCGCGTGCGCCTCGCTGCTGCGGCCCCCTTTCGCATTTCGCTTGCCACGCACCTGTTACACGGCACAAGTCCGCGCGTGCCCTGCACTTGTGCCCGTAAGTGCCGGTTTAACCGAAGCTTAACCCACCTGTCGCCTTCTGCCGAAACGGCCGTTTTTCGTGATCCCCGGAAGCCCTGCCCCTGTCGTTCAGGCATGAACCATGTCCGGACGGCATGAGGAGCCCGGAGCGAGGTCCGACGTGCCGTGTTGCACATGGACACTCTTGCGGCCGGGGCGTCCACCATCGAAGATTGCGGGTGCCGCCGCGGTCCGCGCGCGGCCTTCCCCGAACCAGCGTCCGCTCCCGTCCACCCCGCCGGCCCGCGCGGATCCCGCGCCCCGGTGGACCTCCGCCGTTCCCGTCGTACCCCCGTCGCGCCATGAGACGTACAGCTGTCCTCCTTCCCGCCCTGCTGCTCCTTCCCGCCGCCCTCCCCGCGCAGGGCCGCACCAGCATCTCCGCCTTCACCTCCACCGGAGCCGGGCTCACCGCCGCCCGGGTGGGCGGCACCTTCGGCACCGAGCGCGACGGCCTGGGGCTGCGCGTGGGGGCCGCGGTGGACGCCGTGCCCCGCGACCCGGGAGCGCCCTCCTTCTGGATGGCGGACCTGGACGGCACCGGCCACCTGGGGCGGCTCGCCCCCGCGCTGGAGGGCTGGCGGGTGCTGGTGGGCGTGGGCGCGCAGCAGACGGAAGGGGGCGGCGCGACGCTGGCCAGCAGCGTGGGCGGGACCTACACCCGCCACATCGCCGGGCCGCTGGCGCTGGAGGGGGAGGCCCGCTACCGCACCCCGTTCGCGGAGGGCGCGCGGGCCCGCTTCGAGGTGCGCGCCGGGGTGGCGCTCGCCTTCGGGTCGGCGCCGGCCGCGGCGGCGCGGCGCCGGGCGGTCGCGAGGCGCGAGCGGCTGTCCATCTTCATCCCGGCCTCCGGGACCGCGGCCGCCGCGGCGCCCCTGGCCGCGCTCGCCATCAACACCGGGGCCGGCTTCCTGGGAACCCGCTACACCTGGGGCGGGAACACCCCGGAGGAGGGGTTCGACTGCTCCGGCTTCCTGCGCTACGTGTACCGCGCGCACGGCATCGAGCTGCCGCGGGTGACGCGCGACCAGGCGCAGGTGGGGGAGCCGGTGCCGGCCCGCATCGAGGAGCTGCGCCCGGGCGACCTGATGTTCTTCGCCAAGGACGGCTCCTACATCGACCACGCCGCCATGTACGTGGGCGACGGGCGCATCCTGCACAGCTCGGCCAGCGGCAAGGGCGTGAGGTACGACGACCTCGCCTCCCGGCGCGGCGAGTACTACCGCACCCACTTCGTCGTCGCCCGCCGCGTGCTCCCCGCGGACACCCCCCTGCGGCTGGGGGCGCCCGCCGGGCGCTGAGCGGCGTCCGCTCCCGCGGTCCCCCCGGGCCCGGCCGCCACCCCCGGCGGCCGGGCCCAGGTGTTTCCGTCCCGCTCCGCGCCGGCCGTTTGCGGGCCGTCCCTCCGCGCCGTATTCTCCTCCACCGTCGGCCCTCCCGCCGCGGCCTCGTTCCGTACGCCGACACGCCGCCCTCCCCATGCATCGACTCCGCGCGGCCGCGCTCCGCGGCCTCCTCCCCGGCGCGCTGCTGCTCGCCGCCGCCGCTCCCGCCCACGCCCAGGCCGGCCGCTCCGACGAGGAGCGCACGGCGCTGCGCTTCGACGCCATCCGCGGGGAGCCGCCGCAGCTGACCGCGTTCCTGCGCCGCATGCCCAAGGGCGCCGACCTGCACAGCCACCTGTCCGGCGCCGTGTACGCCGAAAGCTACGTGGGCTGGGCGGCGGAGGCCGGGCTGTGCGTGGACCGGGGCACGCTGGGGCTCGCCGCCCCGCCGTGCGACTCCGCGTCGGGAAAGGTTCCGGCGGCGCAGGCGCTCCGCGACGCCGGGCTGCGCGGCGAGATGATCGACGCCTGGAGCATGCGGAACTGGAACGCGGCGCGGGAGAACGGCCACGACCAGTTCTTCGACTCCTTCGGCAAGTTCGGCGGGGCGGGGCAGGGGCGCACCGGCGACATGCTGGCCGAGGCGACCGCGCGGGCGGCGCACGGGCGGGTGAGCTACCTGGAATTGATGCTGACGCCGGACGGCGGCTCGGTGGCGGCGCTGGGGGCGCAGGCCGGCTGGCGCGAGGGGGAGGGCGAGGAGGCCCAGCTCCGCCGGCTGCGCGAGAGCCTGCTCGCCGCCGGGCTGCGCGACACCCTGGCCGCCGCGTCGCGGGCGCTGGACGCAGCCGAGGCGCGCCGGCGCGAGCTGCTCCGCTGCGGCGCGGCGGGGGCGGACCCCGGCTGCGGCGTGGAGGTGCGCTACCTGTACCAGGTGAGCCGCGGCCGCCCGCCGGCGAACGTGTTCGCGCAGGTGCTGGCCGGGTTCGAGATGGCGTCGCGCGACCGGCGGGTGGTGGGCTTCAACCTGGTGCAGCCGGAGGACGGGCTGCTCTCCATGCGCGACTACTCGCTGCACATGCGGATGATCGGCCACCTGCGGCGGCTCTACCCCGCCGTGCGCTTCACCCTGCACGCCGGGGAGCTGGCGCCGGGGCTGGTGCCGCCGGAGGGGCTGCGCTCGCACGTGCGCGAGGCGGTGGAGGTGGCGGGGGCGTCGCGCATCGGCCACGGGGTGGACGTGATGCACGAGGACGACCCGCACGGCCTGCTGCGGGAGATGGCCCGGCGCGGCGTGCTGGTGGAGATCGCGCTCACCAGCAACGACGTGATCCTGGGGGTGAAGGGGGCGGACCACCCGCTCTCCGCGTACCTGGCCGCGGGCGTCCCCACCGCGCTCGCCACGGACGACGAGGGGGTGTCCCGCTCGGAGATGAGCATGGAGTTCCTCAAGGCGGCGCGCGAGCAGGGGCTGGGCTACGTGCAGCTCAAGACCATGGCCCGCAGCTCGCTGGAGCACGCCTTCGTGGAGGGCGCCAGCCTGTGGGCCGACGGGGACGCCTTCCGGCCGGTGCCGGCGTGCGCCGTGGACGCGGGGGGGCTGGAGGGGCGCCGCTGCCGCGAGCACGCGGCCGGGAGCGCGAAGGCGCGGCTCCAGCGGGAGCTGGAGCTCGCGCTCGCCGCCTTCGAGCGGGAGCAGGCGGCGGAGCCCGGGCGCGCGCCGGTCCCGGCGGCGCGGCAGCCGGCGTGACCGCGGGGGGGCGGCCCATCGTCAAGCTCCACGGCCGCACACGCATCCACCCGCTGCAGCGAGGTGATCGCATGAGACGCACCCTGTTCGCGACCGCCGCACTCGGCGCCCTGCTCGGGTGCGCGGGGCTGGTCCAGCCGGACGACGAGTCCGGGTTGGTGATCCGCACGGCGAGGACGGAGTACATCGTCGCCCGCAGCGGGCAGTCCCTGGACACCAGCATCGACTTCACCCTCACCAACCGGACGGACGGCCCCGCGTACCTCGTCACCTGCCGCGGCGTCCACCCGCCGGTGCTGGAGAAGCGGGTGGGGGACCGCTGGATGACCGCCTACGCCGCCCCGGTCCTGCAGTGCCTGGGGCCGCCCGAGGTGGTGGAGCCGGGGGAGACCTACCCCTACACCTTCCGCGTCTCCGCCGCGCTCCCGGGAACCAGCAGCTACCCGAAGTTCGAGGCCGGCGCCGTCGCGGGCACGTACCGCCTGGCGTGGACCGTGTATCGCACCTGGGAGCCCGGCAGCGGCAGGCCCGGGCTGGGCGAGCAGTTCCCGCGCGAGGCGGCCGTGTCCAACGAGTTCACCCTGCGGGAGTAGCGCGGCCGTCCGCGCGCCGCCGGCTCCCGGCCGGCCCGCCGCTCACCCAGAGCGGCGGGCCGGTCTCCGTTGCGGCCGGGGCGGTCCGGCCGGCGGATTGCGTCCGGAACCATCTGTCGGCTAACATTCGGCGGCGGGTCCAGCGGCCGGGCTCCGCCCGGGTCGACATGGCCCCTTCAGAGCTCCGACGCTGCGACGTGATGACGCGCTTCGAGAACACCTTCGAGATGGTGGGGAGGACCCCCCACGTGCGGGTCCGCTCCGCCCGTGCCCCCGACGCGCGCCTGCACGCCAAGCTGGAGGGGTGGAACCCCACCGGGAGCGTCAAGGACCGGGCGGGGCTGCGGATGATCCGCGAAGCGCAGGACTCCGGCGCGCTGCGGTCGGGGATGACGCTGCTGGACGCGTCCAGCGGCAACATGGCGTGCGCCCTCGCCTACTTCGGGAGGATGCTGGGCCACCCCACCACGCTGGTGGTCAGCTCCAAGCTCACCGAGGACAAGCGCAGCTTCCTGCGCTACTACGGGGCCCGGCTGCACCAGGTGGGCGACTTCACCATCGAGGGGAACCGCTTCTGCCGGGAGCTGGTGGAGCGGGAGGAGGCGGGCCGCTACTGCTTCTTCGACCAGCTCCACAACTGGGCCAACCCGCGCGCTCACTACGAGGGGACCGGGCCGGAGATCCTGGCCGCCTTCCCGGACGTGGAGGTGGTGGTGGGGTCGCTGGGCTCCGGCGGCACGCTGTACGGCACCGCGCTCTACCTCAAGGAGCGCCGGCCGCAGGTGCGGGTGGTGGCGGTGCAGTCCGCGCGGGGCACCAAGATCCCCGGCACCGGCAGCTTCGACGACGGCGACTACGTCACCCCGTTCATCCGCAAGGGGTTCGAGGACGGGCTCTTCGACCGCGTGGTCCGGGTGTCGGAGGCGGACGCCGTCCGCGCCACCCTGGAGCTGCGCGACCAGGGGGTGTTCGGCGGGATCCAGACCGGCGGCGTCTTCCACGCGGCGGAGGCGGTCGCCGCGGAACTGGGATCGACCGGCGACGTGGTCTTCATCTCGGGCGACGCCGGCTGGAAGAACATCGACAAGCTCCTCCCCCACGTCCCGGACCCCTGACCGGCTCGTCGGCGAACACCTCCCCGGTCCCGCCCGACGGGGCACTCCCCTCCCGACCCGCCCCCCGGCCTCCCGGACCCCACCGTGTAGGGATTTGCCCCGGCGGTGCGGATGGCCTATCGTTGGCACATGACCAGCGAACCCGAGCGCACCGCCGCCTCCGCCGCCCGCCGTGCCACCGGCGACCCCAACACCTTTCTGATCCCGGAGGAGCACCTCCCCCCCGGCTTCGCCGAAAAGGTGCAGTCCGGCGGCTTCCAGCCGGTGGAGCCGCGCCCGGCCGCCACCGTGGTGCTGCTGCGCGAGGGCCCGGCCGGCCCCGAGGCGCTGCTGCTGCGCCGCCACCGCCGCAGCGGCTTCGCGGCGGACGCCTGGGTGTTCCCCGGCGGTGTGGTGGACGACGCGGACCGCGACCCCGCGCTGGGCGAGCGGATGGACGGCCCCTCGGCCGCCGAGTGGGCCGCGCGGCTGGGGCTGGCCGACCCCGCGGAGGCGCAGGGGTACGTCGCCGCCGCGCTGCGCGAGGCGTTCGAGGAGACGGGGATCCTGCTGGCCCGCTGGGACGGCGTGGGCGCGGTGCACGCCGAGGCCGCCGCCAGCCTGGAGGTGGCGCGCCGCGCGCTGCTGGGCGGGGTGGTGGGGATGCGCGAGACGGTGGTGGGCAACGGGATGCGCCTGTCCGGCGACGCCCTGCTCTACCTGGCCCACTGGATCACCCCGGAGCCCGAGCCGCGGCGCTACGACACCCGCTTCTTCGCCGCGCGGGTCCCCGCGGACGCGGAGTGCGTGGTGCACGAGGCCGAGCTGGTGGAGGCCCGCTGGCTGTCGCCCGCCGAGGCGGTGGCGCGCTTCCACACCGGCGAGCTGAAGATGCTGCCGCCCACCGTGCGCACGCTGGCGCGCCTGGCCGAGTTCCACGCGCTCCCCGAGCTGTGGGACGCGCTCCGCGACGCCCCCGTCCCGGCGATCCTCCCCCGGATGCGCCGCCACCCGGAGGGCGTCGCCATCGAGGTGCCCCAGGAGAACGGCGGTGCGTGAGCGCGAAAGTGCGCGAGTGCGAAAAATGCAGGGGCTGACCGCGAGACCGGTGCGCCTCGAAGCCCCCGCACTTTCGCGCCTCGCACTCTCGCACTTCAGTACTTCCGTACTTCACCGAAGGTGACTGCATGACCCAGCGCCCCACCACGCTCGGCGCCCTCAGGGCGTCGGGGTACCGGTCCCGCTCCGTCAAGGAGGAGCTGCGCGACAACCTGCTCGCCAAGCTCCGCTCCGGCGAGCCGCTCTTTCCCGGGATCGTCGGCTACGAGGACACGGTGGTCCCGTCGCTCGCCAACGCCGTGCTCGCCCGGCACAACTTCATCCTGCTGGGGCTGCGCGGGCAGGCGAAGAGCCGCATCCTCCGCCAGCTGGTGGACCTGCTGGACCCCGAGATCCCCGTGCTGGCCGGCTCCGAGATCAACGACGACCCGCTGGCCCCCATCTCCCGCTACGGCAGGCTGCTGGTGGAGGAGCACGGCGACGAGGCCCCCGTCGAGTGGGTGTCGCGCGACCGCCGCTACGTGGAGAAGCTGGCCACGCCGGACGTGACCGTGGCCGACCTGATCGGCGACGTGGACCCCATCCGCGCGGCCCGGGGCGGGCACCTGCTCTCGGACGAGCTGACCATCCACTTCGGGCTGCTGCCGCGCGCAAACCGGGGGATCTTCGCGCTCAACGAGCTCCCCGACCTGTCCGGCAAGGTGCAGGTGGGGCTGTTCAACATCCTCCAGGAGGGGGACATCCAGATCAAGGGGTACCCGGTGCGCCTCCCGCTGGACGTGATGCTGGTGTTCAGCGCCAACCCCGAGGACTACACGGCGCGCGGCAAGATCATCACCCCGCTCAAGGACCGCATCGGCGCCGAGGTGCTCACGCACTACCCGCGCACCGCCGAGGAGGGGATGGAGATCACCCGGCAGGAGGCGTGGATCCGCCGCGACGGCACCCCGGTGGAGGTCCCGCCCTTCATCGCCGAGGTGGTGGAGCGCATCGCCTTCCTGGCCCGCGACGACAAGCGCATCGACCGGCGGAGCGGCGTGTCGCAGCGCATGCCCATCTCGGTGATGGAGACCACCGTCTCCAACGCCGAGCGCCGCACGCTGACCGCGGGCGAGGAGCGGGTGGTCCCCCGCGTGGCCGACGTGTACGCCGCGGTCCCGGCGATCACCGGCAAGATGGAGCTGGAGTACGAGGGCGAGCTGCAGGGCTCGCAGGCGATCGCCCGCGACCTGATCGCCGCGGCCTCGCGCGAGGTGTTCGACCGCTACTGGGACGCCGACTCCATGGACGAGACGGTGGAGTACTTCGACCGGGGCGGGGTGCTCCAGATCTCCGACGGCGCCTCGTCCGATGCCTGCTGGCAGGGGCTGGCCGCCGTCCCCGGGCTGGAGACGGCGCTCCGCGACGCGGGTCTGCTCCGGGGCGACCGCGCCCTCGACGTGGCCACCGCCGAGCTGGTGCTGGAGGGGCTCGCCGCGCACCGCCGCATCTCCCGCGCGGACACCGGCACGTACAGCCGCGCCCGTCCCGAGCGCCCCAAGGGCAAGGGCGGCGGCGGTGGCTTCGGCGGGCTGGGGAGCGACATCTTCGGATGAGCGCCCCGGCGCCGGCCCCGACCTCGTCGGCAGGGCAGGCGGCGGAGGCCGCGGCGCCGGCCGCCGCCTGCCCGCTCTGCGGCGGGGACAACGCGTGCGCCATGGCGGCCGCAGACAGCGGGGCGGGGGAGTGCTGGTGCTCCGCCGCCCGGATCCCGCCGGAGACGCTGGCGCGCCTCCCCGAGGCGGAGCGCGGCCGCCGCTGCGTGTGCGCGCGCTGCGCCGGCGCGGCGCTCCCGGCCACCCCGGCCGACTGAACCGCCTCGCGTCCGACACTTCCCCTCACCCGCCGGTCCGCCCCCGATGCGTTTCCGTACGCTCCGTCTGGGCCTGCTGCTCGCCGCGGCGGGCTGCGCGCCCCGCGCCGTCCCGCCGCCCGCGCCCGCCGGGGGGACCGTCGTCGCGACGGATTCCGCGGTGCTCGCCGCGCCCGACACCGGGCTCCTGGCCGAGGGCGACACCCTCCCCCCGCAGCCCGACTGGGCCCGCCAGCCGGTGCCGCGCTTCGAGGACTTCCCGGCGACCGAGAGCTTCAGCGGCACCCCCGCCCCGGTGGACCTGCGCAGCCAGCCCTGGGCGCGGGAGTTCCGCACCGTGCTGCGCGGGGGAGCGGCGGCCGGGCCCGACTTCGCCGGGGCGTACACCGTCGTGCTGTGGGGCTGCGGGACGCAGTGCCAGCGCTGGGCGGTGGTGGACGCGCGCACCGGCCGGGTGCACGGCCACCCGTTCGACGCGGAGCTGCGGGTGGATTTCCGCCGCGACAGCCGGCTGGTGGTGGTGAACCCGGTCGCGGTGGACGAGCTCCCCTGGCCGGGGCGTCCCCGCCCCGCGTACTTCGTGTGGGACGGCCGGGAGATGGTGCGCGTGCCGCTGCCGCCGCCCGCGCCGCCCGCGCCTCGCTGACCCGCACCTTTTCGCCTCCCCGCGGGTAGCACCGCGGGGACCGCCCTCCGTCCACGCCCGGCCCGTCGTCCGCCGTTCCGCTCGCATCCGTCGCAGTCACCCGTACCACCGAAGTGCAATGACGTACCTCCGCACCCCTCGGAGGGCACCGCGCGCGCTCGCTGCGCTGCTCGCCCTCGCCCTGCCCGCCTGCGTTCCAGCCACCCCCCCGGCCGCCGACGCGCCCGCCAAGGAGCGCCCCGTGCTGTACATCCCCGCCGACCCGGAGCCCGCTCCGGTCCAGGCGGCGCCCCGGCCGGTCCGCCGGCCCGAGCCGGTGCGGGTGGTCACCCCCGGCGCCGAGGTGCTGCTGCGCGACTCGCTGCACCTGCTGCGTGGGAAGCGCGCCGGGCTGATCACCAACCACACCGCCGTCACACGCGACGGGCGCAGCGTCATCGACCTGCTGCACGCCGCCCCCGGGGTGAAGCTGGTGGCGCTCTTCGGGCCGGAGCACGGGCTGCGCGGCAACGTGGACGGCGGCGAGCACATCGCCAACAGCCGCGACACCCGCACCGGGCTTCCCGTGTTCTCGCTGTACGGGCGCAACGAGAAGCCCACCCCGGCCATGCTGCGCGGCATCGACGTGCTGCTCTTCGACATCCAGGACATCGGCGCGCGGCCCTACACCTACGTGTGGACCATGGCCATGGCGATGGAGGCCGCCGCGCAGCAGGGGATCCCGTTCGTGGTGCTGGACCGCCCCAACCCGATCACCGCGCGGGTGGAGGGGCCGCTGATGGCCATGGAGATGCGCAGCAAGGGCCCGGCGATCACCGGCTACTACCCGGTGCCGCTGCGGCACGGGCTCACCGTGGGCGAGGTCGCCCGCTACGTGAACCGCGAGTACGGGGTGAACGCCGACCTGCACGTGGTGCCGGTGGACGGCTGGCGGCGCGACGAGTGGTTCGACGAGACGGGGCTCCCCTGGATCAACCCCTCGCCCAACATCCGCAACCTCACCGCCGCGCTCTCCTTTTCCGGGCTGGTGATGCTGGAGACCACCAACCTGAGCGTGGGCCGCGGCACCGACGCGCCCTTCACGTACGTGGGCGCCCCGTACCTGAACGCGCCCGAGCTGCTGCGCCGGGTGCGCGCGTACCGGCTGCCGGGGGTGGAGTTCGAGCTGGCCGAGTTCACGCCGCGCGGCACGGACTGGATGCAGTTCCGCAACCAGAAGTGCAACGCGCTGCGGCTGCGGGTCACGGACCGCGAGGCGTACCAGCCGGTGCTGACGGGGCTGGTGTTCCTGTCCGAGATCTACCGCATGCACCCGCAGCAGATGGGGATGGGGAGCATGCTCCAGATGCTGGGGAGCCGCTGGGCGCCCGCCGCGGTCAAGGCCGGCACCGACCCGCGGGAGATCTTCCGCCGCTGGGAGGAGGAGAACGCCGCCTGGGAGAAGGTGGCCGCCCGGTACACGCTGTATCCCGCCACGCCTCGTTCTGCCGTGGGGACGCACTGAGGTCTTGAACGGCTTTGAACGGCGGGTTCGGGCGTGCCCCCGGCTGGCGCCGGGGTCGGGCTTCGGCTCCGTAACGCACGATACAACTGTGCGTAACGGAGTCGAGCCCCGGCAAACCGCCGGCGGGTCTCGCCCCTTCGGGCCGTAATCCCTCACGCGACAGGCCCCCTCCCCAACCCCTCCCCCGCAAGCAGGGGAGGGGCTTTTCTCGTGCATGAACTGGCGGTGGGCTGCGTCCTCGGGCCCCCACCCGGCGGCCCGAGAGCCGCCACCCTCCCCCGTGCCGGGGGAGGGCTGTCCGGAGGTCGGGTTTTGTCGTGCTCCCCCTCTCCCCTTGTGGGAGAGGGGGCCGGGGGGTGAGGGGTAGTCCCTCGCGCCGAACCCGTCTCGACGCCGCGTCGTTCTCCCCTCCCCCTTGCGGGGAGGGGCCGGGGAGGGGGTCGCCGTTGCAGGCTGTTCCCTGTTCCCTATTCCCTGTTCCCTGCCTTTTCGATGCTCCGCACGGAGATCGTCGTCCCCTGCATGCAGGTGGACATCTCCGCCACCGTGCCGGCCACCGTCACCCGGTCGCCGGGCTTGAAGCCGCCCGTGTCGCCGGCCAGGGTGTAGAGCCGTCCGTCGTCGCCGCGCAGGGCGGGGCACTCCACGCCCTCGTCCGTGAGGCGTCCCGTGACGCGGGTCTCGCCCGCGGGCGCGGCGCCGCCTGCCGTGTCGGTGTCCATGCGTCCTCCCGCGAGGGTGTCGGCCGGGGCGCGGGCGGGAGCCGGCGCGGTGACCCGGAAGGTGTCGGCCAGGCGGAGCAGCGCGGGCGCGTACGCGGCCACGAACAGGTACGGGCGCCCGGGGGCGGCGTCGTCGGGGACGCGCACCGCCGCGGCCGTGGTCCCCTCGCTGCCCGTGGACGAGCGGGAGAGCAGCCGGTGCTCCTCCCCCGGCGGGCCGAATCCCACGTCCACCGCCACGTCCGGCGGAAAGCCGGCCACCCGCACCTGCACGTCCGTGCCCGGCGGGCCGGAGCGCGGCTCCAGGGTGAGGGTGGCCCGGGCGTCGTCGCGCTCCCCCTCCCCGCCGCTCCCGCCGGGCGAGCAGCCGGCCGCGAGCGCCAGCGCGAGGAGCAGTGGACGAGCGTGGAAGCGGGCGCGGGGCCGGGGTCGGGCGTGCATGGGCTCTCTCCTGGACGGGTCCGGATGGAGGGCGAGGCAGGCAACCCGCGTGCCTTCGCCGTATTCTGCAATGGGCCGTGCCGCGGGCGGGGCGTGCCGCGGGCTCCTCCGAAGCGAAGCAAGTGCGCGCAGGGCAGGCGCTTGGGTGCTCCCGGGGGGCGCGCCCGGCGGGGCGGCGCGCTCCTTCCATACCGTAGCGGCGGAAGTGTCCCCGCAGCGCCCGGTTCCCTCTCCCCACCGCCGCACCGGAATGCCCGGCCTTCAGCCCCTGCCGCAGCCGGCGCCGTCCCCCTCACCGGGCACGGCGGAGCTGTACCGCCTCCTGGTGGAGAACGTCACCGACTACGCCATCGTCATGCTGGACCCGGAGGGCCGGGTGTCCAGCTGGAACGAGGGCGCGGAGCGGATCCTGGGCTACCGCGAGGCCGAGGTCCTGGGCGCGCACGCGTCCGTGTTCTATTCCCCGGAGGACGCGCTCGGCGGCACCCCGCAGTGGGAGCTGGCCGCCGCGGTGCGGCAGGGCCGGCACGAGGCCCTGGGCTGGCGCGTGCGCCGCGACGGCACCCGGCTGTGGGCCTCGGTGGTGCTCACCGCCGTCACCGACGAGCGGGGGCGGCTGGTGGGGATCGGGCAGATCACCCGCGACCTCACCGAGCGCAAGCGGGTGGCCGGGGAGTACGAGGAGAGCCGGCAGCGGCTGCGCTCCCTGTTCCAGTACAACCCCGCCGCCGTCTGCGCCTTCGAGCCGGACGGCCGCCTGGCCGCCGCGAACCCCGCGGCCGAGGCCATGTGCGGCCACGCCGAGGACGAGCTGCTGCGCGCCTCCTTCCGCGACATGATCGCGCCGGGAGACGAAGAGCGCGCCGTGGACAGCTTCCGCCGTGCCCTCGCCGGCGAGGCGCAGCAGCTGGAGGTGGGGATCGTGCACCGCGACGGGCGCCGGGTGGAGGCCGCCGCCACCGTGTTCCCCCTGGTGGTGGAGGACCGGATCCTGGGCGTGTACGCCATCGCCCAGGACATCACCGGCCGCAAGCGCGCCGAGGCCGAGCGCGAGGTGCTGCTGGCCGCCGAGCGCGCCGCCCGCGCCGAGGCCGAGGCCGCCAGCCGGGCCAAGAGCGACTTCCTTGCGGTGGTGGGGCACGAGCTGCGCACCCCGCTGAACGTCATCACCGGTTACGCCGAGCTGCTCCTGGACGGCGACGCCGGGCCCCTCGCCCCCGTGCAGCAGCGCCACCTGGGGCGCCTGCGCGAGACCACGCGCCAGCTCACCGGCACGGTGGAGCAGGTGCTCGCCTTCGCGCGCATGGAGGCAGGGCGCGACGAGGCGCGGGCGGAGCCCATGGACCTGGCCGCGCTGCTGCGCGACGTCGCGGAAGCCGCCGAGGTGGGAGCCCGCGGCCGCGGGCTGGACTTCGCTGTGCAGCTGCCGGCCGGCGCGTGGATGCGGGAGCTGGACGGCGTCAAGGCGCGGCAGGTGTTCGCCAGCCTGCTCAGCAACGCGGTCAAGTTCACGGAGCGCGGTGGGGTGCGCCTGTCCGCCGCCGCCCTCCCCGACGGCTCCGCCGTGGTCGTGGTGAGCGACACCGGCGTGGGGATCCGCCCCGAGCACCTGGAGCACATCTGGGAGCCGTTCTGGCAGGCCGAGGAGCCGCTCACCCGCCGCGCCGACGGCGTGGGGCTGGGGCTGGGGATCGCCCGGCGGCTGGCCGCGCTCCTGGGGTGGGAGCTGCGCGTGGAGAGCACGCACGGCTCCGGCAGCACCTTCACCGTCGTCCTCCCCCCCGCCGGCCGCCCGGAGACCGCATGAACAAGCTGACGGGCTGGCTGGGGATGACCGCCGGGGGATGGATCGGCTGGTGGGCCGGCGCCCACGCGGGGATGATGGCGGCCTTCGTGCTCAGCATGGTGGGCACCGGGGCGGGGCTGTACTACGGGCGGCGCCTGGCCGGCGACTGACCCTCCGCCGCATCCCGGTCGCCGAAACGAGGAGCGCGCCCCGGACCGTCCGGGGCGCGCTCCCGCGCTTTCGGGCCTCCGCGCGGCGGCGGAGCGGAGCGCCTGCGCCCCGCGCGCGATGCCGCGCAAGGCGTTCGCCCCCGCGGGCTTCGCGGAATTGGTCCAACGAAACGCTTGACGCGCGGCCCCGTCCGCCGCATCTGTTACGGCTCCGGCGCACCGGCGCCGTCCCGCCCCCACCCCCTCCGCGGAGGTCCAAGATGCCGCTCTCCCTGCCGTCGCGCTCGCGCGCCCGCGTCCGCCGCTCCGCCCTGCTCCCCGCCGGGCTGCTCGCCCTTGCCCTGGCCGCGTGCGGCGGCGGCGGCGACGAGGCGTCCGGCGAGGCGAAGCCCGAGGACGTGGACATGAGCACCCCGGTCGCCGTGACCGAGGACGAGATGAACGACTTCAAGGCCCCCGCCGACAGCGTGCTCACCCCGGCGCAGGTGGAGGCGTACCTGAAGACCAGCCTCCTGCAGTACGACCTGGTGAGGAAGGAGAGCGAGGGGATCCACGCCAAGGTCGCCCAGATGGAGGAGCGGGCCAAGGACGGCGGGACGCTGAGCAGCCTGCGCAACATGGCCGCCGCCGGGCAGACCATGATGCAGGTGGGCGACCTGATCGGCGGCAGCTACATCCGCTCGGCGCGCTCGCTGGGCTACAACCCGGCCGAGATGGAGTGGGTGCGCGAGCGCATGGCCGAGGTGGCCGGCTACGTGATGGTGACCAAGCCCATGCACGACCAGGCGGTGCAGAGCGCCGCCCTGATGCGCACCCAGGCCCAGGAGCTGCGCACGCAGATGGCTGCGGCCGGCGGCGCGGGCTTCAGCGAGGCCGACGTGCAGCAGATGGTCGCCTCCGCCGACCAGGGGGAAGCCGAGGCGAAGGCGCAGATGGAGGCGGCCCGTGTGGTGCGGGCCAACCTGGAGGTGCTCCACAAGGCGCGCCCCGCGGTGACCGACGCCATGTGGGGGACGGTGGGCTTCGCGGGCGGCGCCCAGGGGCTGATCGCGCTCAGCGGCATCTCCGATCCCAACGACGCCGAGGCCAGGAAGAAGCTGGACGAGTTCCGCGTGGTGTACCAGGACGCGCTCGCCAACCGCGTGTCCAAGGGGATGGAGAACGCGCCGGCTCAGCAGCCCGCGCAGCAGTGATCGGCTGATGCTTCGGGTGTAGGGGGCCGCTCCGGAGCCCGGCGGAAACTGCCCCGCCGGTCTCCTCCGCGGGCTCCGGGAGCCTCCTCGGTCGGCACGGAACTGCTGTGCCGACGCTGCGGGGTCTCCCTGCGCCGGAGGGAGCCAGCCGAAACCGCCCGGCTGTCTCCCTCCGCAACGGATCATGTGGGTACTGCGGAACTGCAACGGCGCCCCGCCTCGGCATCGAGGTGGGGCGCCGTTTCGCACTCACGCACTGCCGTTCAGTCCGCGCTCTCCCGCTCCTGCACCGCGGTCAATTCCGCCGCGCCGAAGATCCTCCCCACCACGTCGATCTGCTGAGGCAGCTCGATCTCGTCGCCGTCGGCGGCGCCCAGGTCGCGGAAGCGGCGGGCGCTCACCAGCACGCGCGACTCCAGCGAGGCGGCGGCGCGGTTGTAGGACGACACGGAGCGGTCCAGGCTGCGGCGCAGGTCGTCGAAGTGGCCGGCCATCACCCGCACCCGGCCGTGCAGCTCGCGGCCCAGCTCGCTGATGCGCTGGGCGTTCTCGGCCAGGCTCTCCTGGCGCCAGCCGTAGGCAACGGCGCGCAGCAGGGCGATGAGGGTGGTGGGCGTCGCCAGGATCACGCCCTGCTCCACGCCGGCCTCGATCAGCGAGGGGTCCTGCTCCAGCGCGGCGCTGAAAAAGGTCTCGCCGGGGAGGAAGAGCACCACGAACTCCGGCGAGGGGTCGAACTGCTCCCAGTACGACTTCGCGCCCAGCTTCTGCAGGTGGGAGCGCACCTGGCGGGCGTGGTCGCGCAGGTGGGCGGCGCGGGCGGCCTCGTCGCCGGCCTCCAGGGCGAGCAGGTAGGCGTGCAGCGGCGCCTTCGCGTCCACCACCACGTGCTTGCGGTTGGGGAGGCGCACCAGCAGGTCGGGGCGCTGCCGGCCGCCCTCCGTCCAGGCGGTGGCCTGCTCCTGGTAGTCGCAGTGCTCCGTCATCCCCGCCATCTCCACCACCCGCCGCAGCTGGATCTCCCCCCAGCGCCCCCGCACCTGCGGCGCCCGCAGCGCCGTCACCAGGTTCCCCGTCTGCCGCTGGAGCTCGCCCTGGGAGAGCGCCAGGGCGCGCACCTGCTCCGTCAGCGAGGCGTACGCCCCGGCCCGCTCCCGCTCGATGTCGCGGATGCGCTCCGTGACCCGGTCCAGCGACTCGCGCAGCGGCCTGACCACCGCGTCGATGCCCTCCTCGCGCCGCTGCAGGTCGCCGCGGGCGCGCTCCTGGAACTCGCCCAGCGCCGTCGTCGCCAGGTCCAGGAAGGCGCGGCTGTTCCCCTGGAGCGCGTCGGCCGAGAGGGCGCGGAACGACTCGGCCATGCGCCGCTCCCCCTCCGCCCGCGCGCGCCGCTCCTCCTCGCCCCGCGCCCGCGCCTCCGCCAGCGCCGCCTGGAGCCGCGTGGCCTCCGCGCGCAGCACCTCTACCTGGCGCTCCCGCTCGGAGGCGACGGCCTGCGCCTCGCCCGCGCGCCGCTCGGAGGCGCGCAGGCGCTCCTCCAGCACCGCGGACGCCGCGGCGGTCCGCGCGCGCAGCAGCAGCCACGCGAGCGCGCAGCCCAGGGCCAGCCCGGCGAGGGCCGACAGGAGGGGGACGAGGGTGTCCATCGGGAGGGAGCGGGTGCGGCGGGGAGTGGACGGGGGACGCCGCGGAAGATCCCGGCCGCGCCCGCGCCTGTCAAGGCGCGGCAGCGAGGACCCCCGGCAACCTGGGGCAACTCGAGAGTGCCCATCGCCGGAGCGATGCCCCGCGTGAGGGATGCGCGCCCGGAGGGCCGAGACCCGCCGGCAGTTTGGCGGGGCTCGGCTGCGATGGCGAGCGTTGTTTGCTCGCCTACGCAGCGCGCAGCCCGACCCGAGCGCCAGCGAGGGGCACGCCCACACCCGCAGTTCAAAGCCGTACCGGATCCGGCCGCCGTTTCACCCCCGTTACAATGGCGCGCTACACTGTCGCGGCGAAGCGAGGGATGCGCATCCACTTTCGCGGAGGAGTGCCGGCGATGCAGTACAACCGACTCGGGGACACGGGCCTGGTGGTGAGCCGCCTGGCGTTCGGGGCGATGACGTTCGGCTCGCAGGAGGGGGCGTTCGCGGCGGTCTACAAGGTGGACCAGGCGGGCGCCGACGCGCTGGTGGGGCGGGCGCTGGACGCGGGGGTCAACTTCTTCAACACGGCGGACGCGTACGCGGGCGGGCAGAGCGAGGAGATGCTGGGTCGGGCGCTGGGGGCGCGCCGGCACGACGTGGTGATCGCCACCAAGGTGGGGAACCGCACCGGCGAGGCGCTGGTGCACCAGGGGCTCTCGCGCCACCACGTGCTCGCCGAGGCCGAGCGCAGCCTGCGCCGGCTGGGCACCGACTACATCGACGTGTACCTGCTGCACCGGCTGGACCCGTACACGCCGCTGGAGGAGACGCTGGAGGCGCTGGACACCCTGGTGAGGCAGGGCAAGGCGAGGTACGCGGGCTTCTCCAACTGGCCGGCGTGGCTGGCCGCCAAGGCCGTGGGGCTCCAGCGGGAGAACGGCTGGGCGCGCTTCCGCGCCGCGGAGATGTACTACTCGCTGGTGGGGCGCGACCTGGAGCACGAGGTGCTCCCCTTCGCGGCGGACGCCGGGGTGGGGATCATGGTGTGGAGCCCGCTCGCCGGCGGCTTCCTTTCGGGAAAGTACACCCGCGCCAACCCGGGCGGCGACGGGGGGCGCCTGACCGGCTTCGACTTCCTCCCCTTCGACCGGGAGCGCGGCTACGACCTGGTGGAGCGCCTCCGGGCCATCGGCGCGGGGCACGGCGCCACGCCCGCCCAGGTGGCGCTCGCCTGGCTGCTGGCGCGCCCGCAGGTCGCCTCGGTGCTGGTGGGGGCCAGCAAGCCCGCGCAGCTCGAGGACAACCTGGGCGCGGCGGAGCTGCGGCTCTCCGCCGACGAGGTGCGCGAGCTGGACGACCTGACGGCCCCCGCGCCCGTGTACCCGGGGTGGTTCAACGAGCGCGTCTTCGACGCATCCGTGCGGGAGGCGCTGGGCGGGGGCGGCCAGCCCTGACCCGCCGCCCCGTGCGCTAGGGGACTGGCGCGGTGCCCTGGAGGAAGTCGCCGCTGTCCACGGGCCCGACGCGCACTTCCGTGGAGCGCGACCCCAGCAGCCGGCGGAAGCCGTGGAAGTAGGCGGGGAGCCCCTCCACGTTCAGCCCGGCCCCGGAGCGCAGCTCGCAGTGCAGGTGCGGGAACATGGAGCTGCCGGACGAGCCCACCCACCCGGGCGAGACGACGGGAGGACGGCGCGTGGGCGCCGTCCTCCCCGGGGTCACGCGTGCGGCGTCAGCTTACACGGCGCACATGCACTCCCCGTTCTCGCAGTAGCCCGCCGCGAAGGGCCCGTACTGCGCCTCGCACGCCGCGTTGCAGGCCACCTGGTTGCACGCGGCGACCGCCGCCTGCGCCGGCGTGGCGAACACCTGCACGGCCCCGAACCCGAGCGTCCCCGCCATCCCCATGCTCAGGATCCCGTTGCGGATCTTGCGGCTGATGCGGCTCATATCGTCCTCTCCTGGTTCCGGTTCGGTCATGGACCGGCGCTCACCCCTCCGGTCCCTCTCTGTCGGCGCGGGCCTCCCGCGCCTCGCCCGGTGATCTCTCGTAAGCCGTTGCGGTTCAATCGCTTGGCTCGTCCCGGGTGCTTTTTCCTCTTCGCAATCTCCGGGCCAACAAACGTCCGGCAATGCGCGCATAAGTGATTGCGTTGCTTGCGGATAACCTTTGTCGAAGCCGTCCGCCGCTGCAGTTCCCCACCGTTCCCAAAATCAGTGCGGAGGAAGACTCGCCGGTAGTTTGGCGAGGCTTCCTCCGCGCGAAGGGAGACAGCCGGGCAGTTTCGGCTGGCTCCCGGAGCGGCCCCTACGAAGATCTATCCAGACCCACGAGCCAAAGACGCTACACCGCCGAAAGCTCCCACGGACGCGCCCCCTTGCGGGTCGTCCGCTCCAGCGCGTCCCGCATCAGCATGGCGTGGTAGTTGACCTCGGGCTCGTCCTGCTGCGGCCGCCGCTGCACGTAGCGCCCGTCGGCCTGCAGCTCCCAGGAGAGCCGGTTGTCCCAGAGCGCGTACTCCAGCAGCCGGATGATCCGCTCCTGGAGCACCGGGTCGGCCACGGGCACCAGCGCCTCCACCCGCTCCGCCAGGTTGCGGTGCCGCCAGTCCGCGCTGCCGATGAGGATCTCCGGGTCGCCGCCGTTCCTGAAGTAGTAGATGCGGTCGTGCTCCAGGAAGCGGCCCACCAGGCTCACCACCCGGATGTTGTCGCTGATCCCCGGCAGCCCGGGGCGCAGCCGGCAGTGCCCGCGCACCACCAGGTCGATCCTGACGCCCGCCTGCGAGGCGCGGTACAATTCCTGGATGATCTCCACGTCGTCCAGCGCGTTCATCTTGGCGATGATGCGCCCGTCGCCGTGCTCGCGCTGCCGGTCCACCTCGCGCCGGATGCGCTCCTCGAACACGCGCCGCATGTCGCGCGGGGCCACCACCAGGCGGGAGTACTGCTGGTCCGGCGCGTAGCCGGTGAGGAAGTGGAACAGGTTGACCAGGTCGAAGCCGATCTCGGGGTCGCGGGTGAGCAGCCCCAGGTCGCTGTACAGCCGGGCCGTGCGCGCGTGGTAGTTGCCTGTGCCCACGTGGCAGTAGGTGTGCGGCCGGCCCTCCTCGTAGCGGACCACCAGCGTCACCTTGGTGTGCGTCTTGAGCCCCACCAGCCCGTACGCCACGTGCACCCCGGAGTCCTCCAGGATCTCCGCCCACTGCATGTTGTTGGCTTCGTCGAAGCGGGCGGTCACCTCCACCAGCGCGGCCACCTGCTTGCCCCGCTCGGCGGCGCGCATCAGCGCCCGCACCACCGGGGACTGGTCGCCGGTGCGGTAGAGGGTCTGCTTGATGGCCAGCACGTGCGGGTCGTCGGCGGCCTCGTCCAGCAGCCGCTGCACGGTGGACGAGAAGGAGTCGTACGGGTGGTGCACCAGCACGTCGCCGCGGCGGATGATGGCGAAGATGTTCTCGTCCTCCTCCGTCTCCCCCTCGTACAGGAACGGCTCGGGGACCACGGGCTCCCAGGGGGCGAAGCGCAGCTCCGGGAGGTCCAGGTCGGCGAAGGCCGAGGTGTCGGCGGGGGCGAGCAGCCCGTCCGACTCGTACACGTCGCCCGCGGACAGCTCCAGCTCCCTCACCAGCAGCTGCCGCACCTGGTCGGGCATGGTGCGGTCCACCTCCAGCCGCACCACGGGGGCGAAGCGGCGCTCCCTGAGCTCCTCGGCGATCACGGCGAGCAGGTCCTCGGTCTCGTCGTCGTCGCGGTCCACGTCGGCGCTGCGGGTGATGCGGAAGGGGTGGGCGCCGATCACCTCCATGCCGGGAAAGAGCGCGGCCACGTTGTGCTGCACCACCTGCTCCAGCGGCACGAAGTGGAAGGGCACGTCCGACTCGGGCACCGGGAGCCAGCGCCCCGGCACGCTGGGGATCTTGATGCGGGCGAAGTGCAGCGAGTCGCGCGGGGCGTGGCGGAGCTGCACCGCCAGCGACAGGCTCAGGTTGGAGATGTGGGGGAAGGGGTGCCCGGGGTCCACCGCCAGCGGGGTGAGCACCGGGTACACCTGCTCGCGGAAGTGCCTGGCGAGCAGGTGCAGCTGCCGCGGGGACAGCGAGGCGTAGTCGGCCACCACCACCCCGGCCTCGCGGAGCGCGGGGTGGAGGTCGCGCGCCCAGGCCTCGGCGAGGGCGGCGTGCATGCGCTCGGCGGCGCCGCGGATCAGGTGGAGCTGCTCGGGCGGGGTGCGGCCGTCCGGGGAGCGGGCGGCCACCCCGGCGGCCTCCTGCCGCTTCAGCCCGCCCACCCGCTTCTGGAAGAACTCGTCCAGGTTGCCGGCGGCGATGGCAAGGAAGCGGACCCGCTCCAGCAGCGGGTTGCGCCCGTCGCGGGCCTGCTGGAGCACCCGCCAGTTGAAGTCCAGGAGCCCCAGCTCCCGGTTGAAGTAGAGCGCCGGGTGGTCCAGCCCCACGTCGTCGGGGACGGGCTGGGGGACCACGGCCCGCGGGACGGTCCACTCCCGGGGGGCCTCTTCCTCTTCGCGCCCGACCTCGCTCGCCTGTGTCGCCATCGTGTGTGCTCCGGGGACGCCTGCGCGGCGCGTGCGGGCGCCGCTCCTCCCACGGAAGATGAGCGGGGGCGCGGCGGGGCGCCAGCCGGGCGCGCGCCCCGTTACGGAATGGCGGAGCGGCCCCGGGGTGCTCCGGGGCCGCTCGGGCGTCGGGGGCGGCCGCGCCGGCGCGGGCTACGCGGTGAGCTCGGGCTTGAGGCGGTGGTGCCGGAGGAAGTCCATGAACTTGAGGTAGTCGTCCTGCTGCAGGCCCAGCAGGCGGACCAGCCGCTTGTAGCTGCCGTTGGTCTGGCGGAGGCCGAGGGCCACGATCCGGCGGACCTCGGAGCGGCTCAGCTCGCGGTCCAGGAAGGGGGCGTGCACCACCATCCAGAAGCTCTCCCCTCCGCGGGTCATCCGCTCCAGGTACGCGTCCACGCCCGCGGGCCGCGCCTCGGGGGTGCAGGGGGAGGCGGCGGGGTCCAGCACCTCCACGAACTCCCCCGGCCGGATGGTGGGGCCCTCGGCCAGGTGGAAGCCCATGTCCACCAGGCTGCGCAGCTCGCGGACGTTGCCGGGCCAGTGGTACCCGCCCAGCCGCTCCAGCGCCTCCGGGGAGAACTCCCGCCGGACCGACCAGCGGGCGTTGAGCCCCTCCAGGTAGTGCCGGGCCAGCAGGTCCCAGTCCGCGCCGCGCTCGCGCAGGCAGGGGACGTGCACCCACAGGTAGCGGAGCCGGTAGAACAGGTCGGCGCGGAAGGTGCCGGCCTGCACCATGGGGCGGAGGTCGCGGCTGGTGGCGGCGATCACCCGCACGTCCACCTTGCGCACGCAGCTCCCGCCCACGGGCACCACCTCGCCCTCGCCCAGGGTGCGCAGGAGCATGGCCTGCGCGCCCGGGGTGAGCTCGCCGATCTCGTCCAGGAACACCACCCCGCCGTTGGCCTCCTCGAAGATCCCCCGGTGGTCGGAGACGGCGCCGGTGAAGCTCCCCTTCCTGTGCCCGAACAGCTCGCTGGCGATCAGGTTGCCGTCGTTGTACTGGGCGCAGTTGATCCGCAGGAACGGCTTCCCCGCGCGCGGGCCCAGCAGGTACACGGACTTGGCGAACAGCTCCTTGCCGGTCCCGGTCTCGCCGGTGATCAGCACCGGGCAGTCGGAGCGGGCGAAGCGCAGCACCTTCTGCTGGGCGTCCAGCAGCCGCTGGTCCAGCCCCACCATGGTCACCGAGTTCTTCCACCCCCACTGCTCGACGGACAGCTCCTGCACGGTACGCGCGAGCGGTGAGCAGTCGCTCCCCGGCACGGCGCCCTGCGCCGCGGACGAATGTGCGATCATCGAGACACGCCCCTCCGAAGGGTCCCTGGCCTGGTGAAAACCGACGGCGTGCGGGAGGGTCAGCCGGGCGGGCGCGAGGGGCGGGGGCGCGAGGCCGCGCGCATGCCGGACGCGCGCGGGGCTGGCGTGGGCGAGGTGCGATAGTCCTGCATGATGTACCCCGGGTCGCGGTCGGGAGTGGCCGGACGCTCCGCTCTGCGGAAGGGCTCCTGCGCGGCGCCTTTGCGGACATTGCGGCGCCGGAGGAGCACATTACACACCGGCATGTTCGCAGTCAAGTTTGTCGTGAACCAATCGATCGCGCGGGGCGCGGACGGCGGCGGCGAGTCGCGCGGCGCCGCCCGGGGCCGCCATCTCCTCCACCGTGAGCCGGGCCAGCGCGGCCAGGATCCGCGCCCGCGCGGCGGGGTCGCGCCAGTCGAGCGCGCGCTCCGGGGCGGCCTCCTCCAGCGCCGCGGCGGCGCCGCGCGCCACCGACTGGAGCACCCGGAACGCGCCGTCGCCGAGCGGAGGGTCGCCCCGGTAGCTGCGCAGCCGGCCGTCGGGGCGGAAGCGGGGGAAGTCCTCCACCCCCAGGAAGCGGAGCACCCAGTCGGCGCGGAAGCGGCCGCACGCGGACACGACCCCGGCGAAGTCGGCGAGGAGCTCGTCGTGCACCGTGTTGCGCATGGAGCCGAACACGCGCCGAGTGAAGTGGTGCGCGCACTCGTGCTCCAGCCGGATCGTGAGCGAGACCTCCTCCCACTCCTCCTCCGCCATCCCCATTGCCGCCGCGGGGACGCCGCTGTACGGGCCGCGGCCGAGCAGGACGAAGCGGTCCTGGTACAGCTCCTTGCGGGGGGCGAGCGCGCGCATCTCGGCGGCCCAGCCGCCGCCGTCGTCCCCGGGGTGCTCCGCCTGCCAGGCGCGGCGCAGCGCGGCGACCCGGTCCCAGTTCACCAGGCCGCCCACGATGCACGCGCCCATGGAGGGCGGGACGGGGTCCGGCTCGCCACGGCGGGCGAGCGCCCGCACCAGCGCGACGAAGTCGTCGCGGCACCCCGCCACCAGCACCGGCACCCGCCCGGCCGCGGTGGGGTGCAGCAGGAGCCGCAGGCGCTCCGGGGCGCGCAGCTCCACCCCGCCCGCCGCGGGCCAGCTCGCCTCGCCGCGGCGCGTGGCGGCGCGGTACGCCTCGGTGGCGCTGATCCCCTCCGCCACGGGAAAGCGGAGCTGCACCAGGCGCTCGCGCAGCACCGGCCAGGCGCCGCGCGCCTCCGCCTCGGCGGCGTACCCCTCCCACGCCGCCACCCAGGGCTCGTCCGGGAGCGGAAAGGGCCCGCCGGGATCGTCCGGGACGCGGAAGGCGGGCTCCGTGTAGGCCAGCAGCTCCTCCGCCTCGGCCGCGGTGGCGCCGTGCGCGCGGAGCACCTCCGCGCGCGCCTCGCGGCCCGTCACCGGGGGCGCGCCGCGGCGGCGCCTGCGGGGAGCGCTTCCTCGTCCAGGAACTGCCAGCGGTCGCCGTGGGCCACCACCATGCGCACGGGCTTGTCCGCCAGGTCGCCGTCGGGGGCGAACGAGAACACGCCGGTCACCCCGTGCCACCCCCGGGTGCCGTGCAGCGCCTCCGCGATCCGCTCCGGGGTGGGCTTGCCGGCCCGGCGCATGGCCTGCGCCATGACCTGCACCGCGTCGTAGCCCAGCGCCGCCGCGGCGTCGGGCGGGGTGCCGAAGCGCGCGCGGAACGCCGCCACGAAGCGGCGCACCTCCGGGCGGCGGTCGTCCGGGTGGAAGGCGGCGGAGACCACCGTGCCCTCCACCGCCTCCCCGCCCACCGTGAACAGGTCCGGGATCCCCATGGCGTCGCCGCCCAGAACCGGGACGCGGATCCCCTGCCGGCGCAGCTCGGCGATGAACACGGCGGCGTGCGGCACCTCGCCCGCCAGGAAGACGGCGTCCAGCTGCAGCGCCCGCCACTCTGCGGCGGTCTGCTCGGCGCCGCGGCGCCCCGCCTCGGCGTTGGGGTCGTACGACTGGCGCGCCATGACGGCGATCCCCAGCTCGTCGGCGCGCTCCTCGAAGGCGTTCGCCAGGCTGCGCCCGTACGGGTTGCGGACGTAGTAGATGGCCACCTGCCGGTAGCCGCGGCGGCCGGCGTACTCGGCCATCTCGCGCCCGGCCTGCGCGTCGGTGAAGGTGGCCCGGAACACCCGCCGGTAGCCGCGGCGGGTGAGCTCCGGGTCGGTGGAGGCGGGGGAGAGCACGGGGATCCCGGCCAGGTCGTAGACCGCCGCGGCGGGGACGGTGACGTACGACTGCAGGTGGCCGATGACGGCCACCACGTCCGGGTTCTGGGCGAAGCGCTGCGCCACCAGGCTCCCCTCGTCCACCGACTCCCGGTCGTCCTCGCGCAGGATGCGCAGCCGCCGCCCGCCGATCCCCCCGGCGCGGTTCACCTCTTCCAGCGCCAGCTCCATCCCCTGCCCGTACAGCAGCTGCTTGCGCGCCTCCCACGGCCACGCCGCGCCCACCACCAGGTCGCCGCTCCCGCTCTCGGCGCGGCGGACCCGCTCCTCGGCGGGGTCGCGCTCGCGCGAGCAGGCGGCCCCCACGAGGGCGAGCAGGGCCAGGGCAGCGAGGCGGCGGTGGGCGCGCATTGCGGTCTCCGGGGTGGACGTTCAGGCCAGCTGCCGGCGGGCCAGCTCGGCGAAGGGGCCGGGCTCCCGCATCAGCGCCTCGTAGCCGCCGCTCTGCACCACCCGGCCGCCCTGCACCACGCAGATGCGGTCCGCGCCGACGATGGTGCTGAGCCGGTGGGCGATCACCAGCCGGGTGGCCTGCAGCCGGGCGAGCGAGTCGCTGACCACGGCCTGGGTGCGGTTGTCCAGGGCGCTGGTGGCCTCGTCGAACAGGAGGATGCGGGGGCGCGTCACCACCGCCCGGGCGATCAGCAGCCGCTGCCGCTGCCCGCCGGACAGGGTGCTCCCCCCCTCGCTGACCACGGTGTGCATCCCCATGGGCATGGCGCGGATGTCGTCGTCCAGCCCGGCCATGCGCGCGGCCTCCCAGGCGTCGTCCAGCGTGCACAGCGACGACCCCACGATGTTGCTGAACACGTCGCCCGGCATCAGCCGCCCGTTCTGCAGCACCACCCCGATCTGGCGGCGCACGGCGAGCACGTCCAGCCCGCCCAGCTCCTGCCCGTCGAAGTACACGGAGCCGGACTCGGGGCTCTCGAAGCCCAGCAGCAGGCGCAGCAGGGTGGACTTGCCCGAGCCGGAGGCCCCCACCAGCGCCACGAACTCCCCCGGGCGCACGTGCAGCGACAGCCCGTCCAGCACCGGGGGGCCGTCGCCGCCGTAGCGGAAGCGCAGGTGCTGCACCTCGATCTCGCCGGCGAGCGTCCCCGGGTCGGCGCGCCCGGCGTCCGACTCCGGCGCGGCGAGCAGGATGGGGCTGGCGTTCTCGTAGTGGGGGATCACGGTGAGCGCCCCCACCACGGCGGCGCTGGTGGCGAGCATCGCCCCCAGGAAGGCGGCGAAGGCGGCCAGGAAGGCGAGCAGGTCGCCGGTGCGCAGCCCCGGCCCGCCCGCGGGGTCGTCCAGCCGCCCCGAGGCCACCGCGAAGATCACCAGCGTGGCCGCCACCGGGAAGGCGGCGTTGAAGGCGGCGAGCCCCGCGGCGATGCGCCGCACCGCGAAGCGCAGGCGCCGCTGCTCGGCGAACCTGCGCGCCCACATGGCGAACGCCTGCACCTCGGCCCCGGCCACGCGCAGCTTGGAGATGCCGGTGAGGAACTGGAGCACCATCCCCGAGATCTCCGCCTGCTTGCGGGCCAGGAGGCGCTGGTGCCGGAGCTGGAGCCACCCGGCGCCCCCGGTGACCCCCAGCGCCAGGGCAACCAGCAGCGTGGCCCACCCGGCGAGGACGGCGTCGTAGGCGAAGAGCAGGGCGAAGTTGAAGGCGGAGAAGATGACGCCCAGCAGGGCGGCCACCGTGGTCCCCGAGAGGACCTGGCGGATGGCGTCCACCCCCATGGCGCGCTCCGCCAGGTCGCCCGCCGTGTAGCCGCGGAAGAACCCCACCGGGAGCGCGAGCAGCCGGTCCCACACGGCGGCCTGGAGCGTCGCGCTCATCCTCCCCTCCACCCGGATCAGCGCGACGGCACGGGTGAGCTGGAAGAGCGCCATGGCCACGGCCACGGCGAGCAGGAGCCCCGTGACCTGCAGGAGCTGGCCGCGCTCCGACTCGGGGAGGACGGAGTTGAAGATCACCCCCACGGCCACCGGGGTGAGCGCCGCCAGCGCCCCCCCGGCGATCCCCATCCCCAGCACCGCCGCCAGGTCGCGCCCGCTCCCCCGCGCCCCGAAGCGGAGCACCGCGGCCAGCCGCAGCGGCGCCTCGGGGAAGGGGCGGTAGAAGGTGTGCGCGAAGGCGGCGAGCCCGGGCGCCCGCCCGGCGTCCACCGGCACGCGGACCCGCTCCGCCGGGTCGCAGAGCACGTAGCCGCCGCCGCGGACGGGGAGGAGCGCCACCGGGCGGCGCCCCTCCTCGAGGAAGGCGAGCAGCGGGCCCGAGTCCGTGTCCCACCAGCCGTCCCGCAGCAGCACCCGGCGGGTGCGCAGCCGCGAGGCCCGGGCGATGGCGTCCAGCGGGGTGCGGGTGCCGGAGGGGCCGGAGGCGGCGCGCACCTCCACCCCCAGCGCGTCCCCCACCAGGCGCGCCGCGGCGAACAGGGCGTCCTCGCCGCCCGGCTCGGGGGCGCGCAGCCGCATCCCCGGGGCGCCGCGCTCGGCCGGGTCCAGGGCGCCGGCCAGGTGCACGCAGGCCCCGGCCAGGGTGTCGCGGTCCAGCGCCGCCCGGCGGCGGGCGCGCTCCCGCTCCGCCTCCGCCGCGGCGTCGGCCGCCTGCAGGGAGTGGGCGAGCACCAGCCGGTGCAGCCGCTCCACCCCGGCCCAGGCCTCGTCGCCGGGCGGGGCGCCCGCCAGCGCCACCCGCGCCCCGTCGGCCGCCTCCAGCCAGGCGCGCCGCGACACCGGGAGCCACCCGTCGCCGTTCACCCGCAGCCCGGGGCGGCCCAGCAGCAGCGAGCTCCCCGCCACGTGCCTCACCCAGGCGACGCCGCGCTCCGGGCGGAACTCCGTCCCCGCCGGCAGCTCGTGCTCCCCCTCCGCCTCCAGGTCGCGGCACTGCTTGGGGACCAGCTCCGGCGCGACGCCTGCGCAGAGCGCGGCCGCCCACCCCTCCAGCACGGCGGCGGCCTCGCGCCCGCGCCCCGCCGCGCGCAGCCGCTCCCGCGGCAGCGCGAGCAGCCGCGTCCCCGGCGCGCCCACGGCCAGCAGCGCCGGGTCGCCCGCATCGCCCAGCGCCAGCAGCGGCTCCCCCGCGCCCACCCGGCACAGGTGCCGCCGCGCCCCCGCGGGCTTGCCGTCCCGGGTCCGCACCGCGAACACGTCGATGCGCCCGGCCTCCACCCACCACGCCCCGTCCCCGGCCAGCAGGAAGGCGCGGTCGGCGCCGGCCTCCTGGGGAGTGCCCTCGCGCGCGAACAGCCCGCCGGCGTCCACGGGCGCGAGGGGAGGGGCCGGGGCGCTCACTCGGCCTCCATCAGCCGGGCGTACGGCCCCGGCTCGGCCAGCAGGGCGTCGTGCGTCCCCCGCTGCACGATCTTTCCGGCGTCCAGCACGATGATCTCGTCGCAGTCGCGGATGGTGCTCAGCCGGTGCGCCACGATCAGGCAGGTGCAGCCGCGGCGGCGCAGGTGGTCGTCGATGGCCTGCTCGGTGGCGGGGTCCAGCGCGCTGGTGGCCTCGTCCAGCACCAGCAGGGCGGGGTTGCCCACCAGGGCGCGGGCGATCTCCAGCCGCTGCCGCTGCCCCCCGCTGAAGTTGCGCCCCGCCTCCTCCACCGCGCCCGCGTACCCGCCCGGCCGGGCCGTCACCTCGTCGTGGATGCAGGCGTCGCGCGCCGCCTCCACCAGCTGCGCCTCGGGGACGGTGGGGTCCCACAGCGTCAGGTTGTCGCGCACCGAGCCCTCGAACAGGAAGATGTCCTGGTCCACGAACGCCAGCGACGCGTCCATGGTCCGGCGCGGCACGGCGGCGCGCGGGCGGCCGTCGAAGAGCACCTGCCCCGTCCAGGGCTCGTACAGGCCGCACACCAGCCGGGCCACCGTGGACTTGCCGCACCCGGAGCCGCCCACCAGCGCCACCCGGCTCCCGGGGCGCAGCTCCAGGTCCAGCGCCTCGATCAGCGGCGGGTCCAGCGGCGAGTAGCCGAACGAGACGCCGCGCAGCTCCAGCCGCCCGGAGAGCTTCGCCTCGTCGGGGCCGCCCTCCTCCGGGCCGGCGGCGAGGCGCGGGTCGCGCTCGGCGCGCAGCACGTCGTCCAGGCGGCCCATGTCGCCGCGCACCTCCTGGAGGGTGCTCCCCAGCTCCACCAGCCGGTTCACCGGGGCGAGGAAGGCGAGCATCAGCGCCTGGAAGGCGATCAGCATCCCCATGCTCAGCTGGCCGTCCATCACCCGCGTCCCCCCGATCCCCAGCAGCAGCACGGTGCTCGCCGCCAGCAGGAAGGGGGGGACGGCGGCGAGGAGCTGCGTGTGCAGGGCGAGCTCCTGCTGCGCGTTCAGCACCTTGGCCTGGTACCCGGACCAGCGCGCGAAGAAGTCCGACTCCGAGCCGGTGGCCTTGAGCGTCTCGATGGTCTGCAGGCCGCCCATCGCCGTGCCCATCAGCTTGCCGCGGTCCTGCAGCATCCGCCGGCTCAGGTCCACCCGGCGGCGCGAGACCCAGCGCAGCGCCGCCAGGTTGAGCCCCGCCACGACGACCCCCAGCAGGGTGAGGACGAGGTCGTACTGCACCATCACCGCCGCGTAGAAGGCCACCGCCACCAGGTTGAGGACGCTGGTGGCCAGGTCGCCCGAGAGGAGCTGCGCCACGCGGTCGTTGATCGCCACCCGCGAGCCGATCTCCCCCGCGAAGCGCTGGGTGAAGAAGCCCATGGGGAGGTGCAGGACGTGCCAGAAGAAGCGGGCGGAGGTGGAGAGCGCCAGCTTGGTCTCCAGCCGGAGCAGGTACCACTGCTGGGTCCAGGTGAGCGCCCCGAAGACCAGCGCGGCGGCGGCCATGGCGAGCAGGAGCGGCCGCACCCAGTCGCGGAGCCCGGCCACCAGCACGTCGTCCACGAACACCCGCGAAAAGGTGGGCACCACCAGCCCCGGGAGCACCAGCCCCAGCCCCGCCAGCACCACGAAGAGCAGGGCGAGCCGCGAGCCCTCCAGCCGGGTGCGCACCGCCTGCGCCATGCTCGGCGCCTCGCCGCCCCGCACGAAGGTGTCGCCGCGCTCGAAGACCAGCGCCACCCCGGTGAAGGCCTGGTCCAGCTCCGCGCCGGTGACGGAGCGGGGGCCGCTGGCCGGGTCGTTGACGTACGCCCGCCCCTTCCGGAACCCCTCCAGCACCACGAAGTGGTTGAAGTTCCAGTGCAGGATCATGGGCACCGGGAGCGCGCGGAGCGCCTCCGGCTCCTTCTTGAGCCCCTTCGCCACCAGCCCGTAGCGGCGGGCGGCCTTGACGATGTTGCTCGCCTTGCTACCGTCGCGCGACACCCCGCAGGCGAGGCGCAGCTCCTCCAGGGGCACCGTGCGCCCGTGGTGGCCCAGCACCATGGCGAGCGCGGCCGCGCCGCACTCCACCGCCTCCATCTGCAGCATGGTGGGCACCCGCACCCGCCGGGGCGGCGGGGGGGAGGCGGCGGCCACGCGCAGGAAGGGGATGCGGGCGCGGAGCCGCTCCGCCCCGCCGGCCAGGGCCGCGCCGGCGCTCATCGCCCCGCCCTCACAGCCCCGCCGAGCGGCGGAACACGGGGAGCACCAGCTCCAGCGGCCGCCGCTCCTCCAGCGTCACGTACGCCGAGCACAGGGTGCCGCTACGGATCTCCGTGGGCGGCCCCCCGGACGACGACCAGCGGTAGCGGCTGCGCGTGTCCGGGTCGGGGATCAGGTCGGCGTGCACCTCGTACGGGGCGCCGCCGCCGGAGAGCGCGGCCACCAGCGCGTCGTTCTTGAGCGTGCGCGCCATCCCCTGGGCGGTGGCCGGGAAGTCGGACACGTAGGTCACGGTGCCCAGCAGGAAGCCGTGCTCCTCCTGCCGCACCGTGGAGGGGGAGATCTGGATGCGCATCCCGGGGCGGATCTTCTTGCCCTCGGTGGACGCGACGTACACCACCGCCTCCAGGTTGCGGACCGTCTTCCCCGTCAGGTCCAGCCGCAGCACCGGCTCGCCGCGGTCGATGACGCGCCCCTGCTCGGTCATGATCTCCAGCACGCGCCCGGTGTAGGGCGACACCACCTGCGAGGTGCGCAGCAGCTCGGCCTCCTGCCGCCCGATGGCGCGCTCCGCCTCCTCGATGCGCAGCCGCCCGGCCAGGATCTCCTGCCGCTTCTTCTCGCGCAGCGCCAGCTGGTCCACGGCGTTCTGCTGGAGCTGGCCGCGGCTGGCGCGCACGTCGCGCTGCGACGCGTCGAACTGCTGCCGGGTGGTGAGCAGCGTCTGGCGGGTGAGCAGCCCCTGCGCCACCAGCCTCTCCTGGTTGGCGATCTTCTCGCGCATCCAGCGCAGCTCCTCCTCGCCCGCGCGGATCGCCTCGCCCAGGTCGGCGCGCTGCTGGGCCAGGTACTCGGACTGCATCCTCACCTCGCGCCCCCCGAACTCCTCCACCTGCCGCTGCTGCACGCGCAGGTCCCCCAGCGCCGCCCGCGCCTCGGCCAGCGCGGCCAGGAGGTCGGGCTGGGCGACGCGCGCCACCACCTGCCCCTCGCTCACCTCCTCGCCCACCCGCACCGCCACGTCCTCCACCCGCCCGCTCCCCAGCGGCACCACCTCGAACACGCCGCCGGAGCGCACCAGGATCCCCTGCCCGGTCGCCTTCTCGGGGATGCTCCCCACCGCCCCCCACACCACGGCCGCGGCCAGCAGCACCCCCAGCGCCGCCAGGGTGATCCACCCGCGCGGCGTGGTGACCTGGACGAGCTGGTCCAGCTGCTCGGGCGAGGCGAGCCGCTCAAGCGACACCTTGCGGAAGACGTTGCTCTGCATGGCCGGCGCGGTTCAGGTCCCGCCTGCGCGGGGGACGGTGACGAGGGCTTCCAGGCCGGGCCGGGGCGCGTCGCCGTCCCACTCCAGCAGCGTGCCGCTCTCGAAGCGCAGCCGCGCCACCGCCTGGGCGTAGCGGAGCCGCGAGCCGATGCGCTGCACGCGCGCGCCGGTGAGCCCGTCCTCGGCCTGGAGCACCTCGAACAGGGTGGACATCCCCAGCCGGAACTTCTCCTTCTCGCTTTCCAGCGAGGCCGCGTACAGGGCCGCCGTCCCCTCGGAGATCTCCAGCTCCTGCCGGGCGTGCGCGGCAGCCGAGGCCGCCACCCGCACCGCGGACTCCACCTCGCGCAGCAGCTCCGCGGCGGCCAGGTCGCTCTGCGCCAGCAGGGCGCGGCCCTGCGCCGCCCGGCCCCGCGCGGCCCGGTCCGTGGCACCGGGGGCGTAGCTCAGCTCCACGCCGGCGGTCCAGCCGGACAGGCTGCCGTAGAACGGGCGGAAGAGCCGGTCCACGCCGTCGCCGGGGAGCGCGCCGGTGTAGCCCACGTCGGCCACCAGGTCCAGCCGTGAACGCCGCCCGTCCTCCGCGCCACGCAGCAGCAGCTCCGCGCTGCGCCGGTCCTCGCGGACGGCGGCCAGGTCGGCGCGGCGCTCCGCCGCCAGTGCCGCGAGGGCGCCCGCGTCGGCGGCCGCCGTGTCCCCCGCCGCCGGCGCGGGGAAGTCGCTGGCCGGGGGCGGCAGGGCGGCGATGCGCCCCACCGGCAGCCCCAGCGCAAGCCCCAGCCGGTGGCGGGCCTCCACCACCTCCTGCTCCGCGGCGATCCGCGTGGCCGAGCGCGACCCCTGGTTGGCGAGCAGCGGGTTGAGGTCGCTGGGGGGGCGCTCCTCCGCCTGCACCAGCACCCGGGTCTCGTCCACCAGCCGGCGCGCCCGCCCCTCCGACTCCACGTACACGGCCAGCCGCTCCGCCGCGGCCCGGTAGTCCCAGTACGCCCCCACGGCGGCGAGGGTCGCCTCCGCGGCGGCGTGGCGCAGCCCCTGGAGCGCCGCCCGGTGCGAGCCCTCGGCCGCCCGCTCGCCCAGCGCCCCCACCCGGCCGCGCCCGCGCAGCAGGGGGAGGGTGGCGCCCAGGCCGGCGCGCGCCGTGTTGCTGGCCCCCGCGCCGAACGCGGAGCCCCCCAGCCGGGCCCCCTGGAGCTCCGGGGCCAGGGTCAGCCCCCAGCGGAAGCGCTTTGCCAGGCTCACCCCGTAGGTGCTGGTGGTCTCCAGCACGTCCGCGGCGGCGCCGCCCTCCCCCGGCACGTCGAAGGCGCTCTCCCGCGTGCTCCCCATGAAGGTGCGCAGCTGCGGGTCGAACGGCGCCCCGGCCACCAGCACGCCGCCCCGGCTGGCGCTCACCTCCTGCCGCGCCGACTCGATCCGCGGGCTGGAGGCGAGCGCGACGTTCACCGCCTCCAGCAGGCCGAGCGAGTCCCCGCGCGCCGCCTGTCCGCCGAGCGGGGAGGGAAGGAGCAGGGCGAGCGCGAGGAGCACCCGCGCATCCGCGAGCATCCACGCGTGCGCGGGACAGGGGCGCGCGAGCCCCCCTGCTCCTGCATGCTCTGGCCTGTGAGGCGCGCCCGCGGGGCTGCTCCGGGGTGTCACGACATGGTTCGGTCGGGTGTGCTCGGGGCCGGACGGGTGGCGGTCCACCCGTCCGGGGTTCTCTGCCGGGTCCTCGCAGCCGGGACGCCGCCGGTGTCTCAGGGCGTGGTCGTGCCGTTGGGCGGCGGGGGGTCCTCCCAGGTCGGGTCCGTCCCGCCCGCCACGGCGTCCAGCTCCTCCTCGGAAAGCTCCTCCCGGTGGGCGTGGTCGGGGAGGACCACGTCGAGCCCGTCGCCCCGCTCCACGAACCGGACGGTGAACCCGGCGGGAAGCTCGACGCCGAGCGCGTTCCGCAGCGTGCGGCGCGGGTCGTCCAGCAGCCCGCGCCGGAACACCGGGTCGGCAGCGGCGCGGGCGAGGACGGGCTCCCAGCGGGAGCGCGCCGCGTCCCCTGGTTCCTGCTTGCCTGACGACATGCACCACCTCCCGCGCGGATGGGCCAGCCCCGACGTCGTGAGGAGACGCAAAGGGCAATCGGCATACCCGCCGTGGGAGCGTACGCGGCCGGTGGAGGGCCGTGCGGCGCCTGTGTTTACGGCCGCGTCGCGGGTCCGCGCGCCGGCCCGGAGTCGAGCCCCGGCTCTACTTGTAGAGACGCGGCTCCACCCGCCGGCGGACCGGTGCCGCGCCGCTCAGCTCCGCCGGGCGCCGGGGCCGGGCTCCGGGCGCCCGGCGACGATGGTCGCTTCGCCCATCCAGATCCGGGCGAGCCCGCCCGCCACATCGTCCAGCTCGTCGTCGGAGATCTCGTCCTCCACCCGGGCCGCGAGGCGCGGCTCAGACTGCGGCAGGTGCTGCTCGTCCATGGGGCTCCTCCTCGTGTGGATGGGTCTTTCCCCGGTAGAACTCGCTGAACGCGCACAGGTACGCCTTTGCCTCGGGAGGACGGCGGGGCTCGTACACCAGCTTGACGTGGTTGACGCGGCGCTTCACCAGGCTGGGCCACAACTCGTGCGCGAAGTCCTCGAACGAGTAGCCAGGCCAGGCGAGCAGCCCCTCGCGCTTCGCCGCCGTGCAGAGTCCCAGCTCCACCAGGTGGTCCAGGAACTCCGTTTCGTGCAGTCGCCCGCGGATCTGGCCGCCGCGCTCCAGCACGTATTCCAGTCCCACGCGCGGCTGCACTCCGTCCTCGCCGACGTCCAGGTGGAGCATCCCCGGGCCTTGGTGCAGGCGGCGGCCATCCGCCGTGCCCACCGTCGCGAGGAGGTCCCCCAGCGCGTGCGGGTCGCCGGGCCACTCGACCCGCGCGAGGTATGCCGAGATCGCGTCCTCCGGCAGCCCCACCATGCAGACGCGGACCGCGTCGGTGCCGCGCGGCGCGAAGGAGCCCAGGTAGGACACGTGGGCTCCGGGCGGCAGCTCGTCGATGCATCGCCGGATCCTGCCCACGGGATCGGGAGCAGGGGAGAGGCCCGGGAGCGAAGCGAGCACCTCCTCCAGTGGCGCCGCCGGTCCGGCGAGGGCCGACTCCGCGAGCTTCAGGAACACGCCCGGGAGCGGGACGGCGGTTTCGTTGCCGGCCTCCTGTACGTCGAACTCCAGCCACACGCCCTTCAGGTACGACGCGATCGGCGACGTCGTGTCCGCCCACCGCGTGTGAAGCCGCCGCACCTCCTCCCAGTACGGGTGGGCGTGGAGCTGGCGCGGCAGGCGGACCGCCGGGTGGGTCCCGGCAAGGACCGCGCGTCCCCGCTCATCCACCTGGAGGACGAGGTCCACCCGCGTGTCCGCCGACAGCCGGCACTCCAGGTAAACGCCGCGAGTGAGCGCCGCGGGAACGGTCTCGGAACTCCACGCCAGCCGCTCGAGCGCCTCACCCACGGCAAGAACACCCGGTACGTAGGGGCCGACCGTCGCAATCACTCTGGATAAAGAATGCATTGGCTGGTGGGTCTCCACGCTGGATGGGCGCCATTTTCACGCTCCGCCTGCTCGCGGATTCCAGCCGGCGGGTGCGCCCGCCGGCTGGCAGTGCCTGCCTGCAAGCTACTCTACAGGGCCTATGTCCTGCACGAGCGATCCGCAACTGAAGGCGCCGCAACTGAAAGCGCCACACTCCCCACCCGCGACCTCTTCGAGTGTTTCGTCGTCGAGCTTGTCGGTGTCAAGGTTGTCCGCGTTGAGGCTGACGATCTCCTCGTTGTCGGGCTGGCGGGTCTGGTCAGAACTCATGTGGGCCTCTCTGTCGTTTGAGGAAGCAAGCGTCGGCGGTTAGCACGTAGACAAGGCTTCGGACCTCCAAACGCTGTGACGTGCATATCGAGGTGTGTCACACCGCTGCGGCGGTGCACGGGCACGGCATGGCTCCCTGCGGTCATGCGCGACACGACCAGCCGGCGACACTTGGGATCTCCCTACAGGTCACAGACGCGTGACTGCTGCACTCCCTCAACGCCGTTGACGTGGTCAATGTATGCCCTTGCTACGGAGTGGCGGAAACGGTCCGCAAATCCATCACAGTAGTTTGAGAAGAACTTGCCCTTCTGACCCTCCGCGAGCACTGCGCAACCTCCGCCACAGTGGAGTGCATAGCGGCACTTCCGGCAGGTCGGATTACTCGCTGGGGTGCGGCTGCGCCACATTCGGTTGAGACCCTGGTTCATCTCCACTTCGCCATCGTTGAGCACACGGCCGATGCGGACACCCGTGTCGCCCGTGCGCTCCCAGCAGGCGTAGATGTCTCCGAAGGCATCAAAGATGTACATCCCAGAGTGCGCCGAGCAGAAGCTGGTGCGGTGCTGCGTGGACCCGTGGGCCCGCTCATCGAAAATTCGTCGCGCGCGGTCCTCCATGCCGTCGTCCGGACGGCCGATGACTCGCATCGGGGGGTGAGTGGCGCGCAGCTCGTCGATCGCGTTGTCCAAGTCCCAAGTAGTCGGAAATATGTCCTGAATGCTCGTGTTCTCGCTGCCTGGGGTGATGCGGGCGGTATAGACGGAGAATCGCCGCTCCCGGTTCCACCCTCTGGCAACGATCTCCTCCGCCAGGCGCGGCATCTCGTGGATGTTCTTCGGGTCCAGGTTCACCCGCACCGACACCCGGGCTCCGTGCTCCAGGCACAGGTCGATGTTGCGTGCGATCTGCTCGAAGGTCCCACTGCCGTCGGCGCGGATTCGGCGCCGGTCGTGCTCCTCCGGCGGACCGTCCAGCGTGATTTGGATCATCGCGATCCCCTCCGGGCCGAGAAGGTCGCCGTAGCCTTCCAGCTCCGTCGCGTTGCTGACGGCCCAGAAGTGAGCCGGACCGAGCATCCGCGCCCGGTTCATGATGTACTCGATGATCTGCCGGTTCGCTGCCAGCAGCGGCTCGCCACCGAAGAAGCCGATGTTCCGCGTGAACTCCTCGCCTTCCTCTGCCCCGTGGCTGCGCTCGATGGTGGGCATGGCCGCGAAGATCCGGTTCACCGTGTCCGGCGCGATGGTGCGCAGCAGGTGCGCGAACTCCGGCTTCGTGCGCATGTGGTCCTGGAAGCAGTACGAGCAGCGCAGGTTGCAGTTGTAGGTGGGCATGAAGATGTAGCTCACGTTCTCCATCGCCCGCTGGTGCCGCTTCTTGGTGAACCGCGCGAAGTGGCCCTCCTCCTCCGGGACGGACATCTCCGTCATGTAGCCGCGCTTCCGGAGCGCCTCCAGGGTATGGTCCGAGGGAGCCGCCGCCTCAGCCGTGCGCGCCAGCGCCGGCTCCGACTCCCACCTGCCGTGCAGCGGCTGGGCGGGTGGGCCTGCTTCCAGCGACTGGAGGTACTCGGCCACTCCCCGCGACACCCTGTCGTACGCCCCGGTATAGCCGTGGACTAGCAGCATGCCGTCTTCGGCGTCCGGCAGCGGGACATAGATGGTGTAGCTGCTCGTCCGAAGCATGATGATCTCCCAGGGCTGAGTTCGGCGTACCGCGACCAGCGTCAAGTCGCACGATTGGGACTGTCTGCGTGGCCGAGAAGGCAACGGGTATGCCTTTGTCCGTGCTTTGATCAAGTGCAAGAACACAAACGGCTTGGCCGCTACGCACGAGGTGCGTGGCAGCATGAAGCCGAGCCGAGGCTCTATAGCCTGGTGCGGAAGCTCTACTGTCTCTACGGCTCACCGGACGCTGCGAAAACGAACGAGCCCCGGGACGCTCTCTGCGCCCCGGGGCTCGCCCCTCCGTCCAGTCGATCAGCCGCTCAGTAGATGTACACCGGCGTCCCCACGGGCACCTTGCGGTACAGCAGCTCCAGGTCCGCCGTGCGCAGCCGGATGCACCCGTGCGTCACCTCGCTTCCGATGGAGTCCTGGTACGGGGTGCCGTGCAGGTAGTACCCGCCCCCCATGTCCAGCTTGTACTTCCCCAGCTCCCCCGGCATCCGCCGGTTGAGCGTCTCCGGCGGCGGCGCGAACAGGGTGTCGTTGAACACCGCCTCCTCCCCCACCGGCACCGGCTGCCAGGTGCCGTCCGCCAGCACCCGCCCGATGCGGTTCCCCCGCACCGCGACCCAGCTGCCGTCGCCCAGGGCCATCCGCTGCCCGCTCCCCAGGAACTCCAGCTGGAGCCCCAGCTTCAGCGCCAGCTCCACGTAGTGCCAGTCGGGCGGGATCCAGACCGGGTTGCGCTGCTTGGTGGTGATGGTGCGGCGGCCGCGCGGGGTGGAGAAGTTCCACTCCTTGCCCTCGTACTCCATGATCACTGCCTTGCCCACCGCCACCGGGGCGGCGTGCAGCACCGTGCTTCCCTGCTTGAGCCAGAGCGTGCGGTCCCGGAGGGAGACGATCAGCCGCAGCCCGCGCGCGCGCTCCGCCTCGGCGAGGATGCGCGCCCCCAGCGCGTCGGTGGGCGCCGACGGCGCGGCGCGGGCCGTGTCCACGGCCGCCGCCCCGTCCGGCCCCGGGGCCACCGCCACGACGGCGCCGGCCGCCGCCTGTGCGCGCGCCGCCAGGGGCGCCGCGAGCGCGAGAGGGACCAGGAGGAGCAGCCGGAGCTGCGCGGGCGTGGGGATACGACGGGAGATCACGGTACGGCTTCGGTCTGGTTCTCGGTTCGGGGAGCCGCCGCACGGCGCGGCCGGCTCGTGATGTGGGGCCGCCGGGCCCCCGGAGCGAGACCGGCGCCGCGGGAGGCGGCGCCGGTCTCGGGTCCTGCGTCTACTCCTCTTCCTGGCCGTTCTTGCGGCGGCGCCGCCGCGCGGCCGCCACCCCCGCCAGCCCCGTCCCCAGGAGCACCATGCTCATCGGCTCGGGGACCACCTCGCCCGGAGGCGGGTTCTCGCCCCCCGGTCCGCCCGGCCCCTGCGGCCCCTGCGGCCCCTGCGGCCCGGCGGGTCCCTGGGGTCCGGCGGGTCCACCCGGGCCCTGCGGCCCGGCAGGCCCGGCGGGTCCCGGAGGGCCCTGCTCGCCCGGCGCCCCGGGTGCTCCAGGCGCTCCGGGTGCTCCAGGGGTCCCAGGCGCTCCCGGTGCCCCGGGGGTTCCCGGTGCCCCCGGTGCTCCAGGAGCCCCGGGCGTTCCCGGCGCCCCGGGTGCCCCCGGAGTTCCAGGCGCTCCCGGTGCCCCGGGGGTTCCCGGCGCCCCGGGTGCTCCAGGGGTCCCCGGCGTCCCGGGGGCTCCGGGCGTTCCCGGAGGTCCGGAGGGGCCCGCGGGACCGGCAGGTCCCTGGGGTCCGGCGGGCCCCGCCGGACCCTGCGGCCCCGGCTGCGGCTGGCCGCCGGGGTTCTCTCCGGGCGGGGTCGCGCCGCTCACGCCGCCGTCGTTGTCGCCGATCAGCGTGTACCCGGCCAGCCCGAGCAGCGGGATGGAGGCCAGGTAGCCCAGCCGCGTCCCGGGCGAGGCCGGGACGTCCGGCAGCAGCTCGGGCGGGGTCATGAGCAGCGGCGGCGTGCCGGGGATGGGGATCCCGCCCCGCGGGGCCCGCGACGCGATGTAGCACACCGACAGGTCCTTGCAGACCCGGTAGCGTATGGTGTCGCTGGTCACCGCGGCCGGCTCGTACTTCTCCGCCACGAACGAGGCGAACTGCGTGCTGGCGTCCACCGCCTGGAAAGCGGCCCCGCCGGGCGCGCCGGCGAACCCGCCGCCGCCCCCGCCCCCGACGATCTTCGCGCCGGTCCGGCCGATCTCGCTGTAGGCACCACGCAGCGTCTCACCCATACTGGACTTCGCCACCAGGCCCTGTGCAAGGAATCCCAGCAGCCCGACCCCACCACCCATGGTGATGAGCACAAACGACTTGGCACGGCGCATAATCGTTCCTCCCTGCGGTAGCGGTACCGGTGCCTTGGACAGACCGCAGCGATGCTGAACCGACATGGGACCCAGCGTGCCGCCGGCCGGCGGCCCCGCCCTCGGAGCATCCCACACGCATGTTCTAGCGTGGCAAAACGTATACCTGGCAGATTTCGTTGCAGGCGCGCCGCTTTTGCCCGGGCGGGTGTTTCGGCGGTGCAACACTTTGGGTGCCCCGGCTGCCGGATCACGCCTCCTCCCCGGACGGGTGGTGCCTCCCGAATCTTGAACGGGCGCCAGGGAAATTGGGGGAGGACGGCCGGCCCGGGCAGCTCCCTGCAAGGCCGGTTCCGGGCAGCCCCGGCAGCGGTGCGCCGTTCCCACCCCGCCGGCGGCAGCCACCTGGGCCGACACGGCTGCCGGGCACGGGCTCAGAGGTGCATCCACAGGTGCGGCGCGCGCGCCGCGGTAAGCGGGTGCATCGACCCGCACCGGCGCCGCGGGGATGCGCCGCGGGATTGTCGCGGGTGCCCGGGCCGGCGTACGTTGCTGCAGCGGAGTCGCCGCGGGCCCCGGACGGGCCGGGCGGTTCCCCGGCGTGGGCGATCGAACTACCGGCGAGGATGGAACGTGGCGATGCAGAGATCGGAGATCGAGGGGACCCTGGAGTTCCTCCGCGCGGCGGAGCAACTCAAGAACACCGTCCGCAACTCGTGGACGTCCGAGGGGCAGCGGGAGAGCGTGGCGGAGCACACCTGGCGGCTCTGCCTGATGTCGCTGGTGTTCGCGGACAGCTTCCCGGGGGTGGACTTCGCCCGGCTGGTGAAGATCTGCATCATCCACGACCTGGGCGAGGCCATCGGCGGCGACATCCCGGCCGTCGAGCAGACGGCGGACGGCGGCAAGGCCGTGCAGGAGCGCGAGGACCTGCTCCAGCTCCTCCGCCCTCTCCCGGAGCGCCTGCGCCGCGAGATGACCGCGCTCTGGGACGAGTACGAGGCCGCTGCCACTCCGGAGGCCCGCCTGGCGAAGGCGCTGGACAAGATGGAGACCATCATGCAGCACAACCAGGGAAAGAACCCGGCCGGCTTCGACTCCCGGTTCAACCTGGACTACGGGAAGCGCTACACCACCGGCGATCCCCTCATCGAGTCCATCCGCGAGATCCTGGACCGCGACACCGAGCGACGCGCCGTAGAGTCGGGGTCGCAAACGGAAAAGACGTGAACTGCCGTGTCGGGCGTGCCCCTCGCTGACGCTCGGGTCGGGCTGCGCGCTGCGTAGGGGAGCAAACAACGCTCCCCAACGCAGCCGAGCCCCGACGGTACTGCTGTCGGGTCTCGGCCCTCCGGGCGCGCATCCCTCATTGGACTACCTTCGTGCCGGGAGTGAGATTGATCTCGCTTCCGGCTTCCGGCTTCCGGCGTCCGGGGTGGGAAGAGCCAGCATCCCTTGCTGCTCGACGGCCCGCGTGAGACCCGCTCTCCTGCCCCGGCGTGGAAGGCCTCAACCGACCACAGGGTGTTGCGCCCAGGCACCTGAAGCCTGGAGCGCCGGTCAATGAGGAATCGGTGAGACCTTCCGACGCCGGCAGCCATGGCTCTTCCCCCCACCGGGAGGTGTTCCATGGAAGGACTCTCGCCTCATCACTTCGGCGGCATCGACTGGGCTAGCGACTCGCATGCCATCTGCGTCGTTGACCCGGCCGGCCAGGTCCGTGCTTCCTTTCCCATCGACCATACTGCCGAAGGGCTTGATGACCTCGTGCGCCGCCTGGACCGCTTCGGCCCGCGCAGTCAGCTCCCCCTGGCCATTGAGCGTCCTTCGGGCCTGCTGGTCGACTTCCTCCAGCGCGCCGGCTTCCCCGTCGTACCCATCCACCCCAATGTGCTCAAGGCTTCTCGTCCTCGCTACAGCGCGGCCCAGGGCAAGAGCGACCCCACCGACTCTTACATTGCCGCCGACCTGTTGCGCACCGACGGCCATCGCTTCCGCGTACTGGCTGCACCTTCGGACTCCACCTGTGCCTTGCGTGCCGCGGTTCGCACCCGGGAAGACCTGGTGCACACACGCGTCCAGCTCGCCAATCAGCTGCGCGCCCTCCTGGAGAGCTTCTGGCCCGGGCCCATCGCTCTCTTCGCCGAGATCGACAGCGCCATCTCGCTCGCCTTCCTGGAGGCGTACCCCACACCGCAGAGCGCCACGCAGCTGAGCGAGAAGTTCCTGGGTGCCTTCCTGCGCAGCCACGCCTACAGCGGCCGCAGAACGGCGGCCGAGCTGCTGCGGCGACTGCGCGCGGCTCCGGCTGGCGGGGCCGGCCCGCAACAGAGCCAATGCAAGGGACAGCTCGTGCGCAGCCTCGTGGTCGTGCTGCGCTGCCTGCTCACGCAGATCCGCGACTGCGAGCGCCTCCTCGCCGAGCAACTCGCTCAGCATCCAGACGGATCGCTCATGCAGTCCTTCCCCCGCACCGGCTGCGTCAATGCCGCGCAGATCCTGGCCGAACTTGGGGAGGATCGAAAGCGCTTCGCCAGCTTCGAGCATCTGGCCGGAGAGGCGGGCGTGGCCCCGGTGACGTCGCAGTCCGGCAAGCGCCGCGGCGTCTACTATCGTACCGCCTGCAACAAGCGCCTACGAACAGCCGTCACGACCTGGGCTGACAACTCTCGCCATGCCAGTGCTTGGGCAGCATCCATTTACAAGGCTGCCCGGGGGCGCGGCCACGATCATCCCCATGCGGTGCGAATCCTCGCGCGTGCCTGGCTGCGCGTGCTCTGGCGCTGCTGGAACGATCACACGCTCTACGATCCCCACCAACACGGAAGGGCTCTCCCCTTCCTGAACGCAACTCCTACTCTGGAAGCTGCTTAGCATTGAGGTTGACACAGGGTGTCTCACGCGGGGCTCCGAGCATGCCTGGAGATCGGGATGCCGGGCCGGCTCCCGGTGCTGGCCGGAGGACACGGCGGCAGGAACGACGAAGGTCCCTCCGACCCGCGGAGGGACCTTCGTCGTTGCGGGGCTGGGGCCCACCCTCGCGGACGCCAGCGCCACCCCGCGTGAGGGATGTCGGCCCGAAGGGGCGAGACCCGGCGGGGCTGTTTCCGCCGGGGCTCGACTCCGTTGCAGACGGTCGTTTCGTCTGCTACGGAGCCGAAGCCCGACCCCGGCGCCAGCCGCAGGGCTGTTTCATTGTCATTTGAGCTAGTATCATGCTGGCATGACACTGCTTGAATCACTTGCGCGGGTGCCGGACTTCCGGCATCCGCGCGGACGCCGCCATGAACTGTGGCTAGTACTGGCCTGCATCCTTCTGGGCACCCTCAGTGGAGCCAAGACCTGGCGCGACTT
>DASVQR010000012.1:0-13236 GCA_036389055.1 Longimicrobiaceae bacterium | reverse complement strand
AGGCTCGCCACCCTCCCCCGTGCCGGGGGAGGGCTGTCCGGGGTTCACTTTTGTGGTGCTCCCCCTCTCCCAGCATTGGGAGAGGGGGCCGGGGGGTGAGGGCTGTCGTGCAGTTCTCCCCTCCCCCTTGCGGGGAGGGGCCGGGGGAGGGGGTCGCCGTCGCAGTTCAGCGTACTTCGTACTGCCGTTCACTTTCGCACTCACGCACTCACGCACTCACGCACTCACGCACTTCCCGGGGTGGCTTGCTCCATGCAGACCCGCAGATCCATACAGCCGGCGCTCCGCCGGCCGCGCAATGCCATTCACCGGAGATCCATGGACCACCATGCCGCCGGGGGCGCCGACGAGTCGGCGCGGCCCCGCAACCGTATTCTGGCGCTGCTCCCCGCGGAAGAGCTGGAGGAGCTCCGGCCGGCGCTGGAGCGCGTGCGGCTGGAGACGCGGCAGGTGGTGTTCGACGTGGGGGCGCCCATCGAGCACGTGTACTTCCCCGAGACGGCGGTGATCTCCCTGGTCAGCGTCATGCCGGACGGCTCCGCGGTGGAGACCGCCACCGTGGGGCACGAGGGGATGGTGGGGATTCCCGTGTTCCTGGGGGCCGGGAGCATGGCCGGGCAGGCGTTCGCGCAGGTGCCGGGCGACGCGTACCGCATGAGCGCCGGCGACCTGCGCGCGGAGGTGGGCCGCGGGGGGGCGCTCCCCGAGGTGCTGGGCCGCTACACCCAGGCGCTCTTCACACACGTGGCGCAGTGCTCGGCGTGCAACCGCCTGCACCCCGTGGAGCAGCGCTGCGCGCGCTGGCTGCTCACCACGCACGACGCCGTGGGCGCCGACGCCTTCGAGATGACCCACCTGTTCCTGTCGCAGATGCTGGGGGTGCGCCGCGCCACGGTCACCGAGGTGGCCGGCAGGCTCCAGGACGCCGGGCTCATCGAGTACTCCCGCGGCCGCATGGCCGTGGTGGACCGGGCCGGGCTGGAGGCCGCCGCCTGCGAGTGCTACGGGATCGTCCGGGCCGAGTTCGCGCGCCTGCTGGACGGCGGCGCCGTCCCCAGCCCGCTGGACGGCGTGGTGGTCTCCGAGGGGGGGATGAGCCGGGCCGGCGAAGGCGAGCCCCGCGACGGAGGCGGCGCGGGCTGACCCGGGAGGGCACGTGGCTTGCTTCGCAGCGGACGGTTTCCGGCGGGACGGCACCGGCACACGCGCGCGGGGGATGACGAACGAGACCGGGGTGAGGCAGGGCGAGCCGGCGCGGCAGGCGGGCTCGCTGTTCGAGCGGGTGCTCCGGCAGCTGCCGGTCGCGGTGGCCGTGCTGGAGGCGGGGCCGGGACGCGTGGTGCTCGCCAGCGAGCGGGCGGAGGAGAGCCCCGCGCGCGGGGTGCTGGCGTCCCCCGAGCCCGGCCCCGCCCTGCACCCGGACGGCACCCCGTTCCGGGCGGAGGAGTGGCCTCCGGCGCGCTCCCTCCGCCACGGCGAGACCGTGGAGGGCGCGGAGGTGGCGCTCCGGCGCGAGGACGGCTCCCCGGTCGCGTTCCTGCTGCACACCTCCCCGGTGCGCGACGCCGCCGGGCGCATCGTGGCCGCGGTGGCGACCTGGACGGAGGTGACCGAGGTCCGGCGCGCCGCCGCCGAGAGCCGCGACCTGCTGGGGCGCGAGCGCGAGGCGCGGCAGGAGGCCGTGCTCGCCCGCACCGTGGCCGAGGCCGCGCAGCAGGAGGCCCAGGCGGCCGACACCGCCAAGTCCAGCTTCCTGGCCAGCATGAGCCACGAGATCCGCACCCCCATCAACGCCATCATGGGGTACACGGACCTTCTGGACCTGGGGCTCAGCGGGCCGGTAACCGAGGCGCAGCACGCGCAGCTCGCCCGCGTCCGCGAGAGCAGCCGCCACCTGCTGTCGCTGGTCAACGAGGTGCTGGACGTCGCCAAGATCGACGCCGGCGAGATGGAGGTGGACCGCGAGCCCGGGCGCCTGGCCGACGCGGTGGACGCCGCGCTGGACCTGGTGCGCCCCCAGGCGGCCGAGCGCGGGCTCGAGCTGTCCGAGCGCTGCGAGGGCGATCCCGGCGCGGCGTACCTGGGCGACGCCGGGCGCGTGCGCCAGGTGGCCGTCAACCTGCTCTCCAACGCCGTCAAGTTCACCCCGGCCGGGGGGCGCGTCCGCGTGCTCTGCGGGGTGGCGCCGCACCCGCACGGCGAGGTGTTCGCCACCCACGCCGGGCCCTGGGCCTTCCTGGCGGTGGAGGACAACGGCATCGGGATCCCGCCGGAGCTCACCGCGCGCATCTTCGAGCCCTTCGCGCAGGGAGAGGAGGGGCGCACCCGGCGCGCCGGCGGCACCGGGCTGGGGCTCACCATCAGCCGCAAGCTGGCCCGGCTGATGAAGGGCGACCTCACCGTCCGCAGCCGCCCGGGGGAGGGCTCCACCTTCACCCTCTGGCTCCCCGCCGCCGAGCTCCCCGCGGACCCCGGCGCCGAGCCCCCGCGGGAGGCGGTGCCCGCCCCCCGCATCCGCGGCATCGCCGGGATGGGGATGGGCATGCTGGACGTGGTGGACTCCGTCACCCAGGAGTTCGTCCGGCGCCTCCGCGCCGCCCCGCCCGTGCCGCACCTGGACGGCCTCCCCGACTCCATGCTCCGCAACCACTTCGCCGCGCTGGTGGCGGACGCGGTGCAGTGCCTGGTGATCCTGGAGGAGTCGCCCGAGGACGCCGCCGACCTGATGCAGGACGGCAGCGCCATCCAGCGCACCATCGCCGACCGGCACGGCCTGCAGCGCTTCCGCCTGGGGTGGACGGAGGACGGGGTGCGCCAGGACTACCGCATCCTCATGGAAGAGGTGGAGTCGTGCGCCCTGGGGGTGGCGCGGGAGGTCCCCGGCGCCGACCCGGAGCTCGCCCTTTCGCTGCTGCGCAGCTTCATGCAGCAGGCCGTGAACATCAGCATCCGCGCCTTCCGCATGGCCCGCCGCGCCGGGGAAAGCTCGTCCTAGCGTGTGTCCGACGAAAGATCGGCGGAAGTACGTACCTGACGAGAACGAGCCCCGCCGGGTCCAACCCGGCGGGGCTGCAAGTACATGCTTTCGAAGCTCAGGGCCAGAGCACGATCGAGGCGGCCAGGACACCGGCCAGGCAGTTGTGGCTCTCGCTCGTCGTATCGAGAGCCCGCCGACCAGGCGTGGAGCGCCGGGCGAGGTCGGCGCGCGGCTGACCGGTGGGTGGGGTGGCGGTGCGGGACAACCTGCTGCGGGTGGAACCGGCGCGGGGGATCGGCGGGGGCGGGTGGCGGCTGCACCTGCGGATGGCCGGGGCTCCGACGCGGCGGCGCCCCCGGCCCGCCCGCATCGCGATGCGCCGCTCCCGGACCGGGGGCGGCGCATCGCTTTCCTGCGCGTCAGGCGATGGTCGCGGTCGGGTACGGCTCCATCGGGCGCGTGTTCGTATACCAGATCTGCGAGTAGACGTTCTCCCTGGCGGGATCGGGGGTCGTGGGGTACGACTCGACCCGGAGGGTCTCCCGGCGAAGCACCAGCTTGGACCTGCTCATACGCTCCTCCCGATGACAGGTGAAACACTTCGTGACGGCAAAAGTATGCGAAAGGGGAATCCGCCGGTCAAGTCCCGGCGGACGGCGGGTGGGCCTTCCGCATCCGCCGGCCTCGATCCGCCAGCCACACCCCGCGCCGTAAAAGGTTTGCGCACGCCCCTTGCACAGGCCGGGCGCTCCGCCGTGGGAGGCAGCGACCGGCCCGCGGAACAGGCGACCACACCCGGAGGAGCGAGACCATGGCCGACATCGACATCGAGAAAAAAGAAAAGAAGGGGATGGGGATCCTGCCCTGGATCCTGGGGCTCCTCCTGCTGGGGCTGATCCTGTGGGGGCTGACGCAGTGCGGGGACGGCGAGGAGGAAGCGGCGGTGATGCCCGCGGACACGACGGTGACCGACACCACCATGGGCGCGATGGCGGCGCCGGTGCCCATGGACACCGGGATGGCCATGGCGGACACCACGGCCATGGGGGCCGCCGGCGCGGCGGGCGCGGCCGGGGCGCTCCCGGTGGCGCAGCTGCTGGCCAGCCCCGGACAGTACGCCAGCGGCGGCGCGTCCGGCACGGCGCGCGTCACCGAGGTGGTCTCCGACCGCGGCTTCTGGGTGGAGGAAGGGGGGCAGCGCATGTTCGTGGTGATCGCGGAGCCGCAGTCCGCCGAGCGCGCCATCGACATCAACGCCGGCCAGACGCTGCGGCTCTCCGGCACGGTGCGCGAGGGCTCGGCCGCCGGGCAGGTCACCGGGCTGGAGCAGGAGGCCGTGCAGGTGGCGCAGGGGCAGCCCGCGTTCCTGCTGGTGAACCCGTCCGACGTGTCCGTGGCGACGCCCTGACGCGGCGCGCGCGGCGGGGGCACGCCCCCGCCGCGCGCTCTCGCCCCGCCCCGCCGCGCGCCCTAGATTGCCCGCCGCGCCGGCGCCCCGCCCGCTCCGCCACCCGACCATGCGACCCGACCCCGATCCCGCACCCCCCGACGACGCCGGCCTCCCCTGCCTGGTGGCCACGCGCTACGTGCAGCCGCTGCGCGAGGGCGGCACGCTCCCGGCCGTGGTGGACACCGACGGCGCCGGGCTGTTCGTCGCCAAGTTCCGCGGCGCGGGCCAGGGGGCGAAGGCGCTGGTGGCCGAGCTGGTGGTGGGGCTCCTGGCCCGCGAGGCCGGCCTCCCCGTCCCGGAGCTGGCGGTGGTGGAATTGCTCCCCGGCTTCGGGCGCACCGAGCCCGACCCGGAGATCCGCGAGCTGCTGGAGCGGAGCGAGGGTCCCAACGTGGGGCTGCGCTACCTGGACGGCGCCTTCAACTTCGACGCCCGGGCGGCGGGCGACCTGGTGGACGCGGCCACGGCGGCGCGGGTCGTGTGGCTGGACGCCCTGGTGACCAACCCGGACCGCACCGCCCGCAACCCCAACCTGCTGGTGTGGGGGCGGCGCCCCTGGCTCATCGACCACGGCGCCGCGCTGTACGCCCAGCACAACTGGCCCGCCGTGGACGAGGCGCGCGCCCGCACCCCCTTTCCGCTGATCCGCGACCACGTGCTGCTGGCCGCCGCCGGCGACCTGGAGGCCGCCGACGCCGAGCTGGCCCCGCGCTTCGGCGACGCGGCGCTGGCCGGCGTGCTGGCCCGGGTGCCGGACGCGCTGCTGGAGGACCCCGCCCTCCTCGCCGACTTCCCCTCGGCGGACGCGGCGCGCGAGCGCTACGCCGGCTACCTGTCCACGCGGCTGCGCGGGCCGCGCGCCTGGGTGGCCGAGGCCGCGGCGGCGCAGGAGCGCCGGCGCGCCGAGCCGCCGCGCCGCCTCCCCTCCCGCCGGTGAGGGGCGCCGTGGAAGGGCGCGCCTGGTGCGGCTACGACTTCGCGGTGCTGCGCGTGGTGCCGCACCCCTTCACCGGCGCCTTCGTGCCGGTGGGGGTGGTGGTGCACGCCCGCACCCGCGAGTTCCTGGGGATGCGCGTGCTCACCGACCCCGCCGTGCTCGCCGCGCGCGTCCCCGACCTGGACGCCGAGCTGCTCGCCCGCTACCTGCGCGCCCTGCTCGCGGTGTGCGAGGGCGAGGCCGCGGCCGGCCCGGTGGCGCTCGCCTCCCCCTCGGAGCGCTTCCACTGGCTCACCGCGCCGCGCTCCGACGTGATCCAGAGCGGGCCCGTCCACGGCGGCCTGTGCGACGACCCTGCGCGGGCGCTGGAGGAGCTGTTCGCCGTCTACGTCCGGCCGGAACGCCTGTAGCCGGCGGAGGCACGCCCGCGCCGCTGGCCTCTAAACTGCAGGTGTGCTTGCAGTTATGTCGAATCCGGCAGATCTGCCGGTGGAGGCCCCCGGGACGCAGCGAGTGGGAGCGCGCAGGAGCATGGCACTGAGAAGCTTCACGGCCCCGGACGGAACGGCCTGGCTCGCCTGGAAGGTGACCCCCGCCACCGTGCTCTACGACGGGCCGCAGCGGCGGATGCGCGACCGCCGCGGGCAGGACGTGATCCTGTACCGCGGACCGGAGCGCAGGGTGGCGGAGCGCCGCCGGGCGGCGCCCACCCGCCCCCTGCTCAGCTCCGGGCTGGACAGCGGCTGGCTTGCCTTCGAGTCGGAATCGGGCGACGCCAAGCGCCGGCTCTGTCCGCCGCCGGAGGGGTGGGAGCAGCTCCCGGACGCGGAGCTGATCCGCCTGTGGCACGCGGCCGAGCCGGTCCGCGGTGCCGCGGCCGAGCGCGTGTAGCCGCGGCACCGTACCTGCACCGGGCCCCGCCCGGGAGCGGCGGCGCTTCCGGGCCCGCCGCGCGTCCGCCCCGTCCACCCTCACCCGCCGGGACACACTCCGTTGACCAGCGAAGCCGAGCCGGGCGCCAGCGCGCCCGACACCCCCGAGGCGGAGGTGCGCCGCCTCACCGCCGCCCTGGAGGACATCGTCGCCCTCGCCCTGTCGGCGGGGGACGCCCGCCAGCGCGCCATCCTCATGCACCGCCGCGCCGTGGCCGCGCTCTCCGGCGCGGACCGCCGCCAGGCCGGCGACCCGGCCGCCGGCGCGTCCTGAGCCCGGCGGGGCTCACCCCGCCGCGTCCGCCCCCGTCCCCGCCGGCAGCCGCACGGTGAAGGTGCTCCCCCGGCCGGGGGCGCTCTCCACCCGGATCTCGCCGCCCAGCAGCCCCGCCAGGCGGCGCGACACCGCCAGCCCCAGCCCGGATCCCTCGTGGGCGCGGGTGGTGGTCTGCTCCACCTGCCAGAAGGCGTCCCAGATCCGCTCCAGGTGCTCCGGCGCGATCCCGGGGCCGGTGTCGCGCACCGCCACCTCCACGTACCCGCCGGCGGAGCGCGCCTCCAGCGCCACCTCCCCCGCGTCGGTGAACTTGACGGCGTTGCCGAGCAGGTTGAGCAGCACCTGCCGCAGCTTCCCCGGGTCGGTCCGCAGCACGGCGTCGGGCTCCGGCCCGGCCACCGTGAAGCGCAGCCCCCGGGCGGCCGCCAGCGGCTCCACCATGGCCGCCGCGCTCCACACCACCTCGCCCAGCCGCACCGGCTCCGGGCGCACCTCCTCGCGCCCCGCCTCGATGCGGGCCAGCGTCAGGATCTCGTCGATCAGCCCCAGCAGGTGCCCCGCGCTCGCCCCGATGCGGCGCAGCTGCCCCTTCTGCGTGTCGGTGACGGGGCCCACGATCTCCTCCTCCAGCAGCTTCTCGTAGCCGATGATGGCGTTGAGCGGGGTGCGGAGCTCGTGGCTCATGGTGGCCAGGAAGGCGGACTTGGTCCGGTCCGCCTCCTCCGCCGCGCGGCGCGCCTCCTCGGCCTCGGCCAGGGCGCGGCGCAGCTGCTCGTTGGCCTCCTCCAGCTCCTCCGCCAGCGCCTCCGCCTCCTCGCGCTGCTGCTCCAGCTCCAGCGCCTGCTCCTGGAGCAGCTCGTTGTGCTCCTCCAGCGCCGCGGCGCGCGCGGCGGCCACCTCGTGCTCGCGGGCCTGGCGGGCGGTGCGGATGGTGGTGAGGACGGCCGGGACGGTGAAGGGCATGGCTGCGGCCGTGGCGACCGAGGCGGCGGCGGTGACCACCTTGACGCCGCCGGAGAACCAGTACACCGGGTCCCACAGCGTCCACACCTCCACGAAGTGCGTCATGCCGCAGGTGACGATGAACAGCCCGAAGGCCACGAACACCACGCTGAAGGGGATGTCGCGCCGCGCCCGGTGCACCAGGTACGCCAGCGCGAAGGAGATCACCACGTACGAGAGGCCGATGAGCACGTCCGAGACCACGTGGGTCCAGAGCAGCGGCCGGTTCCAGAGATAGCAGAAGCCGTGCGGGAGGAAGCGCTCGGCGGCGCCCTGCACGTGCTCGGGGTGCACCTGCAACATGCTGTCTCCGACGGGATGGTTTGCGCGTCCGTGCCCGGCCCCGGCGCCCCCGGGCGGCACGGTATGATCGCTCCGCGGCCCGCCTCGCGAAAGGGAGCCTCCCCGGGGGTGAGCCGCCTGGCCCCACTGTTGCAAACCTCCCTCTCCCGGCACCAGACCAAGCGCCGCGCAACCACCTGCACAGCCGGGAGATACGCCAGAGATGCCATCGGTCGCCCAGGGCGGCGCCGCCACCGGGCCGGCGCCCGGCGCGGAGACACGGGAGCGGGAGGCCGCCGTGCGGCGGGGCGAGCGGCGGGCCGGCGAGCGCGCCGGGGGAGCTGCCCCCGCGCGCGACCCCTACACCGGCGTGGCCGCCCCGGGGATCGCCTACCGCGCCTTCGCCGCGCTCGCCGAAAACGTGCGCGACTACGCCATCTTCCTCCTGGACCCCCGGGGCGTCATCACCTTCTGGGGCGAGGGCGCGCGGCTCATCAAGTTCTGGAACAAGGACCAGGCGGAGGGCGCCCACCTGCGCATGCTCTACCCGGACGGCGGCGCGGAGGACGGCACCGCGGAGGAGCACCTCCGCGAGTCGGAGGAGCGGGGCGAGTACACGGGCGAGGGGAGCCGGGTGCGCGCCGACGGCTCCACCTTCTGGGCCGGGGTGACGCTCACCGCGCTGCGCGGCGACGACGGCACGCTGCTGGGCTTCGCCAAGGTCACCCGCGACCTCACCGCGTCGCGCGCCGCGGAGGCGGCGCTGCGGGCCGCGCACGACGCCGCCGAGGCGGCGCGGGTCGAGGCGGAGGCGGCCAACCGGGCCAAGAGCATGTTCCTGGCGACCATGAGCCACGAGATCCGCACCCCCATCAACGCGGTGATGGGCTACGCGGACCTGCTGGACATGGAGATCGCCGGAGCGCTCACGCCGCTCCAGCGCACGCAGCTCGGGCGCATCCGCGCCAGCAGCATGCACCTGCTGGGGCTGGTGAACGAGGTGCTGGACTTTTCCCGGCTGGAGGCGGACCGGGTGGCGGTGGGCCGGGCGGCGGCGCGGCTGGGCGACGCCGCCGCGGGCGCCCTGGCGCTGGTGCTGCCGCAGGCGGAGGCGCGCGGGCTGGAGCTGGACGACCGGGTCTCGGGCAGCGCGGCGGACGTGCCCTACTGGGGCGACGAGGCGCGGGTGCGCCAGGTGCTGGTGAACCTGCTCTCCAACGCGGTCAAGTTCACGCCGCCCGGGGGCCGGGTCGTGGTGAGCGGCGGGACGGCGGAGGCGCCCGCCCCGGAGGCGCAGGTGAAGGGCGAGGGCCCCTGGGCGTTCGTCCGGGTGGAGGACACGGGGAGCGGGATCGACCCGGCGCGCCTGGACGCGGTGTTCGAGCTGTTCGAGCAGGCGGACATGAGCCTGACCCGCCAGCACGGGGGCACCGGCCTGGGGCTCGCCATCAGCCGGCGCCTGGCGCGGCTCATGGGCGGCGACCTGACGGTGCGCAGCGAGCCCGGGGTGGGGTCGTCGTTCTTTCTCTGGCTCCCCGCCGCCCCCGCGGAGGCGGTGGGCGTGGTCGCGGGGGTGGAGCCGCGGGGGGCGGCCACCTCGCCGGGGCTGCTGGCGCGGGTGCACGACGCCCTGCTGCCGGAGCTGGACCAGGTGCTCCACGCGTACGTGGCCCGGCTGCGCAGCGACCCGCTCACCCCCACGGCCCACGCCATGGCGGAGCCGGAGCTGGAGAACCACCTCGCCACCCTGCTGGCGGACGTGGCGCAGACGCTGGGCGGGATGGACCTTGCCGCGGGGGTGGGGGACGAGTCGCTGCGGGCGGGGACGGAGGTCCAGCGCACGGTGGCGGACTGGCACGGGCGGCAGCGGCGCCGCCTGGGGTGGGGCGAGGCGGAGGTGCGGCGGGAGTTCCAGGTCCTGCGCGAGGAGCTGGCGTCCTGCATCCGCCGCCGGGTCCGCGGGGAGAAGCCCTCGGAGGTGGAGCGGGTGCTGGCCGCCGTGGACGCGTTCGTGGACGCGGCCGAGACGGTGAGTCTGGCCGGGTACGGGCAGGCGGACGGGAGCTAGCCGGACCCCGCCGCCCCCATGGCCTCGCCCCCCGCCTCCCGGCTCCTCCTCCGCCGCAGCTCGCGCAGGGCGTCCAGCGCGGTGTCCATGGGCGAGCCGTAGCTTTCCCGTCCCGACAGCCGCGCGAACGCCTCCACGAACGCGGCGTGGGCCTCCAGCGGCGCGGGGCTCCGCGCCTCCTCCTCGGTGCGGCGCAGCGCTTCCGCCAGCTCCACCTCGCCGTCGGCGCCGGAGCGGGTCCACTCGCAGAACGCCTCGGCCAGGCGCTCGGACAGGCGGATGGACTCGAACATCGACAATCCCCGCACGTGCCGCGCGTGGGTCCACGCGCAGCGGCGCCCCCGCTGCATGGCGCGGACGCCGGGGTGGGCGGGGTCTTCCCGCTCCGGGATGGGAGTGGGGTGGCGGCCGCTGGAATAGGCGCCGCGCACCGCTTCGAAGAACACTTCCCAGGTGTCCTGGGTCCGGCCCGGCCGTGGCGTCTCGCTCATGCTGCGGTACCTCTCGCGCTCACGTGTCGGCAATGTAGAAAACGGTAGAAAGCGGCGAAAGCCTCCAGCAAGACGGGTGCCGACTGAGCCCGACTCAGCCGCGGGCCGTACGTCAGGCGCGCGTTGCTGTTACGGGTTCCGCCACGTCCGGGACCGATGGCATTGCGGAGGGCGTGGGGCCCCACCTGGGGCGCGGATGTCCCGGCCGGGAGATGCCGCGGACGACCTCCTCCGGGAGTGGCGGAATGCAGGCGTGAGACTAAGTTTACACTGTGGACAGGGCGAAGTCTTGCCGCGTCCGCATCTCTTCTACTGCTACTCACATCCCAGGAGCACACCCATGCACGCAGCACGAGTCTCGCTCGCCATCGCCGCACTCCTTCTCGCGGCGGCCTGTGGCGACAGCCCGGAAGTCGTGGCTCCGGAAAGCACGCTGAAGTCCGGTGGATGGATCGGGTCGGGCAACTCCGTCGTCACCGAGCCGGGGCAGGGTGGAATCGGGCAGATCGGCTCGGGGAACGTCGTCGCCACGGGTGAGGGTCCCGGACAGATCGGTTCGGGCAACTCCATCGCTGACCCGACGTTCACGACGGAGCGCGGCGGTGCCGGCCTGATTGGCTCGGGCAACTCCGCCACTCCAGACTCCGCGTTTACGGCAGAGCGCGGCATCGGTTGGAGCGGGTCCGGCAACTCTGTTGCACCGCCGCCCACGACCGAGCGCGGGGGACTTGGCCTGATGGGCTCCGGCAACTCCATCGTTCCGGATTCGGCACCCTCTTCGGAGCGCGGAACCGGGCAGATGGGTTCCGGCAACTAGTAGCTGCTGGGTAAGCGAGGGCGCTTGCGGGAACTCTGTCCCGCCCGCGCCCTCGTTGCTTGGGCCTATAAAAATAGCAGCAGTTCAGCCTGGGGCACGGATGTCCCAGGCGAGGGGGTCCGAAAGCGACTTTACGGGGGTGACTGTCGGAATACGTGCGGGAAATTAGTTTACGAAGTGGACAGGACGACACCGTCCGGTCCACTTCGTCCATTTCACCCCTCTCAGGAGCAGTCCAATGCGCGTTTCGCGTACCCTTCTGGCCTTCGCAGCGCTCCTTTTGGTTACCGCCTGCAGCGCCCAGCACACAGAGGTCGTCCTCCCGGGCGACACTCCCACTCACGACTCGGGAACGTGGATCGGGTCGGGCAACTACGTCGGTCCCGACTCTACTTCAGGCTCCGGCGGAGCAGCGCCGGGTGGCTCCACATACTCGGGCACCTGGATCGGCTCGGGGAACTAACTTTCCGCTTCGAAGAGGGCGCGCGTGGGACTTTGTGGCGCACCGTCCCTGCGCGCCCTCAAAGCGTGAGCAAGCGTGCTCGCGACCTCTGACGCGGCTTGGTAGAGTGAAGCTTCGACCTGCCGTGCGCGGTCTTTGAAGACGGTCTTGATGGCCTCGTCGGCAATGAACCCATTGGCGAGCGCCTGAAGGATGGATTCTCCGAGAGCCAGCATCTCGCCTTCCTTCCTCTCCCGCGCCAAACGGGTCGCCTCCGTCGCAGCGAGGTTGGCACGATCCCAGTCGTCGAAAGTTCCGGCACCCAGGGCGAGCTGTGTCAGCGCACCCGCATGCCCGTCCTGACCGGAGTGATGGCTCATCAAGGACCAGCACTCGAGCCACATCAACTCGAAGGTATCCTTCCATCCGGCACCGGCTGCCGCGCGGGCTAGGTGCGCCGTAAGCAGAATGCGGTGGGCAGGCTCCCAGACATACTCCCGGAGCGAGTTGAAAACGAACGCGGCGTTCTGGAAATCTCCGAATCCATCCATCCAAAACCACGCAATATCGTGTGCAAGCGTGATGATCCGGCCGTGCCCTGGTCCATATGCGGCGAGAGCGAGGCGGGCATACTCCATCCCGGTCACCGCATCACCGAAGTCGAACGCCATCCCCGTGAGATCGTAGAGCGCGTCGCCTTCCAACGTGCGGAGGTTCTTCAAGCGCGCCATGCGCCGCGTGACCTCGTGGAACCGGCGCGCCTTGGGCAGGTTGCCGCGCTGGCGGTGCAGGTTGCCCAGGCCGGAGAGCGCCAGCGTCGCCACCTCCCAGCGGCCGTACGAGCGGGCGACGTAGTGGGCCCACTTGAGCCACGCCTCGGACTCCTCGTAGAACGCCATCTTCCGGGCGACGCGGCCCAGGTTGTAGGCGTAGTGCGGGTTGTCCGGGTCCACGTCCTCCGCGGCGTGCAGGAAGCCCAGCGCCGTGCGGTAGGCGCCCCGCTCCTCCGCCCAGAGCGCCGCGTTCAGGCAGGCGAAGGCGGCCGCCTCGATGGTGGCCGCGTCCGGGTCCGGGTCGCGCAGCAGCCGGTCCAGCGCCGCCAGGCTGGGGCGCAGCGCAGGGTCCACGTCCTCGTACGCCTTGCGCGCGTCGCCGAAGCGCGGCGAGAAGCCGTCGGGCGGCGAGGCGTGCCAGTCGCGCACCCGCCGCAGCGCCTGCCACAGCCGCATCCCCTCGTTCTCCAGCCCGAGCGCGTCGAAGTCCGACAGCACGTACATGAACGCGAGCGGCCCCGTCTGCGGGATGCGGATCTTGGGCGGGACCGGGGGCTCGCAGCGGGAGCGGGGCATGTGTTTGGCGGCGTGCGGAAAGGGTGTCGGTTAACGTCCGCAAGGGAGGTGCATATTACAGTGGACGGAGTGGACACACAAGGAGGGAAGCCGGGGCGCCGACACGCCCGGCGAAAGAAGAGCCCCGGCGGGTCCGGCCCGCCGGGGCTCACGTGCTCCCACGTCTGCGCCGCCGGGCGCCGCCTACCCGGCTCCCGGCTCCCGGCTCCCGG
>DASVQR010000011.1:0-6098 GCA_036389055.1 Longimicrobiaceae bacterium | reverse complement strand
GCCCGCTGCCGGGCGCGCGGGCGTACGTGCTGGACCGCTGGGGCCGGCCGCTGCCTGCGGGCGTGCCCGGCGAGCTGCACGTCGGCGGGGCCGGGGTGGCGCGCGGCTACCAGGGGCGCCCGGGGCAGACGGCCGGGCGCTTCGTCCCGGACCCGTTCGCGGGCGAGCCGGGCGCGCGCATGTACCGCACGGGCGACCGGGTGAAGCGGCGGGCCGACGGTGAGCTGGAGTTCCTGGGGCGCGTGGACGACCAGGTCAAGGTGCGCGGCTTCCGCGTGGAGCCCGGCGAGGTCGCCGGGGCGCTGCTGCGGGAGCCGGGCGTTCGCGAGGCCGTGGTGGCGGCGCGGGAGGACGGGCCCGGCGGCGTGCGCCTGGTGGCGTACCTGGTGGGCGAGGTGGACGCCGATGCGCTGCGCGAGAGCCTGCGTCGGAAGCTGCCGGACTACATGGTGCCGGCCGCCTTCGTCGCGCTGGACGCGCTGCCGCTCACCCCCAACGGCAAGCTGGACCGCCGCGCGCTCCCCGCCCCCGACTCCCGCCCCGACGCGGAAGCGTACGTGGCGCCGCGCACCCCCACGGAGGAGGTGCTGGCGGCGGTCTGGGCGGAGCTGCTGGGGATCGAGCGGGTGGGGATCCGGGAGCGGTTCTTCGACCTGGGGGGCCACTCGCTGCTCGCCATGCGGGTGGTGTCGCGGGTGCGCGAGACCTTTGGCGTGGAGCTGACGGTGCGCGCCCTGTTCGAGGAGCCCACCGTGGCCGGGCTGGCCGCCCGGGTGGACGCGCTGCGCCGCGCCGGGCTGCCGCAGCTCCCGCCGGTGGTGCCCGTGGACCGCGCCCGGCCGCTGCCGCTGTCCTTCGCGCAGGAGCGGCTCTGGTTCCTGGACCGCCTGGAGCCCGGGAGCGCCTTCTACAACGTCCCCGCGGCGGTGCGGCTGCGCGGCGCGCTGGACGCGGCGGCGCTGGAGACCGCGCTGGGCGAGATCGTGCGGCGGCACGAGTCGCTGCGCACCACGTTCCGCGAGCACGGCGGCGCCCCCGTGCAGGTGGTGGCGCCCTTCGGCGGCTTCGCCCTGCCGGCGGACGACCTGTCCGCGCTGGGCGGTGCGGAGCGCGAGGCCGAGACCCGGCGGCGGGCGCTGGAGGACGCCACGCGCCCCTTCGACCTGGCCGCCGGCCCGCTCTTCCGCGCGCGTCTGCTGCGGCTGGCCGACGACGACCACGTGCTGCTGCTGTGCATGCACCACGTGGTCAGCGACGGCTGGAGCCGGGGCGTGCTCCTGCGCGACCTGTCGGCGCTGTACACGGCCGCCGTCCGGGGCGAGCCGTCGCCGCTGGCCCCGCTGCCGGTGCAGTACGCCGACTTCGCCGCGTGGCAGCGCGAGCAGCTGCGCGGTGAGGCGCTGGATCGGCAGGTGGCGTACTGGCGCGGGCGACTGGCCGGCGCCCCCGCCCTTCTGGAGCTGCCCACGGACCGTCCCCGCCCCGCCGTGCAGTCGCACCGGGGCGCGCAGGTGCCGGTGGAGATCCCCCGCGCCCTGGTGGAGCGGCTGCGGGCGCTGGGCCGCGGCGAGGGCGCGTCGCTGTACATGACGCTGCTGGGCGCCTTCCAGGTGCTGCTGTCCAGGTACGCGGGCACGGAGGACGTCGTCGTCGGCAGCCCCATCGCCGGGCGCACCCGCGGCGAGACCGAGGCGCTGATCGGGTTCTTCGTCAACACCCTGGTGCTGCGGACGGAGCTGGCCGGCGACCCGTCGTTCCGCCAGGTGCTGGGGCGGGTGCGCGAGACGACGCTGGGGGCCTACGAGCACCAGGACGTCCCCTTCGAGCGCCTGGTGGAGGAGCTCGCCCCGGAGCGCAGCCTGGGGCACACCCCGCTCTTCCAGGCGATGCTGGTCCTCCAGGACGCGGCCCCGGGCGGCGACGGCCTCCCGGGCGTGGAGATGGAGCCGGTGGAGGTGGAGACCGGGACCAGCAAGCTGGACCTGGCGCTGGGGCTGGCGGAGCGCGCGGGCGGCCTGTCCGGGGCGATGGAGTACGACACGGAGCTGTTCGAGCGCGCCACGGTCGAGCGGATGCTCGGCCACCTGGAGCGCGTGCTGGAGCAGGCCGCCGGCGACGCCGACGCCCGCCTCTCCGAATTGACGCTGCTGCGCCCGGACGAGCGCCGGCAGGTGCTGGAGGAGTGGAGCCGCGCGGAGGCGGAATGCCCCGCCGGGCCGTGCGTCCACCAGCTCTTCGAGGCGCAGGCCGCGCGCACCCCCGACGCCGTGGCGCTGGTCCACGGCGCCGGGCGCGTCACCTACGGCGAGCTGGACCGGCGGGCGAACCGCATCGCCCGCCACCTGGCCGCCCTGGGCGCCGGGCCGGAGGCCCGCGTGGGCGTGTGCCTGGGGCGCACCCCGGAGCTGGTGTGCGCGCTGCTGGGTGTGCTCAAGGCCGGCGCCGCGTACCTGCCGCTGGACCCGGAGTACCCGCGCGAGCGGCTGGGATGGATGCTGGAGGACGCGGGCGCCCGCCTGGTGCTCACCGACGGCGCGCTCGCGAACCGCCTCCCCGCCGCGGCCCGGGCCGTGTGCCTGGACCGCCTGGCGGGGACGCTGGCCGGGCTCCCCGGCACCCCCCCGGAGAGGGGCGTGCTCCCGGAGAACCTGTCGCACGTCATCTTCACCTCGGGATCCACGGGCCGGCCCAAGGGGGTGATGATCCGCCACTCGTCCACGGCGGTCCTGCTGCACTGGCTGCGGGACCACGTGTCGGACGCGGAGCGGAGCGCGGTCCTCTTCTCCACCTCCGTCAACTTCGACGTGTCGGTCGCCGAGCTGTTCGGCACGCTCTGCTGGGGCGGCACGCTGCACCTGGCGGAGAACGCGCTGTCGCTGGCGGAGATGGGGGACGCGGGGATCGTCTACGCCAGCATGGTCCCCACCGCCGCCGCCGAGCTGCTGAGGATGGGCGGCATCCCGGCCAGCGTGAAGACGCTGAACCTGGCCGGCGAGGCGCTCCCCGACGCGCTGGCGCAGGCCCTGTACGCCCTGCCGACGCTGGAGCGGGTCGGCAACCTGTACGGCCCCACCGAGGACACCACCTACTCCACGTACTCGCCGGTCCCCCGCGGGACGCGGCGCGTGCTGGTGGGGAGGCCGCTGGCCAACACCCGCGCCTACGTGCTGGACGGCGCGCTGGCCCCGGTGCCGGCCGGCGTGCCGGGCGAGCTGTACCTGGCGGGCGACGGCACGGCGCGCGGCTACGCGGCGCGCCCCGACCTGACGGCGGAGCGCTTCCTCCCGGACCCGTTCGGCCCGGCGGGGAGCCGCATGTACCGGGTGATGGACCGGGCGCGCTGGACCGCCGGCGGCGAGCTGGACTACCTGGGCCGGACGGACCACCAGGTCAAGGTGAGGGGCTTCCGCATCGAGCCGGGCGAGATCGAGGCCTCGCTCACGGCGCACCCCGGGGTGGCGTCCGCCGTCGTCGTGGTGCGCGAGGACGCCCCCGGCGAGCGGCGGCTGGTGGCGTACGTGGTGCCGGCGGACGCGGCGCCGGACGCGGCCGGGCTGCGCGCGCACCTCCGCGGGCGGCTCCCGGAGTACATGGTGCCCGCGGCCTTCGTGGTGCTGGAGACGCTGCCGCTGACCCCCAACGGCAAGCTGGACCGCGGGGCGCTCCCCGCCCCGGAGCACGCCGCCGACGAGGCGCGCTGGGTGGCGCCGCGCACCCCCACCGAGGCGGCGCTGGCGGCGATCTGGGCGGAGACGCTGCGCGTGGAGCGCGTCGGCGCCACGGACGGCTTCTTCGAGCTGGGCGGCCACTCGCTGCTCGCCACGCGCGTGGTCTCCCGCGTCCGCGAGGCGCTGGGCGTGGAGCTGCCGCTGCGCGCGCTGTTCGAGGCGCCGACGGTGGCCGACCTCGCCCGGCGCGTGGACGAGGCCCGCGGCGCGGACGAGCCCCGGCTCCCGCCGGTGGTGCCCGTGGAGCGCGCGGGGCCGCTGCCGCTGTCGTTCGCGCAGGAGCGGCTCTGGTTCCTGGACCGGTTGGAGCCGGACAGCGACTTCTACAACGTCCCGCTGGCGTGGCGGCTCTCCGGCGCGCTGGACGCGGCCGCGCTCCGGGCCGCGCTGGGCGGGATCGTCCGGCGGCACGAGGCGCTGCGCACCTCGTTCCCGGAGCGCGACGGCGCGCCGGTGCAGGTGGTCGCCCCGTTCGCCGGACTGGCGCTGCCGGTCGCGGAGCTGTCCGCGCTGGACGCCGCGGAGCGCGAGGCGGAGCTCCGCCGCCGGGCGGCGGAGGACCGGGCGCGTCCCTTCGACCTGGCGGCGGGCCCGCTCTTCCGGGCGGAGCTGCTGCGGCTGGCGGACGACGAGCACGTGCTGCTGCTGTGCATGCACCACATCGTCAGCGACCAGTGGAGCCTGGGCGTGCTCTCCGGGGAGCTGGCGGCGCTGTACGAGGCGCACCGCGCGGGCGCCGCCTCGCCGCTGCCGGAGCTGCCGGTGCAGTACGCCGACTTCGCCGTGTGGCAGCGGCGCTGGCTGCGCGGCGCCGTGCTGGAGCGGCAGCTGGCGTACTGGCGCGAGCGGCTGGCCGGGGCCCCCGCCCTGCTGGAGCTGCCGACCGACCACCCGCGCCCCGCCGTGCAGACGCACCGCGGCGCGCGGGAGCCGGTCGCGCTCGGCGCGGGGCTGCGCGGCCGGCTGGAGGCGCTCGCCCACCGCGAGGGCGCCACGCCCTACATGGTGCTGCTCGCCGCCTTCCAGTTGCTCCTGGGGCGCTACGCGGGCACGGACGACGTGGTGGTCGGCAGCCCCATCGCCGGGCGCACCCGCGGCGAGACGGAGGGGCTGATCGGCTTCTTCGTCAACACGCTGGTGCTGCGCGCCGACCTGGGCGGCGACCCGACGTTCCGCGAGGCGCTGGGGCGCGTGCGCGAGGCCACGCTGGGCGCGTACGAGCACCAGGACGTCCCCTTCGAGCGCCTGGTGGAGGAGCTCCAGCCGGAGCGCAGCCTGGGCCACTCGCCGCTCTTCCAGGTGATGTTCTCGCTCGCCAACGCGGCGGGCCGGGGGGCCGGGCTGGCGGGGCTGCGGACGGAGGAGCTGGAAGCGGAGGCCGCCACCACCAAGTTCGACCTGGGCCTGGTGTTCGGCGAGGACGGCGACGGCCTGGCCGGCACGCTGGCGTACGACACCGACCTGTTCGAGCGCGGCACGATGCTGCGCATGCTCGGGCACCTGGAGCGGGTGCTGGAGCAGGTGGCCGACGACGCCGACGCGCGCCTTTCCGGGCTGGAGCTGCTGCGCCCGGACGAGCGCCGCATGGTGCTGGAGGAGTGGAACCGCACGGAGGCGGAGTATCCCGCCGACCGCTGCATCCACCAGCTCTTCGAGGCGCAGGCCGCGCGCACCCCGGACGCGGTCGCGCTGCTCCACGAGCACGCACGCCTGACGTACCGCGAGCTGGACGGGCGCGCCAACCGCCTCGCCCGCCACCTGCTCGCCCTGGGCGCCGGGCCGGAGGCGCGCGTGGGCGTGTGCCTGGAGCGCACCCCGGAGCTGGTCGTCGCGCTGCTCGCGGTGCTCAAGACCGGCGCCGCCTACGTCCCTCTCGACCCCGCCTATCCCGCCGAGCGCCTGGAGTTCACCCTCCGTGACGCCGGCGTGGCCGTGCTGCTGACGCAGCGCTCGCTGCGTGGCATCGTCCCGGTGCCCGACGGCGTGCGCGTCGTCGCCCTGGACGACGCGGCGGAGGAGATCGCGCGGGAGAGCGGGGAGAGCCCGGACGCGGCGGGTGCGCCGGACAACCTGGCCTACCTGATCTACACGTCGGGATCGACCGGCACGCCCAAGGGCGTCGCCATCGAGCACAGGAGCGCCGTCGCCCTGCTGGCCTGGGCCGCGGGCGTTTACACGCCGGAGGAGCTGGACGGCGTGCTGGCGGCCACCTCGGTCTGCTTCGACCTGTCCGTCTACGAGCTGTTCCTGCCGCTGTCGCTGGGCGGGCGCATCGTGCTGGTGGACAACGCGCTCGCCCTGCCGCACGCCCCCGCCGCGGACCAGGTGCGGCTGGTCAACACCGTGCCCTCGGCCATCGCGGCGCTGCTC
>DASVQR010000010.1:0-41624 GCA_036389055.1 Longimicrobiaceae bacterium | reverse complement strand
CTCACCTCCCGCGCGCTGGAGGTGGACGTCGCGCTGCGGGCGGAGGGGCTGGAGGTGGATTCCGCCGGCCGCCGCGTCGTCGTCCCCGCCGGCGACCGGGTGGAGGTGCGCTTCCCCGCCGCCGCCACCCGCCCGGGGACCGCCCGCGTGCAGGTGGCCGCCGCCGGCGGCGGCCTGGCCGACGCCGCGGAGGTGTCGCTCCCGGTGTGGACCCCGGCCTCGGCCGAGGCGTTCGCCACCTACGGCGTGGTGGACAGCGGCACCGTGGTGCTCCCGCTGCGGGTGCCCTCCGGCGTCCTGCCCGGCTACGGCGGGCTGGAGGTGACCACCTCCTCCACCGCCGTGCAGGAGCTCACCGACGCCCTCCTCTACCTGGTGCGCTACCCCTACGAGTGCACCGAGCAGATGGCCTCGCGGCTGGCCTCGGTGGCGGCGCTGCGCGACGTCCTCACCGCCTTCCGCGCCGCGGACATGCCCTCGCCCCAGGCCATGCGCGCCTCGGTGGAGCGCGACGTCGCGGCGCTCGCGCGGCTCCAGAACGACGACGGCGGCTGGGGGTTCTGGGAGCGCGGCGAGCCGTCCTGGCCGTTCGTGAGCGTGCACGTCGCCCACGCGCTGCAGCGCGCCCGTGAAAAGGGGTACGCCGTGCCGGAGGAGGTCCTGGAGGAAGCGGCGGACTACCTGCGCGAGGCGGAGCGGCGCGTTCCCGCCTCGTACCCGGAGCGGGAGCGGCGCTCCGTGGCGGCGTACGCCGCCTACGTGCGGGCGCGGATGGGCGACCCGGAGGCCGCCGCCGCGGCGCGGCGGCTCCTCGACGGGGCCGCGCCCGGCGTGCTCTCGCTGGAGGCGCGGGGGTGGATCCTGTCCGCGCTGGCGGGAAAGGCGGAGCACCGGGACGCCGCCGCGGCCCTGGTGCGGGAGCTGACCGGCCAGGCCCGGGAAACGGCGGCCGCCGCGGAGTTCGCGGACCCGTACGCGCAGGGCGAGTACCTGCTCCTGCACTCCGCCCGCCGCACCGACGCGGTGGTGCTGGACGCGCTGATCGCCGCCGCGCCGGAGAGCGACCTGATCCCCAAGACGGTGCGCGGGCTGCTGGGGCACCGGCGCGCCGGGCGCTGGGAGAGCACCCAGGAGAACGCCTGGGTGCTGTTCGCGCTGGACCGCTACTTCGCCGCGTACGAGGGGCGCACGCCCGACTTCCGGGCGCGCGCGTGGCTGGGGGGGCGCTTCGCCGGCGGGCACCGGTTCAGCGGCCGCACGGCGGAGCGCCACCACCTGGCCGTGCCCATGCGGGCGCTCCCGGCCGGGGACAGCGTCGCCCCGCTGGTGCTGGACAAGCAGGGCGCCGGACGGATGTACTACCGCGCCGGGCTCCGCTACGCGCCCGCCTCGGCGCAGCTGGACGCGGCGCAGGCGGGGTTCGGGGTGGAGCGCGTCTACGAGGCGGTGGACGACAGCGCGGACGTGCGCCGCGGGGCGGACGGGGTCTGGCGGATCCGCGCCGGCGCCCGCGTGCGCGTGAGGCTGACGCTCACCGCGCCCGGGCGGCGGCACCACGTGGCGCTGGCCGACCCGCTGCCGGGCGGGCTGGAGCCCCTGAACCCCGGGCTGCTCGGCGTCCAGCAGGACCCCGGCGACGACGAGGACGACGAGCCGTACTCCTGGCGCGCCTATTGGTGGGAGCACCAGAACCTGCGCGACGAGCGGGCGGAGGCGTTCACCTCGCTCCTGCCGGCGGGCGTGTACGCCTACAGCTACCTGGCCCGCGCGACCACGCCGGGCTCCTTCGTGGTGCCGCCCGCGCGCGCCGAGGAGATGTACGCCCCCGAGACCTTCGGCCGCACGGCGAGCGGACGGGTGGTGGTCGAGCCCCGCTGAGCCGCCGGCGCCGGGTGCGCCCGCGGCGGCTGCCGGTCCCGCTGCCGCATCTCGACGCGGGTAATGTCCGTACGGTCCGGGAAGGGACGCCTCCGCGCGTAGGATTCGACGGGGCCGGCGATTATGTTCTTCCTCTCCAGACGATCGGGGAGGCCTATGGCACAACGGATACCGGGGCCCGGCCTGCGCGGCCGGCGTCGCGAGTGCGAGACCCTGGACCGCCTGCTGGACGGGGTGCAGGCGGACCGGAGCCAGGTGCTGGTGGTGCGGGGGGAAGCGGGGATCGGAAAGACCGCGCTGCTGGACTACCTGGCGGCGAGGGCGTCGCGGTGCCGCGTCGCGCGGGCGGTGGGCGTCGAGTCCGAGATGGAGCTCGCCTTCTCGGGGGTCCACCAGCTGTGCGCGCCCATGCTGGACCGCATGGCGGGCCTCCCGGAGCCGCAGCGCGCCGCGGTGGGCACGGCGTTCGGGGTGAGCGCCGGCGCGACGCCGGACCTGTTCCTGGTGGGGCTGGCCGTGCTCGGCATCCTGTCCGATGGCCGCCGACGGTGGGGAGAACGTCCGCCCCCTGCAGCGCGCGCTCCGGGACCTGATGACGGAGCACGCCGGTGTGGTGCGCGACCACGACGGCCTCCTCGCCGGGCTGGCCGCGCTGGGGGGATCGAGGCGCGGATCGCGGACGTGGGCGTCCACCCCGACATCGCGGGCTTCCAGGACCTGGCGCACGCCTTCGACCTCAAGTCGGCCGCGGTGGCGGCGCGCGCGACGCTGGAGGCCGCGCTGGAGCGGCGGGAGAGCCGCGGCTGCCACAACCGCTCGGACTACCCGCGGCTGGACGAGTCGCTCCGGGTCAACCTGGTGTGGTCCGGCCCCGGCCGCATCGAGCGCGAGGCGATCCCCCCGATCCCGGACGAGATCGCCGCGCTGATGCACGACGTCGCCACCGCCGGCAAGCTGGTGGAGTAGCCCGGGACCGCCGGCGGCGCGGAGCGCCCTCGCCGCCGCGCCGCTTTCACGGGGGCGCCGGGACGCCCCCCTCGTCGGCGTGCGCCAGCGCGGCGTCGAGGTGGCCGGCGACCCGCCGCACCGCCGCCGCGCGCTCCTCCTCCGCGAGCCCGTGCGCCGCGCCCAGCTCCCCCAGCGCGGCGGAGAGGCAGCCGGCGATCTCGCGGTCCCGCGCGTAGCCGAGCCCGTGCAGCCGCCGCCCCAGGTGGTCGATCCCGCTGGATGCGCGGTTCAGTTCGACGTGGGAGTGGGCGTGCCCGCGCAGCCCGCCCGCGATGGCGCGGATCGCCTCGGCAAAGGACGGCTGGTCACCCATCTGCTCCTCCTGGTGGCTCGGGGCTGCGCGGCGAGGCGGGGACGACCGGGGCCCGGCCCGCGCGCGTCCGGCATCGCCCCCGGGGCGCGCTGCCGTTAGCTTCCGCGTGCGCCCCCGTCGGCGCCCCAGCGGTCCTCCGTCCGGAGTCAGTCATGCCGAGCTTCTTCTCGCTCTCCCAGTCCCACGTCGCTTCCACGCCGGAAGCGGCCCTCCTCGCGGAGATCCGCGCGCACACCGGCTGCGAGGAGCAGGCCTCCAGCATCCTGCGGGGCATCGAGCGCCTGGCCGGCGACGCGTCGATCCGGCAGTTCGACATGACGCCGACGGCCAACCGGCGCGCGTACCGCGGGGCTCCCCTCGTGTCCTGGAGCGTTCGCGCCGTCCGGCCCTGATCCTCCCCGCGGCTCCGGCGCCCGGCGCTCACGACGCGTCGGCCCCGGAGTCCCCGGGCTCCGGCGCGTCCGCCAGGGTCCGGCCCGAGCCCCGGCGGGGCGGCCCCCTGCGGCCCCGCGCCCGCCGCTCGCCCTGCGTGTCCTCGTCCGCGGGGGGCGCCTCGGGCTCCGGCGGCGCGAGCGGGAGCCGCACCGAGATCACGCTCCCGCACCCCAGCTCGCTCTCCAGCGTCACCTCCCCGCCCAGCAGGCCGGCGAGCTGGCGCGTCACCGCCAGCCCCAGGCCGGTCCCCCCCACCCGCCCGGACGAGTGGTCCACCTGCCAGAACGCGTCGAAGACGCGCTCGGCGTGCCCGGGCGCGATCCCCATCCCCGTGTCCCCCACCCGGATCAGCACCCCGCCGTCCGCGGCCTCCAGCTCCAGCCGGACCTCGCCCTCGTCCGTGAACTTCACCGCGTTGGCCGCCACGTTCAGGATGATCTGGCGGAGCTTGCCCGCGTCGGTGCGGAAGGGGATGGGCCCGTCGGGGATGCGGAGCACCAGGCGCAGCCCCTTCTCGGCGGCGAGCGGCTCCACCAGCGTCGCCGCCTCCCGCACGAAGGCGGCGAGGTCCACCTCGCCGAGACGGAGCTCGGAGCGGCCCGCCTGCTGCTGCGCGTAGGCCAGGATCTCCGCGATCAGCTCCAGCAGGTGGTCGCTCGCGGCGCGGATCCGCTCCACCTGGTGGAGCTGCTTCTCGTTGAGCGGCCCCGCGACCTCGGCCGTCAGCAGGTCGGTGAACCCCTGCACGGCGGTGAGCGGCGTGCGGAACTCGTGCGAGATGGTGCCCAGGAAGGTGGTCTTGGCCAGGTCCGCGTCCTCCGCCTCGTGCCGCGCGACGTTGGCCTCGCCCAGCAGCTCCTCCGCGCGCCGGGCGGTGAGCGTGGCCGCCAGGCGCGCCGCCTCGGCCGAGCGCGTCGCCTCCCGCGAGGCGGCGTAGAGCCGCGCGTTGTCCACGGCCATGGCGCAGCGACGCCCCAGGTCCTCGGCCAGCAGCAGGTCGGCGTCGTCGTAGCGTCGGCGGTCGCCGGACACGAAGGTGATCGCGCCCAGCGTGCGCCCCCGGGCCGTCATGGGCACCATCAGGAACGCGCACGCCCCCAGCTCCCGCAGGAGCAGGCGGTGCTCCTCCTCCGCGATCCCCTCCAGCACGTCGTCGTAGGCGAGCACGAACTCGGACTCGTGGGTGCGGATCACGCGCGGCGCCCCCAGCGGGTCGTCGCGGTGCGGGGGGTGGGCGGCGTAGAAGTCGCGGGCGAGGACCTGCTTGCCCGGATCCGGGTGGATCACGGCGACCCGGCGGATGGTGTCGTCCGCCTCCACGACGTCCACCATGCACCAGGTGCCGAAGTGCGGGAGGGCGAGGCCGGCCCCGGTGGCCAGGGTGGTCTCGAAGTCGAGCGAGTCCGCCAGGCAGCGGCTGGTCTCCGCCAGGAAGGCGAGCCGGGCGCCGCCGTCCGTCGTCGCCGTGTCCGTGCCGGGCGTGCTCATCGGGGTCCTTCCGCGGGGGGAGCTCCGCGGGGCCACGTCCCGCGGAGGCGCTGCTTCCGGCCCGGCCCGTCCGGAGCCGGCGTCAGGCGAGCCGCCCGACCATCCCGCGCACGGCGGCCAGGTACTCGTCCACGTCGAAGTGCTCCGGGTCCACCATGGCCTGCACCGCGCACCCGTGGATCCAGCTCACCGCCACCGCGGCCAGGCCGTCCGCGGTCACCCCGCGGAACGCGCCGGGCTCGGCGCGGAGCAGCTCCTCCATGATCGCCACGAAGGCCGCGCGGTAGCGCTCCAGCTCCGCGCCGATGCGCGCGCGGATGGACTCGTGCCGCGCGCCCAGCGCCCAGAACTCGAAGAACAGGCGCGTGTGCCGCGGCTGGTGGGAAAGGCGGGCCATCTCCTGCTGGAGCAGGGCGTGCAGCCGGTCCAGCGCCCGGGGGAAGCGCGCCACGTCCTCCGAGACGCGCAGCACCGCCGTGGTCGCGATCAGCCACTCGAGCAGCTCGTGCACCAGCCGCTCCTTGCGCTCGAAGTGGAAGAGCACCAGGCCGTGGCTCACCTCCGCTTCGGCCGCCACCCCCCGGATGGTCAGGCTGCCGATCCCCTCCCGCGAGGCCACCTCGAACGCCGCCTGCAGGATCTGCTCGCGCCGCACCCCCTCCGAAGCCCGCTTCCCCGGCATCCTCTCTCCTCCGATCACTGGCTCAGATCCGTCCCCGGCCATTCGCCGCCCGGCAGTTTGTTGACCATTTGTAAAATACATGATAGCTTGTATTTGCCAGTTGGTCAACAACCCGGATTCGGCAGGAGGTCCATGAGCCAGGCAGTCTCCTCCGGGCCCGCTCCCGGCGCGGACGGGCACGCGGCGGCCCCGCTGGCGGTGGTCGGGATCGGCGCCTCGTCCGGCGGGCTCAAGGCGCTGCAGCGGTTCTTCGAGTCCGTGCCGGCCGAAAGCGGCATGGCGTACGTGGTGGTCATGCACCTGGACCGGGAGCGGGAGAGCCGGATCGCCGAGATCCTGCAGGACCGGACCTCCGTCCCGGTGACGCAGGTCACCCGGCCCACGGCGGTGGAAGCCGACCACGTGTACGTCATCCCGCCGGGCCGCGACCTGGCGATGATGGGGAACACCCTCCTCGTCCCGGAGCGCGGCGGGGGGCCGCGCCACACTCCCGTGGACCTCCTCTTCCGCACGCTCGCCGAGGCGTACGGCACGGACGCGGTGGGCGTGGTGCTCTCCGGCGCCGGCTCGGACGGCACGCCCGGGATCCGGTTCGTCAAGGAGGCCGGCGGGATCACGGTGGCGCAGCGGCCCGACGAGGCCGAGTTCGACGGGATGCCCGCGAGCGCGATCGCCACCGGGCAGGTGGACCTGGTGCTGCCGTCCGCGGAGATCCCGGCCGAGCTGCTCCGCCTGCGCCGCATGCCCTCGCCCCTTCCCGCGGACGCCCCCCCGCCGGACACGGAGGCGTGGCTGGCGCAGGTGTTCGCCACGCTCCGGCGGGGGACGGGGCACGACTTCAGCCTCTACAAGCGGCCCACGGTGCTGCGCCGCCTGGAGCGGCGGCTGCGCTTCAACGGCATGGCGGGATTGGAGGAATACCTCCCCCTGCTGCGGCAGAGCGAGGCGGAGACCCGGGCGCTCGTGCGCGACCTGCTGATCTCGGTGAGCGGCTTCTTCCGCGACCCGGAAGCGTTCGCGGCGCTGGCCGGGGTCGTCCCGGCGCTGTTCGAGGGCAAGGGGCCGGGAGACGCGGTGCGCGTGTGGGTGGCGGGGTGCGCCACGGGCGAGGAGGCCTACTCCATCGCCGTCCTGCTGGACGAGCACGCGTCCACCCTGGAGCACCCGCCCAGGGTCCAGATCTTCGCCACCGACATCGACGAGAAGGGCTACGCGTGGGGCCGCGAGGGCCTCTACCCGGCCTCGGCGGTCGCGGCGATCCCGCCCGAGCGGCTGCGCGGCTACTTCACGCGGGAGGCAGGGGGCTACCGGGTCCGGAAGCCGCTGCGGGAGGAGGTGCTCTTCGCCGTGCACAACGTGCTGCACGACCCTCCCTTCTCGCGGCTGGACCTGATCAGCTGCCGCAACCTCCTCATCTACCTGCAGCCGGAAGCGCAGGAGCGGCTGAAGGAGACGTTCCACTACGCGCTGCGGCCGGGCGGGCTGCTCTTCCTGGGCGCGGCGGAGTCGGCCGGCGCCGGCGGGCTGTTCGCGCCGGTCGCCGGGCCGCAGCGGATCTACCGGCGCGACGCCGCGCAGCACCGCGCCCCGCCGCGGCCGTCGGCGGCGGACCTGCCGCCCGCCGCCCCCGCGGCCGGCGACGGCGACCGCAACCGGCAGCGCTTCTCGTTCGGGAGCCTCCACCTGGGCATGCTGGAGGCCTACGCCCCGCCGAGCCTGGTGGTGGACGAGAGGCTGGACGTGGTCCACCTCTCCGCCGGCGCCGGCCGGTACCTGCACCTGGCGGGGGGCGAGCCGAGCCACAACCTGATCGACCTGGCGCGGGGCGACCTGCGGCTGGAGCTGCGCGCCGCGCTGCACCAGGCCTTCCAGCGCGGCGTCCCGACGGTCCGCAGCGTCCGCGTGGACGGCAACGGGGACGGGGACGGCGGCCGCGTGGTGAAGCTCCGGGTGCACCCGTCGCCGGCCGGCGAGGGAGCGGAGAAGTTCGCCCTGGTCCTGTTCGAGGAGCAGGAGAGCCCGGAGGCCGGGGGCGCGGCGCCGCCGGTGGCGGGCGGCGCGGGGCGCGGGCGGGGCGTCGCCCGCCTGGAGGAGGAGCTGCGCCGGGCCAAGGAGCAGCTGGAGGCCGTGAGCGCGGCCCGCGACCGCACGGTGGAGGAGCTGCAGTCGGCCAACGAGGAGCTGCGGTCGATCAACGAGGAGCAGCGGGCCGCGGCGGAGGAGCTGGAGACCAGCCGCGAGGAGATCCAGTCCGTCAACGAGGAGCTCACCACCATCAACCAGGAGCACCAGGCCACGATCGAGGAGTTGAAGCGGACCAACGCCGACCTCCAGAACCTGGTGGAGTCCACGGAGATCGGCACCGTCTTCGTCGACCGCGCCATGCGCATCCGGCGCTTCACCCCCGCGGTGGGCTCGCTCTTCAACTTCGTCGCCGCGGACCGGGGCCGGCCCCTGGCGCACATCACCCACCGGCTGGACTACGCCGGGCTGGTGGAGGACGCCGAGCGCGTGGTCTCCACCCTGGAGCGCATCGAGCGCGAGGTGTCCAGCGAGGCCGGCGGGTGGTACGTGGTCCGCATCAACCCGTACCGCTCCCCCGACGGCGGGGTCGACGGGGCTGTGCTCACCTTCTTCGACATCACCGCGCGGAAGCGCATGGAGGAGGAGCTGCGGGACGCCAAGGTCGCGGCCGAGTCGGCGAACCAGGCCAAGGGGGCCTTCCTGGCCACGCTCTCGCACGAGTTCCGCACCCCGCTCACCGGGATGCTGCTGGACGCCGACGTCCTCCACATGCACGGGCCCCTCACCGGGCCGCAGCAGCAGCAGGTGGACCGCATCAAGGCGGGGTGCTGGCACCTCGCCTCCATGATCGACGAGATCCTCAGCTTCGCCAAGCTGGACGAGGGGCAGGAGCCGGTCCGGCCCGGGCGGACCGACGCCCGGGAGATCGCGCGCGAGGCGAAGGCGCTGGTGCAGCCGGTGGCGGAGGACAAGGGCCTCGCGGTGTTCCTGGAGCTCCCCGGCGAGGCCGTCGAGCTGGAGACGGACGGCGCCAAGGCCCGCCAGATCCTGGTCAACCTGTGCGGCAACGCGGTCAAGTACACCGAGCGCGGGGAGATCCGGCTGGGGGTGCACGCGGAGGCGGAGCGCGTGGTCTTCGAGATCGCGGACACCGGCATCGGCATCGCCCCCGAGCACCAGGAACGGATCTTCGACCGGTTCTGGCAGGTGGACGGCTCCTCCGCGCGCTCGTTCGGGGGGATCGGGATCGGCCTGGCGGCGGCCCGGGAGTTCAGCCGGCTGCTGGGGGGCGACGTGGAGGTGGAGAGCGAGCTGGGGCGGGGGAGCACCTTCCGCTTCTGGCTGCCCCGTCCGCGGGAAGACGGCTGATCAAGGGACATTCGATGCGACTTTCCGATTTCATCGTGGCGAACCGCGAGCCCATCCTGGGGGAGTGGGAGGCGTTCGCGCGGACGTGCACGCCGGCCGCCGCGCCGATGGACATCGCGGCGCTGCGCGACCACGCGGACGAGATGCTGACGGCGATCGCCGCCGACCTCAGGACCCACCAGGGGGAGCACGCGCAGTCGGAAAAGTCCAAGGGCAAGGCGCCCGACTACAGCGAGGGAGACACGGCGGCCGAGGAGCACGGGGCCGGGCGGGCCGCGAGCGGCTTCACCGTGGAGCAGATGGTGGCCGAGTACCGGGCCCTGCGCGCCAGCGTGCTCCGCCTCTGGGCCAAGGCGGAGGGCGGGCTCACGCCCGCCGACCTCGACGACCTGACCCGCTTCAACGAGGCCATCGACCAGTCGCTCGCCGAGTCGGTCTCGCGCTACGGCCAGAACCTGGACCAGTCCAAGGACATGTTCCTCGCCATCCTGGGCCACGACCTGCGCACGCCGCTCGCGGCCATCTACACCTCGGCCAGGTTCATGCTCGACACGGGGGAGCTCGGGGAGCCCCACCTGACGCTCACCTCGCGGATCGCCGGCAGCTCCACCCGCATGGTGCAGATGGTGGGCGACCTGCTGGACTTCACGCGCGGCCGCCTGGGCGGCGGGATCCCCGTCGTGCGCAGCGAGATGAACCTGGGGAAGGCCGTGCACGACGTGGTCGACGAGATGGCCGCGGCGCACCCGGACCGCACGATCCAGGTGGAGACGCGCGGCGAGCACCGGGGCCGCTGGGACTGCGCCCGGATCAGCCAGGCGCTCAGCAACCTGGTCGGCAACGCGCTGGAGCACGGCTCCGGGGGAACGACGGTGACCGTGGAGCTCCGCGGCGACGGCGAGGGAGTCGCCATCGCGGTGCACAACCGCGGGCCGGCCATCCCGCCCGACCGGCTGGACGGGCTCTTCAACCCCATGAAGGTGCGGGAGAGCGCGGGCGGCGCGAGGGCCGGCGGACCGTCCGGGAACCTGGGCCTGGGGCTCTACATCGCCGAGCTGATCGTGACCGCGCACGGGGGGAGGATCCAGGTGGAGACCTCCGAAGCGGAGGGCACCACCTTCACCATCCACCTCCCGAACGGCGGCTGAGTCCCCCGCCCCCTTCCCCCCCGCCTCCCGAGGCCGCCCATGCCCCCGTTCTGGACGCGCACCCGCAGGTACCTGACGGCCCTGTGGCTGGGCACCGCGGCGGTGGAAGCCGTGGTGCTCGAGATGGCCAGGCGCACCGACAACTCGTGGGTGCTCCTGCTGGGCGCCGCGCTGCTCGTCGTCCCGCTGGCGGCGACGGACCGGACGCTGGAATGGCTGGGCAGGGCGCCGCGCAAGCGGTGGAAGCGCCACGACGTGGAAGCGGGGCTGGCGGCCGCCCCGGAGCCCGCCCCGGGGGCACCGCCGGGGCCCGGGAACGGCGGGCGGAGCTGATGCGCCGCCGGGGGCGCACGCCCGGACGGGGCTCGCCGCTTGCATGGCCGGCCGCTCTCCACCACGACCTTCCGCCGTCCACGCCGCTTCCACTCCCCGGAGCCCGTCGGGCCGGGCCACGCCCTGGAGGTGGGATGCAGAGCGACCACACGGACACCCGCGTGATCCTGATCGCCGAGCGCGACCGGAACGTCCGCGAGCTCCAGGAGCACTTCCTGGGGAGGGCGGGCTTCGCCGTCGAGTTCGCGGACGACGGGCAGGCCGCGCTGGAGCGCGCCCGGGAGTCGCGCCCGGCGCTGGTGGTCACGGAGATCCTGATCCCGGGGATCGACGGGCTGGCGCTCTGCCGCCGGCTGGGGGAGGACCCGCTCACCCGGGACATCCCGGTGATGGTGTTCAGCATCCTCGCCGCCGCGGCGCGCGCGGACGAGGCCGGAGCGAGGGCGTTCCTTCGCAAGCCCGTGGTGGAATCGACGTTCGTGGCTGCGGTCCAGGAGCTGGTCGTGGCGCAGCCGACCGGGACAATGGAGGAGCAATGCCGCACGCGATGATCCAGGACCGCCGGGCCGACCCCCGGGACGCCGCCGGCGACGACCCCGCGCGGATGAGCGTGGGGAACGCCGAGGCCGACTACATCCTGGGGGGCGGGTTCCCGGCCGACTCCATCAACATCATCATGGGGCACCCGGGCTCCGGGAAGACCATCTTCGCCGAGCAGCTCATCTTCCACAACGCCGCCGACGACCGGCCCATCCTGTACTTCACCACCCTGTCCGAGCCCCTCGCCAAGGTCGTCCGCTACCTGCAGGGGTTCCGCTTCTTCGACGAGACCAAGCTGGGGACGCAGGTGGTCTACGAGGACGTGGGCCCGCAGCTGGCGGCGGAGGGGGCGGGCGCGCTCGTCCCCCTGCTGCGCGAGGCGATCAAGACGCTGTCGCCCAAGGTCATCGTCATCGACTCGTTCAAGGCGGTGCACGACCTGGCGCCGGAGCCGGCCGAGCGCCGCCGCATGGTCTACGAGATGACGGCGCTGCTCACGGCGTACGGGACCACGGCGTTCCTGCTGGGCGAGTACACCGAGGACGACATCCTGCGCTACCCGGAGTTCGCGGTCGCGGACGGGATCGTGGAATTGTCGCGGCGCCGGCTGGGGAACCGCGACGAGCGCTACTTCCGCGTCTACAAGCTGCGCGGAAGCCGCTACCTGGAGGGGGCCCACGCCTTCCGCATCAGCGACTCGGGGCTGGTCATCTACCCCCGGCTGGTCAGCCCGCGGATGCCGGAAGGGTACGAGCCGGCCTCGGAGCGCATCTCCACGGGCGTGGCCGGGCTGGACGAGATGCTGGACGGCGGGCTGTGGCGCGGCACCACCACGCTGCTCGCGGGCCCCTCGGGCGCCGGCAAGACCACCATCGGGCTGCAGTTCGCGCTGGAGGGGGCGCGCCGCGGCGAGCCCAGCCTGTACATGAACTTCCAGGAGAACCCCACGCAGCTGATGCGCACCATCCGCGGGCTGGGGGTGGACCTGGAGCAGGCGCAGGCGCAGGGGCTGGACCTGGTGTACGCGTCGCCGGTGGAGCTGCAGATCGACAGCATCATCGTGGACATGTTCCGCCGGATCCAGCAGCGGGGCGTGCGGCGGCTGGTGATCGACGCGGTGGGCGACCTGGCCAGCGCCGCGACCGACCCGCAGCGCCTTCACGACTACCTGTACGCGCTGGTGCAGCACTTCGCGGTCAGCACCATCACCAGCGTGCTCAACTTCGAGACGGTGGGGAACGCGATCTCCGGCAACGGCATGCAGAACGCCATGAGCTACCTGTCGGACAACGTGCTGCTGCTCACCGTGGAGGGCGAGGAGCGCACCCGGCGCAAGCTGCGCGTGCTCAAGACGCGCGGCAGCGCGCACGACACCCGCGTGCGGGAGGTGGAGATCAGCGCGGCCGGCCTGTGCGTCCTGGAATGAGCGCCGGCTCCGCGTTCGACGCCGCGGGTCCGGAGTTCGCGCAGCTCCGCAGGCTCACCGGGATCAGCCGCGCGCTCACCTACGCCACCTCGCTGGAGCAGGTCACCCGGCTGACGGTGGAGCGGGGCGCCGAGCTGCTGGGGGCGGGGTCCGCCGTGCTCATGCTCGCGGACGCGGGCGGGCTGCTGCACGTGCGCGCCGCGCACGGCATCGACGAGGAGCGCGTGGCGCGCTTCCGCGCCCCGCTGGACGACGAGGTGATCGGCCGGCTGCAGGGGCTGCTCGCCGTCCCCGACGACTGCTTCATCGCCGTGCCGCTGGTGGTGGGCGGCGCGGTGACGGGGCTGCTCGCCGTCGCCAGGCGGCAGCCGTGCGCCGCCACCGACGAGTCGCTGCTCTCCGCGCTCGCGGACCAGGCGGCGGTGGCGATCGAGAGCGCGCGGCTGGGGGGCGAGGTCCGCGCGGAGATGGAGGACCGCCTCCGCGCCAGCGAGGGGGCGACCAGCGCCAAGGACCGCGCCCTCGCCACCCTGGCGCACGACATCCGCACCCCCATCGGCGCCATCGACGGCTACAGCGAGATCCTGGAGGCCGGGATCCACGGCCCGGTCAACGACCGGCAGCTGGAGACGCTGGGCCGCATCCGCATGAGCGGCCGCCACCTGCTTTCGCTGCTGGACAACGTCATGGACATGGCCCGGCTCACCGCCGGCGCGGTGCGGGTGGACGCGGAGCCGGTGCGCCTGGCCGAGGTGGCGCGCGAGGCCGTGCACATGCTGGTCCCCGCGGCCGACGCCAGGCTCCAGGCCCTCCGGCTCGGCGCGCACCCCGACGTGGTCGTGACGGCGGACCACGCGCGGGTGCGGCAGGTGCTGGTCAACCTGGTGGGCAACGCGGTCAAGTTCACGCCGCAGGACGGCTCCGTCACCGTCAGCACCGCCGTCCACGCCGCGGACGGCGCGTCGTGGGGCGAGGTCCGCGTGGCCGACAGCGGGCCCGGGATCGCGGAGGCGGAGCGGGCGGCGGTCTTCGAGCCGTTCTACCGCAGCGAGGGGACGGCGGAGGCGCCAGGGGTGGGGCTGGGGCTGGCGATCTCGCACGGGCTGGTGGAGCAGATGGGCGGCGTGCTGCTGCTGGAAAGCGAGCCGGGGGCCGGCTCCACCTTCATCGTACGGCTTCCGCTGCTGGACGCGGCCGCGGGGGACGGCGGCGGGTGAGGCCGGGCCCGCGCGGACCGGCGGGCCCGGGCGGAACGCCGATGCATCGAACCGCCGGAGACTACCGCAGCAGCGGGTACGGGTTGCGGGGGACTCCCCCCCAGTACCGGGCCGGGTCCGCCGTGGTCGTCACCTCGAAGTGCAGGTGGTAGTTGCCGGGCTCCGCGTCGCCGGTGTCGCCCACGTAGCCCAGCACCTCGCCCCGGCGCAGCGCGCGGCCCTCCGCCATCCCGGGGGCGTAGCGGTCCAGGTGCGCGTAGTAGTAGACGGTGCGCCGGTCGGGAGCCAGCTGGTACAGGGTGATGCCCCCGCGCTCGCTCCGGAACAGCTTCAGCACCGCCCCGTCCGCCGACGCCAGGACCGGGGTGCCGCGCGGGGCCGCGATGTCGATGGCGTCGTGCCGGCGTCCCTGCCCGCGCGCCTGCTCGTACGTGTCCACCAGGCTCGCCGCCCCCACGCCCTGCACCGGGATCAGGAGCCCGGCGTCGGAGCCCGCATCCGCAGCGGGCGCCGCCGCGGCCGGCGGGGGATCCTCCGCCGGCAGACGCTCCCCCGGCGCGGGGTCCACGGGCGGCGCCTCGTCGGCGAAATCGGAGGGAGCCGCGGCCACCCCGGAAGCGCCCACCTCGCCGCCCAGGGCGGCGTGAAGGCGGCCGGGCAGGCCCGGCGCGGCCCACAGGACGGCGGCCACCAGGGCCAGCATCGAGAACGCGCCCAGCGAAAAGGGCAGCAGGAACCGGGAACGTCGCATCGCAGCACCGCCCGCGTGAAGGATGGTCGGGAGCAGGGGCCCGGCGGGGGCCGGGCCCTCAGATCTCCCGGCCCGGCTCGTCGGCGGCGGGGGCGGGATCGGGGAGCGCCACGGGCGCCGCGGGCGGGACGGACGCGTCGAGCGGGGCGTACTCGTCGGCGAACATCTGCCACGTCACCAGGAAGAGCGCGGCGACCACCGGCCCCGCCACGAAGCCGGCGAGCCCGAACGCGGTGAGGCCCCCCAGGGTAGCGAGCAGCACCAGGTAGTCGGGCATCTTGGTCTCCCGCCCCACCAGGATGGGGCGGAGCACGTTGTCCACCAGCCCGATGACCAGCGTCCCCCCGGCCACCAGCAGCACCCCCTTCCAGAACGACCCGGTGGCGAACAGGAACACGGCGGCCGGGACCCACACCAGCGCCGATCCCACCGCCGGCAGCAGCGAGAGCACGCCCATCGCCACGCCCCAGAACACCGCGGCCTGGATCCCCACCAGGGCGAACAGCACCCCGCCCACGGCCCCCTGCACCGCCGCCACCACGATCGTCCCCTTGACCGTCGCGCGGGAGACCTCGGCGATCTTGCGGAACAGCCGCCGCTCCCGCGCGTCCCCCATGGGGATGGCGCGGACCAGCGCCTGGACGATCCGCTCCCCGTCCCGGAAGAAAAAGAACAGGAAGTACAGCATCAGCCCGAACAGGACGGCCAGGGTGAGGGCGTTCTGCCCCACCGCGAGGGCGGTTCCGGCGACGTACTGCGTGACCGACCCCGCCGCGCCCTGGAGCGAGTCCCGCACCCGGTCCACGTCCACCCCGTAGCGCGTCGCCACGCGGGTGAGCGCCGGCACGGAGCGCTCCACGAAGCGGACCACGGCGTCGGCGTTGATCTCGCCCGAGGCGATGCGCTGGTAGAGCGAGAGCCCCTGCTGCGCCAGCGCCCCCACCAGCAGCCCGGCCGGCACCAGGACGACGACCACGACGGTGAGCGTGGCGGCGGCGGCGGCGAAGCTGCGCCGTCCACGGAGGAGGGCCAGCAGGCGCAGGAAGAGCGGCTGGAAGAGCATGGCGAACACCGCCGCCCAGAACACCGGCAGCAGGAAGCCCCGCACCATCCACAGGAACAGCGCCGTGGTGGCGAGCACGAGGGAGATGAAGACGCGTCCCTCCAGGTCACGCAGGCGCATGGGGGCAGGGGTTCAGGGTTTCTGCGGTCCGGGCCGCGCCGCGCGGCTCCGGGCCCACTACGCCGCCGCGGGGCCCAGCGTTTCCAGGCTGGCCATCAGGTCGTCGGACAGGACGCCGAGCCCGGCGTCGAGCAGGGCCACGAGCCCGGGGTAGTCCCCTACCCGCCAGCCGTCCCGCCGGTAGTCGGTGGTCCCCCGCGCGAGCACCTCCCCGTCCCGCTGGCGGATGATCTCCCACGTGACCAGCAGGCGGGCCTCCCCCCGGCTCGCCGCGGGCTCCGCGGACGCCGTCCCCTCGAAGCGCAGCACGTGGAGCTGCACCAGGCGGTCGTACTTTTCCCGGAGCGGCCACGGCGCCACGTCCACGGCGCGGAAGCGCGCCCCCGCGGTCAGGTTGCCGGCGACCGCACGGCCGATCCCCCCGGAGAGCGGCTCGCCCCAGCGGTGGAACTCGGAGAGCGTGATCTCCTGCGGGCCCCGGCGGACCGCGATGGAACTCGACTCCAGGTACGGCGCGACCTCCAGCCTCCGCACCCCCACCGCGAGCCCGGCGAGGCCCGGGCGCGGCGCGGCCGCGCTCCCCTGCCCCGGGCTCCCCCCCAGCACGTAGTGCCGCTGGGCCGGCTCCCCGTGGGAGAGGCTGCACCCCGCCAGGCCGGCGAGGGCGCAGAGGACGGTCAGGCGTCTGGCATTCATCGGGGGTCGCATCCTAGTTCTCGTTCCCGCTCGGCCGCTTGCCGCGGAGGAGCATGTCGGGGTTCCGCTCCAGCGTGACGGCCAGGGCGCGCAGCGCCTCCGCCGCGCCGGCCATGCTGGCCATCGCCTCCTCCATCCGGTAGCCCACCCCCGAGTCCTGGGAGATCAGGCCCCGGGTCTCCTCCATGGTCTGCCGCACCGCCTGCAGGGTGAGCACCACCTCCGAGCTGGTCCCCGCGAGCTGGAGCTGGAGCGGATCCACCGTCCCCCCGAGCCGCGCGGCCAGCGTCTCCATCTCGGCCAGCGTGCGGTTGAGCTGCGCGGTCATCTTCGGCGCGTCCGCGAGCGCCGTCTGCAGCCCCGGCGACTCGGCCATGCGCTCCACGGCCCCCGCCGACGCCACCACCGAGCGGTTCAGCTCCTCCATGTTCACCTCTTCCAGCATCTCGTTCACGCGGAAGAGGATCTTGAGCACGTCCCCCACCATGCTGCCCGCCTGGGTCCCGAACGCCGCCAGGAGCGAGGGGCTGGTGGGGATCTCCGGGAAGGGGGTGGGCCGCCGCTCCAGCTCGGGCGGCTTCGCGTCCTTGTTGTACGCCAGCTCGATGTACAGCTGGCCGGTGACCATGCTCTCCATCTGCAGCTGGGCCCGCAGCCCGTCCCGGATCTGCTGCCGCAGCACGCGCTGGTCCTCCAGGTTGACGAAGGTGCCGGCCACCGAGGTCAGGCGGGTGAGGTCGATCTCGTACTGCACCGGCACCTGGAAGGTCTTGTCCCTGAGCTCGATCTGGATGTGCAGGTTGGTCACCCGGCCCACCGGCACGCCCTGGAACTTGACCGGCGCGCCGACGTCCAGCCCGTTGACCGACTCCCCGAAGTAGCTGACGAAGATGGACTGCTCCTCGAACCAGGAGGCCGAGGCCAGCGTGGCGACGCCGGTGATGGCCAGCACGATGCCGCCCATCATGAACAGCCCGATGGCGGTCGGGTTCGCGCGCATGCTCATGGTACTGCCGTCCTTTCCCGGGTGCCGCCGGGAGCGGGGCGTCCCTGGACGTCGCCGCTCCGGGTGAGAAACCGGTGCACTTCCTCGCTCGGCGGGTTCTCCCGCAGGTCGGCCGGATTGCCGAGCGCCGTCATGGTCTTTTTTTCGATGTCCAGGAACACCGCCCGGTCGGCGATCTTGAAGATGCTGTCCAGGTCGTGGCTCACCACCACGATGGTCGTGCCGAAGCTGTCGCGCAGCTGCAGGATCAGGTCGTCCAGGCGGCTGGCGGTGATGGGGTCCAGGCCGGACGAGGGCTCGTCGAAGAAGACCACCTCCGGGTCCAGCGCCACGGCCCGCGCCAGCGCGGCGCGCTTGCGCATCCCGCCGCTGATCTCCACCGGGTAGTACGACTCGAAGCCGCGCAGCCCCACCAGCGCCAGCTTCAGCGACACCACCTCGGCGATCGCCTCCGGGGGCAGCTCGGTGTACTCCTCCATGGGGAGCGCCACGTTCTCGGCCAGCGTCAGCCCGCTCCACAGGGCGCCGTTCTGGTAGAGCACGCCCATGCGGCGGAGCATCCCCCTCCGCCCCGCCTCGTCGGCCTGTCCGAAGTCCGCGCCGTCGAACAGGATCGCTCCCCCGGCGGGCTTCTTGAGGCCGATGAGGTGCTTGAGCAGGGTGCTCTTGCCCCCGCCGCTCCCGCCCATGATGACGAAGATCTCCCCGCGCCGCACCTGGAAGCTCAGGTCGCGCATGACCACGCGGCCGCCGTACGCCATGGTCAGGTCCCGGACCTCGATCGCGGCCGACTCTTTCATCATCATCCTCTAGACTCCCACCAGGGCGGACACCCAGTCGATGACGGCGTTGGCCACGATGATCAGGGTGATGCCGGTGACCACGGCGGAGGTCGCGGCCCTGCCCACCGCCCCGGCGTCGCTCCCGGTCTGCATTCCCCGCATGCACCCCGCGACGCCGATGATCAGCCCGAAGACGGTTCCCTTGAAGACCCCCAGCAGCCCGTCGGCGAGCGTCACCGGCGTCAGCAGGCCGCCGATGAACTGGGTGGGCGTGAGGTCCAGCAGGGTGACCGAGACGAGCAGCCCGCCGGCGATGCCGACGAACATGGCGTAGACGGTCAGCACGGGCATCATCACGAACAGGCCCAGCACCCGCGGCAGCACCAGGTGGTCGACGGGCGAGAGCCCCAGCGTCTCGAAGGCGTCGATCTCCTCCGAGATCTTCATGCTCCCCAGCTCGGCGGCGAAGGCGGCGCCCGTGCGGCCCGCCATGATGATCCCCGTCATCAGCGCGGCCATCTCCCGCAGCATCCCGTAGCCCACCAGGTACGACACGTAATAGCCCGCCCCGAACCGCCGCAGCACCACCGCCCCCAGGAAGGCGATGATCAGCCCCACCAGGAAGCTGATCAGCGTGACGATGGGGAGGGCGCCCGCGCCGTTGGACTGCACCACGACCCAGAAGTCGCGCCAGCGCAGCCGCGCCCGGAAGAGGAGCAGCCTGCCGGCGCCCTGCGCCACCTGGCCGGAGAACGTGGCGGACGCGAGGAACGCGTCGTAGGAGGCGATCCCCCTGGTGCCGAGCCGGGCCAGGAGCGGCGCTCCCGGCTCCTGCCGGACGGCGGCCTTTTCCGGCACGGCCCGGGCGAGCGCCAGCAGGCGGGCGACGCTCTCCGGCAGGCCGGCTTCCCGGAACTCCAGGCCGTGCGCCTCGCAGTAGCTCATGCCCTGCAGCAGGAAGGCGAGCAGGCTGCTGTCCCACCTGCCCAGCTCCGCCGCCTCGAATGCGAGCACCCGCAACGGGGCGCCGGGCGCCCGGCCGTCCACCAGGCGGTCGAAGCGCGGAGTCGGGCTTTCCAGCTTCCAGTCGCCGGCCAGCCCGGCGATCAGCGTGTGGTCTTCCTGACGGAGGTCTACTTGCATCGCGCTTTCTGTTGGACGTTTGGTTAATAAACCTAACGTTTATTGTCCGATTGGTCAATATAAAGAGTGGGGACGGCGAATGCCGGCCCGCCTCCGGGAAGCGGGCCGGCGGGGGGAACCGGAAAAAGGGGCGTGACGTCCCGCTCTGGCCGGCGACCCCGGATGCGCTATCTTCTCGACGACGACGTGCCGCCCTCTCCCCGGCAGCCATCACCACATGTCAGCACTTCGCTTCGCCGCCGCCTGTCTGCTCACGCCCGTCCTGTTGCTCTGCCCGGCGTGCAGCCGTTCGCCGGGACAGCCGGAGCACCTGGTGAGGGCCGGGCCCGTGCTGCGCGGCGCGTACGTCACCGATTCCGGCATGCACGGGCTCTGGAGCCGGACCGCGTACGCCGACGTCGACTACGGAAACTGGGCGGAGCACTTCATCGACCAGGCGAGCCTCGGCGCCCACATCGCGAAGGGCGACTTCGTGCCCGTCTACGTCCACTCCGACGGAGCGCCCGTCATCGAGCTTCGCTCAGGACGCGCCGGGGCTCCGGCCGCGCTCTCGGGCGAGGAGCGGGGCCGGGTCAGGGCGCAATCGGACCCGTACCTGTTCGTGTCGGACGGAGCGGTGAACGTCAGCGGGATCGAATACGTCAACGGCGATCCGGATCCCTACGTCGGCGCGATGCGGCTTCCCGAAGGCCGCTGGACCGCCGTCGTGTACTTCCTGGAGTGGCCGGAGTCCCGCTCCGGCGAGGCAGGCAGCCATCCCCCGGATTTCGTGGTGACCCTGAACCCTGAAGTCGGGTCGCCGCGATATCGCCGTTCCGTGGAGACGTTCAGCCGGGAAGCGTGGGACAGGATCCCGAACCAGGGTGGAGCCGCGCAGTAGCATTGCGCCGGAGGCGACCCACGCCCCGGGCTCTCCGCCGGTCAGCGCGAACCTGCGGGTGTCCCGCCCCGCGCGTCGTCCAGCACGGGCACCCTCCGCTCCGGGGGCCGCTGGTACCCTTCGGCCACCAGCGCGGCCAGGTCGAACCCCAGCTCCGCCCGCGCCGCCAGCTCCCGCGACGCCCGGACCAGCGTGGCCCGGCCGAGCCGCCCGCGCTCGGGGGCGGCGACCACGATGCGCTGCGCGCGGCGGCCCACGCGCACGACGTGGACGTCGCCGAAGACCGAGTCGTAGGTGGCGAGCATGGGCTCGTACTCGCGGGCGGAGCTCCACAGGTTGCTCACCACCGCGCCGCCCGGGGCGAGCCGCGCGCGGACCGCCCGCAGGAACTGCCAGGTGGTCAGCGCGAAGGGGATGTCGTCGTCGGAGAAGGCGTCGAGCACCACCAGGTCGTACGACGCGGGCGGGGCGCTCTCGATGAACGCGCGCCCGTCGCCGGTGTGCACGGCCATCCGGGCGTCCGGCCGGAAGCCGAAGTGGCTCCGGGCGACCTCCACCACCAGCGGGTCGATCTCCACCACGTCGATGCGGGCGTCCGGCAGGATCGCGCGGGCGTACATCGGCATGGCGCCGCCTCCCAGCCCCACGAACAGGATGCGCCCGCCGGGGGGGACCAGCGCCAGCCCGACGGCGGCGACGCGCGTGTAGGCGAGCTCCAGGTGCCCGGGCCGCCCCGGGTACACCGCGCTCTGCCGGGCGTCGCCGTCGCCCGTGTACAGCGAGCGGAGCCCGTCCGCGCGCTCCACCACCCGGACCCGGCCGAACGCGGACTCCCCCTCGAACACGATCTTCTCTCCCGGTTGCGAGGCCCGGCACGCGACCACGAGCGCGAGGCAGAGCGCCGCGAGCGCCGCCGCGGCTGCCCGCGCCCCCGGGCGGAGGCTGGAACGGGGTGGCATCGGTTCTCTCCTGTTCGGCGGCCCGGCGGGGCATGCGTCTCCGCAAAGTGGGCTCCGACGGCGTCCGGCCGCCAGTCCTCCCCGGCCTCCGCGCATCCGGGCTGAAACCCGCCCGTCCGGGACACCGTAGGGCCCGCCTGTCCACCTGCTGCATGCCTCCTTCTTCGACTCCCGGACGATCATGCTCCGTACATACACGCCCGCCGCCCTCGCGGCCGGCCTCCTCCTCGCCGCGCCCGTGCGGGCGCAGGCGCCGCTCCCCGCCCCCGCCACTACGGCCGCCCTGGAGCAGGGCGTGGACGCCGCCGTCGCCCGCGCCATGGGGGCGCCCATCGTGGGCGTCACGGTCGCGGTGGCCCGGGGCGACCGGGTCCTCCTGGAAAAGGGCTACGGCCTGGCGGACCGGGAGACCGGGCGGGCCGCGACCCGCGAGACGGTCTACGAGATCAGCTCCATCACCAAGCAGTTCACGGCGGCCGCGGTGCTGCGCCTGGCGGAGGAGGGGAAGCTCGGGCTGGACGACGAGATCGGGGTCCACCTGCCGGAGCTGCGCGGGCGCGGGGCCGGGATCACGCTCCGCCACCTGCTGAGCCACACCTCCGGGCTGTCCTCGGCCTGGGCGGTGGCGGACCTGAGCGCGCCCTCGTCGCCGCAGGCGGTGGTGGACAGCCTGGCGGCGCGCCCGGCGGAGTTCGCGCCGGGGGAGCGGTTCGCCTACAACAACAACGGCTACATCCTGCTGGGGCGCGTGGTGGAGAAGGCGAGCGGGATGCCGTACGCGGACTACCTGCGGACCGCCTTCCTCGCCCCGCTCCGGCTCGCCTCCATCGCGCCCTGCGACCGCGTCCCCGCCGCGCGCCGGGCGCGAGGCTACCAGCACCCGACGCGCGGCTCCACGGAGCCGGCTGCGGCCATCACGCACCACCCCACCGTCACCTCGTCCGCCGGGGTGCTGTGCGCGACGGCCGGGGACCTGCTCCGCTGGGAGCGGGCGCTCGCCGCGGGGCGCGTGGTGAGCCCGGCGAGCCGGGAGCTGATGACCGCCCGCACCGTCCTGAAGTCGGGGAGGGCCGCGGGATACGGGATGGGGATGCAGCTGTCGGAGCTGGACGGGCGCGTCCTGGTGGGGCACGGCGGCGGGCTCCCCGGGTTCATCGCCGAGGCCAGCTACCTGCCGGCGGACAGCCTGGGCGTGGTGGTGCTGACCAACGGGGTGTACGCCGGCCAGATCGTCCGGCAGCTCACGGAGGCGGTCGCGCGCGAGGCGCTGGGCCTCCCCCGGGCCGCCGTCGCGGACCTGCCCACGGGGCCCGAGGAGCGGGCCCGCTTCGTGGGCACGTACGACATGGGGCCGGCGAAGGTGGAGGTGTTCGAGCACGGCGACCACCTCCGCGCCCAGCCCACCGGGCAGATCGCGACCCGCCTGCTCCACCAGGGCGACGGGGTCTTCCGCGCCGAGCACGACCCGTCGCTGTACCTGCGCTTCCGCACCGAGGGCGGAGTCGCGACGGAGCTGGCGATCGAGCACGGGGGCAGGAGCATGCCCCCGGCGAAGCGGGTGCAGTAGGGAGACGGAATCACGGGCAAGGCCCGCCGCACCCGGAAACGACGAAGCGCCCCGGAGTCCGCTCCCGGGGCGCTTCGTCGTTCGATTCGTACCGCCGGTGTCGGTCTTCAGCCACGACCGGGCGGCGCGGATCAGATGGCCGCGAGCACCGAGAACACGGTGGCGACGAGGCCAAAGATCGCCAGCCAGCGAACGCTTCGTTGAAGCTTGAGGTTCTCTTCCGTTGCTCGCTCTTGCGCCATCGCTCCCAGGATCCCGCCGGTCGTAGAGACCATCTCCCGCAGGTCGGACGAGATCCGCACCAGCCGGTGAGCTTCCTCCACCGTCCGCTGCCTGACGTCCTCGAGCACGTTCGGGTCGCGCCCGGGGGCGACCTGGTGGCGGTCGATCAGGTGGAACTCGCCTCCCTCACGATGATACCGTGTGCCGTCCTCGCAGAGTTCCACAATCTCTCTCTGCAGCGGCACCGTGTCCGCGTGCAGCCGCATGAAGGCCCGCTGGACGTCACCCAACCTCCGGGCCGCTCCCCCGTCGTCGGCTCCGGCGATCGACCCCACCCGATCGCGCAGGCCCGCTAGCCGGATCCCGTAGCGTCGCACCGTCTCGAAGAGGGCCCAGCGAACGAGCGGGTCCTCGACCTCGCTGCTCACCCGGTCCAGCACGGACCCGGAATCGTCCGTCGGCTCGAGGTCGGAAAGCTCGAATTCTCGGCCGGCAAGCAACAGGTCCCTCGCCGGGCCGGACCAGAAAGGCGAGCGAAGCCGGAGCCCCTTGCTGCCCCAGAGCTCCGACGCTCCGAGCCATGAAGCCAGGCCGAGAGCCTGCAGGTAGGGCTCGTCGCGGCCACTGTGGTCGAGCGGCAGCGCCTTCCCGAGCGTGACGAACTCCGCCGCCGGCACGCCGCCCGTCTCCGCGAACAGCCCGGGCAGGCGAGACGACACCCAGCCGGCACACGTGTCCCTCCACCGCCTCCGGACCCGCTGCACCGCCTCTTCCACTTCGCGCAGCCGCGGTCCCGGCCGCGAGAGGATGTCGGCCGGAGTCATCCCGTCCGTCGGCGGCTCGCGGACGAACGCGCCCTCGACCTCCCTGCCTGCCGTCCGGTCCAGGACGAACTGGAACACCAGCACGCTCGTGCTCGGGACCGGGTGGTGGACCCTCACGACCAGGCGCGAGCACCCGGCGGGAAGGTCCACCGCAGGCCGACCCAGGAGTTCCGCGTACTGGCCGGGCGGGTACATCGTCTCGAAGGCGACGAACGAGAATCCGGCGCCACTCCGGGCATCATGGATCCCGGACGAGGAGTCCCCCAACCAGCGGAAGCGCCGGTGCGAATCCCAGCCGAGGCGCCGGATTCCCTCCAGAAGCGAATCCACGTACGACGTTGGGTAGGCCTCCAAGATCCAGATACTCGGCAGCCCGATCACTTCGTCCGCAGGGAGCATGCAGACCGGGTTGAACCAGGCATCGAGAGAGCCCGACAGCGCTGTACGAGCCGGCGGCTCCTCCTCTCGCATCTCCGGCGTTCCGACACTTGCCCGTGCGGGCGGCAGGTGCCCCCCGATCCTGCTCCAGCAGGACCGCAGCACGGCCCCGGCTCGCTTCACGGCGCTCCGCGAGCGCCGGACGGGTGGGGCCCCGGCGGGCTGACGGAGTGAGGCATCGGCAGCTGCACGAACGGACGGCCGCGGCTCGTGTGACATTGCGCCCTTTCAAGGATGACGAGTGACAAGCGTCCCGCGCATCCTTACGCGCAGCATGACGGCGGCGTTTCGGGCTCGCCTCTACGGCCGCAGCGTCGCGGTCAAGCGGTGCCCTGGACGACCGCGGTCCATGCCGGAGCCCGACCGGGACGCTGCCCGGCAGCACTCGATTACGTCCGCGGGCGCTCCCGCACCCGGCGCCGCCCCGAGCGCTCCACCGGCACCATGCGGGACGCCGCCGGCGCCTCCTCCCGCCGCAGCGCGTCCACCCGCTCCGCGAGCTCCGCCACGCCCGGCGCCTCGAACAGCGCCCGCACCGTCAGCTCCACGCCCAGCGCGTCGCGCACCCGCGAGGCCACGCGCACGGCCAGCAGCGAGTGCCCGCCCAGGTCGAAGAAGCTCTCCGCCACCCCCACCCGGTCCATCCGCAGCACCTCGGCGTAGACCGAGGCGAGCAGCTCCTCCGTGGGCGTGCGCGGCGCCACGTAGCCCTCGCCGGCGGAGGTGTGCTCGGGCGCGGGGAGCGCCCGCCGCGCCACCTTGCCGCTGGGCGTGAGCGGAAGCGCCTCCAGCACCACGTACGCGCCGGGGACCATGTACTCCGGCAGCCGCGCCCCCAGGTGAGCCTTCAGCTCGGCGGCGGCCGGCGCGGCGCCGTCCGCGGCGACCACGTAGGCCACCAGCCGCCGGTCGCCCGGCACGTCCTCGCGCGCCACCACCGCGGCCTCGCGCACGGCCGGGTGCGCCGCCAGCGCCGCCTCGATCTCGCCGGGCTCGATGCGGAAGCCGCGCACCTTGACCTGCTCGTCCAGCCGGCCCAGGTACTCCAGCGTCCCGTGCTCGCGCCAGCGCGCCCGGTCGCCGGAGCGGTACAGCCGCGCCCCCGGCTCGGCCGAGAACGGGTCCGGGACGAACCGCTCCGCGGTGAGCCCCGGCCGCCCCAGGTAGCCGCGCGTCACCCCCGCCCCGCCGATGAGCAGCTCGCCCGGCACCCCCACCGGCTGCGGGCGGAGGGCGCCGTCCAGCACGTACGTGCGCAGGTTGGCGATGGGCGTGCCGATGGGGATGGCGGCCTCCGCGCGGGCGACCTGGTGCGTCACGGACCAGACGGTGGTCTCCGTGGGCCCGTACAGGTTGACCAGCCCGCCGGGGACCACCGCGTCGATCTGCGCGGCGAGCGCGGGCGGCATCGCCTCGCCGCCCAGGAGGACGCGCTCCAGCCCGGACAGCGCCTCCGCGCCGCACTCGGCGATCATCATCGCCGCCAGCGAGGGCGTGCACTGGAGGTGGGTGACCCCGTGCCGGGCGATCCACGGGGCCGGCCCGCCGTCCCTGCCGCCCTCCTCCAGCCCCGGGTGCACCACCACCCGGAAGCCGCGGGCCAGCGTCCAGAACAATTCCAGCACGTGGATGTCGAACGAGATGCGCGTCACCGCCAGCCAGGTGCCGGGAATGGTCCCGCCGACGCGCCCGTCCATCCCGGCGAGGAAGTTCGCCGCGTTGCGGTGGGTGACGACCACGCCCTTGGGACGCCCGGTGGAGCCCGACGTGTAGATGACGTAGGCCGGGTTGTCGGGAGACGGCGAGTGCGGGAGTGCGGAAGTGCGGGAGTGCGAAAGTTCGGACGGCGAGACGCCGTCCCCGTCCAGCAGCAGCGTCCGCACGCCTTCTGCCGGCACCAGGCCGCGCAGCGACGCCTGCGTGAGCAGCAGCGACGCGCCGGAGTCCTCCAGCATGTAGGCCAGGCGGTCGGCGGGGTAGCCGGGATCCAGCGGGAGGTACGCGGCCCCCGCCTTGAGCACGGCGAGGAGCGCGGCCACCATCCCGACGCCGCGCTCCAGGCAGATGCCGACGAGCGTCTCCGGCCCGGCCCCCGCCTCCGCCAGGCGGAGGGCAAGCCGGTCGGCGCGGGCGTCCAGCTCGCGGTAGGTGAGCGTGCCGGCGGCGTCGACCAGCGCCACGGCGTCCGGCGTCCTCGCCGCCTGCGCCTCGAACAGCCGGTGGACCAGCGGCTCGGCGGGGAGCTCCGCCGCGACCGCGTTCCACTCCTCCACGATCCGGCGCCGCTCCGCGCCGTCCAGCAGCTCCACCTCCGACAGGCGAAGCTCCGGGTCCGCGGCCACCTGTTCCAGCAGCCGCTCCAGGTGCCCCGCCATGCGGCGGGCGGTGGCGGCGTCGAACAGGTCCGTGGCGTACTCCAGCGTGCCGCCCAGGCCGCCGGAGCGGGCCGTGAGCGAGAGGGTGAGGTCGAACTGCGCCGTCTCCGGCTCGGCGGTCACCCCGCCCTTGGGCGGGGATCCGGCCGGGGCGGCCTGGCCGCCGCCGGCCTCGTCCAGCTGGAACGACACCTGGAAGAGCGCGGCGTGGCTGAGGCTGCGCCGCGGGTGCAGCTCGGCGACGATGCGCTCGAAGGGGACGTCCTGGTGCTGGTAGGCGCCCAGCGCGGTCTCGCGGGCCCTGCGCACGGCCTCGCGGAAGGCGGGATCGCCCGACAGGTCCGTCCTCAGCACCAGGGTGTTCACGAACAGGCCGATCATCCCCTCCAGCTCGCGGTGCGACCGCCCCGCCACCGGGGTCCCCACGACCACGTCGTCGCTGCCGGCCCAGCGGCCCAGCAGCGCCCCGAACGCGGCGAGCACCACCATGTGCAGCGTGGCGCCCTCGCCGCGGGCCGTCTCGCGCAGCCGGTCCAGCACCGCGGCGGGGACGGCCACCGGCACCCGCGCGCCGCGCAGCGACGGCACCGGCGGGCGCGGGCGGTCCGTGGGCAGCTCCAGCAGCTCCGGCGCCCCGGCCAGCCGGCGCTTCCAGTACGCCAGCTGGCCGCCGTCCATCTCCTCCGCCTGCTCGCGCTGCCACACGGCGAAGTCGGCGTACTGCACCGGCAATTCCGGCAGCGGCGACTCCGCGCCCCGGACGAAGGCGTCGTACAGCGCGGCGATCTCGCCGAAGAGCACCTTGTGGCTCCACCCGTCGCTGACGATGTGGTGCGTGCACAGCAGCAGCACCTGCTCCGCGTCGCTCACGCGCAGCAGCGTGGCGCGGAAGAGCGGGCCCTCCGCCAGGTCGAAGACGTGCGCGGCGTCGCGGGCGGAGCGGCGCCGCACCTCGGCGTCGCGCTCCTCCTCCGGGAGCGCCGACAGGTCCTCCACCGGGAGGGCGAAGCCGGCGAAGGGGGCGATCACCTGCAGCGGGACGCCGCCCTCCTCGCGGAACGTGGTCCGCAGCGACTCGTGCCGCCGGACGATCTCGCCCAGGGCGCGACCCAGCGCCGCCGCGTCGGTGTCGCCGGTGAGGCGCATCCCCACGGACAGGTTGTAGGCGGTGGAGCCGGGCTGGAGCCGGTCCACGAACCAGAGCCGCTCCTGCGCGAAGGAGAGCGGCGGGTCGCCCTGCCGCTCGCGGCGGGCGATGGGCCGCACGCCGGCCGCGCGCCAGTTGGACGGGGCGGCCTCGCCCTGCGCGCCCAGCTCCTGGCCGGCGGCCTCCTCCAGCAGCGCGGCCAGCTCGGCGATGGTGGGCGCCTCGAACACGGCGCGCAGCGGCAGTTCCACGCGGAACGCCTCGCGCACCCGGGCCAGGAGCTGCAGCCCCAGCAGCGAGTGCCCGCCCAGGTCGAAGAAGTTGTCGCGCGCGCCCACGTCGCGGATCCCCAGCAGACCGCCCCAGATGGCGGCCAGCCGCTTCTCCGCCTCGCTGGTGGGCGCCAGGAACTCGCTCCCCAGCGAGGGGCGGGCGTGCAGGCCGGGGGCGGGCTCGCCGTCCCCGGCCGGGCGGGCGGCGGCGCGGGGGGCGCGGAAGCGCTCCAGCCGCGCGCCGAGGTCCTGGGTGGAGACCACCACCCGCGGCTCCTCGGCCAGCGTGGCGAGCGCCGCGAAGGCGGCCGGGCCGTCGCCGCGCAGGATGGCGGCGCCCGCCGTGGCGTCGTCGCCCTCCAGGTGCCAGCGGTCCCACCCCACGCTGGTCCAGCCGGCGCCGCCCTCGGCCAGGCGCCGCTGCGCCCACGCGTCCAGCAGCGCGAACGAAGCCGTGGCCGCCCCCAGCCCCGCCCCGCCGAACACCGTGAACACGGAGTTCTGGAGGAGGCGGAAGTCCAGCGCGAGCCCCGCCGTGGCGGCGTCGATCGCCTCCAGCCCGCGGGCCACGCGGCCCATCGCCTCCGCGACGGCGGCGGGCCGCGACTCCGCCAGCGGGCCGTGCGCGGCGCCCGCGCCCGGCGCGGCGGTGTGCACCACGCCGTGCAGCTCGCCGAACTCCGCGAGCACGGCCTCCACCGCGATTCGCGTCGCGGCGGGGTCCTGCGGGTCGGCGCGCAGCACCAGCGTCCGCGCGCCGAGCGCCTCCGCGGCGCGCAGGCCGCGGATCGCGGCCGCCTGGGCGCTCCCCGCCGGGGAGGCGGCCAGGCGCAGCTCCCACTCCGCGGGCTCCGGGAAGTCGGGATCGGCCACCAGGGCGATGCGGGCGCCGGGCGACGCGGCCAGGTGCGCGGCGAGCACGTCGGCCCCGCCGGCCATGCCGCCGGTGAACAGGTACGCGCCGCCCCCGCGCAGCCCGGCGCGCCCCTCGCGGGGCCCCACCGGCTCGTAGCCCAGCGTCCAGCGCCACGGGCCGCGCAGCGCCACCGGCGCGTCGTCCGCGACCTCCGCCGCGACCTCGGCGGCGAGCTGGTCCAGCAGGCGCTCGCCGGCGCCGGCGCTCCGCACGTCCACCGTGCGGCACAGGGCGCCGGAGTGCTCCTGCGGCAGCGACAGGCAGGCGCCCAGCACCGTCGCCCGCTCCGGGCGGACGCCTTCCCCGCCGAACACGTCGCGCACGCCCTCGGTGACCACGACGAGCCGGAACGGCGCTCCGTCCTCGTCCGGGACGAGCGTCGCCGCCAGCGCCGCGACCGTGGCGTAGCCGCGCGCCTGCGCCCTCGCGAACCCCTCCTCGCCGTCGCCGCCCTCCGGGTCGATCCCCCACAGGTGGACGACGCGGCGGGGGCGGATCCCCTCCGCGTCCAGCGCGCCGCGGAGCGCCGCCAGGTCTTCGGCCGACCCCGGACGGAGCGTCCACGACCGGTCGCCAGTCCGCGAGAAGCCGTCGCCGGCCGCGGCGAGGACCACGGCGTGGCCCTGCCGCTCCAGCCGCGCGGCGAGCCGGACGCCGAGCCCGGCGGCGTCCGCGAGCACCAGCCAATCGGCGGGCTCCGCGGCGGGACGCGCGGGGAGCGGCGCGCGCGACCAGGCGGGGAGGTACAGCCAGTCCGCCGGGTCGGGGAGGCGCGCGAGCGGGTCGCCGCCGCGCCCGGACGGGAGCAGCGCCAGGTTCCCGGGCTCCAGCCAGAAGCGGCTGCGCTCGAACGGGTAGGTGGGGAGCGGGACGCGCCGCAGCCGCTCGCCGGCGTGCATCGCCCGCCAGTCCACGGCGGCGCCGGCCGTCCACAGGCGCCCAGCCGCGCCCAGCACGTGCGCGGCGTCCGGGTGGCGCTCGTAGGCGTGGCGCATGGACGCGACGAAGGCGGGCGCGTCGCCGCCCCACACGTCCAGCTGCCCGGCCAGCATCCGCAGCGCCAGCCCGGGCCCGTTCTCCAGGAACAGGCGGAAGCCGTCGCGCGCCAGCGTCTCCACCCCGTCCGAGAAGCGCACCGGCTCGCACAGGTGCCGCGCCCAGTACGCCGGGTCGGTGGCCTCGGAGGCGCGGATCCAGGTGCCGGTGACGTTGGACACGAAGGGGATGCGCGGCGCGTGCAGCTCCACCCCGCGCAGCAGCGCCATCAGCCGCTCCGCCACCGGCTCCATCAGCGGCGTGTGGAAGGCGTGCTTCATCGGCAGCCGCCGCCACACCAGCCCGCGCGCCTCCACCTCGCCGCGCAGCGCGTCCAATTCCGCGCCGGGCCCGGAGACCACGGTGATGGAGGGCCCGTGCAGCGCGCCCACGTACAGGTTGCCGGACAGCAGCGGGCGCGCCTCCTCCTCGGGGAGGCTGATCCCCATCATCCCGCCCTCGGGGAGCGACTCGATGAGGCGCGCGCGCTCGGCCACCAGCATCAGCGCGTCCTCCAGCGACCACACCCCGGCCACCGTGGCCGCGACCCACTCGCCCAGCGAGTGGCCCAGCATCGCCGCCGGGCGGACGCCCCACGCCTCCCACAGGCGGTGCAGGGCGTACTCGGTGACGAACAGCGCGGGCTGCGCCAATTGCGTGCGGTTCAGCCGCTCCTGCGCGTCGTCGTCCTGCTCGGCGGCGGCGCGGCCCAGCATGGCGCGCAGGTCGATGCCGCCGAAGCCGGCGGCGTCCGCGGCCGGCGCGTCCGCCGGGTACAGCACCTCGCGCAGGTCCAGCCCCAGGTGCGGGCGCAGGATCTCCGCGCAGCGGTCCACCGCGTCGCGGAAGACGGGCTCCGACTCGTACAGGCCGCGGCCCATCCCGGCGAAGTGGCTCCCCAGCCCGGGGAACAGGAAGGCGACCTGCCGCGCCGTCTCCGGCGCCGCCCCCGCGGCGACGCGGTCCGGCGCGCGCGTCTCCAGGGCCCGCGCGGCCTCCTCGCCGTCGCGGGCGACCACGGCGCGGCGGTGCTCCCACGTCTTCCGCCCGGCCTGGAGCGTCCAGGCCACGTCGGCCAGCGGCTGCTCCGGGTGGGCGCGCAGGTGCGCCGCCAGCCGGTCCGTCGCCGCCTCCAGCGCCGCCGGCGTCCGGGCGGAGAGCGTCAGCAGCTGCCACTCGCGCGCGGGCCGCGAGGGCTCCGGCCGGGGCGGCTCCTCCAGCACCACGTGCGCGTTGGTCCCGCCGATCCCGAACGACGACACCCCGGCGCGCCGCGGGCCCCCGTCGGTGGGCCAGGGGCGCAGCTCGGTGTTGACGAAGAAGGGCGAGCCCGCGAAGTCGATCTTGGGGTTGGGCTCGGTGAAGTGCAGCGACGGCGGGATCTCGCCGTGCTCCAGGGCGAGCACGGTCTTGATGAAGCCGGTGATGCCGGCCGCGGAGTCCAGGTGCCCCACGTTGCTCTTGACCGCGCCGAGGGCGACCGAGCGGCGCCGCGGCCCGCTCCCGAACGCCTGCGTCAGCGCGGCGACCTCCACCGGGTCGCCCAGCTCGGTGCCGGTGCCGTGCGCCTCCACGTAGCCCACGGTGCGCGGGTCCACGCCGGCGCGGGCCAGCGCCTCGCGGATCACGGCGGCCTGCCCGTCCACGCTGGGCGCGGTGTACCCCACCTTGCCGGAGCCGTCGTTGTTGATGGCGGTGCCGCGGACCACCGCGTGGATCGTGTCGCCGTCGGCGAGGGCCTCGGCCAGGCGCTTGAGCACCACGACGCCGACGCCGCTCCCGGTCACCGTGCCGCCGGAGCGCGCGTCGAAGGCGCGGCAGTGCCCGTCCGGCGACATGATCCCGCCGGGCGAGTACATGTAGCCCCCGCGCCGCCGCGCGCCCACGCCGCCCGCCAGCGCCATGTCGCACTCGCCGGCCAGCAGCGCGCGGCAGGCCACGTGCACCGCCACCAGCCCGGTGGAGCACGCCGTCTGCACGGCGAGGGCGGGGCCGCGCAGGTTGAGCTTGTACGCCACGCGGGATGCGAGGAAGTCCTTGCCGTTCCCCATCTCCACCTGGAGCGAGCCCACCGCGCCCGCGACGTCCGGCCGGGTGAGGACGTGCCGGTGCAGGTAGTCGCTCGCCGACGAGCCGGCGTACACGCCCACCGCCTCCCGCGTCTCGCCCGGCGCGTACCCCGCGTTCTCCAGCGCCTCCCAGGCGGTCTCCAGGAAGATGCGCTGCTGCGGGTCGATGATCTCCGCCTCGCGCGGGTTGAAGCCGAAGAAGCCGGCGTCGAACAGGTCCATCCCCTCCATCACCCCCGCCGCGGGGACGAACGACGGGTCGCGGAGCAGCGCCGGGTCCAGCCCCGCCGCCTCCAGCTCCTCGGGCTCGAAGAAGGTGACGGAGTGGACGCCGCCGCGCAGGTTGCTCCAGAACGTTGCCACGTCCGGCGCGCCCGGGAACCTCCCCGCCAGCCCGATCACCGCGACCGCCCCGTCCAGGGCGTCCCCCCGCCCGTCGGCCGCCGCCTTCCGCGGCAGCGGCCGCGGCGCCTCGGCGGGGGTCTCGCCGCCCAGGTGCCCGGCCAGGCTGGCCACCGTGGGGAAGCGGAACAGGTCCACGATGGGGACCTCGCGCCCCAGCGCGTCGCGGAGGCGCGCCTGCACCCGGGCGAGCAGCAGCGAGTGCCCGCCCAGGTCGAAGAAGTTGAGGTTGACGCCCACCCGCTCCAGCCCCAGCACCTCGGCCCAGATCGCCGCGACCGTCTGCTCCAGCGGCAGCCGCGGCGCCACGAACTCCTCCTCCGCCACGGCCGGCGCCGGGGCGGGGAGCGCCCGCCGCGCCACCTTGCCGCTGGGAGTCAAAGGAAGTCCCTCCAGCGCCACGAACGCCGAGGGCACCATGTACTCCGGCAGCCGCCCCGCCAGCCCCGCCTTCAGCGCCGCGGCGTCGGCCCCCGCCCCGTCCTCGGCCACCACGTAGGCCACCAGCCGCCGCTCGCCCGGCACGTCCTCCCGCAACACGACCACGGCCTCGCGCACCCCCGGCTGCGCCTCCAGCGCCGCCTCCACCTCGCCGGGCTCGATGCGGAAGCCCCGCAGCTTGACCTGCTCGTCGGCGCGCCCCAGGAACTCCAGGCTGCCGTCGGCGAGCCAGCGGGCGCGGTCGCCGGTGCGGTAGACGCGCGCGCCCGGCTCCGCGGCGAACGGGTCGGGGAGGAAGCGCTCGGCGGTGAGGTCCGGCCGCCCCAGGTAGCCGCGCGCCACGCACGCGCCGCCCAGGTACAGCTCGCCCGGCACGCCCACGGGCGCGGGGCGCAGCGCGCCGTCCAGCACGTAGCAGCGCGTGTTCGCGACCGGCGCGCCGATGGCCGGCAGCAGCGGCCACCCGGCGGGGTCGCCCTCCAGCGCCAGCGCCGTGGCCACGTGCGTCTCCGACGGCCCGTACTGGTTGTGCAGCGGCGCCCCCACGGCCGCCAGCCAGCGCCGCAGCGGCTCCGTCACGCGCAGCTGCTCGCCCGCAGTGACCACCTCGCGCAGCCGCGAGGGGACCAGCCCGCGCGCCTCCGCCGCCTCCGCCAGGTGCTGGAGCGCCACCGAGGGCATGAACAGCCGCTCCACCCCCTCGCGCTCCACCGTCTCCAGCAGCCCCGCCGGGTCGTAGCGCAGCTCGTCGGGGATCATCACCACCCGCCCGCCGGACGCCCAGCAGGAAAAGATCTCCTGGAACGACACGTCGAAGCTCACCGGCGCGAACTGGAGCGTGGTCGCGGCCCCCGGCGCGCGCCAGTCGCGCCGCTGCCACTCCAGCAGGTTGACCAGCGGCCGGTGCGGCATCGCCACGCCCTTGGGGCGCCCGGTGGAGCCGGAGGTGAAGACGACGTAGGCGAGGTTGTCGGACGACAGGGAACAGGGAACAGGGAACAGGGAACAGCCTGCGACTGCTACGGCACCCGTGTCCGCGCCGTCGTCGAGCAGCACGGTCTCGCCCCCGAACGCCGGCAGGCGGTCGAGCAGGCTCCGCTGCGTCACCAGCACGCGGGCGGCGGAGTCCTCCAGCATGTGCGCCAGGCGCTCGGACGGATAGCCCGGGTCCAGCGGGACGTAGGCGCCGCCGGCCTTGAGGATGGCGAGCAGGGCGGCCATCGTCCCGTGGCCGCGCTCCAGGCAGAGCGCCACGCGCGCGTCCGGGCCCACGCCCAGCGACGCCAGGTGGCGGGCGAGCGCGTCGGCGCGCCGGTCCAGCTCGCGGTAGGTGAGCGGGCCCTCCGCGGAGACCACGGCCACGGCCTCCGGCGTGCGCTCCGCCTGCTCCTCGAACAGGTGGTGGATGCAGCGGTCCGCGGGGAAGTCCGCCTCCGTGCGGTTCCACGCCTCCAGCACCTGCACGCGCTCCGCGTCGTCCAGCAGCTCCAGGTCGGCGAGGCGCGCGTCGGGATCGGCCGTCACCTGCTCCAGCACGCGGCCCAGGTGGGCGATCATCCGCGCCGCGGTGGCGCGGTCGAACAGGTCCGTGGCGTACTCCAGCGTGCCCGCGAGGCCGCCGGGGTGGCGGGCGAGGGCGAGCGTCAGGTCGAACTTGGCGGTCCCGCTCGCGGCGCCGATCCGGCGCAGCTCCAGGCCGGCGAAGCCGCCGCCCGCGCGCTCCGGCTCCTGGAGCACGAGCATCGCTTGGAAGAGCGGCGCGTGGCTGAGGCTGCGCTCCGGCTGGAGCTCCTCCACCAGCCGCTCGAAGGGGACCTCCTGGTGCTCGTACGCCCCCAGCGTCGCCTCGCGCACGCGGCGCAGCACGGCGCGGAACGTGGGTTCGCCGGACAGGTCCGTGCGCAGCACCAGCGTGTTCAGGAAGAAGCCGATCAGCCCCTCGACCTCGCGCCGCGTGCGCCCCGCGATGGGGCTGCCCACCACCACGTCGTCCGTGCCGGCGTACCGGGCCAGCAGCGCCTGCCAGGCGGCAAGCAGCGTCATGAACAGCGTCGCTCCCTCGGCGCGGGCGAGGGCCTGCAGGCCGGCAAGCGACCCGGCGGGCAGATCCACGCGCTCGGTGGCCCCGCGGTACGTCTGCACGGCCGGGCGCGGGCGGTCCGTGGGCAGCTCCAGCAGCGCGGGGGCGCCGGCCAGCCGCTCCCGCCACCAGGCGAGCTGCCGCTCCAGCGCCTCGCCGCGGAGCTGCTCGCGCTGCCACACGGCGAAGTCCCCGTACTGCACCGGCAGCTCGGGCAGGGGCGATTCCCCGCCCTCCCGGTACGCCCCGTACAGCGCGGACAGCTCGCGGAAGAGCACGTCCAGGCTCCACGCGTCGCCGACCGCGTGGTGCATGCACAGCAGCAGCACGTGGTCGTCGTCGGCCAGCTTCAGCAGCGTGGCGCGGAAGAGCGGGCCCGTCGCAAGGTCGAACGGGCGCGCGGCGTCCGCCGCGGCGCGGCGCCCGGCCTCCGCCTCGCGCTCCCCGTCGCCCAGCCCGGACAGGTCCTCCACGGCCAGCGCGAAGCCGCCGAAGGGGACGACCGCCTGCGCCGGGGCGCCGTCCACGTCCGCGAACACGGTGCGCAGCGCCTCGTGCCGCCGCACGATCTCGCCCAGCGCCGCCCCGAGCGCGGGCAGGTCCAGCGCGCCGCCCAGCCGCAGCGCCGCGGGGATGTTGTAGAAGGCGCTCCCCGGCTCCAGCCGGTCCAGGAACCAGAGCCGCTCCTGGGCGAAGGAGAGCGGCAGCGGCCCGCCGCGCTCTACGGGCACCACCGGCGGCAGCACGGGCGATTCCGCGCGCCGCAGCGCCTCCACCCGCGCGGCGAGCTCGGCCACGGTGGGCGCCTCGAAGAGGGCGCGCAGCGGCAGCTCCACCCCCAGCGCGTCGCGCACGCGCGACACCACGCGGATGGCGAGCAGCGAGTGGCCGCCCAGCTCGAAGAAGGTTTCGCGGACGCCCACCCGGTCGGCGCGGAGGATCTCCGCCCAGATCCCGGCGAGCACCTCCTCCGTGGGGGTCGCGGGCGCCGCGTAGCGCTCCGCCGCGGAGAAGTCGGGCGCGGGGAGGGCGCGCCGGTCCAGCTTGCCGCTGGGCGTGAGGGGAATGCTATCCAGCGCGACGAACGCGGCCGGCAGCATGTACGCCGGCAGGCGCCCGCCCAGGTGCGCGCGCAGCGCGTTCGCGTCCGGCGCGGCGCCCTCGGGGACCACGTACGCCACCAGCCGCCGCTCGCCGGGGGCGTCCTCGCGCGCCAGCGCCACGGCGGCGCGCACGCCCGGGTGGTCCAGCAGCGCGCTCTCGATCTCGCCCAGCTCGACGCGGAAGCCGCGCACCTTGACCTGGGTGTCCGTGCGGCCCAGGTACACCAGCTCCCCGGCGTCCGTCCAGCGGGCGCGGTCCATCACCCGGTACATGCGGCTCCCCGGCGGGCCGAAGGGGTCGGGGAGGAAGCGCTCGGCGGTGAGGTCGGGGCGGGCCGCGTAGCCGCGCGCGGTGCCGTCGCCCGCCAGGTACAGCTCGCCGGGGATGCCGGCGGGGACGGGGGCGAGGGCGGCGTCCAGCACGTAGGCCCGCGAGTTGGCGACCGGCCGGCCGATGACGACCCGCTCCGCCCCGCGGGGGACGAGCGACCAGGTGGAGTAGGTGGTGTCCTCCGTGGGCCCGTACAGGTTCCGGACGACCTCCACGGTGCCCAGGTCGTACAGGCCCCGCGCCAGCGACTCCGGCAGCGCCTCGCCGGCCAGGTTGAACGCCCGCACGCTCGGCGGGACGGCGCCGGTCCGGAGCAGCTCGGCGGCGGCGGTGGGGACCATGGTGGCCAGGACCACGCCCGCGTCCCCCATCTCCGCCAGCGACAGGGCGTTCTCGGCGAGCAGCAGCCTGCCGCCCCAGCACAGCGTCCCCCAGATCTCGGCGACGGAGACGTCGAAGCTGGTGGAGGTGGAGGCGAGCACCGCCGAGCGCTCCTCGTCGGTGACGTGGCCGCGCAGCCAGTGCAGCAGCGCGACCACGGAGGCGTGGCGGATCATCACGCCCTTGGGCCGGCCGGTGGAGCCCGAGGTGAAGATGACGTGCGACAGGTTGTCCGGGAGCGCGCCGCCCTCCGGGTCGCCGTCGGGGAGGGCGCGCAGCTCGGCGGCGAGGGCGTCCAGCCGCACGGCCCGGGCGCCGGCGGGGAGGCGGTCCGCGAGCGCGGACTCGGTGAGGACCAGGCGGGCGCCCGCGTCCTCCAGCATCCACCCCAGCCGCTCGCGCGGGAAGTCCGGGTCCAGCGGCACGTACGCGCCGCCCGCCTTGAGCACGGCCAGCAGCGCTGCGACCATCTCCGGCGTGCGGGGGAGGCAGATCCCCACCCGCGCCTCCGGGCCCACGCCAAGGCCGCGCAGGTGGCGGGCGAGCCGGTTCGCCCGCGCGTTCAGCTCGCCGTACGAGATCGTCTCGCCGGCGAAGACCAGCGCCGGCGCGTCCGGCGCGCGGGCGGCCTGCGCCTCGAACAGCCGGTGGACGACGCCGTCGGACGGCACCTCCTCGTCGGCGCGGCTCCACGCCTCCAGCACCCGGCGGCGCTCCCCGCCGTCCAGCAGCGCCAGCTCCGACAGGCGCACGTCCGGGTCGGCCGCGACCTGCTCCAGCAGCCGCCGGTAGTGCGCGAGCAGCCGCAGCACCGTGTCGCGCTCGAACAGGTCGGTGCTGTAGGCCGCCGAGGCCCGCAGGCCCTCCCCGTGCAGGGTGAGCGCCAGCGCCAGGTCGAACTTGGCGGTGTGGAGGTCCGCCTCCATCCCCGCCATCCGCACCTCCGGCAGGCTGTCCGGCGAGTTGTCGGTGCTGTGCAGCGAGAACATCACCTGGAAGAGCGGCGAGCGGCTCAGGGACCGCTCCGGCTGGAGCGCCTCCACCAGCCGCTCGAAGGGCACCTCCTGGTGCTCGTAGGCGCCCAGGGTGACCGCCCGCACCCGGGCCACCGCCTCCCGGAAGGTGGGGTCGCCGGACAGGTCCGTCCGCAGCACCAGCGTGTTGACGAAGAAGCCGATCAGCGCCTCCAGCTCCCGCTGCGTGCGGCCGGCGATGGGGCTCCCCACCACCACGTCGTCCGTCCCCGCGTACTTGGCGAGCAGCGCCTGGAAGGCCGCCAGCATCACCATGAACAGCGTGGCCCCCTCGCGCCGCGCCAGCTCCTTGAGGCGCTCCGACAGCGCGGGCGGGAGCTCCACGCGCTCGTGCGTCCCCCGGTGCGTCTGCACGGCCGGGCGCGGGCGGTCGGCCGGGAGCTCCAGCAGCTCCGGGGCCCCGGCGAGCCGCTCCCTCCACCAGGCCAGCTCCCGCTCCATCACGTCCTCGCCCAGCTGCTCGCGCTGCCACACGGCGTAGTCGCCGTACTGCACCTCCAGCTCGGGGAGCGGCGACTCCCGGCCGTCGCCGTACGCGTCGTACAGCGCCGACAGCTCGCGGAAGAACACGCCCGTGCTCCACCCGTCGGCGACGATGTGGTGGATGGTGAGCAGGAAGGAGTAGTCGTCCGCCGACCGCCGCAGCAGCCACATGCGGAAGAGGGGGCCCACCGCCAGGTCGAAGGGGGTCTCCGCGTCCTCCGTGGCGCGCCGGCGGGACTCCGCCAGGCGGTCCGCCTCGCCCAGCGCGGCGAGGTCCAGCACCCGCAGCTCGAAGTCCACGGACGGGGCGATCACCTGCGCCGGCGCCCCGTCCACCTCGCGGAAGGTGGTGCGCAGCGCCTCGTGCCGGCGGACGATCTCGGCGAGGGCGCGGCGGAGCGCCCGCACGTCCAGGTCGCCGCTGAAGTGCAGCGCCGCGGGGATGTTGTAGAGCGGGCTCCCCGGCGCGAAACGGTCGAAGAACCAGAGCCGCTCCTGCGCGAAGGAGAGCGGCAGCACCACGGTCTGATCCACGGGATTGCTCACGGTCTGCCCCTCCGGCATGGTGAGGGATGGACGCCGACGCCCGGTTGGAGGGCCCGCCCGCGCGCTCGTTCCGCTGGTCCGTGCCGGGGCGCTGCCAGGGGGGAGTGCGGGGGCCGGCGACGCCGAACGCGGCGTGTCCCCACACAGTCGCAGCAAACATCAAACGTGTCTTGAAGTGTGCGGGGCAAGCTACTATAAAGGCGCGCCGGGAAGCGCGCAACCGCCGCCGCCCTCCCCCTCCGGCGGGCCCCGCGAAGCGCCGCCCCGGTCGCGGCTTGCGCCTGCCCCGGGCGCCACGCGGGCACTTGGAGCCACCCTTGACCGCTCCGCACGATTCCGGTTAGCTTCTCAGCGTATAATACCTGACCTGCAATGCAGCACCCGCGCTGCGTGTCCGGGAAACACGTGACGCGGGCCGCCCGTCTCCCTCCGACCCCATCCGGGCCCATCCGCGGGCGCCGGCGCGGGGCCGGGGCTCCTCCGGCCGCCGCGGCGCGGAGACATCAGTTCCCCCGCTCCGGGCGTCGCGCCCCGGGGGATCCTCCTCGGCAGATCCGGTCGCTTCTCCACTTCCAACGCCAGAGGTCGGCTTGATCGCATCGGCAATCAGCATCCGCTACCCGGACTGGGTCGTCGGCCACGTGGACTGGGACCGATGCTACGCGTCGGACGCCGACAAGATGCGGCTGGCCATCGACCTTTCGCTGCAGAACGTGCTGCGCGGCACCGGGGGGCCGTTCGGCGCCGCCGTGTTCGAGACGCGCACGGGGCGGCTGGTGTCCGTGGGGATGAACCTGGTCGTCCCGCTCAACAACTGCATGCTGCACGCCGAAGGGGTTGCCCTGATGATGGCCGGCGAGCGCGTGCGCAGCTTCTCGCTGGACGGCGAGGTGCAGCACGAGCTGGTCACCTCCTGCGCCCCCTGCGCCATGTGCCTGGGCGCCGCCCTGTGGAGCGGCGTCCGCCGCATCGTCTGCGGGGCCCGGTCGGCGGACGCGGAGCGCATCGGCTTCGACGAGGGGCCGGTGTTCCAGGCCTCGCACGAGTACCTGTCCAGCCGCGGGATCGGCATCGACCACGACGTGCTGCGCGCCGAGGCGTGCGCGGTGCTCGACCTGTACGCGGCCCGCAGCGGCATGATCTACAACGGCCTGGCGATGGAGGGCACGATCTCCCTCCCGGGGATCGCCGTCGCCGGCGCCCGCACGGTGGCGGAGCTCGCCTCGCCCGCCTGACCCCCGCACCCCCACACAACCCCGTACCAGGAGCAGACATGGCCGTCGACGAGCGCGAGGACACCACCGTGTACGAGGTGGTGGTGAACCACGAGGAGCAGTACTCCATCTGGCCGGCCCACAAGGAGCTGCCGCTGGGGTGGAGCAAGGCCGGGAAGCAGGGGCTCAAGGCCGAGTGCCTGGCCTTCGTCGAGGAGGTGTGGACCGACATGCGCCCCAAGAGCCTCCGCGACAAGATGGCGGAGGCCGGCCTGTAGCTGGTGGTCCCGGAGCGGCGCCCCGCGGCCCTGTCCGGCCGCGGGGCGCCGTCCGCGTTGGTACGTGTCGGCACGGTCCCGAAGCCTCGCAGGGGCACCCTCCCGGCACGAGCACTCCCCCGGCGGGGTGCGGGGGCGCCGTCCGCTCCGGGGCTCGACGTGCTCCCGGCGGGCGGGGCGCTCCTCCCCGTCCCCCGACCTGCCCGACGGGCGCCCGGCGCGCCCGATCCGACGGACCCATTCCCCTGTACCGGGTGGCAGCCTTGATGTATTCCCAGGAGGACCGGAGCGGTCCGGTCGCGAGCGGTGCCCGCGGCGAGGCCGGGCAGGCGCAGGGGGGGGAGGCGGAGGAGCGGATCGCGGGCGGCCCGGAGGCGGGGCTCTCCGGGGCGGAGGCCATGGACGCCGCGGAGCGCCGCAGGGTGCTGGAGGAGTGGAACCGCACCGAGGCGGAGTATCCCGCCGACCGCTGCATCCACCAGCTGTTCGAGGCGCAGGCGGCGCGCACCCCGGACGCGGCCGCGCTGCTCCACGAGCACGCGCGCCTGACGTACCGCGAGCTGGACGGGCGCGCCAACCGCCTCGCCCGCCACCTGCTCGCCCTGGGCGCCGGGCCGGAGGCCCGCGTGGGCGTGTGCCTGGAGCGCACCCCGGAGCTGCTGGTCGCGCTGCTGGGCGTGCTCAAGGCCGGCGCCGCCTACGTCCCGCTCGACCCCGCCTATCCCGCCGAGCGCCTGGAGTTCACCCTGCGCGACGCCGGCGTGGCCGTGCTGCTGACGCAGCGCTCGCTGCGCGGCATCGTCCCCGTGCCCGACGGCGTGCGCGTCGTCGCCCTGGACGCCGCGGCGGACGAGATCGCGCGGGAGAGCGCCGCAACCCCGCCCTGCGCGGCGACGCCGGACAACCTGGCCTACCTGATCTACACGTCGGGGTCGACCGGCACGCCCAAGGGCGTGGCGATCGAGCACAGGAGCGCCGTGGCGCTGCTGGCCTGGGCCGCCGGCGTCTACACGCCGGAGGAGCTGGACGGCGTGCTGGCGGCCACCTCGGTGTGCTTCGACCTCTCCGTCTACGAGCTGTTCCTGCCGCTGTCGCTGGGCGGGCGCATCGTGCTGGTGGACAACGCGCTCGCCCTGCCGCACGCCCCCGCCGCGGACCAGGTGCGGCTGGTCAACACCGTGCCCTCGGCCATCGCGGCGCTGCTC
>DASVQR010000009.1:0-60162 GCA_036389055.1 Longimicrobiaceae bacterium | reverse complement strand
CTCGCCACCCTCCCCCGTGCCGGGGGAGGGCTGCCCGGAGCTCGCTTTTGTCGTTCTCCCCCTCTCCCCTTGTGGGAGAGGGGGCCGGGGGGTGAGGGGTGTCGAGCGCGACGGACTCTGCCCCCGCGCCGTGTCGTTCTCCCCTCCCCCTTGCGGGGAGGGGCCGGGGGAGGGGGTCGCCGTCGCCGTTCAGCGCGCTGCGTACTTCGTACTCCGTACTTCCGTTGCAGGCTGTCCCCTGTCCCCTGTCCCCTGTCCCCTGCCGTTCCCCCTCGCCAGCCGGTCCACGGCCCACGCGAGCCCCAGGTGCGCCGGCAGCGTGAAGGCGATCATCGTGCCGTTCACCTGGTCCAGCCCGGGGAGCACCTGCATCACCAGCCCCAGCAGGGAGAGCCCCGCCACGGCGAGGGCCAGCAGCCGCGCGGGGCGGGCCGCCCACCGCGCGCCGAAGGCCACGGCCGGCACCAGCACCACCAGTCCGAGCGCCAGGGGGTCGAACTGGAGCAGGTTCTCGTTGCGGTAGGCGATGCGGTGGTTGGTCAGCGTCCACAGCCCCAGCAGGATCGCCCCGCCCAGCCCGCCGATCAAGGACCACAGCCCGCCCACCAGCGCGAAGCCGATGCGGCCGGCCACGGAGCGCCGCGCCAGCGCGCCCAGCCCGACCAGCGCGCCGCCCAGGGCCAGGCCGGCGAGCAGGTACCAGGGGAGCCAGAAGGGCGGCTTCTCCGCCTCCGGCGCGCGGCCGGCCGCCTCGAACAGGGTGTGCTCCGCTTTCACCAGCGGCACCAGGCGGCCGCCGGCGTCCGGCACCTGCACCCGGCGCACCTGCTCCCTCACCTTGCCGGGCAGGAACATCTCCTCCCACTGGTCGATGGGGCGGTCCGCCGCGGGCCCCAGGCCGCCCAGCAGCCCGAAGTACGACAGCTTGTCGCCCTCCACCAGCCGCTCGCTGTGCCAGCGGTAGGTGGTGCCGGTGGGCTTCCCCGCCGTCGCCGCCTTCAGCCGCCCGCCCGTCGCCCGGTCGATCACGTCGCGGATGCGCGTGGAGCAGTTGTCGCGGTAGTAGTCGTACAGGTACTCGCGGTTCTCAGGCTGGACGTTCCACTCCAGGAACGCCTGCACCTCGCGCTTCTCGGCCGGCGTCAGGTTCAGCTCCTGCGCCCACACCGAGCGGTTCAGGTACTGGTACTCCGCCAGCGTGCGCCCCAGGTCGACGGCGCCCACCTGGTAGATCCAGTTCCCCTTCATGAAGCGCTGCCAGTACCCCGGCGAGCGGAAGTCGAACAGCCCGTAGTTGTAGACCTGGTCCGTCCCCGCCACCGGGTCGTGGATCCAGATGGCGTCGTGCCCGAAGCGCTCCCACACCAGGTCGCCCTGCCCCATGGTGAGCAGGAACACGCCCAGCTCCGCGCCGTCCCCGGCGCCCGTGGGCGCGGCGGAGGGCCCGGACAGCAGCTGCGAGCGGAGCGGAGCGGGGGCGAGCGCCGCCAGCGCCAGCGCGAGGGCGGCCAGCAGGGTGCGGGCGGGACGGGAAAGGGACTGCATCGTGTGGACTTCCGGGTACCTTGGGAGCCGGGGCGGCCGGGCGGGCTTGATACTCCCGCGGGCCGGGAAAGTTACCCGCCGCGGCGCCCGCCCGCCACGCCCGGCGGCGCGCCTACTTGTTCCTCCCCAGCTTGATGTACTCCGGCTCCCACCCCGCCATGCGCTGCAGCTCCTGGATCTGCGTCTGCACGTCGTTGCTGCGGAACAGCCCGTTCAGCCCCTTCTCGTAGTCGTCCTGGTCGAACGCGTAGAACACCTTGCCGGAGTCGAAGGTCTTCCACAGCAGCCCCTTGCAGTCGTGGCCCCCGTAGCGGCCGCTGTGGCACGGCTCGATGTCCACGTACATGTAGTCGAAGGTGCCGTTCCAGCCGGCCTTCTGGATCTTCTGCACCACCTCCTCCTCGGCGTGCCGCTCCTTGAACACGCTCCGCCCGAAGATGAACTCGCCGCCCACCTTCATGGCGGCGGCGCGGCACGAGCCGCCCTCGGCGTGCTTGCCCCAGACGTTGACTGTGTGGTACTCGAACACGGTCCTGGCGATCAGCTCGAAGACCCGGGGACGGTCCACGTTGGCGCCCGTGTATCCGTGCTTGAGCTGGGCGAGGGAGATGATCTGCAGCGGCATGGGTCGCGGCGGGTGGGCACGCCCGGGGCGTCCGCGGGAGCGGGCCGGGGCGCGGCGTCGGGAAAGCGACGGGTGTGGCGTGGATGGGAAATGACTACATCGGCCGGGCGCGCGCCGCAATCCTCCCGCGCCCGCGCGCCCGGTCCCCCTGTCCGCCGCACCGGTCGGGGCGTAACTTGGCGGCGAGAGCCGGGGCGCCGCGCGCCCCGGCCGCGCACCCACACTGCGCCCGGGGGAGAGGACATGTTCAGGGACGACCTGCTGCGGGAAAAGTCGGTGCTGGTCACGGGGGGAGGCTCCGGGCTGGGGCTCTCCATGGCGAAGAAGTTCGCGGCGCTCGGCGCCCGCGTGGCGATCACCGGCCGCAGCGAGGAGCGGCTGGCCGGCGCCGCCCGGGAGATCGACCCCACGGGCGAGCGCGTCTTCACCCACCCCTGCGACGTGCGCGACTTCGCGCAGGTGGAGGCCGCCTCCGCCGCCGTGGCGGAGCGCTTCGGCGGGGTGGACGTGCTGGTGAACAACGCCGCGGGCAACTTCCTCGCCGCCACCGAGGACCTGTCCCCCGGCGGCTTCAACGCCGTGGTGCAGACCGTCCTGTACGGCACCTTCAACGCCACGCTGGCCGTGGGCCGCGGGATGATCGAGCGGGGCCGGGGCGGCAGCATCCTCAACATCGTCACCACCTACGCCTGGACCGGCTCCGCCTTCGTGGTCCCCTCCGCCGCGGGCAAGGCCGGCGTGCTCGCCATGACCCGCTCCCTCGCCGTGGAGTGGGCGACCTACGGCATCCGCGTCAACGCCATCGCCCCGGGCCCCTTCCCCACCGAGGGCGCCTGGAGCGCGCTGATGCCCACCCCGGAGATCGAGGCCGAGGCGAAGGCCCGCATCCCCATGGGCCGCTTCGGCGACCACGACGAGCTGGCCAACCTGGCCGCCTTCCTGGTGTCCGACGGCGCGCCCTTCGTCAACGGCGAGTGCGTGGTGATCGACGGCGGCGAGTGGATCGCCTCGGGCGGCGAGTTCAACGGCCTCACCCGCGTCCCGCGCGACGGGCTCAAGTCCGCGCTGGCGGCCATGCGCGGGGGGCGCGGCAGGTGAAGGCCGCCCTGCTCGCCATCGGCGACGAGATCGTCGCGGGGCTCACCACGGACACCAACTCCGGCTTCCTGGCCGAGCAGCTCCGCGGCGTGGGAGTGGAGCCGGTCGCCGGCTTCGCCGTCCCGGACGACGAGGACGCCATGGCCCGCGCCTGGGAGCGCGCCCTCGCCGAGGCGGAGGTCGCCATCTCCACCGGCGGGCTGGGCCCCACCGCCGACGACCTCACCACCGCCGTGGTGGCGCGGCTGGCCGGGCGCCCGCTGCGCCTGGACGAGCCCTCGCTGGCGATCATCGAGGAGCGCTTCCGCGGCCGCGGCATGGAGATGCCCGAGAACAACCGCAAGCAGGCGCTCTTCCCCGAGGGGAGCACCATCGTCCCCAACCCGCTGGGCACCGCCTCCGGCTTCATCTGCCCGGTGGGGCGCGGCGGGGCGATCCGCCACGTGGTGTGCCTCCCCGGCGTCCCGCGCGAGATGAAGCGCATGGCCGTGGAAACGGTGATCCCCTGGCTGGAGGGGTTGAGCCCCGGCCGCCGCTTCGTGTCGCGCGTCTTCAGCACCTTCGGCCTGGCCGAGAGCCGCCTGGACGAGCTGCTCGCCGGCGTCGTCTCCCCCTCCGAGGCGCGGCTGGCCTTCCGCGCCGCCTTCCCCCGCATCCAGGCGCGGCTCACCGTCGCCGGCGCCCCGGACGACGACCTGGAGGGGCGGCTGGACGCGCTGGAGGCCCGGGTCCGCGAGCGGCTGGGCAGCCACCTGTACGCCATCGGCGACGAGGGGATGGAGCAGACGGTGGGCAGGCTGCTGCGCGAGCGCGGCCTGACGCTGGCCGTGGCGGAGTCGTGCACCGGCGGCCTGATCGGCCACCGCATCACCGAGGTGCCGGGCAGCTCGGAGTACTTCGTGATGGGGGTGGTCAGCTACTCGAACGACGCCAAGGAGCGGCTGCTGGGGGTGCGCCCGGAGACGCTGCGCGAGCACGGCGCGGTCAGTCCGCAGACCGCCGAGGAGATGGCCGTGGGCGTCCGCCGCCTGGCCGGCGCGGACCTGGGCCTCTCCACCACCGGGATCGCCGGGCCGGGCGGGGGCTCGCCGGACAAGCCGGTGGGGACGGTGTGCGTGGGGCTGGCCTGGGAGGGCGGCTCCTGGTCGCGCCGCTACGACCTGGGCGAGCGCAGCCGCGACTGGGTCAAGGGGATGACGGCGCAGACCGCGCTGGACCGGGTGCGCCGCTGGCTCCTGGGCGAGACCGGCGCGTGAAGCTTGACCGCGCTCGCCCCACTGCGTAGCTTGTGTACACAATTCGCACACGAGCATCAGGAGGACGCATGATCATCCGCATGGGCGCCCGCGAGGCGAGGCAGAAGCTGTCGGAGCTGGTGGGGCGGGTTCACTACGGGGGCGACACGGTGATCCTGGAGAGCTCCGGCAGGCCCATGGCCGCGGTGGTCCCGCTGGAGATGTACAACCGCATGATGGCGGAGCGGGAGGAGCGCTTCCAGATCGTCGACGAGATCCGCGCCCGGATGCCCCAGGTGCCGGAGGAAGAGGCCGAAGCGGACATCGCCGAGGCGCTCGCCGCCGTGAGGAAGCAGAATGATCCGGGCCGTCCTTGACACGTCCGTCTTCGTCAGCACCCTCATCGTCCCGGCCGGCGTGCCCGCCCAGGTGTTCGCGGCCTGGCGGGCAAACCGCTTCGTGCTGGTCACCTCCCGCCGGATCCTCGCGGAAACGCGCCACACGCTCGACTACCCGCGCATCCGCCGCAGGTACGCCTTCACCGACTCCGAGGTGAACCGCTTCCTTGCGCTGCTGGAGCTGGAGTCCGTCCAGGCGAAGTGGGAGCCGGACGTCTCGGAAGCCGGGATCCGCGACCCGAACGACGACATGATCCTTTCCTGCGCGCTGGCCGGGAGCGCGTCGTTCCTGGTCAGCAGCGACCAGGACCTGCTGGTCGTGGGCGAGTACCGGGGCGTGCGCATCGTCACGCCGCGCCAGTTCCTGCTCCGCCTGGACGAGTTCGAGCGCGAGCGTGCCGCACCTTCCGATGACAGCTGAGAATCCCGACGGCGGCTCGCCCCCGCACGAGCTGCGGCGCGGCGAGTACCTGGTCAGCACCGAGCGCAGTCTCGTGGACCTGGCCGTGGTGCACGGCTTCCTGACCCGCTCCTACTGGAGCCCCGGCATCTCCGCGGAGGACGTGGCGCGCTCCATCCGGCACTCCCTCCCCTTCGGGCTGTACCGCGGCGGGCGGCAGGTGGGCTTCGCGCGCGTGGTCACCGACCACGTGAAGCTGGCCTACGTCGCCGACGTGTTCGTGCTGGAGGAGGAGCGCGGCGCGGGCCTGGGGAAGCTGCTGATGGAGGCCGTGCTCTCGCACCCGGAGCTGCAGGGCGTGTGGCGCTGGCTGCTGGTGACGCAGGACGCGCACGGCCTGTACCGCCGGTTCGGCTTCGCGGAGCTGGACCGCCCGGAGCGCTACATGGAGCGCTCCGGCGGCGGCCGCCCCGGAGCCGGCTGAGACCGCCCCCTGCTCGAACACCGCGTAAACGAGATCCCGACGTGAGATACAGCTTCCGGACCGTGCTCGTCACCGGCGCCAGCGCCGGCATCGGCGCCGCCTGCGCCCGCGCCTTCGCGGGGGCGGGCGCCCGCCTGCTCCTGGCCGCGCGCCGCGCGGAGCGCCTGGAGGCGCTCGCCGCCGAGCTGCGCGACGCGCACGGCACCGAGAGCCGGCTGCTGGAGCTGGACGTCCGCGACGCGGAGGCGGTGGCGGCGGTCCTGGGCGGCCTCCCCGCGGAGTGGGCCGAGGTGGACGTGCTGGTGAACAACGCCGGCCTGGGGCGGGGCCTGGAAAAGGCGCACGAGGGAAGCCCCGCCGACTGGGACGAGATGGTGGACACCAACGTCAAGGGGCTGCTCTACGTCACCCGCGCCGTGCTCCCCGGGATGGTGGCGCGCGGACGGGGACACGTGGTCAACATCGGCTCGGTGGCGGGGCACGAGGTGTACCCCGGCGGCGCGGTGTACTGCGCCACCAAGCACGCCGTGGGAGCGATCACCAAGGGGCTGCGGATGGACCTGCTGGGCACCGGCGTGCGGGTGAGCACGGTGGACCCCGGGATGGTGGAGACGGAGTTCAGCGTGGTCCGCTTCCACGGCGACCGGGAGCGCGCGGACCGCGTCTACGCCGGCATGACCCCGCTGGTGGCCGACGACATCGCCGACGCCGTGCTCTGGTGCGCCACCCGCCCGCCGCACGTCAACATCGACGAGATCATCCTCAAGCCCACCGACCAGGCCTCGGCCACGCTGGTGAGCCGGAAATAAAACGGCAGTACGGAGTACGCAGTACGCTTTGCGTCGGCAGCACTCCCCCTCGCCCGGCCCGGCGAGGGGGAGCCGGTCCCACCCGCGGCACCCCGAATGTTCTACGTCCGCATCGCGCTCGGCCTGCTGGCCTTCGTCGTCGCCTCGGTCTACGGGGTGGGCATCGCGCTCTTCCGGCGCGACAGGTCGCGGGTGGCGTACGACTACGCCACGCTGCTGTACCGGCTCCAGCAGCCGGCGCTGGGACTGCGCGTGCGGATCACGGGCGAGGCGGGGCTGCACGCGTACCGGCCGTGCATCTTCATCGGCAACCACCAGAGCGTGCTGGACGTGCCCATCCTGGCGCAGGCCTTCGCGCCCGGCTCGGTGGTGATCGCCAAGAAGGAGCTGCGGAGCATCCCGTTCTTCGGGTGGATCTACACCGTCACCGGCAACATCCTCATCGACCGCGCGGACAACCGGAGCGCGGTGGGGCGGCTCAAGGAGGTGGAGGAGGCGATCGTCCAGCGCAGGGCGGCGGTGTGGATCTTTCCCGAGGGGACGCGCGGCAAGGAGCCGGGGCGGATGCTCCCTTTCAAGAAGGGGGCGTTCTACATGGCCGTCGCCACGGGGGCGCCGCTGGTGCCGGTGGTGGTGTCGCCGCTGGCACCGCGGATGAGCATCCCCGACCGCCGGCTGGAGCCCGGCGACGTGGAGATCCGCGTCCTGGACCCGATCCCCACCGCCGGCCTCGGCGAGGCCGACGTGCTCCCCCTGATGCACGAGGCGCGGCGCCGCATGGCCGCCGCGCTCTCCGACATGGCCGTGGCCCGGGGGCTCCCCCCCGCCCCGCCGGAGGAAGAAGGTGCGGCGCTGGAGCCATCACCCCCGGGCGCGTTGCCCGTGTCCGGTTCCGAGCTCGACCATCAGCCCCGGACACACGTCGACGCGTCTGCGCGCGACTTCTGCTTGAGCGCGCTCGCCCACCTGAAGTTCGACTTTCCGGACGACCAGGGTCCGGTCCACGTCCTGGCCGAAGCCGACAGTCCCGTGCTGCGGGACATCGGACACCGTCTCGGGGTGGTCTACCTCGTCGATGAAGGGGACCATTTCACGTACGTCCTGAACCGGCACCTGGCCGCGGCCGGCCTCACGGAGCACGAGCTCCACCAGCGGGCGCTGCTCAACCTCCGGTCCTTCGCCGAGCAGCACGTGGAAGTCCGGCCCCATGACGACATGTACGCCGTGCTGGCCGGTGGTGGCCATGAGGCGAGCATGCTCCTTCTCGACGAGTTCTGGTCCAGCTGGTACGGTCATCTCGCACCGAACGGGTTCGTCGTCGCATTCCCCGCCAGGGATATGCTCGCCTTTGGAGATTCGGCGTCGCCCGAGGCGTTGGCCGACCTGCGTGCGCTGTGCCTGAGAGTGCAGGGCCGAGCCGATCACCCTCTGAGCCCCGAGCTGTACAGGCGTACCGGCACGGCCTGGGAGCCGCTTGGTAGCTGACTCGCCCCCGCTGCCCGCGGTCCCCCCTCCTGGCCGGAGTTCCTGACCGGCTGCGTGCGCTACCGCCAGTCGCTGGACGAGCAGCTCCCGGACGCCCCCTGCTCCGATGCGCAGGCCGCTCCGGGCGCATAGCGGCCGCCCCGGGGCCACCCGGCTCCCGGCCCCACCCTCTCGCGCGCTCCCCATGCGAACCCTCGCCCTCCGGCTCCGCACCGCGTGCACCCGCTGCGGCGGCGCGCTCCCGCTCAACGCCCTGGCGCCGCGGCTCGCCTGCCCCGCGTGCGGCGCGCCGAACGAGCTGAGTGACGAGTTCTGGGCGGCGATCCTGGGCGACGTCGGCCCGGGGGAGTCGACCATCTTCACCGTCGGCCGCGAGGTGTCGCTGGAGGCCGCCGCCAGCGGGCCCGCGTGCTATTCGTGCGGCGCCGCGATCTCCACGGAGGAGGCGCTGGCAAGCGCCGACGCCGGCTCGCTCCCGTGCGGGGCGTGCGGCGCGCGAACGCTGCTGCGCGTCCCGCCGGAGCCGTTCGTGCTCTCCGGCTTCCCGCTGCTGGTGGGCGAGGACGAGACGCAGCTTCCGGCGCCCGGCGGCGCCGAGGTCGTGGCACCCCGCACGACCGCCCAGCCGGTGGCGTTCAACTGCCCGTCGTGCGCCGGCGTGCTGCGCGTGGACGGGAGCACGCGGGTGGTGACGTGCGAGTACTGCGCGGGTGCGGCGTACCTCCCCGACGACCTGTGGCACGTGCTGCACCCCGCCCCGACGGTCCGCGCCTGGTACCTGCTGCGGGAGCCCGGCGCGCGGAAGCGGGCCCGGCACGAGGCCGAGGACCCCGCCACCGCGCCGGAGCGGCTGGACGCGCTCTCGCGCCACCTGGACTCCGCGGTCCGCGAGGCCGTGGCGCGGCACCCCCGCGCGCCGGAGACCGCGCTGCGCCGGCTGCTGGAGGCGGACGAATCGCTCGCGTCCACGGTGCTGGAGAACCCGTCGCTCCCGGCGGCGCTCTGGCCGGCGCTGGCGGATACGGACCGGGGCTGGATCCTGGAGGCCGTCGCCCGAAATCGCCACGCCCCGCCCGAGGCGCTGCGGACGGTGGCCGCCCGGGTGGCGCACCGCCTGTCCGACGACTTCGAGGGCGACGAGGACGACTTCGACCCGTCCGACGTGAGCGACGTGATGGTGGCGATCGCCGAGAACCCCGCGACTCCGGCCGAGGTCCTGGCGGAGCTGGCGCGGCTGAACCGCGAGCGCGTCCCATCGGAGCGCGCGGAGCTGGACGAGCCGCTCGCGAAGCACCCCGACACGCTGCCAGCCCTGCTCGCGGAGCTCGCCGCCAGCCCGGACGACTCGGCGCGCGCGGCGGTCGCCGCCCACCCGGCCACGCCCCCGGAAGCGCTGGACTCGCTCGCCGGCGACCCCGAGTGGAGCGTGCGCGAGGCGGTGGCGGTGCGCGCCGGCGTCCGCCCGGAAACGCTGAAGCGCCTGGGCGACGACGAGGACTCCACCGTCCGCGACGCCGCCCGCGCGAACCCGGGCTATCCCCGCTTCAGCCTGCTCAGGAAGCTGTTCGGCGGCTGACCGGCGCGGCCGGCGGATCGCGCGGCCGGCCATCGACAACGGGGAGGCGACATGGACGACGACCTGGAGCGGATGTCCCGCGAGGAGCTGGTCGCCGAGGCGAAGCGGCTGCGGGCCGGCATCCGCGCACACCGCGACGGCACCGGCCACGAGCTGTGCTGGCACCATCCGGCGCTCTGGGCGCTGCTGCCCGAGCGGACCGACCCGCTGCCCACGGTCCCCACCTGGCCGGAGTTCCTGCGCGGCTGCGTCCGCTACCGGCAGTCGCTGGACGAGCAGCTGCCGGACGCCCCGCGGTCCGATGCGCCGTACCGCGAGTGAGCGGCACGCCGCGCCGGCCCGGTCCTCCTTCCCCTCACACCGCCGAGCATGAGCGCGCGCACCTACTACGCACGCAGCCTGCTCCTCCCGCTGCTCGCCGCCGCCGGTGCGGGGGTGGCCGGCATGCTGCTGGGTGAAAGCGCACCTGCGGCCCCCTGGCTCGGCATCGCCATGTACTCGGGGCTCGTCGGCGGCCTCCCCTACATGCTGGTCGCCGGGGGGATCCTGTGGTGGAGCCGCCGCCGGCCCGCACGCGAGCTGCGCCGGGCCATTTGGCTGGCCCCGCTCCTGATGGTTCCCGTGCAGCTTCTCCCGGTGCTGGTCTATTCCGTGGCCGCCCGGGGAGGTGCGGACGCGGGCCGGTTCGCGGAGTCCATGCTGTTCATGGGCGCGTTCGTGCTGCTGTTCGGCTACGGCTACGTCGCGCTGGTGGAGGCGGGCGCGGCGGTCGGCCGGCGCGCGGGCCTGGTCGCGCCGCCCGCTCCCTGACCGGGACCCGACATGCGGTGGGAGCCGTACGACCCGGCCTGGCTGGTGGCGCTCGCCCGGGACTCCCGCCCCGACGAGCCATGGCTGGCGGAGGCGCTCGCCAGGTGCACCCGCGCTGCCGAGGGTGGCCGGGCGTACCTCTACTTCGTGGACCCGGCCCGTCCCGACGAGCCGGGCTCGGCGTGGCAATTCGAGGAGAACGTGGTGCTCCACCACCCGCGCGAGGGAGAGCTTGTGCTGGACGTGCTGCGGGACGGGAGGATCGGCGGGGTGGAGTTCCTGAAGCGCCTCTGAGCGACGGCCGTCCCACTCTCCCGACCGTCTCCGGGCACGGCGCTTCTCGCAGCCCCTCCTTCGACTTTCTTTTCCACCGCCGCGCCGGGTCCTAACTTCCACCCCGGCCGGTCCCGCCACGCCCAGCCTTCACCCGCGGAGGGTCGTATGGCCGAGATCATCCCGCAGCGGATGACCGCCCGGATCGAGGGCGACTTCGTCGTGTTCCTCATCGGCATGCGCATCAACAAGCCCTGGAAGCTCCACAAGTGGCTCCCCACGTTCCTGGCGATGCCGCGGATGCTCAGGGAGCTGGAGCGGCGCCCCGAGAGCGGCTTCCTGGGCTCCATCTCCGGCGGGATGACGATCGTGCAGTACTGGCGCTCGTTCGATCACCTGGAGGCGTACGCGCGCAGCCACGACCACCAGCACTGGCCGGCGTGGGTGGCCTTCAACAAGCGCATGGCCGGCAGCCGCGGCGACGTGGGGATCTGGCACGAGACCTACCTGGTGCGCGCCGGTGAGTACGAGACCGTCTACAGCGGCATGCCGCCGCACGGGCTGGGAAAGGCGGCCGGCCTGGTTCCCGCCTCCGGACGCAGGGAGTCCGCCCGCGGCCGCGTGGGCGCGGGGCCGGCCGCGGACGGCGCTCCTGGTCCGCCCCGTCCGCGTGACGGACTGCTGGAGGAAGAACCGAACCACCCGGAGGCCGTCACGTGACCGAAACCTACCCACTCGTCGCACCGGGGCTGCGCGCCTTCGTGGTGCCCGCCCTGGTCGCCCTTCTCCTGCTGGGGATGCTGGGCTTCTTCGTCGTCTCCACCGTGCGCATGCAGCGGACACAGTTCACGCTCTCCGCCGAGGGGCTGCGCGTACGGGGCGAGTACCCACGCTTCGTCCCGGCGTCCTCGCTCCTCCCGGAGCAGGCCCGGCCCGTGGACCTCACCCGCGATCCCGCGCTCCGGCTGGGAATGCGCACCTTCGGCACGGGGCTGCCGGGCTATCAAGCCGGCTGGTTCCGCACCCGTGCCTCGGGCAAGGTGCTCGCCGCCGTGACCGACCGGCGCCGCGTGGTCTACGTGCCCACCACGGAGGGATACGCCCTGCTGCTGAGCGTGCCGGACCCGGAGCGCTTCGTCGCCCGGCTGCGGGAGCTCGTGCCTGCGCCCCGGCACGTCTGAGGACCCATGGAGCTTCAGAGCGAGATCACCCCCGTCCGCACCGACGACCATCCGCGGGTCGTGGAGGTCTGGGAGGCGTCCGTGCGCGCGACGCACCACTTCCTCGCCCCCGCCGACGTCGCGTTCTTCCAGCCGCTGATCCCCGGCGCCCTAGCCGGGGTGGCGGAGCTGGTCTGCGTGCGCGACGCGGCGGGTGTCGTGGTGGGCTTCCTGGGAGTCGAAGGCGACAAGGTGGAGATGCTCTTCATCCACCCCGACCTGCGCGGGCGGGGCATCGGAAGGCGGCTGCTCCGGCACGCCGTGGACGCGCTCGGGGCGACGCGGGTGGACGTCAACGAGCAGAACGAGCAGGCGGTCGGCTTCTACCGGAAGATGGGGTTCGTCGTGGTGGGCCGGTCCGAGCTGGACGGCATGGGAAAGCCCTTTCCGCTGCTGCACCTGGAGCTGCGCGGGGCCGGGTCCCACGCGGAGGACCCGGCCCCGGACGGGCGCGGCTGAGCCGGGGCGTCAGCCCTGCCGCCCCCTCCCCCCTCCGAACGTCGTCCGCACCCGCTCCTCCACCAGTGCGTCCACCGGCCCGCCCATGTACGCCGGGAGCACCGCCACCGCGTCCGCGGCCAGCTCGCGGATCCACACGTCGCGGCTCCGCTCCTGGAGGTCCACCGCCTCCGTGGGCACCAGCACGTGCCGGTCGTCGGTCAGCGTGAACAGGTCGTCGTCCAGGTCCACGTCCAGGTAGCGGATCTTCATCGCCGCCGGGTCCACCAGCATCTCCGTCACCACGCCCACCCGCCGCCGGTCCGCCGCGTACACCGTCCACCCGCGCAGGTCCGGCGCGTCCCCCGCCAGCTTGAAGTCCTTGGCCGTCTTCAGCGGGACGATGCGCGCCTCCCCCGGCATCGCCACCGGCGCCGCGGCCCCCTGCCCCTCCCCGTAGAAGCGCGGGTGCGAGCGGCGCAGCTCGTCGAACATCTCGCCGGTGAAGGGGCGGTCCGGCTCGTACAGCGGCAGCGCCCGCACCTCGTCGCGGGTCCAGTGCGCCACCATGGCGTCCTCGCCCCAGTCCACGCTGGACACGGGGAGCAGCACGTGCCCCCGCCGGAACATCCCGAAGTCCACGGACAGGAACCTCACCTTGCCCGTCCGGTCGATCAGCAGGTCGCTCACCGTGCCGATCTTCTCGCCGCCCGAGTCCCACACGTCCCACCCGATGAAGTCGCGCGTGCGGAGCACCTCCGCCCGCGGCCCGATGCTCTCCGCCATGATCGCTCCTCCCCGTCTCCGGTTGATCCGCCCGCGCCGATCCCCCGGGGCACTGCAATCCACGGTCCCGCCGTGATCTGCGCCCGGCGCCGTAGCGGACACGCGCGCGCCCGCCGAACCCGGAGAGGGGAGCGGGGTATCCCGTTGTGCCGCGGCCATCTACAGGGGTCGCGGCCTTGTTTTGCGGACATCATGGAGGGAGCGATGCTGGATCGGGACTATCTGGTGCGCGCCACCGCTCTGGACGAGCGCGTGCGCGCCTTCGCGCTCGACGCCACCTGGGTGGTGCGGGCGCTTCAGGAGCGGCACGGCACCTACCCGGCGGTCAGCGCCGCGCTGGGGCGGACGGCCATGGGCGCGCTCCTGCTGAGCGCGGCCTCGCTCAAGGAGGAGGACCAGTCGCTCAGCGTGGAGGTGCGGGGCGGCGGGCCGGCGGGGCGCATCATCGTCACCGCCAACGGCCGCGGCGAGGTGCGCGGGCTGGTGGGCAACCCGCAGGCGCACGCCGAGAGCGTCCGCCCGGGCAAGCTCAACGTGGCCGGCGTGGTGGGGACCGAGGGGTACCTGTCGGTCACCAAGAACCTGGGGATGAAGGACACCTACCAGGGCACGGTGGAGCTGCAGTCCGGCGAGATCGGCGACGACCTGGCCTACTACCTGGCGCGCAGCGAGCAGACCGCCTCCGCCGTGGGCATCGGGGTGTTCGTGGTGCCGGACGGGCGCGTGGAGGCCGCGGGCGGCTACCTGATCCAGCTCCTCCCGGGGCTGGAGGACGACGAGATCGCCGCCATCGAGCAGCGCATCTCCTCCATGCCGCACCCCACCACGCTGATCCGCGAGGGGACCACCCCGGAGCAGGTGCTGGAGAAGATCTTCCCGGAGGGGTTCACGCTGCTGGACCGCTACCCGGTGAAGTTCCACTGCCCGTGCTCGCGCGAGCGGTTCGAGAGCGCCATCGTCAGCCTGGGCGAGGCCGAGGTGGCGCGCATCATCGAGGAGGAGCAGCAGCCGTACACGGAGGTGGTGTGCCACTTCTGCAACGAAGCCTACCATTTCACTCCCGACGAGATGCGGGAGATTCTCCGCGAAGCGGCGGCATAAGGAACGGCGGGTTCGGGCGTGCCCCTGGCTGGCGCCGGGGTGGGCTTCGGCTCCGTAGCAGACGAAACGACCGTCTGCAACGGAGTCGAGCCCCGGCGGAAACTGCCCCGCCGGGTCTCGCCCCTTCGGGCCGAAATCCCTCACGCAGCTGCCTGCCCTACCTCGATATCCATCAGTTGCCCCCTCTCCCGGAATTGGGAGAGGGTGGCGGCTCCAAGGCCGCCGGGTGAGGGCCGTCCTGCCGGGAGATCCTTTCAAACTTCTTGCGCCCCGCCGACGAGCGGCACAGTGTGTTGCTCCCGGGCCCGCACCGAAGACCCCGTATGGACGAACCCGCGTACATGAGTTCCTGGAGCGGCCGAAGCGCCGCGGCCGTGCTGACCCGGCGAGGCAAGGTGGCCGCCCTGCGGCTCGCGCGGCTGGGCGGCTGGGTTGCGCGCCCGGCGCTCTACCCCGGGCCGCGGCTGGCCCCGGCCGCGGAGCACTTCCCCTTCCTCCTGCATCGGGCCTCCATCCCCCTCGCCCGCGACGACTCCGCCACTCACCCCGCTTTCCAGGCCGGCAAGCGGGTCAACGTCTCGCTGGCGGCGCCCTCCTTCGACGGCCTGCTGGTGGAGGCGTCCCGCCCGTTCTCCTTCTGGCGCGCGCTGGGCCGCGTCTCGGAGCGCGACGGCTACCGGCACGGCATGGAGCTCAACGGCGGGTGCGTGGTGCCCGCCGTCGGCGGGGGGCTGTGCCTGATCTCCAACGCCCTGTTCGACATGGCGGCGCGGCTGGGGTGGACCATCCTCGAGCGGCACGGCCACACCGCGGAGGTGGCGCCCGCCGCACCCTCCCTGGGCCCGGTGCTGGACGCCACCGTGTTCTACCCGTACGTGGACCTGCGCTTTGCCCCCCGCGCCGGGCGGGTGCGGCTGGAAGTGCGGGTGTGCGGGGATGTGCTGGAGGTGAGCGCCCGCGCGGACCAGCCGCATCGGGTGAGGACCGTGCTGCGGCGCGTCGACGAGCGCGTGGAGCGGCACGACGGCGAGCTCATCCGCCACGATCGCATCCTCCGGCGGGTTCTGGAGGTGGAGAGCGGCGCGGTGCTCGAGGAGTCGGTGGTGGCGGTGAACCGCAAGCGGGTGTCGGAGCTCTCCCACGCGGGGCGGAACTGCTACACCTGCGGGCAGACGGAGTGCAGGATGCGCCCGGAGTTCCTGCGCGGGCAGGCGCGGTGATCGCCGTCGTCGCCCCCGAGCCCGCCCCCTGGATCGGCGCCCTGCTGCAGCTGCTCGGCAGCGGGGAGGAGGTGCGGGTGTTCGCCCCGGCGGCCCTCGCCACCCCCGCTCCCGACTGGCTCCCGGGCCGGGCCACCGCCTACTTGCGCCGCCGCACCCTCCCGCCCGGCACCGGCGCGACGTCGGGGCAACCGCTGTGGGCGGGCGCGGAGGCCGCGCTGAGCATCTGGGCCCGTGGGCGCACCGAACAGGTGATGACCGCGCGCTTCCTCAAGCGGCAGGCCACCGATGCCATGGCCTCGCGCTGGCTCCCGCGGGACGCGCGCCTCGTCGTCGCCCCCTCGCTCACGGCCCGCCGGACCTTCGCCGAGGCCGCCCGGCGCGGCATTCCCCGCGTGCTGGTGGAGGACCTGCCCGCCATCCGGCAGCTGCACGACGACCTGGACCGGGCCGCGCTGCACGCTCCCGGCTGCCGCTTCCTGGGCCGCTACCGCGCGGCCCCCGTGTGGGTGGCGCGGCAGGAAGCCGAGTGGGTGCTGGCGGACGCGCTGCTCCTGCGCGGGCACTTCGCGGCGGAGTGCCGCCGCCTCGCCGGGCTCGGAGAAAAGCCGCTCCTGGTGGCTCCGCCGGAAAGCGGGAGCACGCTCTCCCCCGCGCCCAACCCGGCCTGCACTTCGCCTCCCCGGGTCCTGCTCGCGGGACTCGCCACGGCTCGCAACGGCGTGCTGGAGGCGCTGGCCGCGGTCTCCGCCCTTCCAGGCGCCACACTGCTGGTCCGCGCCGGCGAGGGGATGGAGCCGTCCGACCTGCTGCAGCGTCCCATGTGCCGGCGCGCCAGCGCGGCGGAGGTGCAGCGGCTGGAAGGCGTGGACATGGTGCTCGCGCCCGCCTGGTGCGAGTCCCACGCGCCGGAGGTGCAGCTCGCGGCCGCGCGGGGCGTGCCGGTGGTCGCCACCTCCCGCGCGGGCGGCCCCGTGGACCTCGCGCGGGCGGGCGCAGAGGTCGAGCGAGGGGACGTGGCCGGCATCGTCGCAGCGCTGCGCCGGCTCACCGCCACGCGCCCGCGCCGCGCGCCGGAGGAGCCTCGGGACGAACCCCACCTCGCATCCCGGCTGAGGACTCTGCTGCAAGAGCTCCGGGAACCTGCGGTGTCGTCATCTTTTTGACGGCTGCACCGCGGGCTCGGGCGTGACCCCGGCTGCGCCCGGGTCACGATGCAACGGCGCCCCCACCGGGATCTCCCGGCGGGGGCGCCTTTCACGTACTGCGTACTGCCGTTCACTCCCGCACTCCCGCACTCCCGCACTCACGCACTTCCGTTCACCCAAGCGACTTCAGCGCGTCCTTGATCTCGTCGAACGGCGGGAGCAGGCCGGGGTTCGTGGAGTGCCAGGCGTACGCCACCCTGCCGTCGCGGCCCACCACGAAGGCGGCCCGGTCGGAGGCGCCGCGGAGGCCGGGGCCCAGTGGACCCTCGCGCACCACCCCGAAGGCCTCGCTGGCCTCGCGGTTGAAGTCGGAGAGGAAGGGGTAGTCGGCGCCGCACTCGGCGCGGAAGCGCGCCAGCACGAAGGGCGAGTCCACGCTCACCGCCACCGGCTGCGCCTGCAGCTGCTGGTACGAGGCCAGGTCGTTCCCCACCGTGCACAGCTCCTCCGTGCAGGTGGAGGTGAAGGCCAGCGGGAAGAAGAGCACCACCACCGGCTGCCGGCTCCACAGCTGCGCCAGCGAGACCTGCTCGCCGCTGTGGGACGGAAGGGTCACGTCGGGGGCCGTGTCACCCTGCTTCAGAGGCATAGAGACTCCCTTTGGCTGCGGTCCGGCCCTGCCGGACGTTGCAGGAACATTGAACGAAAAACGGGCGCGGATAGTAGCGCGCGGACAGCCCCGCCGCAAACGCCCGCCGGTCGCCGACCGCCCTTCAGCGTACTTCGTACTCCGTACTCCGTGCTGCTGTATCGCCGTCACCGCAGCAGCCCCACGGCCCACACCGGGCGGTGGTCGCTGGCGCCGCGGGTGTCCAGCACCGTGCCCGCGGCGGCGGAGTCCGGCGTCGCCAGGCCGCGCAGGAGGATGTGGTCCACCCGTCCCAGCATCCCCATGGTGCGCGGGCCGCGCTCGGTGGGCCAGGCGTACCCGGCGTCCCGCGCGACCCGGGCCACCGCGGCGTCGTTCAGGTCCCCGCCCACGACCGCGCGGGGGTAGCGGGCGGCGTCGGCGAGCACGGCGCGCATTTGCTCGCGGCGCGCGCCGGGGCCCACGTCGGCGACGGTGCCCAGGTGCACCGAGTAGACGCGCACCGGGGTGCCGCCCACGCGCACGGTGGCGGCGACCGCGATGCGCTGCGTGCCGGCGTAGCGGGAGCGGTGCGGCAGGATGATCTTGGCGTCCTCCACGATGGGCCAGCGCGACAGCACCGCGTTGCCGAAATTGCGATGGGTGCGCTGGTGGACGATCGCCGGGTAGTAGACGTAGCCCATCCCCAGCGCCTCCGCGATGCGCCGCGTGCCCGCGGCGTCCATCTCCTGGAGCAGGAGCACGTCCGCGCCGCGGAGCGCCGGGTCCGAGCCGAGCAGCCGGGTGGCGGCGTCCACCCGGCGCGCATAGGCGATGTTGAAGGTCGCCAGCCGCAGGGTGTCGCCGCGCGGGCGCTGCGCGGCCTCCGCGGGTGGGGGCGCGGCGTAGCGGGGGCCGGGCCCCAGGTGGTTCCACGCCGGGCGGCAGCCGGCGAGCAGGCACAGCCCGGCCAGGGCGGCCGCGCGGAGCGTTGGTCTCACGCGGCGGGGCTACCCGGCCGAGACGCGCAGCCGCAGGGAGCGGAGCACGCCCAGCACCGTCTCGTGCTCCTCCTCCTGCTCGCCCGAGGCGCACGAGTAGCTGGCGAACACCAGCGCCCCCGGCGCGGTGGCCACCCCCACCAGCCAGAAGGTCTCACCCTCCTCCTCCTCGTCGTCCGTCAGGTACTCGCACACGGCCATCTCCGCGCCGCCCTCCAGCGACAGGTCCTCCACCTCGTCCTCCTCCAGCTCCACCCCCTGCTCCTCCAGGAAGGAGTACAGCTCCTCGGCGGGGTCCGGGAAGTCGCCGGGCTCCTGGGGCACGCCCACCAGGTGCAGGCTCCCGGCGCCGTCCGGGTGGGCAAGCTCCACCCCGCCCGCCTCCGGGTCGGCTTCCGCGTACCACCCCTCCGGCACCGCCACGTCGAAGCCGCCCTCGTCGTCCGCGTACCTGCGCTCGTCCGCCATGCTCGCCCCCGCTGGGTGTGCCGTGCCGTCGTCCGGCGTCAACATGTGCTGCGTCCGCTCCGCCTGCAACCCGCAGTGACCCGGAGGGGTCCTCCGTCGTCATCCCGGCGGGCGCCCGGAAGCCCGGAACCGCCCGCCGCGCCGGGGCTTTCAAGCCCGGCACGGAACCTGCCGAAAATACCCCTCAGGCGCGCCGCACGGCGCGTCGCTCCCCCACGGCCACGGAGGTAGCTTATTCGCGCTTTAGGTGTGAGTCTCGTCGCAATCGCAGCCATCGTGGCCAGCCTTACCGTCGTGAGAAACCGCCAGGAAGAGCGGCGCTCCGACGAGAACCCGGCGCTGGAGCCCTCGCCGGCTGCGGTAGACCTGGACGGAATCCGCGCAGCGGGCTTCTAGCCCCCGCATTCCCGGTCCCGGTCGGTGCCCCACGGGGCGCCGCGTCCCACTGTGGACGCGGCGCCCCGTGCCTTTTTGCGTCCCCCTCCCGCCGCCGCCCGCCGGCATCATCAGCTACAAACAAATGAACTTAGCTGCCGCGCTGGATCACTAACATGAGTTGATGCATCGATTTACCGGTGTTATATTCTTCGCGCAAAGTCGAATTCACGTCCTGACGTCCGCGATGGATGGTCGGTTCCGTCCATCGCGCTCGTCTTGAAACGGACAGGAGACAGAGCGAGTGAAGAACACCAGCGAACAGAGCTCTCTGCGCCGCGCCGGCGCGCGCGACCTGCTGCGCAGCCGTGGCGTCCAGGCCCTGCTCGCGACCGTCGCGGTCGCGCAGGTGGCGGTGACGGCTCACACGATGGACGAGCGGGCCGCGGGCAGGGCCGCCAGGGAGCCGGCGTTCCCCCGGCCGGTGGCCAGGGCGATGGCCAAGCCCGTCCTCGCCCCCGTGGTGGTGACCCAGCTGGCGCTGGAGAAGCCGGAAGCGGCGGCAAAGGTGGCCGCGGCGGACGAGAGCGAGCTCACGGCCAAGGCCCTGGCCCGCAAGTACAAGGACAAGGGGTACCCGGTCACCCAGCGCCTGGCCGAGAGCATCGTGGAGGCGGCGCTGGAGGCCGACATCGAGCCGGAGCTGGCCTTCGGGCTGGTGCGGGCGGAGAGCGGCTTCCGCGACGGGGCGACCAGCCACGTGGGTGCCGTCGGGCTGACGCAGCTGATGCCGCGCACCGCCAAGTGGCTGGAGCCGGGGACCACCACCCGCGACCTGCGCGACAGCGAGACCAACCTGCGCATCGGGCTGGGCTACCTGCGCGACCTGATCGACAAGTACGACGGCGACGAGCGGCTGGCGCTGCTGGCCTACAACCGCGGGCCCGGCACGGTGGACAAGGTGCTGCGCCGCGGCGGGGACCCGGACAACGGGTACGTGGAGAAGGTGCTGGCGGACTGAGGTTCAGCGATCGAGGGCTGGTTCGGTGGAGAGCAGAGAGACGTAGCGACGAGAAGACGGGACCCGGCGCCTGCTCCGGTGTCACGAAAGACCCTGCCTGTCGCTCGCGCCGCCTGTTTGCGGCGCAGCGGGATTTGCAAGCGGCCGGGAGAATTGCAACGGGCGGCGCCATGCGTTGGCGTCGCCCGTCGTGCGTTTTCTGGAACGGCACTGAACGGCGGGAACTGCGGGGTTGGGCGTGCCCCTCGCTGGCGCTCGGGTCGGGCTGCGCGCTGCGTAGGGAAGCAAACAACGCTTCCCAACGCAGCCGAGCCCCGCAAACTGCCGCGGGTCTCGGCCCTCCGGGCGCGCATCCCTCACGCAATGGCAGCCTCTTCCTCCGATGCCCGCCCGTCCGCCTGCCAGCTCAACTCCGCCGGTCGCGGCGGTCCTCGCGGCGGTCGCGCCGGTCCTCTCTCCGGTCCCGGACGTCCTCGCGCCGGTCGCGCACGTCCTCCCGGCGGTCCCAGCGGTCCTCCAGGCGGTCCCACACCCCGCCCACGTGCCGCCGGTCGCGCCGGTCTTCCCGGCGGTCACGGACGTCCTCGCGACGGTCGCGGACGTCCTCACGGCGGTCCCGGCGGTCTTCGCGGCGGTCCCAGCGGTCCTCGGCGCGGTCGCACCAGAGCGTGCCGCAGACCGTCGCGGCGGGGGCGGAGGGCTGGGCCGCGAGCGCGGACGGCGCGGCGAGCAGGGCGAGGGCGAGCGCCAGGTGCCTGGGTCTCATGCGGATGCTCCGGGTGGGGCGTGGCCGGGCCGCGCGGGCGCGCGGCCTCTCCCCCGGATGTACAGTGCGACCTCTCGGTCCGTTGGGCGTCCTCCGCCGGGTCAGGCGTCCACGGGGGACCGGGCGGGCTCCGGCTCGCCGACCACCCTGCCGGCCCACACCTTCGCGGGGTCCCGGGGCCGCCGCTTCGCGGCGAGCTCGGCGGCGAGATCGGCGTACAGGGCGGGGTTCACGGGGAGCAGGAACTCCGCGAGCGGGTTGCGGGAGCGGACGGTGCGCGCGCCCATGTCGCGGAGCAGGTCGTCGAGGTAGTGGAAGGTGAAGGGGATGATGCAGGTGCCGGCGGCGGCGCCGCGCGGACGCTCGCGGCGGATCCACTCCCAGCGCTCCGCGATCTCCCGGTGCATCTCGTCCGCGGGCGGGAGGCGCAGGTCGCCGCGCAGGTGCTCCGCGAGCCAGCGGGCTCCCACCTCGCTGGTGAGCTGCGAGTACAGAGAGGAGTTGAAGCCGACGAAGGCGAGGTCCGGCACGTCCGGGGGGAGGATGTTGCGGTACAGGCGGAAGACGCCCTCCCCGTCCACCACCCGGGCGCGAGCCGGCTCGGCCAGGAACGGCACCTCCTGCCGGAACCCCGTCCCGAACACCACCACGTCGGCCTCCACCCTCCCGCCCCCCTCCAGCTCCACCCCGCCCTCCACGAAGCGCGCCGGCTCGCCCCGCACGGGGCGGATCCGCCCCTCCCGCACCCGCCGGAAGAAGCCGTCGGTCTCCAGGCTCAACGAGCACCCTACCACCTGCTCCACCCGGTCCTCCGGGGTCAGGCCGCACGCCGCCAGCCGGTGCGCGCGCCGCAGGTGCATCTCCACCCCCCGCCAGAAGAGCCACACCGCCGGCCGCCCCACGGTGTGCAGCGCCCGCTCCACGCCGGCCAGCCGCCGGTACCTGAACAGCGACTCGGCGGCGCGCGTGGTGAGCACGAAGCGTAGGGGGACGAAGCCGAACCAGCGCTTCAGCATCTTCCAGTGGGCGCGGCGGAACAGCAGCGTGCACTCCCGCGCCCGCTCCGCCGCGGCGGCGGCCACGTCGCACGCGGACTTGGCGTAGCCCACCACCACCACGCGCCGCCCCTCCACCTCCGCCGCGTCGTGAAGCTCCGTGGTGTGCAGCACCCGCCCGCCCGCGGCCTCGAACGCGTCGCGCCCCGGCAGCCGCGGCACGTGAGGGGCGCTGAACACGCCGCTGCACACCACCAGGAAGTCCACCTCGTGCGTCTCGCGCGCTCCGGCGCCCGGCCCCTCCACGACGACCGTCTCCACCGTCCATCCCGGCGCGCCCTCCCGCTGCCGCGCCGCGTCGATCCGCGTCCCCAGGCGGAGGCGCGGCGTCACCCCGAAGCGGTCCGCGTACGCCGCCAGGTACGCCTGCACCTGCTCGCCGCCCGGCCACTCCGGGTACGACGCCGGCATGGGGAAGTCCGAGAAGGCGTAGGTGTCGCGCGGGTTCTGGGTGGCGACGCCCGGGTAGCGCCGCGAGCGCGCCCACACGCCGCCCGGCTCCGCCTCCTTTTCCCACACCGTCACCTCGTAGCCCTCTTCCAGCAGGGTCTTCGCGGTCACCAGGCCGCTGAGCCCGGCCCCGACGATGCCGATGCGCATGGTTCGCCTCCGTGGTCGCGCGGTGAAGCCGCCGTGAAGGGTGCTCCACCGGTACGATACGGAGGGCGCCGGCCGCGGCGCCGTGGGGCTGGGACGAGCGGAGGGTGGGAGGGACGAGCCGCGGGTGGGAGGTGCGGCCGGCGAAGGGTTCCGGCGGGGGCGCCGCGCCTACCGCGCGCCCGGCGCCTCCCCGTCGCGCACCAGGCACTCCGGCCCGATGCCGGCCACGGAGGTGCACCCCGCCAGCCCCATGGTCAGGTCGAAGTCCGCGGCGACGTTGCGGATCGTCTCGCGCGCGCCGGCCTCGCCCGCGACGGCCAGGCCGTAGGCGTACGGGCGCCCCAGGCACACGGCCGCGGCCCCCAGCGCCAGCGCCCGGAACACGTCGGCGCCGCCGCGGACGCCGCTGTCGAAGAGCACCGGCACGCGGCCGCCCACGGCCTCCACCACGCCGGGGAGGGCGTCCAGCGCGCCCACTGCCCCGTCCACCTGCCGCCCGCCGTGGTTGGACACGATCACCCCGTCCATCCCCCGCTCCACGGCCATGCGCGCGTCCTCGGGGTGCAGGATCCCCTTGAGCAGGATGGGGAGCCGCGTGCGGTCGCGGAGGAAGCCCAGGTCGTCCCAGGTGAGCGAGGGGCGCGAGTAGGTGGCGATGAAGCGCTGCACGGCGGCGCGCGGGGCGCCGCCGCGCAGCCGCTCGCGCAGGCCGGCGTCCGGGTACTTCCTCACCATCCCCGCGAAGGCGCGCAGCGACGCCAGGTTCACGGCCGGCTTCTCCGCCGGGGGGGCGTCCAGCGGCTCGGCGAGGCTGGCGCGGAACACCGGGTCGCTGGTGTACTGGGCGATCCCCATCCCCCGCAGGAAGGGGAGGTAGCCCAGCTCCAGGTCGCGGGGACGCCACCCCAGCATGGTGGTGTCCAGGGTGAGGACGACCGCGGAGCAGCCGCACGCCTCCGCGCGGCGGACGAAGCTGGCGACCAGGTCGTCGGAGCGGCTCCAGTACAGCTGGAACCAGCGGGGCGCGTCGCCCATGGCGCGGGCGCACGCCTCCATGGGCACGGAGGCCTGGTTGGAAAAGATCATCGGCACGCCCTCGGCGGCGGCGGCGCGGGCCACGGCCAGGTCCGCCTCCGGGTGCGCCATCTCCAGCACGCCGATGGGCGCCAGCAGGAGCGGCGAGGGGATCCGCGCCCCGAACAGCTCCACCGAGGTGTCGCGCACGGACACGTCGCGCAGCATGCGCGGGACGATGCGCCAGCGCTCGAACGCCGCCCGGTTGGCGGCCAGGGTGCTTTCCGTCCCGGCGCCGCCCGCGACGTACGCGAACGCCTCCGGCGACATGGCCCGCCGCGCCGCCGCCTCCAGCCGCGCCGGCTCCACCGGCACCAGCGGCCGGCGCCCGCCCACCCCCGCGACGAAGATCCCCGCCTGCCGCTCCCTGCCGAGGTCCCGCGCGCCGGGTGCCGGACGATCGCTCATGGTTGTCAGACGGAAGTGAGGAGTACGAAGTACGGAGTACGGAGTACGCTGGACAGATTAGGGGGCGGGAGAGGGAGCGCGAAAGTGCGGGAGTGCGGGAGTGCGGATGCGCGAAGCCCCCCGGCGCCGGGCCGGGGGGCTTCGTGGGGTGCTCCGCCTGGGCGGGGGATCAGGCCGGGTGCGCGATGCCCTCCGGGTGATCGGCCGCGCGGCGCTCCAGCTCCACCTCGCGGAGGCGCCCGCCGAGCCAGGCGTAGGGCATCACCAGCGCCAGCGAGGCCGCGTGGTACCAGGCCGGGGCGGTGTCCCACATGGCCACGCTGCCGGCGACGTTGAAGGCCAGCCCGAGCGCGCCCAGCACCAGCGCGTGCAGCATGGGGCGGCGCGGGGCGAAGCGGGCGGTGAGGTAGCAGCCGGTGACGGCGAACAGCCCCACGTAGCCCATGATCAGCAGGAGGAGGGCGGTGCCCTCCACCCGTCCCGAGGCGTCGAACATGTCGGGCATGGCCTGCCTGAGCACGGCGTCCGCGCCGAAGGAAAGGGCGGCGATGAGAACGAACCCGACCAGAACGGCGGCGATGCTCCTGAGCATGGAGGTCTCCGGAAGCGGCGGGGAGGGGGGAGGACGCGCCGGGGAGGCGCGGGAAGGGGTGGCACCCAAGTTAGGCGCCGCCCCCGCCGCGCGCAAAGACTTTTGTCGCGCCCCTCCCGCCCCTCACCGCCCCGGCCGCCGCCCCGCCGGGTCCGCCGCCTCCGGCAGGGGCACGCGGTAGTGCATCCCCCGCGCGAACTTCCAGCTCCCGTCCGCCTCCCGCCGCCACACCTGGAGGTCCCGCGCCAGCCGCGACGCGGACTTCGCCGGCTGCCCCGGGGCGGCCGTGGTGACGGTGGTGGTCCACGTCACCCGCACCACCGCCAGGTCGCCGGACACCATGATCTCGTGGATCTCCGGCGCGGTGCGCAGCGTGACGCCCGGCGTGCGCAGCATCTCGCGGTACCCCCGCTCCAGCGCCGCGTAGTCCATGTCCGGCACGCCGGGGTAGCTGAGCACGATGTCGCGCGCGTACAGCGCCATGACCTCCTCGGGGTCCCCGGCGTTCGCCGCCTCCCCCGAGTGCACCACCGCCGCCCGGATCGCCGCCACGTCCCGCTCCGGCCCCGAAGTCACCGTGCCGGCCGCCGGCTGCTGCGCGCGGGCCGGGCCCGCGAGGACGAGGAGGAGAAAGAAGGCGGCCGGGAGACGGACGGCGATGCGAGGCCTCATGGCGGCTTTCCGAGAGCGAGGTGAAGAACGGGGCACCCCCGGCAGACGCCAGCGCGGAGCCCGCGTGAGGGATTTCGGCCCGAAGGGGCGAGACCCGGCGGGGCAGTTTCCGCCGGGTCTCGACTCCGTTGCAGACGGTCGTTTCGTCTGCTACGGAGCCGAAGCCCGACCCCGGCGCAGCCGGGGGCACGCCCTGACACGCCGTGAAAAGCCGTTTCGTTAAAGCAGACCGGCCCGGATCCGCCATCGCGGACCCGGGCCGATCTCGAAACCCATCCCGATCAATAACTTACCAGATCTTCACCCGCTGCTCGGGAGCCAGGTACATCTTGTCCCCCGGCTTGACATTGAACGCCGCGTAGAACGGATCGAAGTTGCGCAGCGGCCCGTTGGTGCGGAACACGCTCGGCGAGTGCGGGTCGGTCAGGATCCGCTGGCGCGTGTCCGCCTCCCGGTGCTCGCGCCGCCAGATCTGCGCGAACCCCAAAAAGAACCGCTGGTCGCCGGTGAACCCGTCGATGACCGGCACCTCCTTGCCCTGCGTGGCGATCTTGTACGCCTTGTACGCCACGGCCAGCCCGCTCAGGTCGCCGATGTTCTCGCCCAGCGTGAAGCGGCCGTTGACGTTGAGGCCCGGCAGGGGGCTGAAGGCGTCGTACTGCGACACCAGCACGTCGGTGCGCTTGGCGAACTCGCGCTGGTCGGCGTCCGACCACCAGTTGCGCAGGTTGCCCTCGCCGTCGGAGCGCGAGCCCTGGTCGTCGAAGCCGTGGCTGATCTCGTGCCCGATCACGGCGCCGATCGCCCCGTAGTTGACGGCGTCGTCCGCGGTGGGGTTGAAGAACGGCGGCTGGAGGATGGCGGCCGGGAACACGATCTCGTTCATCGTGCTGCTGTAGTACGCGTTGACCGTCTGCGGGGTCATCCCCCACTCGGCGCGGTCGATGGGCCTGCCCAGCCGCCCCACCGCCCGGTTGTGGGCGAAGCCGGCGGCGCGCATCACGTTGCCCACCAGGTCGCCGCGGCGCACCTCCAGCGCGGAGTAGTCGGGCCACCGGTCGGGGTAGGCGATCTTGACGTTGAACTTGGCGAGCTTGTCCTGCGCCCGGGCGCGGGTCTCGGGGCTCATCCACTCCAGCTCGTCGATCCCCTGCCGGAAGGCCGCGAGCAGGTTGGTGACCAGCTCCTGCATGCGGGTCTTGGACTCGGGCGTGAAGTTGCTCTCCACGTACATCTTGCCCAGCATCTGGCCCATGGCGCCCTCCACGGCGGCCACCCCGCGGGCCCAGCGGGGGCGGGGCTGCTGGAGCCCCTGGAGCGTGCGCCCGGCGAACTGGAACTTGGCGTCGTCGAAGGGACGGCTCAGCTCGTCGGCGTACGCGTCCAGCAGCTTGAACGTCATGTACTGCTTCCAGGTCTGCAGCGGGGTCTGCTGCACCACGCGGTCCATGGTCTGGAAGTAGTCGGGCATGCGGACGACCACGGCCGGCGTGGCCTGCGCGCCGGTGGCCTGGAGGTACGAGGCCCACGAGAAGCTGGGCGTGAGCGAGTCCAGCTTCGCGGCGGAGAACAGGTTGTACGTCTTCTCGGCGTCGCGCGCGCGGGCCCCGTCCCAGTGCCCCTTGGCCAGCTCGGTCTCCAGCGCGAGGATGTTGCGGGCGGCCCCGGCGGGGTCGCGCTCGCCGGCCAGGCGCAGCAGCGTCTCCACGTAGCGCTGGTACGCGGCGCGGGCGTCCGCGAACTTGGCCTCGGAGTAGTAGTCGCGGTCCGGGAGCCCCAGGCCGGACTGGGTCACGTACACGATGTAGCGGTCGGCCTGCCGGCCGTCCTGCCACACCAGGAAGCCCACCGGGGTCTGCACGCCCAGCCGCTGCAGGTGCGCGAAGGCGGCGGGGAGCTGCGCCTTGCCGCCCACCGCGGCGACGCGGGCCAGCTCGGCGCGCAGCGGCTGGATCCCCAGCCGCTCCACCCGCGCGGTGTCCAGGAAGCTGTGGTAGTAGTCGCCCACCTTCTGGCGGTCGGACCCGGGCGCGGCGTCGCGGGCGGCGGCGGCCGCCTCGACGATGCGGCGGTTCGCCTGGTCGGCCTCCATGGCCAGCCAGATGAAGGAGCCGTAGTTGGAGCGGTCGGCGGGGATCTCGGTGCGCTTCACCCACCCGCCGTTGACGTAGTGGTAGAAGTCGTCCTGCGGGCGGACCGAGCGGTCCATGCCGGCCACGTCGATCCCCCAGGAGCCGTACGACTCGCGCGGCGCCGCGGGGGGCGTGGAGCCGCCCTGCGGCCCGCCCTGCGCGTCCAGCCGCGGCGCGGCGCCGCCGAGCAGCAGGCAGGCGCCGAGGACGCCGGAGGCGCCCAGCCTGAACAGACGATTGTTCGAATGCATGCGTTCGATTCTGTGCACGGATGACGGTGCGGTGGGAACGGACTCCCTGTTACCGTTGCCCCGGCGGGGAGTTCCGGAGGGCGGGGCGCTCCAGCGCGCCGCGCTCCCAGCCGGCCAGGTCGGCGCCGGCGGCGTAGGTGTCCTCCAGGAAGGCGCGCACGGCGGCGTCCGGGTTGGGGGCGGCGCGGACGGCCTCGTGGGGCAGGATCCACTCGCCGGCCCCGGCGAGGTAGCGCGCCCCGGCCGGGCGGACGCGGGCGTCGCCGTAGCCGTCGGGCTGCGGGTACATGTAGGCGTAGAAGGCGGCGTCCGGGAAGGGGCCGCCGCCGGGCCACCACCCGGCGCTGCTCACCTCGTGCGAGTACGCCTCGCGGGTCACCCAGTCGGCGAGCCCGGGGATGCCGCCGGGGTGCGGGGGGGCCTCGCGGCCGGAGAAGCGGGTGACCGCCAGGTCGAAGCTCCCCCAGAAGAAGTGCACCGGGCTGCACTTGCCGGTGAAGCCGGAGCGGAAGTCGCGGAGCACGCGGTCGGCCTGCACCAGCGCCTCCCCGAAGCGGCGGGCGTACGCCGGGTCGTACGAGGCGTGGACGTGGTCCTCCGGGAAGGGGATGGGGTCGGCCAGCTCCACCGGCACGGGCCAGATGCGCGTCCGGATCCCCAGCGCCGCGAGCGCCGCCATGAGCTCGCGGTGGAAGTCGGCCACGGAGCGGGGCTCCAGCGGCAGCGTGCGGGTGCCCGCCGCGCCGGCGTCCACCACGAGCCGGTGGTCCACGAAGTCGAAGTCGACCTGGAAGCTCCCCGCCCCGTGCGGCATGGCGGAGGTGGTGAGGCCGCGCGGGGTGACGTACAGCGGCACGTGCCACCAGTGGTTGATCCACGGGCACTGCGCCAGGCGCACCTTGCCCACCACCTGCGTCCACAGGTGCAGGGTGGCGCGGGTGTCCTCCCACTCGGCGAGCGGGAGGGCCGGCCAGGCGGCCGGCGCGGCGGGGACGGGGGTCTCGATCATCGGCGCCTCCGCGGGACGGGGGGAGCGAGCGTGGACCTGCCTTCCGCAACTTAGGCGGGGACGGGCGGGCCGGCCACCTCCGGGGCGCTTTCCGCCGGGCGCACGCGCATCCCCGCCCGCAGGTACACGGGCCCGTCCGCGGCGGCGCCGTCCACCACGCAGCCGGAAAAGGCCACCGGCAGCCCCGCCGCCCGGAAGAAGTCCGCGTGGTCCTGCACCTGGAAGTGGAGGTGCGGCTCGGTGGAGTGGCCGGAGCTGCCGCACAGCCCCAGCACGTCCCCCCGCTTCACGTGGCCGCCGGAGCGGACGCGGACGCTGCCGGGGACCAGGTGCGCCAGGAGGCTGTACTCGCCCTCGCCGTGGCGCAGGACCACCCAGTTGCCGCGGAAGTCGCGCACCCGCCAGTCCAGCCACCCGGTTCCGGGCCGCGGCGCGTCGCGCACTCCGTCGTTCACCGCTTCCACCGTGCCGTCCGCGGGCGCGAGCACGGGCCTCCCGTACGCCAGGTAGTCCTCCAGCCGGGACCCGTCGCCCGCGTGGCTGCGGCGCTCCGCGTCCGCCACCACGAAATCGTACGCGAAGCGCTGCGCCGCCAGCCCCCACGAGTGCGAGGTGCCCGGGGTGACGCCCCCGCGGGTCACCAGCCACTCCCCCTCGAACGGGAGCGTGTACTCGACGCTCTGCCGGAACGCGGCGGCGTCGTCCACCACCCGCAGCCCGGCGGCGGCATCCCCGCGCGACTGGCGGAACGTCTGCGCGAGCTGGAACGGGTTCAGCATGACGAGGAGGGACGATCCCAGGACGCGCAGCAGGAACAGGAGGGGCCCGGAACGCTCCGCCGGACCGGGGAGCGGGCGCTCCGGGGCGGGCGCGGCCTCCTCCCGCGGTCTCGCCGGGCGCCGCGCGCGGACGAGCAGGCCCACGGCGAGCGGGGCGAAAAAGAACAGCACGAAGAAGCGCAGGGGCCGGAGCCGCGGGTCCACCAGCGGCACGAGCCCCAGCAGGCCGAGGAACCACAGCCTGCGCGCGACGCGTACGATCCGCACGGCGCCTCCCGTCAGCCGTTCCGGCCGCGCCGGCGGCGGACGTGGCGGCGCCCCCGCGCCTGCGAGGTGTCGACCAGCAGCGCCACGACCAGCCCCCCCACCGCCACCGGCCCCCATTCCCCCCCGAACCAGTGCTGCACGCCCGAATACCAGAGCAGCGTGGTGGGGAGGAACAGGAAGCCGAGCACCGGCCAGAGCAGACCGTCGAACATCCCCCGGAACCAGTCGGTCAGGAACCAGAGGCCCAGGACGAGCCCCCGGGGCACCAGGAGCGCGAGGAGGACGAGCAGGCAGGGCATGGCAGGACGCCGGGTTGCGGTTCAGCGCGGAGCCGGAGGTCGGCCCCGGTCCTGGCCTCCCTACGCGGAGCCCCGCCGCCACGTTTCGGAGCCGGGAAAAGCGAAGGCGCCCGGCCAATACGGCCAGGCGCCCGAGGCGGCGCACAGCTGCATGAGGGATTTCGGCCCGAAGGGGCGAGACCGCGCGGCAGTTTGCGCGGGCTCGACTCCGTTACGCACAGTTTCATCGTGCGTTACGGAGCCGAAGCCCGACCCCCGCGCCCCGCGGGGGGCATGCCCGAACCCGTCCGTAAGCCGTTGAGATGTCAGTGCTGGACGTCCACCACCAGCCGCGCGGGACCGCTCAGCTCCGACACCCGGTAGCGGTTCGGCGCCGCGACCCCCAGCACCCAGGTGACGTCCGCCTCGAAGTCGCAGGTCAGCTCCAGCTCCCTGAGCACCGGCAGCGACAGCTTCCGCTCCCGGTCCGCGACGGTGACGTTGCCCGCCTCGTCGTGCGCCCGCGCCGGCGTGATCCTGACCTCCAGCCACCCCTGCCCCGCCACCTGCGCCTCGTCGCCCGAGCCGCACTTCCGCACCGGCCGGTCCACGTACTCCACGTGGTACCCGGGCACGTCGGCGCCGGCGAACTCGAACACCACCCGGTCCCACCCCGCGTTGCGCGCCGTCCGCACCGCCCGCAGCGTCGCCCCGGAGCCGCGCCGCACCTGCGTGGCGCCCGCCGTCCACCCGGCGGAGGCCTTCGCGGCGTGAGCCGGCGCCTGCGACTGCCGCGCGGCGCCGGCCGGAGCCTCGGGCTTCGCCTCGATCTTCAGCGAGTCGGTGTTCGGCACCCAGGGGCGGCCATCCAGGGGCCGCTCGGGCGCGCGGATCATGGTGTCGCGCGCGGCGGGAGCGGCCGCGCCGCCGGAGGGCGCGGGCTGCGCGGCCGCCGCCCCGTCCTCCGCCTCCCCCTGCGGCGGCTGGGAGGCGCACGCCGCCACCACGATCGCAGCCACCCCCATCCACCCGAGCAGAGCCGTCATGTTCACCCCTCGCCGTTGGTCGGTGCGGCGGGAACGGCGATCCGCTCCCCGCCGGCGTACACGTTGAAGCGGCTCTCCCGCAGGAACCCGACCAGCGTCATCCCCGTCTCCGCGGCGAGCTCCACCGCCAGGCTGGACGGCGCCGACACCCCGGCGAGCACCGCTACGCCAGCGCGCGCCGCCTTCTGCACCAGCTCGAAGCTGAGGCGGCCGCTGACGAGCAGAACCCGGTCGGAAAAGGGAAGTTCCCCAGCCAGGAGCCCGGCCCCCACCAGCTTGTCCACCGCGTTGTGGCGCCCCACGTCCTCCCGCGCGCGCAGCAGCTCGCCCTCCGCGGAAAAGAGCGCGGCGGCGTGCAGCCCGCCCGTGCGCTCGAACACCGCCTGCGCGGCCCGGAGCCGCGCCGGGAGCGCGAGCAGCGTCGCCGCGGACACCACGGGCCCCGGCGCGGCCACGGGGCACGCCTGGCCGCGGACCGCCTCGATGGATGCCTTGCCGCACACGCCGCAGCTGGAGGTCGTGTAGAAGCTGCGGCGGAGGAGCTCGGGGTCGAAGGCGGCGCCGGGGGCCAGCTGCACGCTGACGACGTTGTACTGCTGCGGGCCGTCCAGGTCGGCGTCCACGCAGTAGCGGATGGCGGCGACCTCGTCCGCGGCGCGGAGGACGCCCTCGGTGAACAGGAACCCCGCGGCCAGCTCGAAGTCGGACCCCGGGGTGCGCATGGTGACGGACACGCGCCCGGCCGCCCCGCCGTGCCGCGCGACGCGGATCTCCAGCGGCTCCTCGGTGGCGAGCGTGTCGCGGCGGGTCCGACGAACCGCGGCGCCGTCGCGGATCGCCACCTCCTCCACCGGGCGGAGGGTGGTGCTCCCCCGGCGCACGTCAGCCTCCCGCGGCGGCCGGGGCGGCGGCGCCGTGCGTGGGGAGGGCGGCTGGGGACGGGCGGCGGTCGGACATGGGGATGCCCCGGGTGATGGCGTCGGGCGTCTCTCCGCAAGCTGGTCCCGCCGGTGCGGCGTCGCAAGGCCGTCCGGCTGAAAGAGCGAGCCCCCGCCGGGAGCGCGGCGGGGGCCCGGGACGGCGGCCGGGCCGCGGGTCAGAACCAGGGCTCGTCCGCGGTGGGCCCGTAGATGGACGGGAGCCTGCCGCCGGCCATGCGCAGGTACACGGACAGCTGCCCGCGGTGGTGGATCTGGTCGTGGAGCAGGAACCAGAGGAACTCCATCCTGGGGACGTCCCCCAGCGTCTTCGGGGCGACGAAGAACTGCACGGTGCCGGACAGCTCCTCGTCGCTCATCCCGCGCAGCGTGTCGGCGACCCCGCGGCTCCCCTCCTCGAAGGCGGCGGCGATCTCGTCCATGCTCTCCGGGGGCGCGGGCGGGGCCGGGGGCGGGGCGGACCAGTCGAACCCAGTCGTGAGCGCGCGCTGCCCCAGCCCCTGCTCCATTACGAAGAGCCAGGCCAGCTCGCGCGCGGTCATGCTCCGCTCGGACGGGCGGAGGTCGAGCCGGTCGCCGGGGTAGGCGCGGAGCACGCGCGCCGTGGTGGCGCACTCGCGCTCGAAGGTGGCGAGGAACTGCTGCTTCTGTGCGGACAGGGCGCTTTCCATGGCTGCCTCCGGTGGGATGGTGGACAGGGGACGGCGGGCGGACCGGTCAGGCGTCGAGCACGGACGCCACGAAGCGCGCCATGGCGTCCAGCGTGGCCTCCGGCGCGTCCCGGTGCGGCGAGTGGCCGACGCCGGGCAGGACCACGGTCTCCACCGGGCCCGCGACGCCGCGCCGGACGGCCTCCACCTGCGCCAGGGTGCCGTACTCGTCCGCCTCGCCCTGCACGACGAGGACGGGGACGGCGACGCGCGGCAGGTATTCCTCGATGTTCCAGGCGCGGAACTCCGGGTCCAGCCACACGCCGTTCCAGCCGTGGAAGGCGCAATCCACGTTGCCGCCGTGGTGGCGCTCCAGCCGGGCGCGCAGGTCGGTGTCCCGGTACGCGTCGCCGATGGCGGCGATGCTCCGCACGGACACCTCCTCCACGAACACGTGCGGCGCCTCCAGCACCAGCGCGCGCACCCGGCCGGCCGCGCCGCTCCCGGCGTGGACCAGCGCGATGGAGGCGCCGTCGCTGTGGCCGACGAGGACCGCGTCGCGCACCCCCGCGGCGTCCAGCACCTCGGGGAGCACGCGCAGCCCCTCGTCGTGCATGAAGCGCACGGGCCGGGGGAGCGGCACGGGGTCGGAGCGGCCGTAGCCGGCCCGGCTGTACACCAGGGCGCCGCACCCGGTGGCCGCCGCCAGGCGCGCCGGGAAGTCGCGCCAGAGCGAGACGCACCCCAGCCCCTCGTGCAGGAACACCAGCGTGGGCGCCCGCTCCGGCGGCGGGCCGTGCCAGGCGTACTCCAGCCGCCTTCCCCCGGCGCGCAGGAAGCCCCCCGCGGCGGGCGCGCTCCCCTCCCCCGTCAAGCCGCCGCCCCCGGGACGTGCATGTTCACTTCCGGCAAGCTCCGTCCCATAAGCGGACGCATTCCAACGCTCCGGCAAACGGCGCGAATCGGCAAGACGTTACGGACCAACCACTTGCACTTTCGGTCGATCGGGTACGGCTCTGGCTTTGTGGACGGGTGCAGCCGGACCGGCGAAGGGACCCGGTCCGGCGCACCGCGGGAAGCGCCCGCCCCCTCCATCGACCATCCAGCAGGAGCACCACCATGATCGCCGACCGCACCCACCGCCAGATCCTCGCCCTGTTCCTCGCCACGCTGGTCACGCTCGCCCTCGCCGCCTGCGGCGGCGGCCTGGACGCCAAGGCCGAGCCCCGCCCCGCCGCCAGCTTCGCCGCCGCGGACGCCGCGTCGCGCAGCGACGGGTGCGGCACGGCGGAGCGCCCCTGCGTGCTCCAGGAGATCCGCGTCGCCGCCCCGGCGGTCGCGGAGTGAGCCGCGCCGGACCGACGGCGCCGGGCCGGCCGCCGCGGGCGACGCAAGCGCCGCACCCGCGGGGCCGGGCGTCAGGGGGTGGGGGCGGGGAGGAGGCGGTCCACGGCGGCCAGGAAGGCGTCCACGTCCAGCGGCTTGCTCAGGCAGGCGCTGGCGCCCGCGGCGAGGAGCCGGTCGGCCGTCGCGGGCCCGCACTCGGTGCTGACCACCAGCACGGGGATGCCGGCGGTGCGCCGGTCGGCGCGGAGGCGGCGCAGCACCTCCTCGCCGGGGATGTCGGGGAGCCGCAGGTCCAGCAGCACCAGGTCGGGGAGGTGCGCGCGGGCCAGCTCCACCCCCAGGCGCCCCTGCACCGCGAACAGCGTCCTGCGGCCGGCGTCGGCCGCGAGGATCGCCTCCACCAGCGCCAGGCTGGACAGGTCGTCCTCCACGTACAGCACCGTGTGGCCGCTCCGCTCCTTCCGGGGGTCGGGCAAGGGGGTGGCTCCCGGCGGTGCGGCCCCGGCGGGCCGCGGTGGGCGCGGCGCGCCGGACCCTCCGGCGCTCTCCCCGGAACGCTACACAGGGGGGTGCGCCCCGGCATGGGTCAACTGACCGATTGGCGCCTGGTTCCCGTCTTGCCGGCCCGCCGCGCAGCGGGTTAGCTTTTCAGCACTGAGAAAACATTTGCAGCCCGCCGCACCCCGCCCGCCTCCCCGGCGCAGCGGACGGCTTCCGCCGCGCCACGATCCGCCACGCCCCGATGGACTCCATGCTCCTCCCCCCGGCCGCCGTCGCCTCCGGGGATTCCGCCGCGCCCTCCGACCGGAGCTACCGCGCCATCTTCGAGGTGGCCGGCGACGCCATCTGCGTGCTGGACCCGGCCACCGGCGAGATCCTGGACGCCAACCCGGCGCTGTGCACCCGCCACGGCTACACGCCGGACGAGGTCAGGCGCGTGGGGATCCGCGAGATCAGCGTGGACCGCGAGCCGTACACGCTGGAGCGGCTGGCGGTGCACCTGCAGCGCGCCGCGGGGGGCGAGCCGCAGCGCTTCGAGTGGCGCAGCCGCACCCGCTGCGGCGAGGAGGTGCTGTGGGAGGCCCACCTGGCCCGGCTGGCGCTGCACGGGCGCGACCGGCTGCTGGTGGTGGCCCGCGACATCACCGAGCGCAAGCGCGCCGACGAGGCGCTGCGGGCCTCGGAGGCGAGCTACCGCACCCTGTTCGACGCCACCGCGGACGCCATCTGCGTCTACGACCCCGACACCGGGGCGATCCTGGACACCAACCGCGCCAACTGCGAGCTGCACGGCTACACCGCGGAGGAGATCCGGACGCTGGGGGTGGAGCGGCTGAACCCGAACCGCGAGCCGTACACCATGGAGCGGGCGTGGGCGTACATGTCCCGCGCGGCCGCCGGGGAGCCGCAGCGCTTCGAGTGGGCCACCGTGACCCGCTGGGGCGAGGAGATCGTGTGGGACACGCACCTGCTGCGGGCCAGCCTGCGCGGCCGGCCGGTGCTGATGACCGTGGCCCGCGACATCCGCGAGCGCAAGCGCGCCGACGCGGCGCTGCACCGGGCGTACGGCGAGCTGGAGCACCGGGTGGAGGAGCGCACCGCCGAGCTGGAGGCCATCTTCCGCGCGCTCCCGGACCTGTTCTTCCGGCTGGACCCCTCCGGCGTGGTGCGGAGCTACCGGGTGGGCGCCGCGGGCGGGGCGATCCCGGTGACGGACCGGGCCCTGGGGCGGCCGCTCTCCGCGCTGCTCCCCGCGGGGGAGGCCGCCCGGGTGGACGCGGCGCTGGCGGCGGTGCGGCGCACGGGGGAGCTGGTGTGCGTGGAGCTGGGGCACCCCTCCGCCGACTCGGCGCGCGACGTGGAGGTGCGGCTCCTCCCGCTGGACGGCGACAGCGTGCTGGCGGTGGTGCGCGACATCACCGAGCGCAAGCGGGCGGAGCGGGCGCTGCGCGAGCGGGAGGAGCACTTCCGCCGCCTGATCGAGAACGCCCACGACGTGATCACCGTGCTGGACGAGCACGGCAACTTCGTCTTCCAGAGCCCCTCGCTGGAGCGGGTTCTGGGGTACGCCCCCGAGGAATTGGCCGGCGGCAACGCGCTGGACCTGCTGCACCCCGACGACCAGGAGCAGATCGGCGGGGCGATGGCGGCGATGCTGGGGGCGCCCGGCACCATCGCCCGCGCCGAGTACCGCTACCGCCACCGCGACGGCTCGTGGCGCTGGCTGGAGACCTTCGGCCGCACCATCCTCCCCGACTCGGCCGCCGAGGGGCTGGTGTTCAACTCCCGCGACGTGACCGAGCGCTGGGAGGCGGAGCGCGCCCTCAAGGAGCGCGAGGACCACTTCCGCCGGCTGGCCGAGAACAGCCACGACCTGGTGCAGGTGATCTCGGCCGAGGGGGTGATCGAGTACAGCGGCCCCTCCATGCACCGGCTGCTGGGCTACACGCCGGAGGAGGTCGCCGGCACCCTGGCGACCGACTACATCCACCCCGAGGACCTGCCGCGCGTGGCGGAGACCATCGCCGCCGCCGTGGCGAACCCCGGGGTGACCCACCGGGCGCAGTACCGGGTGCTCCACAAGGACGGCGAATACCGCCACAACGAGGGCTTCGCCCGCACCCTGGCGATCGACTCGGCGGAGCGCGGGCTGGTGGCGAACGTGCGCGACGTCACCGAGCGGGTCCGCGCCGAGGAGGCGCTGCGCGAGCGCGAGGAGCACTTCCGCAGCCTGATCGAGAACGCCCACGACAGCATCGCCATCGTGGACGCGGCCGGGGTGATGAGGTACCAGAGCCCGGCGATGGAGCGGCTGATGGGGTACGCGCCGGAGGAGATGGACGGGCGGCCCGTGGTGGAGTTCCTGCACCCGGAGGACGTGCAGCGCGTGGTGGAGACGCTGGGCGCGATCACCCGCTTCCCGGGGAGCACCGGCGCGGTGGACTACCGCTTCCGCCACAAGGACGGGAGCTGGCGGATGCTGGAGGCCTTCGGGCGGACGCTGCGGCCCGACTCGGCGGCCGAGGGCGTGGTGGTGAACGTGCGCGACGTCACCGAGCGGCGCCGCGCCGAGGAGGCGCTGATCCAGGCCAAGGCCGAGGCGGAGCGCGCCAACCGCGAGAAGAGCGAGTTCCTGTCGCGGATGAGCCACGAGCTGCGCACCCCGCTCAACAGCATCCTGGGCTTCGCGCAGATCCTGGCGGACGTGGAGCTGGACGCGGCGGACCGCAAGGCGGTGCACCACATCCTCACCGCCGGCGAGCACCTGCTCAACCTGATCAACGAGGTGCTGGACATCGCCCGCATCGAGTCCGGCCGCCAGCCGCTCTCGCTGGAGCCGGTGCGGCTGGGGGTGGCGCTGCGCGAGGCGGTGAGCATGGTGCGCCCGCTGGCCGCCGCGCGCGGGGTGTGGGTGGCGGAGGCGCCCGCCGGGCTGGGCGACGCCTGGGTGCACGCCGACCGGCAGCGGCTGGTGCAGGTGCTGCTCAACCTGCTTTCCAACGCGGTCAAGTACAACCGCCCCGGCGGGAGCGTGCGATTGGCCTGCGAGCCCGCGGCGGAAGGCGGCCCGGTGCGGGTGCGGGTGGTGGACAGCGGGCTGGGGATCGCGGCGGAGCAGCGGGGGCGCCTGTTCGTCCCCTTCGCGCGGCTGGGCGCCGAGCAGACGGGGATCGAGGGGACGGGGCTGGGGCTGGCCCTGTCGCGGCGGCTGGTGGAGGCGATGGGGGGGACGCTGGAGCTGGAAGAGAGCTCGCCGGAGGGGAGCACCTTCCGGGTGGAGCTGCGCCCCTCGGCCGACCCGGTGGGGGACGCGGCGGCGGAGGCGCGCCACATGGACCCGGCGCAGGCAGAGCCCCTGTCCACGGCCACGCTGCTGTACGTGGAGGACAACCTCGCCAACCTGAACCTGGTGGAGATGCTCCTTTCCCGGCGCCCGGGGTGGCGGCTGATCCCGGCGCTCCAGGGCGGGCTGGGGGTGGAGCTGGCCCGCGAGCACGCGCCGGACGTGGTGCTGCTGGACCTTCACCTCCCCGACATGCCGGGCGAGGAGGTGCTGCGCCAGCTGCGGGCCGACCCGCGCACGGCCGCCATCCCGGTGGTCGTGATCAGCGCGGACGCCACGCCGCGCACCATGGAGCGGCTGCAGGCCGCGGGCGCGGACGAGTACCTGACCAAGCCGATCAACGTCAAGCGCTTCGTGGAGGCGGTGAACGCCATGCTGGCCGGGGCGGCGCGCCCGTGAGCGCCCCCGACACGACGGGGTGCACCCTGCTGCTGGTGGACGACGAGGACGCCAACCTGGACCTGCTGGAGGCGGTGCTCACCCGGGAGGGCTACCACTCCCTGGTGAGGACCCCGGATGCCCGCCGGGCGGTGCCGCTGTGGGAGGAGGTGCGCCCGGACCTGGTGCTGCTGGACCTGCACATGCCCCACCGCAGCGGCTTCGAGGTGCTGGAGGAATTGCGCGCCCGGACCCCCGCGGACGACTTCCTCCCGGTGCTGGTGCTCACCGCGGACGCCACCTTCGCGGCGAAGCAGCGCGCGCTGGGCGAGGGGGCGCAGGACTTCGTCACCAAGCCGTTCAACAACGCCGAGGTGGTGCTGCGCGTCAGGAACCTGCTGCGCACCCGCATCCTGCACCGGGAGCAGCGCCGCGCCCGCGAGGCCGCCGAGCTGCTGGCCGCGGCGAGCCGCGCGCTGGGCGCCTCGTTCGACACGGACACGGCGCTGGAGCAGCTGGCCCGGCTGCTGGTGCCCCGCCTGGCGGAGCGCTGCGCCGTGGACCTGTTCCACGAGCCCGGCCCGCGGCGCGCGGCGTACGCCCGCCTGGACCCGGGGGCCGGCGTCGTGCTGGCGTCGGACCCCGCCGCGCCCCCCGCCGCGGGCGGGGGCGGGGGCGCGCCGCGCGTGCTGCGCGCCCCCGCCGACGCGGGCGAGCTCCGCGCGCTCTTCGGCGGGGGCGCGCCCGGCGCCGCGGTGGTCGCGCCGCTGGCGGCGGGCGGCGCCCCGGTGGGGCGGCTGGCGCTGGGGTGGGCGGACGCGGGGCGCCCCGTGCACGCGGGCGACCTGACACTCGCCGCGGAGGTGGCGCACCGGGCCGCGCTCGCGGTGGAGAACGCGCGCCTGTTCCGGGAGGCCCGCGCCGCCACCGAGGCGCGCGAGCGGATCCTGGCGGTGGTCGCGCACGACCTGCGCAGCCCGCTGTGCGCCATCCGCTTCGACGCGGAGATGCTGCACGAGCGGCTGCGCGCCCACGGCAGCGAGGGGGAGGCCCGCATGGCCGCCCGCGTGGACCAGGCGGCGGCGCGCATGGACGGCCTGATCGAGGACCTGCTGGACGTGGCGCGGATGGACGGCGGCGTCCTGGCCCTCAGCCCGGCGGAGACCGACGCGGACGCGCTGCTGGCGGACGCCGCGGAGATGCTCCGCCCGCTGGCCGCCGCGCACGGCCTCGCCTTCCGGTGGGAGCCCGCCGGCGACGCGCCCCCGCTGCACGCCGACGGCGCCCGGCTGGTGCAGGTGGTCTCCAACCTGGTGGGGAACGCCGTCAAGTTCACCCCCGCGGGCGGCACGGTGACGCTGGCCTGCCGGGCGGAGGGGGACGGCATCCGCGTGTCCGTGGCCGACACGGGCCCCGGCATCCCCCCCGAGCAGGTGCCCCACGTGTTCGGCGCGTTCTGGCAGGCGCGCAACGCCGACCGCCGCGGCCTGGGGCTGGGGCTGGTGATCGCCCGCGGCATCGTGGAAGCCCACGGCGGCCGCATCTGGGTGGAGAGCGAGCCCGGCCGCGGCACCACGTTCGTGTTCACCCTGCCGGCCGCGCCGCCGTCCGCCGCGCCCGGCGCCCCCGCACATTCGCACCCGGAGCCCGCCGCAGTATGAGCCGCATCCTGGTCGTGGAAGACACCCTGGAGATCGCCGAGGGCCTCCAGCAGCACCTGGAGGAGCAGGGACACGAGGTGGCGCTCGCCACCAAGGTCGCGCAGGCGCTGGCGCTGGCCTCCAGCTTCCGCCCCGAGCTGGTGGTGCTGGACCTGGGGCTGCCGGACCGCGACGGCTACGACGTGGTGGAATTGCTGCGCGCCCGCGGCGACCAGGTGCCGGTGCTGATCCTGTCGGCGCGGGGCCAGGAGGCGGACAAGGTGCGCGGCTTCCGCCTGGGCGCCGACGACTACGTGACCAAGCCCTTCGGCGGGGCGGAATTGTTCGCGCGGATCGCCGCGCTGCTGCGCCGCGCCTCCCGCTTCGCGCCCCCCGCGGACGCCGCCGCAGAGGCGCCCGCCTCCGCCGCCCTGGCCGACGAGGCGCTGCGCGAGCGCTTCGGCCTGACGGCGCGGCAGGTGGACGTGGCGCGCCTGCTGGGCGAGGGCCACACCAACCACGAGATCGCGGAGCGCCTGGGGGTGAGCTACTTCACCGTGCGCTCGCACACGGAGCAGGTGCTGGCCAAGCTGGGCGTCGCCAGCCGCGCCGCGGTGGGGGCGCTACTGTACGGCGGCTGAACGGATTTGACTGCGGGTTCGGGCGTGCCCCCGGCTGGCGCCGGGTCGGGCTGCGGCTCCGTAACGCACGAAACAACCGTGCGTAACGGAGGCGAACCCCAACGGTACTGCTGTTGGGTTTCGCCGCTGCGCGCTCGCATCCCTCACGCGGGGCTCGCGCTGGCGTCCGCGGGGGCCCCCACCCGGCTCGCTTAGGCTCGCCACCCTCCCCCGTGCCGGGGGAGGGCTTCCCGGGGGCAGGATCGGCGCGCCGTGGCGGGCCCCCTCCCCCCGGCCCCCTCCCCCGCAAGCGGGAGAGGGGGAGAACTGCACGGCTCGCCGGGTCCGGTGTGAGCGACGCCGGGATCGCGAGCGCGACAGGGCCCCACCCGCCGGGCGGCGGGTGGGGCCCTGTCGTTTCGGTGGAGGACGCGGGAGACCCCGCGTGAGGGATGCGCGCCCGGCAGGGCCGAGACACCGCGGGGCTGTTTCCGCGGGGGCTCGGCTGCGTTGGCGAGCGTTGTTTGCTCGCCTACGCAGCGCGCAGCCCGACCCGAGCGTCAGCGAGGGGCACGCCCAAACCCGCAGTCGCCGTTCGAAGCCGTTCTCAGCTCGCGCCCGAAGGAACCACCTGGGACAGGACGGCGACGAAGTGGCACGCGCTGCCGCCCAGCACGAACAGGTGCCAGATGGCGTGCGCGTACGGGATGCGCTGGTTGAGGTAGAAGTACGTCCCCGCGGTGTAGCTCAAGCCCCCCGCCACCAGCCAGAGCAGCGCCGACACCGGGAGCGCGCTCACCAGCGGGCCGGTGGCGACCACGGACATCCACCCCATCCCCAGGTAGATGAAGGTGGAGAGCCGCCTGAACCTCCCCGTGTAGAACAGCTTGAACACCACCCCCGCCGCCGCCAGCCCCCACACCACCCCGAAGAGCGTCCACCCCCAGCCGCCGCGCAGCCCCACCAGCGTGAACGGCGTGTAGGTGCCGGCGATGAGCACGTAGATGGCGCAGTGGTCGAACACCTGCAGCCGCGGCCGCGCCACCCGGTGCCACACCGCGTGGTACAGCGTGGAGGCGGTGTAGAGCAGCACCAGCGACGCGCAGAACACCGACGCGCCCACCACCTGCCACGCGTCCCCGAAGACCGCCGCGAGCGTCACCAGCACCGCGCCGCCCGCCAGGCTGGCCACCGCGCCCAGCCCGTGCGTGAGCGCGCTGGCGACCTCCTCCCGGGGAATGATCACGTCGTCCATCTTCATCGTCCCTTCCACAAGTCCCTTCTCGCTCCCTACTGCACGGCCAGGAAGCGCCGCGCCACGCGGATGTAGCGCAGGTCCTGCTCCTCCTCGGGGAGCGCCTCGGCCGCCTTGAGCAGCCGCCGCACGTGCCGGTGCAGCCGCGGCTCGCCCCAGCGGTACCCCGTGGCCGCCTCGGCACTCGGCGTGTTGGCGTCGCGCGCCGCCTCGATCAGCGCCCGCGCAGCCGCGGCGTCGAAGCCGGGATCGTCCCGCGGCGGGAGCCCGAACAGCCCCGGCGGCACGTGCTCCCCGGCGTCTTCCTTCACGAAGGCTCGCGACATCGTCGTGCGTCCGGTTCCCGGCGGAAACGCGCTCCGGCGCGCAGGCGGGCGCGACGGAAGTTCCGATTTGCAAGGAGTTTGCCGCGAGGGACGAGGGGACAGGTTACAGGGGACAGGGGACAGCCTGCAACGGCGACCCCCTCCCCCGGCCCCTCCCCGCAAGGGGGAGGGGAGAACGGCAGGGTGCCGAGGCAGTCACCGGCGCGAGGGTCTACCCCTCACCCCCCGGCCCCCTCTCCCACAAGGGGAGAGGGGGAGCACGACAAATCCGAACCCCGGGCAGCCCTCCCCCGGCACGGGGGAGGGTGGCGGCTCTCAGGCCGCCGGGTGGGGGCCCAGCGGACCGCAGCGCCACCCCCGCGTGAGGGATGCGAGCGCGAAGCGGCGAGACCGCGCGGCAGTTTGCGCGGGCTCGACTCCGTTACGCACAGTTGTACCGTGCGTTACGGAGCCGCAGCCCGACCCCGGCGAAGCCGGGGGCACGCCCGAACCCGCAGTCAAAGCTATGCAGTCGTGCCGGCGGACGCGCCGATGCCGGAGCGCATGCTCTCGTACAGCGGCTGCGTGGGAGCCACCCACACGGACCCGGTGCCGCGGAAGGTCTGGAGCAGCCCCTCGCCGCTGGTCATGGCGCCGACATACGAGTTGGACGCCTTTTCCACGCTGAAGTGCACGTCGCCGGTGCGCAGCAGGGCGAAGGAGCCGTCCACCTGGAGCGTCTCGTCCTGCAGGCCCAGCTCCACGATCTCGCTGCGCGGCACGGGGATGCGGAACACCACCATGCCGGTGCCGCTCACCTTGGTCTGGTAGCGCCCCTCGCCGCCGGCCATGCGCGCGGAAAAGCTCTCCACCTTGTGCGCCTCCACCTTGACCGAGTCCTCGCAGCAGAAGAAGAGCCCCTGGTCCGCGTACAGCGTCTGGTTGTCCAGCTGCATCATCCAGTAGTGCCCGAAGGTGGGCTCCAGGTACAGCTCGCCCCGGCCGCGGTAGAGCGGCTTGAACAGCGTCTCGCCGGTGCGCGCGGCGGCCAGCGCCCCCTTCATCAGCCCGCCGAACCCGCCGCCGGTGCCGGTGTTGCTCTCCATCTCGATGCGCCCCTTGAGGAACTGGAGCGCGCCGGGCTCGGTGCGGACGGCGTCGTCGGTGAGGCGCACGCGAAGCTGGCGGAGGCGCACCCCCGCGCGGTTGAGCGTGAACACGCGCTCGGCCACGGTGAACGGCTCGCTCCCGGCGAGCTGGCGGTACTCCAGCAGCTCGAAGGTGGTGCCGCCGCGGGTGATGGTCTCCACGACCTCGAAGGGCAGGGTGCTCTGCACGGTTTCCATGGCTCGATGGACGGGGTTCGATGACGGCGGCGGGGCCGCGCGGGGTGCGGACGGCCCGCCGCGGGAGATCCTACGCGGCGGCCGGCGCGGGAGATTCGCTTCAGGCCTCGCCGGCGCCGCGCAGCACGGGCTTCACGTCCAGCACCGGCGTCCCGTCCACCGCCTCCAGCCCGGCGACCCGGAAACGCAGCCCGTCCTCCGCGGCCGCGGCGATCCGCACCCGGTGCAGGCCGATGGGGTTGGGGCGGTCGGCGGAGCGCGTGGCGAACACGCCGGTCAGCGGGTTGGTGGGGTCGTCGCGCGGGTGCACGCGGAGCGTGGCGCGGTCCGCCCGGTGCAGCCAGGTGAGCACCAGCACCTCGTCGCCCGGGCGCAGGTCGGCCAGGGCGTCGCGAAACTCCGGGCGGAAGACCAGCCACGCGTCCGGCGCCCCCTCGCTCCCCTGCTTCGGCGCCGTTGGCGGGTCCACGAGCGGCGACTCGACGTGGCCGACCACGCTCAGCACGAAAGCTTCTTCCACGGCGACCTATCCGGCCCGTGGCGGGACCGCCACCGGGTCCGCGACCGACGGCGGCGCGGGACGCTGGGCGTAGTACAGGAACAGGTCGGTGGACGCGGGCTCGGCGCCGAGCTGGCGCAGCAGGGTGGCGACCTGGCCGCGGTGGTAGGTAGAGTGGTTGACCAGGTGCCGCAGCGTCTCGTGCAGCGGCAGCTCCGCCGCGATGCCGGTGCGCGTGATGATGGAGACCGTCCGGCCGAGCCCCGCCTCGGTGAGCCCGGCCAGGTAGGCGGACTGCGCCTCCGCGAGCACCTGCCAGCGCTCGCGCAGGGCCCGCACGTCGGTGCAGGCGGACAGGTCCGGCGCCTTGCCCAGCGGGTCGCCGCCCCAGCGCGACAGCCAGATCCACTCGGCGGCCACCACGTGGGCCAGCGTGTCGCGCACGGACGGGAAGCTGCCCCCCAGCGGGCGGTTCAGCTGCTCGTCGGTGAGGCGGCCGGCGGCGTCCAGCGTGCGCGCGGTCGCCCAGCGGTTGTAGGCGACGAGGTCCAGGAGTTCGGCGAGCATGGCGGCGCGAGGGCGGATGGACGGGGGAGCCCGGAGCGGCTGGAGGCAATCTAGCGCTCGGGAGTGGCGGGGGCACCCCGGACGCGGCCGGATTCCGCCAGGGATCGGTCGGGCGGAGGGGGTCCGGACCGGGCGGCGGATGCTCGCGGCGCTCGTACGAGGCACGCCGCCGGAGCGGCGGGGCTCGCCTGGAAAGCCTTCGGAAGGATGGCAAGAACGGAATTGTTGCCGTCTAATAAAACGGCGTTTAAACATGCGCAATCCTTTCGTGCTGCACCCACACCCGGAGGACGTCATGAGCCGTTCGTTCATCCACCTGCGTCGGGCGCTGTTCGGCACCTCCTGCGCAATCGTCTTCGGCTTCGGGGCCACGCAGGCGCTCGCCGGACCGACGGCTGTGGCTTCCTCGTCCTGCGGGCCCAGCGAATGCTGGGAACATTGCATGCGAACGGGGGAGGGCGAGGGGATATGCACGGCTGACCCGTACTCGCCCGGTATGATTTGTGTGTGCTACTAGCGGAAACGGGGGAATCTCACCGCGAGATTCCCCCGTCTGTTTCCCTGGACCGCTCAGCCAGCCGCGGGTTTCCGGTACGATCGTGCGCCCAGCACCCGCTGGTGCCGCGGAGCCGCAGCCGGGGACACGCCCGCACCCGCGGTTCAGGGCCGTTCCAGCGGCTCCCGGAGCCACAGGTAGGGGAGCAGCCGGTAGCGGACGAGCCGGGGGAGGGTGTACCACGTCCAGCGGCGCCCCTCACGGGTGAGCCACCACGTCCAGCGTCCCCAGTGCCCCGGCGACGGCGCGTGGCGGTCGTAGATGGCGATGCCGTGGCCTCGCCACGCCCGGCGGGCGGTGAGGTGCGCACGGATCCCCTCGAAGTCGGACATCACCAGCACCACGGAGCGGAAGCCGCGTGCCCGGAGGATGGGGAGGGCGAAGGCGGCGTTCTCGCCGGTGTGGGTGGCGCGGTCCTCCACGAGGATGCGCTCGCCCGGGACGCCGAGCGCCAGGAGGTTCCGCCGGAACCACTCGGCCTCGCTGACGCCCTGCCCCGGCACCGTCGGGCCGCCGCTGACGAGGACGTGCCGCACGACCCCGGCGTGGTACAGCTCCGCCGCCGTGGTCCAGCGGGCGCGCGCCTTCCACTCTGTGCTCGCCCCGAAGACCAGCGCGGCGTCGGCCGGCTCCGGGGGGAGGCGGCGCCGGTCGATCCAGCACCCCAGCCCGCCCAGGGCGAGCGGGACCGCGGCGGCGGCCAGCAGGAGGCCGGTCAGCACCCGTCCCCCGCCCCGCGCCCCATCCGTCCGCCGGACCGCACCGCCGGGTCAATCCCCCGCAAGGTGCCCGTCGATCCGCCCGTACGCCGCCGGCGCCAGGTCGCCGTCCCCGCTCACCAGCCCGTCCGCGTCGCCGCCGGAGAGCAGCGCCTCCACCGCCGCGCCGGTGGCCTGCTTGCTGTGCGGCCAGGGGCGCAGCTCGCCGGGGAAGAGCGCGCCCAGCGCGTCGGAAAGCTCCTCCAGCACGGCCGCGCCCCGGTCGCCGCGGGCCTCCACCTCCACCTCGTGGTGCCACGCCTCGCCGCCGCCGTAGCCCACGGAGTCCACCACCAGCTCGGCCAGCGGCGCGCCGTCCCCGGAGCCCGCCCCAACGACGTCGCGCACCCGGCGGACGGTCTCCCGGTCCTGCACCACGCCGAGCTCCATCCCGGCGAGCACGTCTCCCGGCTCGCCCTCGGCGGAGGGTGGGCGCGGCAGGCGGACGCCGAGGCCGTCCAGGGCGGCGGCGACGCGCTCCAGCGCCTCCGCCGACCAGGGGAGCTCGATCTCCATGCGGTCCGCGGTGCCCGGCCTCACCTCGCGTCCCTCGGCCTTGAGGGTGATGCGGACGCCGGAGTCCCCGTGGCGCAGCCGCAGCGCGCACCGGGCCCGGCGCAGGGCGCGGTCCTCCGTGTCCCAGTACACGTCGCGCAGCCGCAGCTCGCCGCGATCCTCCAGGCGGTACCCGGCCAGCTCGCGCAGCGCCGCCGCCCGCTCCACCACGGCGCGCGGGCGCTCCGACACCACGATCAGCTTGGCCTCGACCTCGCGCTCCCCTCCGCTCACCCTTCCTCCTCAGCTCTCAAGTCTCGCGTAGACCCGCTGCACCCAGCCCGCTTCCAAGATGCTCGCCCCGGGGGCCGTTCGCCAACGGTCCCGACCCGCCGTCCACCGGAGGGATCCGTCAGCCGGGCGGCCGGCGCCTCCCGGCATCGGGCAGGAGCGAGGCGAGCGCGTCCGGCAGCCAGGCGGGCCGCACCGGCTCGTCGCAGGCCCGCAGCTCCGCCGGCGTCCACCACCGGAAGCCGCGGATCGTCCGCCGCTCCTCCGCGGTCCACCGGCGCGGGTCGGGCGCGCCGCCCGGCACCCGTACGAGGAAATATCGCTCGATCCACCGGGCCGGCCCGAGGTCGCCGGCCGCGAACACCTCGTCGCGCGTCCGCACGAGCGGGCCGACGGGCGCGGCGAACCCGGTCTCCTCGGCCAACTCGCGCGCGGCGGCATCCTCGTAGCACTCCACCCCGACCAGCTGCCCGCCGGGCGTCGCCCAGAACGGCGGCACGCGCCCGTCGTCGTAGCGGAAGAGCAGCAGGCGACCCACCGGGTCGACGATCAGCAGCCGGGCGGACCGGCGCTCGGGGATGGAAGGCTCGGCGTGCGACACGGAAATCCGGGGATGGCTGGCCGTGGAACGGGTGAGCCGGCGGTGGACGGCGCATCGTACGATGCGCCGTCCGCTCGACACGCGCGGCCGACCGTCAGCGCGCCGCGCCGCCTTCGCCCGCGTACTGGTGAGTGGCGCGGGCCTGCCGCTCCACCAGCGGCACGGCGGGCGAGCGCACCCGGTCCGCGACCTCGCGGCCGGCGGCCACGCGCGCCCCGTCCTCCGGGGCGTCGGGGAGGAGCCGGTTGGCGACGCCGAGCAGGTCCGCCGTCGCGCCGGGGAAGAGGTCGTGCGTGAGGCGCAGCAGCTTGGCCTGCCAGGTGAGCGTCACCTCGGCCTCGCCGCGCCGGACCGCCTCCACGATGCGGCGCGCGGCCCGCTCCGCGCTCATGGCGGTGAGCGGAGTGCCCCCGGCCGCGCTGAACCACCCGAACTCCGCGGCGGGGTCGCCGTGCATCTCCGCGTTCATCGGCGAGCCGGTCCGCATCAGCCCCGGGACGACCGTGGTGACGCGGATCCCGTCCTTGGCCAGCTCCGCGCGCAGCCCCTCGGAAAAGGCGACCGCGGCGAACTTGGCGCAGTCGTAGGGGAGGAGGTGCGGGATCGCCACCTTGCCGCCGATGGACGTGACGTTGGCGATCCGGCCGCGGCGCCGCGCGCGCATCTGCGGGAGCACGGCGAAGGCGGCGTACACCGAGCCCCAGAAGTTCACGGCCATGGCGCGCTCGAAGTCGCCCAGCGTCATCGCCTCCAGCGGGCCGGCCTGGAGGATGGAGGCGTTGTTGACCAGCAGGTCCACCCGGCCGAAGCGCTCCGTGGCCGCGCGGACGAACGCCTCCACCTCCTCCCGCACCGACACGTCGCAGCGGAAGGCGAGCACCTGCGCCCCGCGCCCCTCCAGGTCGGCGCGGGCCGCGTCCAGCTCCCGCTCGTCGCGGGCGCAGATGGCGACCGGGCACCCCGCCGCCGCCAGCTCCCGCGCCAGCAGCAGCCCCAGCCCGCGCGAGCCGCCGGTGACCAGCGCCACCTCGCCCGCGATGTCCTCCTCGCGCATCTCCCGCAGCATCCGCCAGCCCAGCAGGGCGAGCGCGCCGCCGGCCAGCCAGGGGATGCCGGAGCCCCCCGCTCGTGTCCTCGCCATGGTCGTCCTCCTCGCCCGGGTGTCCTCAGGTCCGTGGGGGCGGGGATCCCCGCAGGGCGCGGACCACTCCGGGCGCGGGCTTCATCCCCGGGCGGCGCTCACCTCGCGGCCGGGTCCAGCGACGCGGCGAACTCCAGCACGGTGCGGTTCACCCGGCTCTGCGCGTCGCGGAAGTAGTGGCCGCCGGGGAGCCGGACGATGCGGGCGCCGGTGTCGCGCAGCAGCGGGCACGCCACCTTGGTCTCGCGGTCGCGGGCGCCGTACACGCAGAGCAGCGGCACGCGGCCCAGCCCGCGCACCTCGGGCACCACCCGGAACTGCGTGGTCTCGCGCGAGATCCAGTCACGGAAGTGGAACTCGAACGCGGCGTCGCGCCCCATCGCCACCACGGCGATCCCGGCGACGCGCGCGCGCGCCTCGGCGGGGAGGCGCGACACCAGGAAGGGGAGCGCGTCCGCGCCGAACGAGTAGCCCACCAGCAGCACCCGCGGGCGGCCCCAGGCGGCGCCGTAGGTGTCCAGCACCCGCTGCAGGTCCTCCGCCGCCTCCTGCGGGGTGCGCGGGGTGCGGTAGTAGCGCAGGCTGTTCCACCCCACCGTGGGGATCCCCTGCCGGGCGAGCGCGCCGCCCAGCGAGCGGCTCACCCCTACCCAGCCGCCGTCGCCGCTCATCACCACCGCCATCATCCCCCCGGGCGCGGACGGGTCCCCGGGCGCAGCGCGCGCGGGGAGCTCCACCAGGGGCAGGTCCTCCACGCCGGGCGCGCCCTCCCCGGCCAGCGCCGAGCCGCGCAGCGCCCGGATCCCCAGCGCCAGCAGCGCCACGGCCAGGACGGCGCCCGCCAGGGCGAAGCGCCCGCGCCGGCTCACCGGAAGATCCTCCGGTAGCCCCCGGCCACCAGCGCGGACACGTCGGCGAGGATGCGCGCCAGGGCGAGGCCGCCGGGGTAGGCCAGGTAGCGCGGCTCCCACACGGGGTGGAACTTCTCCTTGTAGGCGCGCAGCCCCTGGAAGTTGTAGAACGGCTCCCCCTGCTGGTACAGGAAGTGGCCCAGCCGCGTCCACGCCGGGGCCACCGCCGAGATCTCCAGCCCGGAGAGCGGCGCCATCCCCAGGTCGAAGCGCGCGTACCCCTGCTCCCTGCCCCACAGCATCAGCTGGAGGAAGATGGCCTCCATGACGTTCTTCTGCGCCGACTCGCGGAACCTCATCAGGTCCACCGACAATTCCTCGCCGCCCGGACCCGGCCAGATGGAGGCGAACGCGGTGATCCTCCCGCCCTCCACGACCACGGCCACCGGGAAGCGCCCCAGCGAGCCGGGATCGAAGAAGCCCAGCGAGAAGCCCTTTTCCGAGGCCCCCTTGCTCCGCAGCCACTCGTCCGACACCTCGCGCAGCTCCGGGAGGAGCGCCGGCACCTCCTCCGGCGGGACGATGCGGAACTCCGCGCCGCTCTTAGCGAAGCGGTTGAGCACCAGGCGGAACGGCTTGTTGGCGGCGCCGTCCAGCGAAAAGTCGCGCAGCGGGACGAAGGCGTCCTCGCCCAGCTTGACGAAGGTGAGGCCGAAGTCGGCGTACAGGTGCAGGCGGTCCTTGGTGACCTGGTAGAACACCGGGTCGCCGCCGAAGTCGTCGCAGCGCTCCAGGAAGGCGCGGATCACCTCCGGGGCCGCGGAGGGCGGCCCCACCGGGTCGCCCATCGCCACCCAGCTCTTCCCCTGCACGCCGTACATCAAAAAGGCGTCGCGCGCCTCGCTGAAGAGGAGGGTCTTGTCGCGCAGGTACGCCAGGTACGGCACGGTGGAGGGCTGCGCGGCGATGATCCGCTCCGCGTCGGCGAGCTCGTCGGCGGTGGGGAGCGTCACCTCGGGCGGGGCGGGGCGGAGCAGGCGCAGCACCCCGAAGGCGAGGATCGCCATGGTGGCGCCCACGGCCGCGCGCAGGGAGCGCGGCGCGCTCTGGTCCACGGCGAACCTCCACCACAGCTCGCTGCTGTACTCCACGTGCTTGAAGGCGAAGAAGCCCAGCCAGATGGAGGCGCCCACCACCGCCAGCACCGCCGCGATCCACTCCGGCCGGAACCGTGCCGACCAGAAGGCCGCCTTGCGGTCGAACTCGGCGCGGCCGGGGACGAGCGCCGCAAGCACCAGCGCCAGGAGGAGCGCCTCCTCGTAGTCGGCGCCCTTGAGCAGCGAGGTGACGATCCCCACCATCAGCGCCACCGCCGCGAAGTAGTAGGCGCCGTCCAGCCGCCGGGCGATGCCGTTGGAGGCGAGCAGCAGCCCCACCCCCACCACGCTCGCCACGAAGTGCGACGCCTCGGACACGGCGAGCGGCAGGAACTCGTGCAGCCAGTCCACCCGCCAGCGCGAAGCCGGGGTGGCGCCCGAGAAGAGCAGCAGCGCGCCGGCCAGGAAGGTGAACACGGCGAGCACCTTGGGGGCCAGCTGCCGTGTCAGCGCGCCGAACGCCCCGCCCAGCCGCGCCAGGTGCCGCCTCCGCTGCCGGACCTCGTCGGCGATCAGGATCACCAGCGCCACGGCCAGCGGGATCAGGTAGTAGACGATCCGGTACAGCACCAGCGTGGAGAACACCTGCTCCGTGGGGAGGTAGCGCCGCAGCAGGAGCACCATGGTCCCCTCGAACACCCCCAGCCCGCCGGGGACGTGGCTGAGCAGCCCCAGGATCTGCGCGGCCAGGAAGGCGCTCAGCACTTCGGCGAAGGTGAGCGGGGTGGGCGGGAGCAGGGCGTAGAACACCCCCGCCGCCAGCGCCCAGTCCAGCGTGGACAGCAGGAACTGCCCGCCCACCAGCCGCGGCGGCGGGAGCGGAAGCTCCAGCTTCCACACCCGCAGCGGCCCGCGCCGGAGCATGGCTGCCGCGGCGTACGCCGCCCCCGTCAGCAGCAGCGCCGCGCCGAGGACGCGCACCCCGCCCCCCATCTCCCGCAGCAGCGCGGGGTGCGGGTCGAAGGCGAGGCTGAGGCCCCCCAGCACCAGCAGCCCCAGCCAGAAGGTGCCGAAGTAGAAGACCACCACCTGCGACAGCTCGGCCGCGGTGAGCCCCCAGCGCGTGTAGAAGCGGTAGCGCACCGAGGTCCCCGAGATCAGCGCGAACCCCACGCTGTTGCTGACGGCGTACCCGGTGTACGAGGCCAGCGCCACCTTCCACCCCGCGATCCGCTTCCCCACGTACTCGAAGGCCAGCAGGTCGAAGCCGGTGAGGATGGCGTAGTTGGCGAAGGTGAAGACGAAGGCCAGCAGCAGCCGCGCCGGGGGGAGGGCGCGCACCGCCTCCGCCACCTCGCGGTAGCGGACCTGGCGCAGCTCGCGGTGCAGCACCCACACCGCGGCCACGAACAGCACCGCGCCGATCGCCGGGGACACCCAGCGCCAGCGCCGCTCCTCGCCGGGAGGGGCTGCGGACGGGTCTACGGCCGTGGCGGTCACGTCGGGAGCGGCTGCGTGGGGGAGGGGACGGTCATCTCGGGAGGCGCGTCGCGGACGGTGGGGCCGCGCGCCGGCCGGAACGCATGGCGGCGCGCGGACGCAGCGTGTACGCTCGCTCCCGGCGGCCCATCCCGCAAGGAGGCCCGCTGCACCGCCCTGGTGCCCCATCCAGGGCCGGAGGCCGCACCACCGCACCGTTCTGGTGCACCCGGATCCGGCCAGCCGGGGAGCCCTCCCGGAGTCAAGCCGTTACGCGACATGCGCTTAAACATTTGGTCCCACGCGGACCCGTTGTTGCTTTGGGGCAGGCCAGACGGACGGGACATCGAGCGACCATGTTCGAGCCGCTCCGCTGCGCCCTCCCCGGCGGGGAGGGCAGACCCTTCATCAGGAGGAAGAAGATGCGCCGCAAGCTCCCGCTGGCCGTACTGGCCGCCACCCTGGGCGTCGCCGCCTGCGAGCAGGCTCCCACCCTCGCGCCCGAGTCGGCGACCGCGTCGCGCTCCGAGAACGCGCCGATCTACCTGGTGACGTTCAAGCCGGGCGTGGACGTCCAGAGCACGGCCGAGGAGATGGCCCGCGGGCGCGGCTTCGCCGTCCGCTTCCTCCGCGAGCACGCCGCCCCCGGCTTCTCCGCGGTGATCCCGGCCTCGCAGATCGACGCCATCCGCAACGACCCGCGCGTCGCCATCGTAGAGCAGGACAAGGTCCTCAGCCTGCCCCCGGTGCAGATCCAGGCCGCCCCGGGCGGCGGCGGCACCGCCACGCAGACCACCCCCTGGGGGATCACCCGCATCGGCGGCGCCGGCGACGGCACCGGCAAGACGGCGTGGGTCATCGACTCCGGGATCGACCTGTCGCACCCGGACCTGAACACCAGCCGCAACTGCCACACGTACTTCGCCGGCACCAGCCCCAGCGACGGCAACGGGCACGGCACGCACGTGGCCGGCACCATCGCCGCCAAGAACAACGGCCAGGACGTGGTGGGCGTTGCGGCCAACGCCTACGTCTGCTCGGTCCGCGTGCTGGGCAACAGCGGCAGCGGCTCGCTCGAGGGCGTGACCAACGGCGTCAACTACGTGGCGGCCAACGGCGCGCCGGGCGACGTGGCCAACATGAGCGTGGGCGCCTCCGGCTCCAACGCGACGCTGGAGACCGCCGTGATCAACGCGGCCGCCAAGGGCATCAAGTTCACGATCGCCGCCGGCAACAGCGGCATCGACGCGAACCTGGAGACCCCGGCCCGCGTCAACGCGCCCAACGTCTTCACCATCTCGGCCATCGCCACCAACAACTGCCTCACCTCCTGGTCCAACTACGGGCTGGGCGTGGACTGGGCGGCCCCGGGCGCCAGCATCCTCTCCACCCGCAAGGGCGGCGGCACCACCACCATGAGCGGCACCTCCATGGCCGCCCCGCACGCGGCCGGCGTGCTGCTCCTCGGCGCCGCCCGCGCCGACGGCACGGCCTGCTCCGACCGCGACGGCGTGCCGGATCCGATCATCCACCGCTGAGCACGCGGCAGGACCGACGGTACGGGGCGGGGCTCCCACGGGAGCCCCGCCCCTTTTTTGTCCTCCCGCGCCCTCCCTGCACCAGGCCGTTACCCCTCCGCAGCCGTATCGCACCATTCTGGTGCACCCGGGAGCAAACACATCCTTCCCCGGATCCTGCCTAACTTCACGTGCATCATTTCGTTAGATCGTGCGGCACGGGTCGGACCCGTTGTTGCTGGGTGCCTCCCTGCCCACCGCCGACCCCCGGCGGACACTCGCACGGGACGGCCGCGATCTCTTCCCGCCACGGGGAGGAGTGCGGCCGCCCGACGACCCAGGAGGCTGCCCATGCGCCGTACGCTTCCCCTCGCCGCTCTCGTCACCGCGTTCGGTCTCGCCGCGTGCGACGAGACCCCCACCGTCGCTCCCGAGAGCGCGTCGCTCGCCCGCTCCGAGAACGCCCCCATCTACCTGGTGACCTTCAAGGCCGGGGTGGACGTGGAGAGCACGGCCAGCGAGATCGCCCGCTCGCGCGGCTTCATGCTGCGCTACGTGCGGCGCCACGCGGCCCCCGGCTTCTCGGCCGTGATCCCGGCCGCGCAGCTGGACGCCGTGCGCAGCGACCCGCGGGTGGAGATCGTGGAGAAGGACGGCCCCGTGCAGCTGATCCAGCCGGTGGAGAGCAACGCGCGGCCCGGCGGCGGCGGGAGCGGCGGGCAGACCACGCCGTGGGGGATCACGCGCGTCGGCGGCGCCGGCGACGGCACCGGCAAGACCGCGTGGGTCATCGACTCCGGCATCGACCTGGACCACCCCGACCTGAACACCAGCCGCAACTGCCACGCGTACTTCACCGGCACCAGCCCCGACGACGGCAACGGGCACGGCACGCACGTGGCCGGCACCATCGGCGCCAAGAACAACGGCATCGACGTGGTGGGCGTGGCGGCCAACGCCTACGTCTGCGCCGTGCGCGTGCTGGGCAACAGCGGCAGCGGCTCGTGGGAGGGCGTGATCAACGGGGTGAACTTCGTGGCGGCCAACGGCTCCGTCGGCGACGTGGCCAACATGAGCCTGGGCGGGAGCGGCTCCAACGCCACGCTGGAGAAGGCGATCACGGACGCGGCCGCCCGCGGCGTCAAGTTCGTCATCGCCGCCGGCAACAGCGGCATCGACGCGAGCCAGGAGACCCCGGCGCGCCTCAACGCGCCCAACGTCTTCACCATCTCGGCCATCGGCACCAACAACTGCCTCACCTCCTGGTCCAACTACGGGCTGGGCGTGGACTTCGCGGCGCCGGGCGCGAGCATCCTCTCCACCCGCAAGGGCGGCGGCACCACCACCATGAGCGGCACCTCCATGGCCGCCCCGCACGCGGCCGGCGTGATGCTCCTCGGCGCCGCGCGCACCGACGGGGTCGCCTGCTCCGACCGCGACGCCGTGCCGGATCCGATCATCCACCGGTAGGCTTCGGCTTCCGGCAGCAGGGAGGGTCGGCGAGGAGCCGGGATCCGCGGGGGTCCCGGCTCCTCCTGCATTTTTACGGCTGAACTACGGAGTTGGGCGTGCCCCCGGCTGGCGCCGGGGTCGGGCTACGGCTCCGTAGCAGACGATACGACCGTCTGCAACGGAGTCGAGCCCCGGCGGAAACAGCCCCGCCGGGTCTCGCCCCTTCGGGCCGAAATCCCTCACGCAGCTCCCGAGGTCGCTTGTCTCTTCCACGTAATTGTCGCATTGTACACGGCACTCGCGGCGTGTACGCCGTGACCGGTGAACCCATCGACGATGGAGGAGGCCATGCGCAAGCTGAAGCTGGACATGGACGAGCTGCTCGTGGAGTCGTTCGCGACCGCGGACGCGGACCCGGAGGCCCGGGGGACGGTGCACGGCAACGCGGCCACCGGGCTCTGCACGCTCCGCGCGACCCGGTGCTACCAGGAGACCTGCGACTTGTCCTGCGACTACACCTGCGACGGGAGCTGCGTCGGAGGCCAGCAGGTCTGCTGACCGGCACCGCCGCCGCGCCCACGTGGTGACAGGGAGAGGGCGCACCTCCAGGCATTCGAAGACGCCTCCCGCGGCACTCCGGGAGGCGTCTCCGCCGTCCGGCTCCGGCTCCTCATTGTCCACGGGGGAGCGGGACGGTACAATCCGCGGGCGGCCCCTGGCCGCGGCCTCCTTCCGCAGCGCCTACCCCTCACCCGGTCCTCCCCGTGGATTCTGCACGCTACCTGGTCATCCTCAACCCCGCCGCCGGGCGGGGGGCCGCCGCGCGCGCGGGGCGGGCGATCCGCGCAGCGATGGACGCTGCGGGGGCACAGTACGACGTGGTGGAGACGGAGGCGCCGGGGCATGCCGTGGAGCTGGCGCGGCGGGCAGCGGACGGGGGGTGGACGGCGGTGGTGGCGGCGGGCGGGGACGGCACGGTGCACGAGGTGGCGAACGGGCTGCTGCGCGAGGCGGGCGACGGGGCCACGCTGCCGCTGGGGATCGTGCCGGTGGGGAGCGGCAACGACTTCGCCAAGCTGGTGGGCGCGCCCACCGACGCGGCGGCGGCCACGCGGCGGCTGCTGGCGGCGGCGCCGCGGCGGGTGGACGCGGGGCGGGTGGGCGACCGCTTCTTCACCAACGGAGTGGGGATCGGGCTGGACGCGCGGGTGGGGATCGAGGCCGCGAAGGTGCGGCGGCTGCGCGGGCTCGCCATCTACCTGTGGGCGCTGGCGCGGGTGCTCCCCGGCTTCCGGCCGCCGCGCATCCGCGTGGAGCTGGACGGCGCTGTGGTGGCGGACGGGCCGATGACGCTGGTGACCGCGGCCAACGGCGGGTGCCACGGCGGGGGGTTCTGGATCTGCCCGGGGGCGCGCATCGACGACGGCGTGCTGGACGTGGCCGTGGCCGAGGGGATGGGGATCGCCGGGATCCTGGACCTGCTCCCCCGCGTGATGCGCGGCACGCACGTGGGCCGCCCGGGCGTCCACATGCTCCGCGGACGGCGCCTGCGCGTCACCAGCCCGGACCCGCTCCCCGTCCACGCCGACGGCGAGATCCTGGCCGAGGCCGCCCACGAGCTGGAGGTGGAGATCCTGCCGGGAAGGCTGACGGTGCTGGGGTGAACTGAAGTGCGGGAGTGCGGGAGTGCGGGAGTGCGGGAGTGCGGGAGTGCGGGAGTGCGGGAGTGGAGCGGCGGGTCAGTTCGTGAGGGCGATCATGGCGCCGAACTCGCCGCCGGTGTCGCGGCGGGACAGCTCCGGGACGTACATCAGCGAGATCTCGCCGTCCAGGAAGAGCGCGTCGCGGCAGCCGAGCGCGTCCCGGAACAGCGTGGCGAAGTCGTGAAAGGTGACCGGCTCCTCCGAGATGGCGAACACCACGCTGTCGGGCGAGAGGATGCCGACGCCGCTGCGGATGCGCAGGTTGGGCGAGCCGGGCTCGAAGAGCGGGTTGACCGTGCCGCCGCGGACCAGCAGCGGGCCGGACTGGGTGGCCCAGCGGACGGCGCCCGCGCCGCCCGGCGGATACGCGGACGTGGGGACGATGCCGGCGCCGCGCTCCGCGAGGTAGAAGACGCCGTTGTCGGGGAGGTAGAAGTTGCCCGGCAGGCCGGTGCGCCGGTCCGGCGGGACCAGCTGCCGGCCGTCCTCCACGTACAGGCCCACCGGCGCCTGGTCGGGGCGGTACATGCCGGCGTTGGTGGCGAAGAGCAGCGTGCGGCCCTCGCGCTCCAGGCGGCGCTTCAGCGCGCCGATGGAGCCCAGCGGGCGGCCCGCCTCGTCGCGCCAGTACATCCGCAGCGCGGACCGCCGCACGTCCACCACGCGCACGTCGTAGACGGCGCCCCCGTGCGTGACCCGGCGCGCCGCGGACGGAGTCGAGACGGCGGGGGCGGGGCGCGTCTGCCGGAGGACGAGCGCGAGCAGGAGGACCGCGCCGAAGCAGAGGACGGCGAGGAGCGCGACGACGAAGCGGCGGTGGGGCCTGGAGAGCATGGGACGGGGAGAGGAGTGACCTGGCTCGCGGAACCGTGTGCGACGCTGCCGTTGCAGTACCCCGCAGTTCCCACATTCTGTCACGGAGTGAGACAGGCCGGCAGTTTGGCCTGGCTCACTCCGGCGGAGGGAAACCCGCCGGCAGTTTGGCGGGGTTCCCGGAGCCCGCGCAGGAGACGGACGGCAGTATCGTCCGGCTCCGGAGCGGCCCCCACGCACAGGAGCAAGCCCCTACCCGCCGTCCACCAGCCGCCCCTCCCGCAGAAAGATCATCCGGTCGCCCAGCCGCTCCGCCTCCTCGCGGTCGTGCGTGACGAACACGAAGGGAATGCGCCAGGTGCCGTGGGCCTCCACCACCTCGTCCTGCACGGCGCGCCGCGTCTCGGCGTCCAGCGAGGAAAACGGCTCGTCCAGCAGCAGCACCGCGGGATCGGCCATCAGCGCCCGGGCCAGCGCCACCCGTTGCGCCTCCCCGCCGGACAGCTCGGCCGGGAACCGCCGCGCCAGCCCGCCGATGCGGAAGCGCTCCAGCAGCCGCTCCAGCCGCTCGCGGGTCGCCTCGCCGTCCGCGCGCGCCCCGAAGAGCACGTTGGCGCGCACGTCCAGGTGCGGAAAGAGCGCCAGGTCCTGGAACACGAAGCCGCAGCTCCGCTCCCGCGGCGGCACCCACACGCGCCGCTCGCGCGACACCAGCGTCCGCCCGTCCAGCACGATCTCGCCGGCGTCCGGCCTCTCCAGCCCGGCCACCAGGCGCAGCGTCATGGTCTTTCCCGCGCCGGACGGCCCGAAGAGCACCAGGATCTCGTCGCGCACGGCGAAGTCCACGTCCAGGACGAAGTCCGGGAGGCGCCTGCGCGCCCGCACCTCAAGCACGCGTCCCGCCCCTCCGCCGCCACCCCTGCGCCCGCCGCCGCGTCCAGGCGTTCAGCCCCACCACCATCGCCATGCTCGCCGCGGCGATCAGCAGCGAGTACGCGCCGGCGGTCCGCATCTCCCCGGCGTCGGCGGCGAAGAAGATGGCGAGCGGCACCGTGGTGGTCTCGCCGGGGATGTTGCCGGCCACCATCACCGTGGCCCCGAACTCCCCCAGGGCCCGCGCGAACGACAGCGTGGTCCCCGCCACCAGCCCCGGCCAGGCCAGCGGCAGGGTGACGCGCAGGAACACGCGCGCCTCCCCGGCGCCCAGGGTGCGGGCGGCGTCCTCCAGCCGGCGGTCCACCCCCTGGAAGGCGGCCTTGGCGCTGCCGTACATCAGCGGAAAGGACACCACGGCGGCGGCCAGCACGGCGGCGTGCACGGTGAACACCAGCTGCACCCCGAAGGCGCGCTCCAGGAAGCCGCCCACGGGGCCGTTGCGCCCCAGCAGCACCAGCAGCAGGAAGCCGGTGACCACGGGCGGGAGCACCAGGGGGAGCACCAGCAGCCCGTCCAGCACGTCCCTGCCGGGAAAGTCTCGCCGGGTCATGGCGCGCGCGGCCAGCGTCCCCGCCACGGCCACCAGCAGCAGCGCCGCGCCGGCGACGCGCAGCGACAGCAGGACGGGCTGCCAGTCGGGGATCACGGCGCGGGCGGGGGGAGGAAGCCGCGGCGGCGGAGCACCCCGCGCGCCTCCGGGCCGCGCAGGAACTCCGCGAGCGCGCGGGCCTCGCGCGGGTGGGCGGTGGCGCGCACCACGGCCAGCGGGTAGACGATGGGGCGGTGGCTCCCCGGCGGGGCGGCGGCGGCCACGGCCACGCGCGTGGAGGCAGCGGCGTCCGTGGCGTACACGATCCCCGCGTCCACGTTGCCGGACTCCACGTAGGCGAGCACCTGCCGCACGTTCTGCGCGTACACGGCCTTGGCCTCCACCGCCGCGGCGGTGCCCAGGGCGCGCAGCGCCTCCAGCGCGTACTCGCCCGCGGGCACGGAGGCCGGCGCGCCCAGCGCCACCCGCCCCACCCGCGGCGAGGCCAGGTCGCGGAAGTCCCCCACCGCCGTGGAGCCGCGGGGGACCACCACCACCAGCGAGTTGCCGGCCAGGTTGGCGCGGGTGGCGGGGTCCACCAGCCCGCGCTCCGCCAGCGCGTCCATGGGCCCCTCCGCCGCGGACACGAACACGTCCACCCGCGCGCCCTGCTCGATCTGCTGCCGCAGCGCGCCGGACGCGCCCAGGTTCACCCGCACGGTGGTGCCGGGGTGGGCCGCCTCGTAGCGCCCGGCGAGCTCGGCGACGGCCTCGCGCAGCGACGCGGCCGCGGACAGCGTCAGGACCGTCGGCTCGCCGCCCGCCTCGCGCTCCGGGGCGCGCCCGCACCCGGCCGCCAGCGCGAGGAGCGCGAGCGCGCCCGCGAGGCGCCTGCGGAGGCCGGCTGGGGGCATGGGGGTTCCGGTGCGGTGGAAGAGTGCGGGACGCGCGGCGACGGCGGGCAATCTAGCGCGGGGCGCGGAGGCGGGGAAAGCGGCGGGTGCAGCAGCCGCCCCCGCCGGCCGACACTCCCATCCCGTAGGGGCCGCTTCCCTCCGGCTGGGCGGCGGCCCGCGCGACGGATCCTCCACGAGCGCCTGCCATGCCGCCGAGCAAGTACCCGTACGAGCGGGCCCACTACCGCCTCGCCTACCCCGAGCGGGAGCGTCCCCGGCTGCTCCTGCCGGACGACACGGAGGTGGAGGTGGTCTGCTGCTCCGAGGGGGGGCTCCGCTTCCGCGCCCCCGACGGTCCCGCGCCGGAGCCGGGGGCGCGCGTGCAGGGGACGCTGCACTTCCAGCACGGCGCCGCGGAGGAGGTGGAGGGGATCGTGGTCCGCGTCCAGAAGGGAGAGGTGGCGGTGCACCTCACGGGACGGGGCGTCCCCTTCTCGCGGATGTGGATGGAGCAGCGCTGGATGCGCGGCCGCTACCCGGACCGGTTCGTCTCCTGAGCGCGAGGAGGGCGCCCGCCGGGGTCCG
>DASVQR010000008.1:0-1625 GCA_036389055.1 Longimicrobiaceae bacterium | reverse complement strand
CTGGTGCTGGCGTCCGCTGGGCCCCCACCCGGCTCGCTTGAGGCTCGCCACCCTCCCCCGTGCCGGGGGAGGGCTTCCTGTGCCTCGCTGTTGTCGTGCTCCCCCTCTCCCAATGCTGGGAGAGGGGGCCGGGGGGTGAGGGCCCGCAGTTGCAGGCTGTCCCCTGTAACCTGTCCCCTGTCCCCTATCCGTCCCTCAGTCCCGGAAACGGCAGGTCCGGCCGGGCGTTCAGGTCCAGCCCGGAGGTCTCGCCCCGCTGCCAGCGGAAGAGGGCGGCGCGGGCGATCATGGCGCCGTTGTCGGTGGAGAGGCGCGGGGAGGGGGCGAACAGCTCGCCGGACGGGCCCAGGGCGCGGCGCATCTCCTCGCGCAGGGCGCGGCTGTTGGCGACGCCGCCGCCCAGCACCACGCGGCGGCAGCCGGTGGACTCCACGGCGCGCATCGTCTTGCGGACCAGCACCTCCACGGCGGCGGCCTGGAAGGCGGCGGCCAGGTGGGGGACCTCGTCGGCGAGGGGGCCCGCCTTCTCCACCTCGCGGACGCGCAGGCGCAGGGCGTTCTTGAGGCCGCTGAACGACATGGCGAAGTAGTCCGGCTCGCCGGGGCGCTGGCCGCCGTGCAGCAGCGGGCGCGGGAGCGGGTGGCGGCGAGGGTCGCCGGCCTCCGCAGCCTTCTGCACGGAGGGGCCGCCCGGGTAGGGGAGGCCCAGCACCTTGGCGGCCTTGTCGAAGGCCTCGCCGGCCGCGTCGTCGCGGGTGGCGCCCAGCAGGTGGTACTCGCCCCAGCGGGGCACCCACAGCAGCAGCGTGTGCCCGCCCGACACCAGCAGCCCCACGAAGGGCGGCTCGGCGTCGGGGTGCTCCAGCTGCGTGGCGAACAGGTGCGCCTCCATGTGGTGCACGCCCACGGTCGGCTTGCCGGCGGCCCACGCGGCGGCCTTGGCCCAGGCCACCCCCACCAGCAGCGCGCCCACCAGCCCGGGGCCGGCGGTCACCCCCACCACGTCCACGTCGGCCAGCGTCGCGCCGGCCTCGCGGAGCGCGCCCTCCACCACGTCGTCCACGGTGCGCAGGTGAACGCGGGAGGCGAGCTCCGGCACCACGCCGCCGTACAGGCGGTGCACGTCCTGCGAAAAGATCACGTGCCCCAGCAGCTCCGTCTCGCCGCGCAGCACCGCGGCGGAGGTCTCGTCGCACGAGGTCTCGATCCCCAGCACCAGCGGCGCGCGGCTCACCGGCCGTCCTCCAGGGGCAGCGTCGTGGGGGCGCTGTCCGGGGCGGGAGCGGCGGGCGGCGCGGGGGGCGCCGCGGGCGGGGAGACGCGCACGGCGGCGGGGACGGCGCGGGCGGTGAGCCCGGCGGGGACTCCGCCGACGCGGAGCGCCACGGGGGCGCCGCCGGGCGGGAGCGCGGCGGGGAGGGAGGCGGCGTCCAGCGTCACGGCGAGGGAGGCGGCGTCCAGCGCCCGCACCCGGCGCGAAGGGCCGGTCACGCGCACGTCCACCCGGGCCGGCGCCAGTGTGGCGCCCGCGGGCGCCGCGACGGCCACGGCCGGGATGATCCGCTCCACGATCCGGTCCACGCGGGCGGACACCTGCACCGAGCGGGCGGACGCGCGGACGCCGC
>DASVQR010000007.1:0-89723 GCA_036389055.1 Longimicrobiaceae bacterium | reverse complement strand
ACGGGAGGATGATGGGCCCGCCGTAGCGGCGCCGCCGTCCCCCGCCCCCGCCCCCGCCCCCCCGGAAAAAGGAGAAGATGAAGAAGGCGAGGATGATGTAGAACAGGATCCGCCCCCCGCCCCCGCCCGAGACCGGGCGCTGCGCCGGCACCCGCGGCGCCGCGGCGCCGGGGACGTCGCCGGTGAGCTGGAAGCCGAAGCGCCCGGCGTACTGCTGCGCCACCGCGCGGACGCCCTCCAGGATCCCCGTGCCGTAGTCGTTCCGCCGGAAGTGCGGGACCATGTACTGGTCCAGGATGCGGCCGGACTCGGCGGCGGTGATGAAGGCGTTGGTGGCGTACCCCAGCTCGATGCGCGCCTCGCGCTCGCGCGGCGCCACCATCACCACGGTGCCGGTGTTCGCCAGCGTGTCGCCGGGCTGGCCGCTCGCACCCACCCCCCACTCGCGCAGCACCTGGAGCGACACCTCCGAGGGCGGACGCCCCTCCAGCGAAGGGAGCGTCACCACGGCGATCTCGCCGCCGGACTTGGCCCGCACCTCCTGGACGATGGCGTCGATCGCGGCTTCCTGCTCGGCCGGGATCACGTCCGCGAAGTCGTTGACGTACCCCGTGGGCCGCGGCAGCCGGATCTGCGCGGCGGCCGGCAGCGCCCCCAGCAGCCCCAGGAGGAGCGCGAGCAGCGCCGCTCCGCGCGGGAGCACGCTTCTCGCTTGTTGCAGTCTCCGTCGTCCCGTACGTTGCTTCACGTCGTTTTCCGTTTCGTTTCCACAGCCGGAGCCGCCGATGAGATCTCGTCCCGTCCCGCTCGCCCTGCTCCTGGGGTCGCTCGCGCTCGCCGCCTGCGGCGACGGCGGGCCGCGCGTGGCCGTCCGCGCCGACGTGGACGGCGCGCCCGTCGCGGACCTCCCGGTCCGCCTGCTCCCCTACGACCGCGACGAGCTGCTGGATTCACTCGCCAAGGCCGCGGACGACCCCGAGCCCGCCATCCCGCCCGAGCTCCTCCAGCAATTGCAGGGCCTCGCCGCCGAGGAGCAGGCCGCGAGGCAGCGCGGGGACACGGCGCTGGCCCGGTTCCAGGCCGTCCGGCGGGCCGTGTTCGCGCGGGCGGACTCGCTGCGCGCCGCGCGCCGCGCCTGGGCGCAGGAGGCGTTCGCGCCCTTCGACTCGCTGGCCGCGGCCCGGGCCGAAAATGCCGACCGCGAGGAGCTGGCCGACACCACCGACGCGTCCGGGACCGTCGACTTCGGCGCGGAGCCGGGTCGCTGGTGGGTGTACGCCCGCTACACGCTCCCCTACAGCGAGCTGTACTGGAACTTCCCCGTGCAGGTGACCGGGGACAGCACCGTCGTTCGGTTGTCGCGGGCCAACGCCAAGGAGCGTCCGTTCCTGTAACGGCGTTGACTGCGGGGTCGGGCGTGCCCCCGCTGGCGCGGGGTCGGGCTTCGGCTCCGTAGCAGACGAAACGACCGTCTGCAACGGAGTCGAGCCCGCGCAAACAGCCGCGCGGTCTCGCCCCTTCGGGCCGAAATCCCTCACGCGGGGCTGGTGCTGGCGTCCGCGGGGCCCCCACCCAGCGGCCTGAGAGCCGCCACCCTCCCCCGTGCCGGGGGAGGGCTTCTCGGGAGGCCGGGATCGGTGCGCCGGGACAGGCCCCCTCCCCCCGGCCCCCTCCCCCGCAAGCGGGAAAGGGGGAGAACTGCCGGGCCGTTGCAGTTCCTGCGATCTGCGCAGGGAGGTCGGGGGAGGCTGCGCAGGGGGAACGTCATGTTCGAAGCCGGCGTGATCCTGCGGACGCAGGCGGAGCGCCGGCGAGTTCGGCTCCCCCGGAGCAGCATCCCCCGGCCGACCCCCTACACCGGAGCCCGGTCGAAGCGCGCCGCACTACCCCGGGCCTGACCGACAAGGAGGAGGGGACCCTCAGCGGGTCCCCTCCTCCTTTTTCGGCGTCTCCGCGGGCGGGTTCCGGACCCCTTCGCCGCCCTGGGGCTGCGGTGCCGGCTCGGGGATCGGGGGCGCGGACTGGGCGGCCGCCTGGGCCGCTGCCGCGGTGGCGGCGAGCGAGTCCAGGGCGGTGCTGTCCGGCCGGGTGCGGCCCCACTCCCAGCGGTGCCGCACGTCCAGCGTCCACTGGAAGTCCGGCCCGGTGTAGAAGGGGCGCGTGAACACGTCGCGGCGCACGGACTCGCGGGCCAGGCGGGCGCGGGTGCGCTCGTTGATCTGGTAGTCCAGGCCGATGCCGAAGAGCGGGCTCTGCTCCAGCGCCGGGAAGCCCACCTCGGCGGTCAGGAACAGGTCGTTGGTGAGCTCCCACCCGAACTCGAAGGTGGGCGCGCTGAGCCCCACCGCCCCCAGCGCCCCCCCGCCGAACCCGAACGGAGTGGTCGCCTCGCCCGGCCGCGAGCGGACGCGCACGTAGTCCACCAGCCCGGAGCGCGACAGCTCCTGCTCCAGCTCCGCCGCCACCAGCCCGCCGAACAGCTCCTGCGTCAGGATCTGCTGCGCCAGCGCGCCGGTGCTCCCGCCCAGGTTGGCGGTGGAGCGCCCGAAGATCAGGTAGCTGAGCAGCTCCGACTCGGGGAGCGGCGGACGCGTGTTGGAGCTCAGCCGGATGGTGGGGGCCTGGAGCGTCCCACCCACCTGCACCTGCACCTCCAGCACCGACCCCGACGCGCCCGGGTCCAGGGTGCGGACCTGGTTGACCGCCAGGATGTCCAGGGTGGGGTTGAGGTCCGGCGTGCCGTAGAACTGCACCAGCCCGCGCTCGATGTCGAACTCGCGGCGCAGCGGCCCCACCCGCAGGGCGTACGACCCGCGCACCACCTCCAGGTCGCCGTAGATGCGCGGCTCGGCCCCGGCGCGGGTCACCACCATGTCGCCGCGGATCTGGAGGCGCGCGTCCTCCGACTCCAGCCACACCCCCTCGTCCACCTCCACGCGCAGCGAGGACACGCGCAGCCCCCCGAGCATCGCCGCGGCCGAGGCCCCGGCGACCTCGTCCGGGATGGTGTCGGCGCCGATCTCGCCCACCTCCGCGTCCACGATCGCCACCTCGCCGCGCTCGCCGACGGTGGGGATGCGGATCGTCCCCTCGTCCAGCACCACCCGTCCGGAGAGCGTCGCCTCCGGGAGCCGCCCGGAAAGGGTGAGGTCCGAGGAGACCTTGAGGTCCGCCACGTCCTCCCGGCCGATCACGTCGAAGCCGTCGGCCACCGCCCGCAGGAGCACGCGCGGGCGGCCCGGCTCGTCCAGCAGGACGCTCCCGGTGACGCTCGCCCGGCCGTCGCTGCGGGCGGTGAGCGTGTCGATGCGGATCTCCTCGCCGCGCAGCGCGAGCCGCGCGTCGATCTCGGTGAAGCGCCGGGCCAGCGGGATCACGGTGACCGCGGCCTGGTGCACGTGCGCGTCCCCGTTCACGGTGGGGTCGTTCAGCGTCCCGGAGACGCTGGCGTCGGCGGAGAGCGCGCCCTCGGCGTTCTCCACCACCGTGGGGAAGGAGGCGGCCGCCAGCGCCAGCGGGACCGAGTCGGCGAGCAGCCGCGCGCGCAGCGGCTCGTCGCGGAGCAGCTCGAAGCCGGGGACCGTGCCGCCCAGCGAGATCAGCATGGGGAGCGTGGCGTCCAGGGTCAGGATGTCCTGCCCGGCCATCCGCACCCGCGCGTTCCCCACCAGCTGCCGCCCGGTGTAGCGCCCGTCCAGGGCCACCCGCTCGGTGGTGACCCCGCCGTAGCTCAGCGAGTCCACGGAGCCGGTGATGGTCATCTCCGGCGAGCCCACCGGCCCCGAGAGCACCGCGTCGAGGTTGAGGATCCCGCCCATGTCCGGCGCGGCCGTGGTGATGCGGCGCAGGTCCGCCAGGTCCACCCCGGCCAGGTTGAGGCGCAGGTCGGTGCTGCCGGTGGGCGGGAGCCGGCCGTCCAGCTCGATCACCCCGCCCCGGTCGCCGGAGCGGCGCAGCGCCAGGCGCTCCACCTCGATCCCCTGCACCCCGCCCCACACGATGCGCGACGGCTGCATCAGCTGCCACGACGCGTCGCCCAGCCGCATGGCCAGCGACTGCAGCTCCACCCCGCGCAGCTCGCGCCCCTCCAGCGCCAGCGTCCCGGCGGCCGACAGGTCGCTCACCCCGTCGCGCCGGGCGAACACCCCGAAGGTGGCCAGGCCCGGCGCGGCGTTGACCTCCAGGCGCAGGTTCTGGAGCTCCTCCCGCCCGGCCAGCAGCACCCCGTCCGCCTGCAGGTTGCCGAACCCGCGCCACCCCTGCGCCCCCAGCGAGCCCTGCGCTTCCAGCGCCAGGGTGGCGGCGCGCCAGGTGCCGTAGCGCAGCCCGCTCCCGCTCCCCGACGCGCTGAACGCCGGGTTCCTGAAGGTGCCGGAGAGCCACCCCTCCAGCGCCACCGAGCCGGCCAGGTCGGGCGGGGCCACGCCGGCGCGGGCCAGCATGGGCGCGAAGGTGGCCAGGTCCTGCGCGGCCAGCGAGAGCCGCAGCGGCTGCGGGGCGGGACGGGTGAGGCCCCAGGTGCCGGATGCGGCCACCCGCGCGCCGCGGAAGCTGGCCTGCAGCGTGTCCACCTGGAGGATGCCGCCGCGGGCGGCCAGGCGCACCGTTGCCTCGTCCAGCGGCTGCCCGGCCAGGGTGGAGGAGCGCGCCACCAGGTCCACGCGCCCCTCGAAGGTCTCGGGCGTCGTCCCCCGCCCCTCCACCTGGAGCGACGCCGTCAGGCTGCCGGCCGGGAGGCCGCGGCCGCCGGGGAGCTCCGCCGGGTTCACCCCCGCCACCTGCCCGGTGACGAAGTACGACGGGACCTCGCCGGGGCGGAACCACCCCTCCAGGTCCAGCAGCCCCACCGGGCCGCGCAGGTCCACGTCGAAGCGGTACGGCTGGCGTCCGCCGCCGGTCAGGGCGATGGGCCCGGTGAGCGGCGAGTTGAAGAGCCCGGGGCGGCCCAGCACCGTCCCCAGGCGGAAGTCCGCCACCCGCCCCGCCACGTCGAACTGCATCCCGTCGCCCGGGTTGCGGACCCGCCCGCCCAGGTCGAAGGTCCCGCCCTGGTGCGCCAGCTCCACGTCGAAGCCGAAGTCCTGCGCGCTCCCCCGCGCCGAGAAGGTCCCGCTGAGCGGGCCCTGCACCGGGTTGGAGGCGGCCAGCAGCACCCCGGAGCGGAACGCCTCCACCCGGCCGTCCACGTCGAAGCGGAGGACCTCGCCGGGGAGCACGGTGCCGCGCGCGGCCAGGCGCCCGGCCGCACCCTGGAAGTCCAGGTCGAAGGCGGCGCGCTCGGCGGTGCCGGCCACGCGGAAGGGGCCGCTCAGCGTGGCGGACTGGAAGGGGAGCTGCGGGAACAGCTCGGTGAGCGTGGCGAGCGCCAGCGGCGCCGCCCGCCCGGTGACCTCGTAGCGGAGCGCCGGGCTGGTGGAGAAGCGCGCCTCCAGGTCGCCCACGCGGGTGGGCGGGGCGTCGCCCACCTCGTACGCCAGGCTGCCACCGCTCACCCGCAGGTCCGCCGGCGTCCCGCTGGCCACGGCCGAGCCGCGCAGCGTGCCGCGCAGCAGGTTGGACCGGGCCGTGTCCGACATCAGCGGCGCCAGCGCGGCCAGGTACACCGGGCGCGCCTCGATCCGCACCCCGTCCAGCCGGAAGGGGGCGGCGCCGCCCACCGTCACGTTCCCCGCCGCCGCCACCACGGACGGGTCGCCGCCGGAGCCCGGCGGCCGGAAGCTGGCCGCCAGGTCGATGCGCAGCGCGCCCGGTCTCCCCTGCTCCAGCACGTCCAGGCTGGCGACCGTGCCGCGGACGGTGCCGTCGTACGGGATCTGCGCGAAGCCCAGCTGGTTGACGGTGGCGAAGTCCAGCGGGTCCAGCGACAGCCGCGTGTCCGAGAACGCCCACGGGCGCCCCCCGCCGCCCGTGGCGGCGAAGCGCCCGGCGATGCGCGACTCCGGTGTGGTGACCACGGCGTCCGGCGAGCGCAGAGCCATCCGCCCGTCCGGGAGCGAGCGGACGTCCAGCGAAAAGGCGGCGCGCCCCCCCGCCGGCACGCCGAAGCCCAGCCCGCGCAGGTCGCGGAAGTCCAGCGGCGAGGCGCGCAGCCGCGCATCCCACAGGATGCCGCTCTCGGCCAGCCGGAAGGCGCCCGCCCCCGAGAACGCCGAGAAGCCGGTGCGCAGCGACCGCAGGTCGAAGCGGTAGCGGTCGGTGCCCGTCTGCTCGATCCAGCCGGACGCCGCCGCCACGCGCAGGTCGGGGTTGGACACCTGGGCGGTGAGCTGCGACACGTCCACGCGCCACCCCTGCGTGCCGCCCACCCGGATGGAGGACAGGCGCGCGTCCACGTCGCGGGCGCGGCGCACCAGCATGGTGCGCCCGCCCATCCGCACCAGCGGCGGTCCCCCGCGCGAGGCGAAGAGCGCCGGGAGCGAGTCGCCGGGCTGCACCGCCGTCGCCATCATCACCCGCCCGTCCGTGATCCGCACGTCGCGGAACAGCAGCGGGCGCGACGCCTCCTCCAGGGTGTCGGCGCCCGCGGCGAACCGGACCTCGGCGCCGTCCGCCTCCACGCGCAGCGCCTGCGTCAGGTTCCACTCCCCGTCAGGGCGCTCCACCAGCCGCACCAGCGGCTCGTCCACGTCCAGCCGGTCGAAGCGGATGGGCCCGGTGCCGCCCAGCGCGTCGGCGCGGAAGGTGAGCCGCGCCTCCGGGGCGTACAGCATGGTGTCGCGCGCCGGGTCCAGCACGGCCACGCGCCGCAGCAGCACGCGCATGGTCCCGTCCGCCTCCACCCGCTCCAGCTCGAACGCGGAGCGCGGCAGCCGCAGCCGGTTCTGCACCCGCAGCGTAGCCTCGTCCAGCGCCGCCTCGCGCACGTACACCCTCACCCCGACGTACAGGAGGAGGAGGCCGATCAGGGCGCCCGCCAGCGCCAGGCCGGCACGCTGCCGGGGGGGGAGGCGCTCCATCAGAACGCCTGCCCCACCGCGATGAAAATCTGGATCCGCCGCCAGAAGCTGTCGCGGCGGAACTCCTCGCCCCGCGGGTCGGTGTTGGGGTCGAAGGCGGGCTCGGTCACCACCAGCGAGCCGTCCTCCGCGATGGTGTACAGCGGCCCCACCGGGAGCTTGTAGGGGTTGTACGCGGCGTCGACGCGAATGGGCCCCACGGGGGTGAACAGGCGCACCCCCAGCCCGGGGGTGAAGCGGAACCGCGACTCGCCTACCAGGGTGTCGCTGCGGCTCGCCCACACCCGCCCCCCGTCCACGAAGGCGGCCAGCCGCAGGTTGTCGGTCAGCAGCGGAAGGGGCGCGCGCAGCTCCACCGATCCCGTCACCATCCGCGTCCCGCCGGACGCGAAGTCGAACATCTCCAGCTCGGCGGAATCGGGATTCTCCGTGCCGGGACGCACGGCCTCCAGGTACACGCGCGGGCCCAGCGCGTTGCGCCGGAACCCGCGCACGCTGTTGGGGCCGCCCGCGTAGAAGAGGCGCTCCGGCGGGATGTACCCGTCGCTGCCGGTCACCCCCTCCAGGAACGAGCCGCCCTGCAGCCGCCCGGCGAGCACCCACCCCTCGCGGACCTCGCGGTACACCGAGCCGTCGGCGAAGAGGCGCAGGTAGCGGTCGTCCGAGCCCAATAGCTGGGCGGCGTAGTCCACGCTGCCGCGCACCTGGTACCCGCCGGTCGGGTACAGGTCGGAGCGGGTGCGGTCGCGGATCAGCGACAGGGTGAAGAAGTTGGACCAGCGGCTCTGCTGGAGCGAGTCCACGCGCGCCCGCTCGCACACCTCCAGCGAGAAGCAGAAGAAGATGGGCTGCGCCTCGGTCTTGCCCCGGGAGACGTTGACCGCGGCGGTGGCGAGCGTCTGCGCCGCGATCTCGCGGATCACCGACAGGCGACCGCCGCTGGAGGTGCGCAGGTACGTCTTCAGCTCGGAGATGCGCTCCGAGTACAGGTTGAGCGTGGTGCTGGTCTGCGTGCCGAACAGGCGCGGCTGCACGAAGTCGGCGGCGACGCGGTAGTTGAGCACGTTGCCCAGGGTGTCGCCCTCCAGCGCCGGGCACAGGCTGTTCTGGAAGCCGGCGTCCAGCGGCTCGCCCACCCCCACCTTGGAGAGCGAGCCGGAGATCTCCAGCGTGCGCCCGCCGCCCAGGAAGTTGCGGTCCAGCCTGCGCGCCTCGGTGCGCAGGCAGTCGATGGTGCCGTACCCCCCCGCCACCTCGCCCAGGTACTGCGGCGCCTCCACCACGCGCACCAGCACCGTGGCGCTGGCGCTGTCCGGGTTGAGCTGCAGCGAGTCCGGGGCGAGCTCCACCGTGGCGAAGTTCACCATCTGGAACTCGTACAGGTTGCGCTGGCTCTGGTTCAGCCGGGAGGGCCGGAGGATGTCGCCCTCCCGCACGCCGAGCTGGCGGCGCGCGGTGCGCTGCCCCAGCCGCTCGGCGCCCACCACCACCACCGTGTCCACCCGCACCTGCGGCCCCGGCACCGCCTCGAAGCGCACCCGGGCCACGTCGGCGATGGTGTCCAGGTCGTAGTTGCGCAGCACCTGCGAGTAGGCGTAGCCGCTCTCCAGCAGCCGGCCGCGGACGGTGTCCGCCGACGCCAGGAAGCCGTTGCGCCGGAAGGGGCCGCCCCGCTCCAGGGGGAGCCTGCCGACCAGCTCCCCGGGCGGGACGATCCCCTCCGTCCCGGAGACCTCCAGCGAGTCCACCCGCACCAGGTCGCCGGGCTCCACGGCGAAGCGCACCGCCACGGCGTCCTCGCCCACGTTCTCCACGCTGGGGGTGACCCGCGTGCCGTAGTAGCCGTGGTCGCGGTGCACCAGCTGGATGCGCGCGACGTCCTGCTGCAGGTCAGTGAGGTCCAGCCGGTTGGTCTCCCGCCCGATCCCGAACACGCACACGGGGAGCCCCAGCGAGCGGCAGCTGCTGGGGCGCGTGGAGAGCACCGCGCGCAGGGTGTCGCGGGGCACCACCTGCTCCCCCACCAGGTCGACGCTGCGCACCTCCTTGCCGGCGAACTCGGCGAGTCCCGGGTACGGCCCGGTCCGCGGCACGTTGGGCGCGCACGCGGCGAGCGCCGCCGTCGCGCACGCGGCTGCGAGGCACGCGAAGCGGCGGAGGCGCGCGGGGAGGCTCGGCTCGGAACGGTTCTGCATGCGTGTCGGAACGCGTGGAACGGGCGCGGCGCCCGGGCCGCCGCGCGCCGGGGGGCGCGCCACGGGGACGGGGCCGCGGGACGGAACCGGGGTCCGGCCGAGGGCGGAAACAGATGCCAGCCGAAACCACGGGTGGCCGCGCATCTAGCGTGCCAGGGGAGGCACGCTCAGCGCGCCCCCGGGATCACCAGGGTGTCGCGGGGTCCGGAACGGATCACCAGCGTGTCGGGCGGCGCGCCGCGGCGGGGGCGCCGCTCGGGCTCCGCGTCGGCCGGGACCGTGGCGCGGTCCTCCCGGCGGGGCGGCGCCTCCTCCGCGGGCGGGGGCGGGACATCGTCCTCCGCCGGGGGCTTCCCGGCGGCCGGGGCCTCCTCCCCGCCGCCCTCGTCCGGGGCGGAGCGCACGGGCTCGGGCCCGGCGCCGCCCTCGCCGCCGCCGCTCACCGCGTCGGACAGGGCGTCGCCGATGCCGCGCAGCGCCCGGTCCAGCGCGCGGGAGGCCCAGTCCTCCAGCCCCACGTCCAGGTCCTCCAGCTTGCGCCGGATCCACCCCTCGATCCCGCCGCCGTACGGCTCGCCGGCCGGGCAGACCTCCTCCGGGACCGCCGTGCGCAGAAAGGATTCCGTGTACGTGTCGCCCCGCGCCCTGCACCCCGGCACCAGCACCTGGCGCGTGGCGACGGCCACCTGGCGCTGCACCACCCCGCGCGGGGGCTCCCACTCCGGGGCGGCCCCGTCCTGCGCCGCGGCGACGATCCGCCCCCACACCGGCGCGGCAAGCACCCCGCCGGAGCCGTCGCGCACGATGGGGCGCGGCCGGTCGAAGCCGATCCACACCGCGCCCACCAGCCGCGGCGTGAACCCCACGAACCAGGCGTCGGTGGCGTCGTTGGTGGTCCCCGTCTTCCCCGCCGCTGGGCCGCGCACCCCGGCGTCGCGGGCTCGGCGCCCGCTGCCGCGGTCCACCACGTCGCGCAGCATGGAGGTGACCACGAACGCGGTGGGCGGGTCCAGCACCTCGTCCCGCCGCACCCCCGGCTCCCACACCACCGTGCCGTCCCGGTCCTCCACCCGCGTCACCCAGCGGGGCTCGGCGCGGTCGCCCAGGTTGGCGAAGGCGGTGTACGCCGCCGCCAGCTCAATGGGCCGCACCGCCGACGCGCCGATGGCGACGGAGGGCGACTCCGCGATGGGGGTGGAGATCCCCATGCGCCGCGCGGTGGAGCGCACCCGGTCGATCCCCACGCGCTGCGCCAGGCGCACCGCCACGGTGTTGATCGACTCGCGGAGCGAGCGCCGCACCGTCACCGGGCCGCGGAAGCGCCCGTCGAAGTTGCGCGGCTCCCACACGTCGCCGGCGGGGAGCACGAGGCGCAGCGGGGCGTCGTCCACCTCTTCGGTGGGCGGGATCCCCGCGTCCACGGCGGCCGCGTACACGAACGGCTTGAACGCCGATCCCGGCTGCCTGAAGCCCTGCGTCATCCGGTCGAAGCCGGACTCCGCGAAGTCGCGCCCGCCCACCAGCGCCAGCACGTCGCCGGTCTCCGCGCGGATGACGGTCGCGGCGCCCTGGAGGTACGGCGTCTCCGCCATGCCGGGCCTGAAGTCGGCGCGCCTCGGCGCGTCCATTCGCCCGAACTCCCCGGCCTCGATCCGCTCCAGCTGCCGGGTGAGGGTGCGCTCCACGGCGGACTGCACCCCCGGCAGCAGCGGGGTGTGGATGCGCAGCGAGCGCCCGTACAGCTCCTCGCCGAAGCGGGCCTCCATCACCCGCCGCACCTGCTCCACGTAGTAGGGCGCGCGCCGCCGCTTCCGCTCCGGCGTCCAGCGCGCCAGCCGCGGCTCCGCCCGCCTGGCCTCCGCCGCCTGCGCCGCGGTCACGCGGCCCTGCTGCGCCATGAGCGACAGCACCACGTTGCGCCGGTCGATGGAGCGCTGCCGGTTCTTGCGCGGGTTGTAGTGCGTGGGCGCCTTGGGGAGCCCGGCCAGCAGCGCCGCCTCGGACAGCTTGAGGTCGCGGGCGCGCTTGCCGAAGTACACGCGCGCCGCCGACTCGATGCCGTAGACGCCCTCGCCGAAGTAGATGTGGTTGAGGTAGAGCTGGAGGATCTCCTCCTTGCTCAGCCGGTCCTCGATCTCCCGGGCGACGCGGATCTCCAGGATCTTGCGGCGCGGCGTGCGGTCGGCCGCCGGGAGCCGGTCCGGGAACACGTTGCGCGCCACCTGCATGGTGATCGTGCTCGCCCCCTGCCCCCGCGCCCCCGGCTTCAGGTTGCGCAGCATGGTCCCGGCGAAGCGCCGCCAGTCCACCCCGTGGTGGCCGTAGAAGCGCTTGTCCTCCACCGCCACGAACGCCGCTGGCACGTACTCCGGCAGGTCGCGGATCCGCACCACCTCCCAGCGCGACGGGCTCAGCTCGGCGAGCACGCCGCCGCGCGCGTCGTACACCACCGGCGCCCCGCCCGGCTGGAACGACGCCAGCCGCGCCACGGACGGGCACCCCGTGAGCCCGCACCGCTCCCACGAGAACCCCGCCAGGAACCCCGCCGCCGCCAGCGTCCCCAGGATCCCCAGCCGCCCGCCCCGCCGCCCCCACACCCCGGCGACGCCGCGCCCGAACGAGCGCAGGGTCCCCGCGAACGCCTCCCGGTCCCTCCGCAATTCCCCGCGCAGCCCCTCGCCCGCCCGCGCCGGCGCCGCGCGCGCCGCCCCCCGCGGATCCGCCCGGAACGCCCGCCACCGCTCCCGCAGCCGCGCGAGCGGCCCGGGCCGGTAGAGGTTGCGGACGGGATCCGGATCGGGTGACGACATCGAGTGCGAAAGTGCGGGAGTGCGAGAGTGCGAACGTGAGCGCAGCCTTGGTGCTACCCGCGGCGCGCCCCCGTTGCTCCACGCCCACGCGTCTCGCAGTTTCCCTGCCGTACCCAAAAGATCCGTCGCGGAGGGAGACCCGCCGGCAGTTTGGCGGGGCTCCCTCCGGCGCAGCGAGACCCCGCAGCGTCGGCACAGCAGTTCCGTGCCGACCGAGGAGGCTCGCGGAGCCCGCGTAGGAGACCGGCAGCAGTACCGCCGGGCTCCGGAGCGGCCCGCCACGTCGCGCCGATTCGCGGCAAGATATCTACACGTCGGGCACGAAAAAAGGCCGGCCCCGGAAACCCGGGACCGGCCCTCGAACCAACCGTCGAGCAGAGCGTCAGACCACCTGAAGGATCTTCTGCAGCTCCTCGGGCGACAGCTCCTTGCCGGCGTTCTTGCCCATGCGGCGGCCGCGGTTGTCGCGCGGCTTCTTGAAGTCCGGCGTGTACGTGGTCTCCTCGGTGGCGCTCCCGAAGCCGAAGCCTGGCAGCTCCACGCGCGGGAGCGAGTACCCCAGCAGCAGCTCGATCTGCTTGACGTCGCCGATCTCGCCGCCGGACATGAAGGTGATCGCCTCGCCCTTGGCCCCGGCGCGCGCCGTGCGGCCCACGCGGTGCACGTAGCCGTCCGGGTCCTGCGGCGCGTCGTAGTTGATGACGTGCGAGATGCCGTCCACGTCCAGCCCGCGCTGCGCCACGTCGGTGGCGACCAGCACCTGCACCTGCCCGTCGCGGAAGGAGTCCAGCGCGTGCACGCGCTCCTTCATGCTGCGGTCGCCGTGCATCACCTCCACGCTGATCCCGGCGCGCTGCAGCTGCCCGGACACCTTGTCGGCCCCGAACTTGGTGCGGGTGAACACCAGCACCGAGTCCATCCCCGGCCGCTTCAGCAGTTCCAGCAGCAGCCCGGTCTTCTTGCTCTCCTGCACCGGGAAGACGAACTGCTCCACGCCGTCGGCGGTGGTCTTCTGCGGGGCCGCCTCCACCGTGACCGGGTCGCGCAGGCTGTCGTACGCCAGCGACTTGACCTCGTTTGGCATGGTGGCCGAGAAGAACAGCGTCTGCCGCTTCTTGGGGAGGTGGCGCAGGATCTCGTTGATCTGCGGGCGGAAGCCCATGTCCAGCATGCGGTCCGCCTCGTCCAGCACCAGCACCTCGACCGCGGACAGGTCCACGTTGCCGCGCTCCAGGTGGTCGATCAGGCGCCCGGGCGTGGCCACCAGCACCTCGTAGCCGGCGCGCAGCCCGCGCAGGTCGCGGTCCACCGGCGTGCCGCCGTACAGCACGCCCACGAACAGCTCGGAGCCGCGCGAGTACTCGCGGGCGTTCTCGTACACCTGGATGGCCAGCTCGCGGGTGGGGCACAGGACCAGCGCCCGGAGCCCCTCCTTGCCGCGCAGGTGGTGCAGCGTGGGCAGCATGAACGCCGCCGTCTTGCCGGTGCCCGTCTGGGCCTTGCCCAGCACGTCCTTGCCGGCGAGCGCCTCGGGAATCGCGAGGCGCTGGATGGGGGTGGGCTCCACGTAGCCCAGCTCCGTTACCGCCCGCACCAGCTCCGGTGCGAGCCCTAGCTCGTTGAATTGCATGGATCTCCTGTGAGGCCCGGGCTCTTCCCTTCCGGGTCCGCTTTCGTGTGCGGCCGCGCACGGCGTGCGCGCGGTCCGCGTCGGGGTTTTCACCTGGCGGTGAGGTGCTCGGGAAGCAGCGGCCGGAACACCCGGGCGGGATCGCCGCGGGGAGCCGAAGGAGCACCGGCACGGCGTTGCCGAGAACCAAAGGGCGTTGCCGTGTACTAAAGACCGTTGAATCTAACACATGCGCGCGTTCGGCGCCACCCGTGGACGGGTGCCTCGCGGCCCCGCGGCGCGGCGGCTTCGTGGACGGGAAGGGCACCCGCCGGAGCGCGGCGCCGGCCCCGTTGACGGGAAAGTTGCGGGGGGTACCCCGGGCAGGTGGCGGCACGCTATTCCGCGGGTTACAATTACCCCGATCCGGCCGGAACAGGCCGATGGGCGGCCGATGCGCCGCCACGCGCGCGCGATGCGGCCAAGGACAGCGATCTCATGGCAGACCACAGAAGCTTCGTCGGCCCCAACGAGGGCTACGTGCTGGACCTATACGACCGCTTCCTGCGCGACCCCGGTTCCGTGGACGCGGGGTGGCAGGAGTTCTTCCGCGGCTTCACCCCGCCGGCGCCCGGGGGCGCGCCCGTCGGGGGCGCCGCGGCCGCGGGGTACGACCCCGAGGCCGTGGTGGCGGCCCACGAGCTGGCGGAGGCGATCCGCGCGCGCGGCCACACCGCCGCGCGCCTGAGCCCCATCGCCCCGCCGGCGGACCCGGACCCGGCGCTCCGCCCGGAGACGCACGGGGTCGCCGAGGCGGCGCTGGAGGGGCTCCCCGCGGCGGTGGTGCGCGGCCCGGCGGCGCAGGGCGCCCGCAGCGCGGCCGAGGGGATCGCCCGGCTGCGCGAGCTGTACTCGGGCACCATCGGCTACGAGTTCGACCACATCCAGGACCCCCGCGAGCGCGGCTGGCTGCGCGAGCGGGTGGAGTCGGGGAGCCTGCGCGCGCCGCTGCCCCCGGAGCGGCGCCGCGCGCTGCTCGCCCGGCTGTCGCAGGTGGAGGGCTTCGAGCGCTTCCTGCACAAGGCGTTCGTCAACCAGAAGCGCTTCTCCATCGAAGGGACCGACATGCTGGTCCCCATGCTGGACCAGGTGATCGAGGACGCGGCCGCGCGCGGCGCCTCGGACGTGGTGATCGGCATGGCGCACCGCGGGCGGCTCAACGTGCTCACCCACGTGCTGGGCAAGCCGTACGAGCTGATGGTGGGCGCGTTCATGGGCAAGAAGCCCGCGCCCAGCGACTCGGACGTGGAGGACCTGTCGCAGGACGTCAAGTACCACATGGGGTGGCGCGACGCCAAGCGGATCGGCGAGCGCGAGGTGACCGTCACGCTGGCGCCCAACCCCAGCCACCTGGAGTTCGTGGACCCGGTGGTGGTGGGGATGACGCGCGCGGCCCAGGACTGGACGCGGCGCCCCGGCGCCCCGGACCTGTCGCTGGAGGACGGCGTGGCCGTGCTGGTGCACGGCGACGCGGCCTTCCCCGGGCAGGGGACGGTGGCCGAGACGCTGAACATGTCCGGTCTCAAGGGCTACACGGTGGGCGGGACCATCCACGTCATCGCCAACAACCAGATCGGCTTCACCACGCTCCCCGAGGACGACCGCTCCACCCGCTACGCCAGCGACCTGGCCAAGGGCTTCGAGGTCCCCATCGTCCACGTCAACGCGGACGACCCGGAGGCGTGCATCGCCATCGCCCGGCTGGCGGTGGAGTACCGCGCGGAGTTCCACAAGGACTTCGTCATCGACCTGGTGGGCTACCGCCGCTGGGGGCACAACGAGGGCGACGAGCCGGCGTTCACCCAGCCGCGCATGTACGACGCCATCCGCGCCCACCCCACCGCCCGCGAGAGCTTCGCGAAGCGGCTGGCGGCCGACGGCGTGGTGCCGGCGGAGGAGGGGAGCGCCATGCTCCAGCAGGTGCTCGACCGCCTGGCCGAGGTGCAGGCCTCGCTGGGCGACGGCGCCGCGCTGCCGGGACACAACGGCGACGACCACCACAGCAACGGCGGCCCCCCGGGCTCGTCCATCGAGACGGCGGTCCCGGAGGAGCGGCTGCGCGAGTACAACGAGGCGCTGCTGCAGCGCCCGGAGGGCTTCGCGCCCAACGCCCGCCTGGAGAAGCAGCTTGCCCGGCGGCGCGACGCGCTGGGCCCGGAGGGCGGGATCGACTGGGGGCACGCGGAGACGCTGGCCTTCGCCTCGCTGATCTCGGAGGGGGTGCCGGTGCGCCTCACCGGGCAGGACGCGGAGCGAGGCACCTTCAGCCACCGGCACCTGGTGCTGCACTGCTCGAAGACCGGGGCGAGGCACACCGCGCTGGCGGCGCTGCCGCAGGCGCGCGCCTCGTTCGAGGTGCACAACTCGCCGCTCTCGGAGATGGCGGTGGTGGGCTTCGAGTACGGCTACTCGGTGTTCGACCCGGACGTCCTGGTGATCTGGGAGGCGCAGTTCGGCGACTTCGTCAACGGCGCGCAGGTGATGATCGACCAGTTCCTGGCGGCGTCGTACCAGAAGTGGGAGCAGACCTCCGGGCTGGTGCTCCTCCTCCCCCACGGCTACGAGGGGCAGGGGCCGGAGCACTCCAGCGCCCGCCTGGAGCGCTTCCTCCAGCTCTCGGCGGAGGACAACTTCCGGGTGGTCAACCTGACCACCTCGGCCCAGTACTTCCACGTGCTGCGGCGCCAGGCGCAGCTGCTGACGCGCGACCCGCGCCCGCTGATCGTGATGTCGCCCAAGAGCCTGCTGCGCCACCCGCTGGCGGCGTCGCGGCTGGAGCAGCTCGCCAAGGGCGGCTTCCGCTGCGTGCTGGGCGACGAGGACGCGGCCGGCCGCGCGGGCGAGGTCACCCGGCTGGCGCTGTGCAGCGGCAAGGTGTTCGCCGACCTGTACACCAGCCCGCTCCGCGCCGAGGCGCGCGGCGTGGCGCTGGGCCGGGTGGAGGAGCTGTATCCCTTCCCCGGCGAGGAGATCGCCGCGCTCGCCGGCACCTTCCCCGCCCTCCAGGAGGTGGTGTGGGTGCAGGAGGAGCCGCGCAACATGGGCGCCTGGACGTACATGGAGCCGCGGCTGCGCGAGCTGTTCGGCGAGCTGCCGGTCCGCTACGAGGGGCGCCCGGAGCGCGCCGCCCCGGCGGAGGGGAGCGCGGACCGGCACGCCAAGGAGCAGGCCCGCATCGTGGAGGCGGCCTGGTCGGGCGCGCCCGCCGCGGAGAACCCGGCCGAGCGCCGCGCCCGCGGCGACACCCTGATCGGCAAGCGGAAGCTGTAGGACGGCAGGTTACAGGGGACAGGGGACAGGTTACAGCCTGCAACGGCGTGGATGCCCTTGCAGGCTGTCCCCTGTAACCTGTAACCTGTCCCCTCAACTCATACCGGAGCGGATGCGAAATGGCGGTTGAGATCCGAGTCCCCCCGCTGGGGGAGTCCGTGGTCGAGGCGACCGTGGGGCGGTGGACCAAGAAGGAAGGGGACGCCGTCGCCAAGGACGAGATCCTGGTGGAGCTGGAGACGGACAAGGTCACCGTGGAGGTGGCCGCCCAGGCCGCGGGGACGCTCGCCCGGATCGCCAAGCAGGAGGGCGAGACGGTGGGGGTCAACGAGCTGATCGCCGAGCTCGCGCCGTCGGGCGACGGCGCGGGCGCGGCCACTCCGGCGGACCAGGCGGGGCTCACCGCCTCCGTGAAGTACGAGGAGAAGCCCACGGCCGAGCAGCCGGTGGCCTCCGCCCCCACGGGCGAGGCCCAGACCTCGCCGGCGGTGCGCGCGCTCGCCGCGGAGCACGGGCTGGACCTGGCCGAGGTGGGCGGGAGCGGGCCCAACGGGCGGATCACCAAGGAGGACGTGCTCCGCGTGATCGAGACCGGCCGCCAGCGCGCCGCCCAGGCGCAGACCGCCCCCGCGCAGCCCCAGGCCCCGCAGCAGCCGGCCGCGGCGCAGCCACAGGCGCCCCGCCCCGCCCCGGCGCAGCAGCCCGCGGCGGCCGCGCAGCCGGGCCGCGAGACGCGCGAGCGCATGTCGCGCCGCCGGCAGACCATCGCGCGGCGGCTGGTGGAGGCGCAGCAGACCACGGCCAGCCTGACCACCTTCAACGAGGTGGACCTGGGGGCGGTGATGGAGCTGCGCAAGCGCCGGCAGGACGCCTTCGTCAAGAAGCACGGGGTGAAGCTGGGCTTCATGTCGTTCTTCACCAAGGCGGTGATCGGCGCGCTCAAGCAGTTCCCGCGGCTCAACGCCGAGATCCAGGGCGACGAGATCGTCCTCAAGCACCACTATGACATCGGCATCGCCGTGGGCGCCGAGGAGGGGCTGGTGGTGCCGGTGGTGCGCGACGCCGACAAGCGCAGCTTCGCCGACCTGGAGAAGGCGATCGGCGAGCTGGGCACGCGGGCCCGCGAGGGGAAGCTGTCGCTGGAGGACCTCCAGGGCGGCACCTTCACCATCACCAACGGCGGCACCTTCGGCTCCATGCTCTCCACGCCCATCCTCAACCCGCCGCAGGTGGGGATCCTGGGGATGCACAACATCGTGGAGCGCCCGGTGGTGGTGAACGGCGAGATCGCCATCCGCCCCATCATGTTCGTGGCGCTGACCTACGACCACCGCATCGTGGACGGCAGCGAGGCGGTGCGGTTCCTGGTGACCATCAAGCAGATGCTGGAGGACCCGGAGACGCTGCTGCTGGAAGGCTGACGAAAGGTTACAGGGGACAGGTTACAGGTTACAGCCTGCAGCTTCACGAGGGCTCCGTCCCCGGGTCGTTGCAGGCTGTCCCCTGTCCCCTGTAACCTGTTCCCTCCAACGAGAACTCGGGACATGGCTGAAGAACTGGATTTCGACCTGGTGGTGCTCGGCGGCGGGCCCGGCGGCTACGTGGCCGCCATCCGCGCGGCGCAGCTGGGCTTCAAGACCGCGTGCATCGAAAAGGAGGACGCGCTGGGCGGGACGTGCGTGCGGGTGGGGTGCATCCCCTCCAAGGCGCTCCTGGACAGCACGGAGCTCTTCGACCAGATCCGCCACAAGACGGAGGCGCACGGGATCAAGGTCGGCGCCCCGGAGATCGACGTGGCGGCCATGCACGCGCGCAAGCAGGCCGTGGTGAAGGCGAACACAGACGGCGTGGCCTTCCTGTTCCGCAAGAACAAGGTGGAGTGGATCCGCGGCTTCGGGCGGCTCACCTCGCCGGAGACGCTGGAGGTGGAGACGGCGGAGGGGAAGCGCACCGTCCGCACCAAGCACGTGGTGCTGGCGACCGGCTCCGTTCCCGTGGAGCTGCCGTTCCTCAGGTACGACCACGAGCGCATCGTGGACTCCACCGGGGCGCTCGCCCTCCCCGAGGTGCCGGGGCACCTGGTGGTGGTGGGCGGCGGGGTGATCGGCCTTGAGCTGGGGAGCGTGTGGCTCCGCCTGGGCGCGAAGGTCACGGTGCTGGAGATGGCGCCCACCATCCTCCCGGGGATGGACGCGGAGATCGTCCGCCAGGCCGACCGCGTCTTCCGCAAGCAGGGCTTCGAGGTCCGCACCGGCACGCGCGTCACCGGCGCGGAGCGGAAGGGCGACAAGGTGGTCGTCTCGGTGGAGGGCTCGGACCCCATCGAGGCGGACTACGTGCTGGTGTCGGTGGGGCGGCGGGCCTACACGCAGGGGATGGGCTTCGAGGAGGCGGGGATCCCCATGGACCGCGGCGTGATCCAGGTGGACGCCCGCTACCACACCGGCGTGGGGAGCGTGTACGCCATCGGCGACGCCGTCGGCGGGCGGATGCTCGCCCACAAGGCGGAGGAGGAAGGCGTGGCCGCGGTGGAGAACATCGCCGGCAAGCACGGCCACGTGAACTACGACGCGGTCGCCAACGTGGTCTACACCTGGCCGGAGATCGCCTCGGTGGGGATGACGGAGGAGGAGGCCAAGGCGGACGGGCGCGAGTACCGGGTGGGCAAGTTCCCCTTCTCCGCCAACGGCCGGGCCCGCGCCATGGCCGAGACGGACGGCATGGTCAAGGTGCTCACCGACGCCAAGACGGACCGCCTGCTGGGCCTGCACATCCTGGGACCGCGCGCCTCGGACCTGATCGCGGAGGCCGCGCTCGCCATGGAGTTCCACGCCTCGGCGGAGGACATCGCCCGCTCGGTGCACGCGCACCCGACGCTGCCGGAGGCGGTCAAGGAGGCCGCGCTGGCCGCCGGAGGCCGCGCGATCCACATCTGAGGAACGGCAGGGAACAGGGGACAGGTTACAGGGGAGAGCCTGCAACTGCAAAAGCGCCCCCGCCTCGGCATCGAGGCGGGGGCGCTTTTCGTTACCCGTGACGGCGCGTGTCAGGCGGCGCGGGGCTCCACCGAGACCTCCACGTCGTGGCCGGCGTGGGCCAGCATGTTGATCAGCGCGTCGATGCTGAACAGCTCGATCTTGCCACGCGTGAGGTCGCTGACCCTCGGCTGGGTGACGCCGAACAGCTCGGCGGCCTGCGCCTGCTTCAGCCCCCGCTCGTCGATGATCCTGCGGATGCTGCCCATCAGGGCGGAGCGGACCTTGAGGTTCGCCGCCTCCTCGCGCGAGAAGCCGAGATCCTGGAAGACGTTGCCGCTGGACGGAGTGGGCTCGATCACGGATTGTCTCCCCTCCTGCTCCCCCGGCGGGGGCGCTTTTTGTCGTTCGCTGTTCCGCAGTACCCGTATGATCCTGCACGGAGGGAGACTCGCCGGCAGTTTGGCGAGGCTCACTCCGGCGAGGTGAGACCCGCCGGCGGTTTGGCGGGGCTCGCCGAGCCCGCGGAGGAGACCGGCGGGGCAGTTTCCGCCGGGCTCCGTAGCGGCCCGCCTCGACGCGAAAACGCTCGAACTACACCGCCTGCGGCGACAGACGGTGCTCGTGGATGACCACGCCGCGGTTGGCGAGCGCGTCGATGTAGGCGGGCGCGGGCATTGCATCGTCGGGGGTCCAGACGCCGGGCTCGATCCGGCCCTCGGCCTGGAACGCGCCGGTGATGGCGAGCGAGTAGCCGGTGGTCCGCATCATGGCGGTGATGCCGGTCTCGGCGTCGAACCTGTCCAGCAGGTCCCAGCGGTACAGCGTCGGGCGGCCGTCCTTGTCGCCCTCGGCCTCCACGCGCAGCACCACCATGTCGGGGCTCACGCGGTAGTCCTTGCGCAGCCGCGGGCCCACGATGGAGATGAACACGTCGCGCGGGACCACCTGTGTGCCCTTGACGTCCACCGGCTCCATGTCCAGCAGCCCCAGGTCGCGGACGGCCTCCATGAGCTTCGCGTGGCCGGGGAAGCGCAGCGTCTTGTACTCCATGGTGGGGACGCGCCCCTCGTAGCTCTGCGCCATGGTGGACAGGCCGCCCGCGGTGTGGAAGGCCTCCAGCGTGCCCACGCCGGGGAACTCCAGCTCCTCGATCTCGGAAAGCGCCTTGACCTGCGTGGGCTTGCCGTCGCGCAGCACCCAGGAGAGCGTCGTGTAGTAGTCGAGCGCGCCCTCCAGCGAGTACACCAGCTGGTAGTTGAGCGGGGGCTCGGGGTTCTGGGGGAGGCCGCCCACCTTGATGCGGACGGCGTCCACGCGGTCCAGCCGGCCGATGCCGTACTGCGCCAGGATGTTGACCATCCCCGGGGCCAGGCCGCAGTCGGGGATGATGCTGACGCCCTTTTCCCGCGCGCGGTCGGCCAGCGCCTTCTGCTGGAGCACGATCTCGGTGTTGCCCCCCAGGTCGCAGAAGTGGGAGCCGGCGTCGATGGCGGCGACGGCCATCCCCAGGTTGAAGTAGTAGGGGAAGGCGCTCATGGTGGCGGTGACGCCCTCCATCGCCGCGCGCACGGAGGTGCGGTCGTTTGCGTCCACCTTCCGCAGGGTGAGCCGGCCGCCCACGTACGGCTGGAGGAACGGCGCGACGTTGTCCACGTTGATGTCCGCGACGACCACGTCGTAGTCGGTGTGCGCGAGCAGGTCGTAAGCACACGCAGAGCCCTGCAGCCCCGCACCGAGCACGAGCATCCGCATACCAGTCGCTCCTTCGCTGAAATGAGACCCGGCGCCCCGCGGGGCGCCGGAGAGGCTTGCTTGAGAGTGCGTCGGCGGCCGGGGGCCGCGCGCGCGGGAAGATACGGCCTGGTACGGCGGAGCGCAAAGCGGAGGGCGGAGGACGGCGCGGGGCGGGGACACGGAGCGGCCGCACAGGCGCGCCGGACGGCGCTCGAAATCTCTTTACCCTCTACGCGGGCGCACTATATTGGCGACGAAGAGACCCCGAAGCGGGCCGCCGTCGCCGGTCCGCGCGCATTCACCCCATCGCCGCGGAAGGAGGCACCTTGGCGAAGGAAGGCATCGAGATGGAGGGCACCGTCACGGAGGTGCTCCCGGACACCAACTTCAGGGTGGAGCTGGAGAACGGGCACAAGGTGCTGGCGTACATCTCCGGGCGGATGCGCAAGAACTACATCCGCGTCCTGGAGGCGACCGCGTGACCATCGAGCTGTCCCCGTACGACCTGCGGCGCGGGCGCATCACGTACCGGTTCAAGTAGGCCGCTGGCACTCCGCCCGCCGCTGCCGGGGCCCGACGAGTCCTCCCCGGACTCTGCCGTCGCGCCGCGGAAAGCCTTCCGCTCCTAATCTCCAATACCGCTCGGGCGCTTCCGGCCCGTGCGGGTTCGGTGCTTTTCCGCACCCGGCGGGTCCCGGTCTGGCCTACGCCTTGCTCCAATCAACGAAGCGATTCTGCCCATTCCTGCTCGGATCCATCTCCGCTGTTCCACCCTGCGCCGAGTCAGTATCCCATGGAGCCCATCAGCACGACCGTGATCGTCAGCGCACTAGCGGCGGGGGCGGCTGCCGCCGCCAGGGACACGGCTGCGGCAGCGGTAAAGGACGCCTACACGGGGCTTAAGGCCGTGATCCAGCGCAAGTACGCCGGAGTGGACGTTACACTGGTCGAGAAGAAGCCGGACTCGGTTTCGAAGCGGGACTCCATTGCCGAGGACCTGGCCGAAGCGGGCGCTGAAGGTGATACGGAGTTGCAGGAGTTGGCCCGGGTGCTCGTCGCCGCACTGGAAAGGGAGGCTCCACAAGTGGCACCCGCGATCGGCGTGGACTTGGAGAAGGTCAAGGCCGCTTTCCTCCGGGTGGGATTAGTCGAATCCGCAGGGACGGGCATCAAGGTGCGGGAGAGCGAGTTCGATGCCGGAATTGATATCGGGTCCGTGAAGGCCGGCAATCCAGGGGATCGAGTAAACCCTTGACTTCGGCGGCGGAATCTAGCCCGGCATCCGTCGTCGCGCTCTTCAAGAACGTCACAGTCGGGAGGGACATTCACCTCGGGGACCGCTACTATAGCAGCGGCCCCACGTCCGGGCTGTACATCAACGTCCCTTCCATGCCCGTCCACTTCGTAGGCCGAGAAAGTCTTGTCGAGAGCCTGGCGCACCGGCTCACCAGCGGGGGAACCCTCGCGCTGTCGGCGGAAGGGCTTCCCGGGGTCGGCAAGACGACACTCGCGGTGGCGCTTGCCAGCCGCCGGGAGGTGTTAGCCCACTTCACCGATGGTGTGCTCTGGGCTGGTCTAGGTCGGCAGCCGGACATCATGGGCGCGCTGGCGGCGTGGGGCGATGCGCTCGGGGTCGACGTCACCCAGCACGTGGAGCCAGTGCGACGCGCCCAAGCCGTGAAAGACGCGATCGGGCAGCGACGGCTCCTTCTCGTCATTGACGACGCGTGGCACGAGGATGCGGCGATGATCCTCAAGTGCGGCGGACCGAACTGCTGTCACCTGCTCACTACTCGGGACGACGGGATCGCGCAGGGTTTCGCTGGTGAGTCGGGAAAATCAAAAGTTCCGGTGCTTGATGAGGAGGCGGCGGTCGAACTACTCCGCCAACTCGCGCCAAAGGCTTGCAACGCAAACCCAGAAGCGGCGCGCAAGCTTGCCAGGACCGTGGACGGGCTACCGCTCGCGTTGGAGTTGCTGGGGTCTTATTTAGCGCCCCCGGCGCGCAGTCAGTTCCCCGGGCTGAGCAACTCCGCCTTTGCGGAATTGTCCGATCCCAATCGCCGGCTAGAGCTTGCCACCACGCGGCTGGGGGACCTACAAGGCGAGGAAGTCACCCTTCATGAGACGATTCGTCTGAGCCTGGAGGCACTTGCACCTGAGACGGTCTCCGCCTTCCACGCCTTGGGGGCATTCGCACCCAAGCCCGAAACCTTTGATCTCACCGCCGCCCTGGCTGTCACCGAGAGCAATGAGCGGACAATCGCTCTGCTCGTTGAAAACAACCTTGTCGAGTACCACGACAAGAAGCTCGCTCTGCATCAGACGATTAGAGAAGTGGCCTTACAAAGCATGTCCATAGAAGCGCAGCACCGTCACACCCGGCACTATCTTGCCCGTGCTTCAACCGCGGGAGGTGCCTGGCGTGACATTGAGGCGGTTTATGGACAGATCAAGTGGGCTTTCGAATTCGCCACGGAGGACGAACTTGTCTTCCGCTTTATGCGGGCCTTGGTGCAGTATCAGCGGCTGCGCGGCCTGTGGGCTGATTTGCTCAACTGGCATGAGCGTGGGTTGGAGATTGCTGTTGGACAGAAAGACCATATGACCGTCGCCACGCTTCTCAACAACATCGGCTTGATGTACGAGAACCTGGGACAGCGGGAGAAGGCGCTCGAATACCATGAGCGCGCCCTTCCCATCCGGCAGGAGGTTGAGGACCGCTCCGGTGAGGCTACCACGCTTAACAATCTCGGCTGCGCGTACGACAGCTTGGGCCAGTGGCGGAAGGCGCTCCAGTACTACGAGCGCGCCCTCTCCATCATGCAGGAGGTCGGTAACCGCTCGGGTGAGGCTACTACGCTCAACAACATCGGCCTGGTGTACGACAACCTGGGACAACGGGAGAAAGCGCTCCAGTACTACCAGCGCGCCCTCCCCATCCGGCAGGAGGTCGAAGATCACTCGGGTGAGGCTGCCACGCTCAACAACCTCGGCGCCGTCTACTACAACCTGGGTCAGCGAGAGAAAGCACTCCAGTACTATGAACGCGCCCTCCGCACGAATCAAGAGGTCGGAGACCGCGCGGGTGAGGCTACTACCCTCAACAATCTCGGCTTTGTGTATAAGGACCTGGGCCAGCATGAGCAAGCGCTCCAGTACTACCAGCGCGCCCTCGCAATCAGGCAAGAGGTCGAAGATCGCTCGGGCGAGGCTACTACGCTCAACAACCTCGGCGGCGTCTATGACAACCTGGACCAGCGGGAGGAAGCGCTCCAGTATTACGAACGGTCCCTCGCCATGATGCAAGAAGTCGGAGACCGCGCGGGTGAGGCTACTACCCTCAATAACCTCGGCTATGTGTACAACAGCCTCGGCGAGAATAAGAAGGCGCTCCAGTACTACGAGCGTGCCCTTCCCATGATGCAGGAGATCGGAAACCGTGCGGGTGAGGCTACTACGCTCAGCAATCTCGGCTCCCTGCACGACAGCCTGGGTCAGCGGGAGAAAGCGCTCTGGTACTATGAACGCGCCCTCCCCGCTCAGCAGGAGGTCGGAGACCGCGCGGGTGAGGCCGCTACACTCAGCAATCTCGGCTTTGTGTACGACAGCCTAGGCCAGCAGGAGCAAGCGCTCCAATCATTCGAGTGCGCCCTCCTTGTTCAGCAGGAGGTCGGAGACCGTTCAGGCGAGGCTTCCACACGCTTCAATATCGCCACGATCTTTTTTCGGCAACGGGATCTCGAGAAAGCAGTCGTGGAACTCCGACGCGTAGTGGAGCTAGACGAGTTGGTACAGCATCCGAATCTGGAACGGGATCGGACAGTCCTGGCTAAAATTGAGGAAGACTGGAAGAAGCAGCAAAAGCCAAGGGCGCTCTGGAGGCGATTCTGGCTGAAGTGAGTGCCTACTCCACTGCGGGACCGACCCAAGTCCTCCGATCAAACGGGAAGCCGGCCGTGCGATTACACTGAGCCCCCTTCTGGTTCCCGCCATCCCCTCTGCCCCGGTACGCAACCGAGCCCGGAAGTCAGGCGGCCAAGCCACAACCATTTCCCTCGCCGCTGAGCGCGCCGTGCAGGTCGCCATTCAGCGCGCCCAGCTCCGCGTAGTAGGGCGACTGCATGAGCTGGTCGTGGAAGTAGCGCAGGAACACCTCCTTTCCCGTTGCGTCCCCCCGCCACGCGCAGTCCACGAACGCCGGCACCTGCGCCGCGTTGCCTCCGTAGATCATCTCGATCATCGTGGCCCACAGCAGCACCGGTGGGAACCGGCGCGCGCCGCTCCACTCGTCGCGGACGCGCGCGACCCGCGCGCGCACCGTGTCGGCCGGGAGCGGGGGCTTGCGGGCGAAGCGCTCCGCGAGGCGGTAGCCGTCCTCGCCGGGCTCCAGCACCACCTCGGGCGCCGGGGAGCCGGCGAACGACGTGTTCCAGTACGCGAAGCTCCAGTCGTTCGTCCGCAGCTCGTACCGGCCGTCGCCGTCCAGGTCCTCGAAGCGGGCCAGGTCCGAGTCCGCCAGCGGGAGGGTGTCCAGCACCGTCAGCCGCGGCCCGAGGGTGAAGACGTAGAAGGTGAAGCAGCAGTGCGCGCCGCCCGACCAGTCGTGGAGCACCAGCTCGGGCACGCCGTCGCCGGTGAGGTCGCGCACGGCGGGTGGCCGCGCGGCGGCGCTGTCCGGGTCGGCGCCGGGCGCGTCGCCGTAGCCGAAGCGGAACCCCGTACCCTGCCACACCGTCCGGCCGCCCTGGCGGATCACGGCGGTCTGCGCCCCGCCCGAGTCGTCCCGCTGGATCTCCACCGCGTACGCGCCGTGCCGCAGCGGTCCGTCCCCGTCCTCGGGGGCGGGCTGCACGCCGGCGCCCCGGGCGCAGCCGGCGGACACGAGGCAGACGAGGACGGCGGCGAGACGGAGCATGGGTCGCGGACCCATCTCAGGGCCACACGGCCGGCGGCAGGCTTCCGTCTGCCAGGCGGAGCACGTCGCGCGGCTCGGCCAGCAGCCAGTCGGGGCGCTCGGCCTCCAGCGCGGCGCGCGGGAAGGGTCCCCACAGCACGCCGGCGGTACGGGTGCCCGCGGCGCGTCCCGAAGCGATGTCGTGCGGCGAGTCGCCCACGAACACGGCCTCGTCCGCGCGCACGCCCAGCCGCTCCAGCGCGAACCGCACCGGCTCCGGGTGCGGCTTCGGGCTGGCGACGTCCTCCGGGGTGACGATCACCGGGAAGTGGTCCACGATGCCGCACAGGTCCATTCCCCGCAGCGCCGCCTCGCGGTGCTTGCTGGTGACGATGGCGAGCCCTACGCCGCGGCGCTGCAGCTCGTCCAGCGTCTCCAGGGTGCCGGCGAAGGGCGCCACCATGCCGTCGTGGTGCTCGCGCTGGTAGGCGCGGTAGGTGTCCAGCATCGCCTCGGCCTCCGCGGTGGAGCGCGCGAAACGGGCGATCTGCACCTCCAGCGTCATGCCGAAGCCGCTCAGCCACTCCTCGTCCGGCGGGGCCTGCCCCAGGTGGGCGGCCATGGTGTGCCGGTACGAGCGCATGATCAGCTCGGTGCTGTCGGCCAGGGTACCGTCGAAGTCGTAGAGAACGGCTTTGAACTGCATGTTAGGGAACAGGGAACAGGGAACAGGGAACAGCCTGCAACGGCAACGGCGGACTTCAGGTCAGGGGATGCCCAGCAGGCGGAGGAGCGCGGGGGTGACGTGGGTGAGGTCGCGCACCTGCTCCGCGAGCAGCTCCCTTCCCCGCCCCGCGGCGATCACGGGCACCGGGTTCAGCGTGTGGCCGCAGGCGACGTCCTCCACGTTGCCGTGGTCGCTGGCGACCACCAGCAGCGCGTCGCCCGGGAGGGCGTCGGCGACGCCGCCCAGGAAGGCGTCCACCCGCTCCAGCGCGGCCACGGCCGCGGACAGGTCGCCGGTGTGGCCCACGGCGTCGGTGTCGTAGTGGGCGAACAGCGTCACGTCGTGCTCCGCGGCGAGGGCGGCCAGGTTGCGGCCGGCCTGCTCGGCGGAGACCTCGGGGACGTCGGCGCGCAGATCGGAGCGCCAGCGCTCGTTGGTGATGGACGACGCCACCGCCCGCCCGGCCCGCAGCTCGTCGCGGTCGCGGTTCATCAGCCCCACCGCGTGCGCCGCCCACGGGGGCGCCGCCGGCCGCCGCCCCACGAACGCCTCCAGCCCGAAGCGCGCGATGGGGTGCGCGTTGGCGAACGCCGCGCTCCGCCCCGCGCGCAGCGCGCGGGCCAGCAGGCTCTCCGCCGCGAGCACCGGACGCAGCGTCGTGGGCACCCACGACCCGAAGTGCCGCCCGAACTCCCGCGGCGCGTTGACGCCGGTGAGCAGCGCCGTCTGCCCCGTGCCGCTCTGCGGCCGCCCGGGCACCCCCAGCGTCGCGTCCGCCGCGACCAGGACGGCCCGCGCGCCCTCGATGCGCCCACCGTCGTCCAGGTGCCCGCGCAGCGGCAGCCGCCCGCCGAGCAGCTCCCGCAGCCGCGGCAGCCGCGCCGCCGCGAACGGGTTCGCCGCCGGCTCCTCCACGCCGATGCCGACGCCGTCCAGGAAGACGAGCAGGACGCGCCCGGGCGCGGTGCGGGAGTCGGGATCGGGTGTCATGGGTGGGGACAATCTGACGGCGAGTGCAGGAGTGCGAAAGTGCGGGAGTGCGAAAGTGGACGGCGCCCGTGCCTCGGAGATCGAGGCGGGGGCGCCGTTGCCGTTTGCAGTTCCCGCAGTACCCCTCAGAGTCTGTTCGGGGGGAGACTCGCCGGCGGTTTGGCGAGGCTCACCCCGGCGGAGGGAGACCCGGGGCAGTTTCCGGGGCTCCCGGAGCCCGCGTAGGAAACAGGCCGGCAGTTTGGCCTGGTTCCGTAGCGGCCCCCCACACCCGAACCGGACGAAAGCAAACGGGGCCGCCGCCGGTGAAGGCGACGGCCCCGCTGCCGATCTCGAAGACGAACCGCTTACGCGGGCACCCGCAGCGACATGCCGGGCTTGATCTTGGTGCTCCGCAGCCCGTTCAGCCGCTTCAGCGTGTTGACGCTGGTGTCGTTGCGGCGGGCGATGGTCCAGAGCGACTCGCCGCTGCGCACCCTGTGCGTCCGCGCGGTGGGGCGCTTTGCCCGCGCCGCCCTGGCGACCCGTGTGGTGCGGGCGGCCTCCACCTTCTTCGCCGCCACCCTGGCCTCCGCCTTCGCCTCGGCGGCCGCACTCTCGCGCACCTCGTCGAAGTTGGCGGCGAACTGCACCCGGCGGCCCTGGGGGATGCGCACCGCGTACGGCTTCTTCCCCGGGGGCGTCACGCCCTTGACCAGGTGCGGGTTCAGCGTGCGCAGCTCCTTCTCCGCGACCCCCACCGACCTGGCGACCACCGCCAGCCGGGTGCCGGCCGGCACCTCCACCGCCTCGGTGGGGACCGGGAGGTAGCGCTCCACGTCGCCCAGCCCGTACTTGTGGGGCTCCTTGCCGATCAGCGCGGCGGCCAGCATGAGCGGCACGTACTCGCGGGTCTCGGCCGGGAGGCGCCGGCGGATGCGCCAGAAGTCGGACTCCTCGCCCTTCTCGGAGCCGGTCATCTCCTTCATGACCCGGGCGACACGCCCCTCTCCGGTGTTGTACGCGGCCGCCGCCAGGTACCAGGACCCGAACTGGTCGTGGAGGTCCTTGAGGTAGCGCAGCGCGGCGTCGGTGGACTTCTCCGGGTCCTTGCGCTCGTCCACGTACCCGTCGATGCGCAGGCCGTACCGCTCCCCCGTCCCCTCGATGAACTGCCAGAGCCCCACCGCCTGGGCGTGCGAGCGCGCCGTGGGGTTGAAGCCGGACTCGATCATGGAAAGGTACACCAGGTCCTCCGGCATCCCGCGCTCGCGCAGCTTGCCGCGGATCATCCCCTCGTAGCGGCCCGAGCGCTTCAGGTACAGCGCCATGCGGTCCGACTGCTTGTTCTGGAAGATGTCGATGAAGCGCTCGACCGGTGCGTTGCGCACCACGGGGATGTCCCAGCTGGCGGTCTCCACGGTGGCCGCGGCGGCCTCGGAGACCAGGGACGAGCGGGTGATGGCGGAAACCTGCGCGGAAGGCGCGACCCCGGTGCGGGGATCGCTGATTCCTGCGACGGCGGCGCCGATGACGCTGCCGAAGAGGACCGCGACGGGGAGGGCGGACCTGAACTCCATTCGTACCTCCAGGGGTGGATCTGGACGACGATCGCGCGCCGAGGGGGGTTCCAGCGCTCTGGACAACGGGCAGATGTCTTCGAGACGCCCTGAATATACGCCTTCTCCCAACCGAAGGCAATGCAGCGATTGCAGATACGGGAACACAAAGCCCCAATGCACGCCATCCGTTTCCGTACGGGACGCCCGGAAACCCGCGCCGCGCCTGCAACCTTGCACGGAGATACCTGCCGGCGGCGCGGAGGGTTCCATCCCTTGGGAAGAAAGGCGTTGCGAGATATTCGCGCAAAAGGATCTGCGGAAACGGCGCGGCGTTCCCGGACGGGAACGCGCCCTACCTGCGCCTGCGCCGCTCGCCCGGGGTGGCTGCGCGGACCAGCGAGGCGACGCCCAGCCAGAACACCAGCAGCGCCGCCGGCCAGGCGAAGATGCGGGGGAAGACGGCGCCCGCGACGGAAAGGAGCACCAGGAACACCCCCAGCGCGGCCACCCACCCGGAGTCCTCGCGCCCGATCATGCGCTGCCCCACCAGCGCGCGCCCCAGCACCGAGCCCGCGCGCGCCACCCGCCCGACGGCGCGCCCCACCGAGCCGCCCCGGTGGGCGCGGCGGCGGGCGGCGCGCGCGGAGGCGCGGGTGGGCTTCTCGGCGTCGGCGGGGTGCTCGGCCACCAGCCGCTCGGTCTTGCGGCGCTCGCGCAGGCCGCGCCGGGCGCCGGGGGTGGTGAGGGTGATCTCCACGGCGGACTCCAGGTCGCGGAGGAACAGCTCCTCCATCTCCGCGGCGAACTCGCGGTCCAGCACCGCCACGTCCATCTCCCAGTTCCCCAGCAGCGAGGCCAGGTTCATGTTGCTGGACCCCACGCGCGACCACACCCCGTCGGCCACGGCGGTCTTGGCGTGGATCATGGGCCCCTCCCACTCGAAGAGCCGCACCCCGGCCTCCAGCAGCGGCCGGTAGCCGGCGCGCGACAGTCCCCCCACCACCGGCCAGTTGTTGAAGGCGGGGACGATGACGCGCACGTCCACGCCGTCGCGGGCGGCTGCGGCCAGCGCCTCGGCCATGGCGGGGGGCGCGACGAAGTACGGGTCGGTGATCCACAGCCGCCGCTCCACGCCCACGTTGATGAACTGGGAGAGGCGGTAGATGCGGGAGCGCCCCGGCTCCCCCTCCACCACGCGCACCGCCACGTCGCCCACGCGGTGCGCCGCCTCCGGGTCGGGGATCTCCTCGGGGGGGAGCGGGCGCCCGGCGATCCCCCAGGTGCGGGCGAAGGCCCGGTCGATCACGGCGGCCACGGGCCCGCGGAACTCCACGCCGGTGTCGCGCCAGGGCGGGACGCCGGCCGCGGGGTCGCCGGCCCACTCGTCGCCGATGCACATGCCGGCCACGGAGGCGTAGGTGCCGTCGGTCGCCACCACCTTGCGGTGGTCGCGGCGCAGGAAGTTGAGCGGGTCGCGCACGGCGGGCGGGGCGAAGGCGCGCACCCGCACGCCGGCGTCGCGCATGGGCTTCCAGAAGCGCCCCGGGGTGGCCCAGCACCCCAGCCAGTCGTGGAGCACGCGCACCCTGACGCCGTCGCGCGCCCGGTCGGCCAGGGCGTCGCGGAACATGCGGCCGGTGCGGTCGTCGCGGAGGATGTAGTTCTCCAGGTGGATCCACTCGCGCGCGCCCTGGATGGCGTCCAGCCACGCCTGGAACGCCATGGGCCCGTCCACCAGCAGCCGCGCGGAGTTGCCGCGCACCTGGTGGGCGTCGGAGGCCCGCAGCATGGCGCGCTCGGCCTGCCGCACCATGGTGCGGGTGATGGCGAACGAGCCCGTGCCCGCGCGCTCCGGCTCCACCCGCTGGAGCGAGGTGAACCGGGGCTCGGGGTCGGGCTCGGGGGTGGACGGGATCGCGCGCTCCGGTCGGTTCATCGCGAGCTGCTGACGTGGGACTTCGTGGCCCCTCACATTCCGGCGTCGGCGTCGGGGCCGCTCCGGAGCCCGGCGGAAACTGCCCCGCCGGTCTCCTGCGCGGGTCGCGGAGCCACCGGAAACTGCCCCGGTGTCTCCGCTCCGGCTGCGGGAGCCTCCTCGGTCGGGCGCAAACGGCCGCGCCCGACGCTGCGGGGTCTCCCTCCGCGACAGTCTATGGATAACACGACTGCGGCGGCAGGGCGAGGTTCGTGCCGCGAGGCCGGGAGCGGGGGTGGGCGCGGTCTACAGCGCGGCGAGCGCTTCGCGCAGCGCGGCGCGCGTCTGCGCCGCGTAGCCACCGCCGAACAGGACGACGTGCACCAGGAGGTAGTAGAGCTGGTAGGCGGCGCGGCGGGCCTCGCGGTAGCCGGGGAGGAGGGGCCAGACCTCGGCGTACGCCTCGTGGAAGCCGGGCGGGAAGCCGCCGAATAGGTCGGCCATCGCCAGGTCCACCTCGCGGTGGCCAAGGTAGACGGCGGGGTCCACCAGGCAGGGCTCGCCGGACGCGGAGGCGAGCACGTTGCCGCTCCACAGGTCGCCGTGCAGCAGCGACGGCACGATCTCGTCGCCGGGGGCGAGCAGCCCGTCCAGGCCGGCGAACAGGCGCTCCCACTCGCGCGCCTCGCCGGGGGCATGGCCGGCGTCGCGGGCGCGGCGGAGCAGCGGCTCCAGCCGCCGCTCGCGCCAGAACTCCGCCCAGGTGGCGGTCTCGGCGTTGGGCTGCGGGAGCGTGGCGATGAAGTTGTCCTCGTCCCACCCGATGCGGCCCTCGGTGCCGCGGTGCAGCAGGGCCAGCCCGCGCCCCAGCCGCTCGCCGAAGCCGGGGCCGCGCGCGCCGGGCTCGATCCACTCCAGCAGGATCCAGCCGGGCTCGCCGGGGGCGCCTTCCTCCGCCGGGTCGAGCACGGCGCGCACCTCCGGGACGCGCAGTCCGTCCGGCGCGGCGTGGCGCAGGGCGTCCAGGCCGCGCGCCTCGGCGGCGAACATGCCGGGCGGGCCGCCCTCGTTGTACTTGAGGAACGCGGGGCCGCCGGCCAGCTCCACGCGCAGCGCCCGGCTGATGCTGCCGCCGCCCACGGGGCGGGCGTCGCGCACCGGGCCGAGCCCGGCCTCCAGCCGCCGGCGGAGCGCCGTGGGGAGGGTCACGCGGCGCCCCGCTCCCGGAGCAGGTGGTCGAGGAGCGCGGCGCACGAGCGCTCCACGATGTCGTGCACGTCCTCGAAGCCGCGGGCGCCGCCGTAGTACGGGTCGGGGACGTCCGGCCCGCTCGGCTCCGGGTCCCACTCGCGCAGCCGGTGCACGCGCGCCGTCCCGCCCGCGGCCGCGTGGAGCGCCTCGATCTCCCGGAGGTTCTCGGCGTCCATGGCGATCACCCAGTCGAAGTCCCGCAGGTCGCGCGCGGTGAGCTGGCGGCTGCGGCCGGCGACCTCCACGCCGCGGGCCAGCGCGGTGGCCGCGCTGCGGCGGTCGGGCGGCGACCCGGCGTGGTAGCCGGAGGTCCCCGCGGAGTCGATCTCGAAGAGATGCTCCACGCCGCGCTCGCGGGCGAGGTGCCGGAACACCGACTCGGCCAGCGGCGAGCGGCAGATGTTGCCCATGCAGACGAACAGAAGGCGGATCGGATCGGCCATGTCCCCGGGTCTCCAGGTGGCGCGTCCGGGCACGGGACGATTCCGTGCCCGGCGGAACGGCCGCGCGACCGGAGCGCGCGGCACGGGTATCGGGAGGAGGTTGGCGAAAGCGGCGGCGATGCGCCAGGGGGGATCAGCGGCCGGAGCGACGGCGGCCGGGAAGGGCGAGCGCGCGGCTCGCCGTGCCCTATTCGCGGGGCGGCTCACCGCCGTCCGGCGGGTCGTTGCGGGTCCTCCGGGCGCTCTCCAGCCACAGGAGGCACGCGGCGGTGCCGAAGCCCAGGAATGCGCCGGCGCCGATGCCCAGGAACGAGGCGGCGAAGCCCATCCAACCATCGCCGACGATTCCGAGGAGGGCGCCGGCGAGCGTCCCCAGGGCCGTCCCGCCGATGGCCTTCCAGAGCGGGACGTGGCGCATGAGCAGCCACGCCGCGAGGGGTCCGAGGGTCGCCCCGGCCACCGCGGCGTACGCGCCGAAGAACAGCACAGTGTCCAGGTTCAGCAACAGTGCCAGCAAGTGGCCCGCGGACAGCAGCCACGCCGCCGCCACCAGCACGCCCAGCACCGCGCCCACGACGGCGCCCGCGGCCGCGAGCCCCGCCGTGACGGCGGCGATGCGCGCCATCCGCGTCCCAGGACGTGCCGACCGGACCAGCGCGGCGATGCTGGTGCTGCCGATGGTCGACCCTGCGTCCGCGGAGCGGGTGGCGTGGACTGCGCCGTCGGCCGTGTCGGCGGGCGTCACGGGATCACTCGGGGAGCAGGGCGGGGCCGACCGGCGCGCCGGTCGCTTGCTCCCGGCGCGGCGTGTGGATGCACAGGGACAGGGCGGCCGTTCCGAAACCCAGCAGACCGAGCACGAGGCCCCCGAACGGCCCACCCGCCAGCATGCCCACGGTCCCCGCCGCGATCGTCCCCAGCGCCGTGCCGCGGACGGCCTCCCACAGCGGAACGTGGCGCATCAGCAGCCACGCCACGATGGGACCGAGCACCGCGCCCACCGGGGCGGCGAAGCACGCACCGAACAGGAGGAGGCCCAGGGCCTCCCACAGCTCCGGCACGCCTTCGATGAACCCAAGCACGAGCAGCAGGAGCGACATCATCAGCGCGCCCACCGCGGCGCCGACGACGGCGCCCGTGGCCACCAGCCCCGCCGTGACGGCGGCGATGCGCGCGATCCGCATCTCGGGACGTGCCGACCGGATCAACGCAGCGATGCTGGTGCCGCCGAGGGTCGCTTCTCCGTCCGGGCCGGAGCGGGTGGTGTGGACCGCGCTGTCTGCCATGTCGGCGGGCGTCACGGGATCTCGGGGAGCAGGGCGCGATCTTCCATTGCGGCAGCCCGGCCGTCCTGCGAGGGCGTGCGGGCGGACAGGTAGATGGCTGCCACGCCGAAGCCCAGGACTGCACCCATGTAAGCGATGCCCGGGAGCATCAGCATCACGCCCGGCACCGCTCCCGCGAGCGTCCCCAGGGCCGTGCCGCCGATCGCGCGCCCGAGCGGAACGTGGCGCATCAGCAGCCACGCCGCGACGGGGCCCAGCACCGCCCCCACCGGGGCGCCGATCCCCAGGCCGAACATGAAGGCGCCCGGGAGAAACCGCGGGTCGAGTGGAGACCAGAGCATTCCTATCGCCGTGGTCACCACCGTGCCGGCGACGGCGCCCGCGGCAACGAGCCCGGCCGTGACGGCGGCGATGCGCGCGGCCCGCATCTCAGGTCTCGGTGCCCGCGTGAAGCTGCTCCCTCCCGGCTCCGGCCGCCAGGGACCGGCGGGGCGTGCTGACGCTCAGGTACGCGGTGGAAGCGCCGAAGCCCAGGAGCGGGTAGATGAGGAGCCCGTTGTCCCCCCACCCCCCCAGGAGCCCCAGCACCGACCCCGCGACCGTGGCAGCGAGGGCGCCCGCGGCCGCGCCGCCTACGGCCTTCCCCAGCGGCACGTGCCGCATCAGCAGCCATGCCGCGACGGGCCCGAGCGTCGCCCCGGCCACGGCGCCGGCCCCCGTGACGAACACGATGCCCATGAGCAGCCAGAGCAGGGACTCGGGGCCCGACCCCGTGAGGTACGACAGCGCCGTCATGCACATGGCGAAGCCGAAGCCGACGACGCTGCCGGCGGCGGCGCCCGCGGCGGCGAGTCCCGCGGTGATCTTGGCGAAGCGCTCGATCTGCATCCCGGCATCCTCCGTTCAGTTTACTTTACTCCGCAAAGTTCTTCGCAGAAGATGCATCGGCCGTGCCGGGATGTCAAGGAGAACGCGATCCGCCCGCCGGGCGCGCTGCACCCGGCGGGCGGATCGGGAAGGCGGACGGACGGAGCGGCCTACTGGACGGCGACGCTGGGCGCGGCTTCCAGGGCGCGGCGGAGGTCGCGCGTCTCGTCGCGGAGCTGGCGGAGGCCGGCGAGCTTGTTGGCGCCCGCGGCCTGCATGGTGAACAGCACGGCCGCGGCCTCGAGGTCGGCGCGGACTCGCGGGTGGAAGGGGACTTGCAGCCGGGCGGGTCCCGAACCGCCGACCCGAGCCGCCATGCCGCCTGCAGAAATCCCCGCGAACGCACTGGTCATCCTGGTCGGGCCGTCCGGCTGCGGCAAGAGCACCTTCGCGCGGCGCCGCTTCCGCGACACGGAGGTGGTGTCCTCGGACGAGTGCCGGCGGCTGGTCTCGGACGACGAGGCGAACCAGGCCGCGACCGCGCAGGCGTTCGAGGTGTTCCACGCCATCGTCCGCGGGCGGCTGTCGCTGGGGCGCCTGGCCGTGGCCGACGCCACCAACCTGGGCCCCGGCGCTCGCGCCCGCCTGCGTGCCGAGGCCGCCCGCTGGGGCGCGCCCGCCGTGGTGCTGGTGCTTGACGTGCCGCTGGAGACGTGCCTGGCGCAGAACCTGGAGCGCGCCCGCCGGGTGCCGCCGGAGGTGATCGAGCTGCACTACGCCCAATTCGAGGAGGCGAGGAGCGCGCTGCCTGCGGAGGGATACGACGCGGTGCACGTCGTCGGGCCGGACGCGGAGGTGGCGATCGGACCGCCCGTGCGGAAGGCGCCGCCGCCGCGCCCGAACTCGGTCGAGACCGGGCCGACAGCGACGCCGCCTGGCGGGGACGCGCCGGCGCCCGCGCCGCCGAGGCGCGTGGGCCTGCGCTCGCGGACGCGTCCGCTCGGAGGAGCGCCGCGCCCGCCCGGCGACGCCGGGGGAGGAAGCCGCGGCCCGGGAGGCTGAAGCCGTTCCGCCGTTGCAGTTCCCGCAGTACCCCCCGAATCCGTTTCGGAGGGAGACAGCCGGGCAGTTTCGGCTGGCTCCCTCCGGCGCAGGGAAACCCGCCGGCTATTTGGCGGGGTTCCCGGAGCCCGCGCAGGAGACGGGCAGCAGTACCGCCCGGCTCCGGAGCGGCCCGAAACCCGAAGAATCCGCTACTTCCCCGCCCCGCTCAGGTAGTCCACCGCCATGTACGCCATGGTCCGCACGCCCACGGGAAGCGCTCCCTCGTCGGCAAAGAACTGCGGCGAGTGGTTGGCCGGCGCCTTCGCGGGATCCTGCCCCTGCGGCACGATCCCCAGGAAAAAGAACATCCCCGGGACCTCCTTCTGGTAGTACGAGAAGTCCTCCGCGGCCGTGATGGGCAGCACGGTGCCGACCCGCTCCTCGCCCACGACGCGCGCCAGGGTGGGCGCCATGCGCTCGGTCAGCTCGGCGTGGTTGTAGGTGACGGCGGCCAGCTCGCGGATCTCCACCTCGGCCGTGGCGCCGGCGCTCTGCGCAATCAGCGTGGCGGTGCGGCGGATGCGCTCGTGGGCCTCGCGCTGCATCCCGGGGTCGAAGGTGCGCACGGTGCCCAGCATCACCACGGAGTCGGGGATGATGTTCTGGCGGATGCCGCCCTGGATGCTGCCGATGGTGACCACCGCGGGCGCCACGGTGAGGTTGAGCTGGCGGGACGGGATGGTCTGGAGCGCGGTGACGATCTGCGACGCGACGACGATGGGGTCCACCCCGCCCCACGGCACCGCGCCGTGCGTCTGCCGGCCGCGCACCACGATCCGCATGTTGTCGGCGGCGGCCATGGTGCCCAGCGGGCGGAAGTGCAGCGTCCCCACCGGCTGGGTCCACACGTGCATCCCGAACACGGCCTCGGGCCGGGGGTTGGCGAGCGCCCCCTCCCGGATCATCAGCCGCGCGCCGCCGTCCTCGCCGGCGGGCGGGCCTTCCTCGGCCGGCTGGAACAGGAAGACCACCGTGCCGGGGAGCCGCTCGCGCATCCCGGCCAGCACCTGCGCGGTGCCCATCAGCATGGCGGTGTGCAGGTCGTGCCCGCAGGCGTGCATCACCCCCACGTCCTGCCCGTTGTACGTGGTCCGCACCGTGGACTTGAAGGGCAGGTCCACCTGCTCGGTGACGGGGAGCGCGTCCATGTCCGCCCGCAGCGCCACCACCGGTCCGGGGCGCCCGCCGCGCAGCACGCCGACCACGCCGGTGCGGGCGACGGGGTGGCGCACCTCGATCCCCAGGCCACGCAGGTGGTCGGCGACCAGCTTGCCGGTGCGCGTCTCGCGGTTGGACAGCTCGGGGTGCTGGTGGATGTCGCGGCGCCAGGCGACGACCCTGGGCTGCACCTCGGCGGCGCGGCGGTCCACCTCGGCGCGGAGGGCGGCGCCGTCCTGCGCCGCGGCGGGGGCGGCGAGCGCGAGCAGGGCGAAGACGGCGGCAAGTCGGACGGAGCTCGTTCGGGAGATCATCATCGATCCGGAGGGCGGAGTGGGCGTCGGGGGAGTGGTTCCGAAGGTTACGGCGGTGAGACAGACCCCGTCAAATCGGCCCGCGGACCGGGTCCGGCGCACAGAACGGAAAGCGCCTCCCAGCAAACACTTATCGTGCATCGGCGGCCCGCGTCTTGCACCCCGCCCCCTCCCCGCCCGCAGCCGGGCGGCCGAACCCGACCAACAGGAGGAATCCATGCGAGGCTACGGACGCGACTACAACGACCAGGAGCGCTGGCTGAGCGGCGGGAGCGAGATCTACCGCGACCGGATGCGCCACAACCCCTCGTGGGAAGACCAGGCGTACGGCAGCCGCGGGTACGGCTCCGGCTACCAGGGCAGCGACGGCCCCGGGAACGGCGGGGGATACGGCGGCGCCATGGGCGGCGGCTACGGCGGCCGGAGCCAGAACGACGACCACTGGCGCCGCCGCGAGTACAGCGCGGGCGAGGGCAGCGTCCGCATGCGCTACGGCTCGGACTACAACGACTACGGCCAGGGCGACTACACCCACGGCGACTTCTCGCGCCAGCAGCCCATGCGCAACCGCGGCGCGTACGACCGCGACATGGGCGCGCAGGGCCAGGGCGTCTTCCAGCGCAACCGCGGGCACAGCGGGGCGGGCGGCTACGGGATGAGCCGCGGCACCGGCTACGGCGGCACCGGCCTGGGCAACTACTCGGGCGGCGGCTTCGGCAACCCGACCAACCGGGGCGACTTCTTCCTCGGCTACGGCGCGTCCAGCCGCCGCGGGTACTCGCCGTTCTGGTGAGCCGCTCGGCCTGACCGGACGGACCAGGGGCCCCGCGCCGACGCCGGCGCGGGGCCCCTTGTTTCTGTTCACTTTCGCACTCACGCACCTTCGCACTTCGGTTCACTCCTCCCCCTCCGGGTCCAGCCCGAGCAGCGGCATCTCCGCCCCGCGCTTCGCCCGCTTCCTGGGCCGGGCGGGCGGGACCGGCGTCTCCGGGAACGCCACCTCCGCGGCGGCGTCGGAGAGCCCACGGTACACGGCCTCGCCGGAGCGCTTGAGCACGGCCATGGCCCGGCGCACCTCGTCCGGCGTCAGGTCGGTGTCGGCGAGTCCGGCCACCACCTCGCCGTACGCCACCGTGCGGCCGCGGAAGCGCTCGCGCAGCGCGCGGGACAGCCGCCCCAAGTCCGCGGGGAGCCCGCCGGGCGCGCCGGGGAGCGGCTCGGGCTCGTCCAGCGCGAAAAGCTCCAGCGCGACGGCCTCCTCCGGCTCGGCGGGCGCGTCCGCGCGGAACGTGCGGTCCAGCCCCGCGCGGTCGTCCACCCCCGCGCCCCGCAGCCCCTGGTTGAGCGACAGCGCCCGCAGCGGGTCGCGCGCCGCCAGGAGCAGGTACAGCGAGTCCGCCGCCTCGTCCGAGAGGTGCACGTCCACCCGGCGGACCGGCCGGCCGGCCGCGGCGGCCAGCCGCTCGGCCCAGCGCTCCACCAGCCGCGCCTCGGCGGCGCGGCCGCCGCCCGCGCGCTCCGCGTCGCGCCACAGCGACAGCCACTCGTAGCGCGCGTCGCCGAAGAGCGCCGAGTACCCTTCCACGAGCTGCCGGGCGTGCGCGGGGAGGTCGGCGATGGTGCTGCCGCGGTAGCGCGCCTGCTTCTGGAGGTCGGCGTGGGGAAAGGTGAGCAGCACGTCGGCGGCGGGGGCGGCGAGCAGCGGGCGCAACGAGGCCAGCGGCAGCTTCCCCGGCGCGGGCGGCGCCAGGTAGCAGAGGGCGTGGTCGGCGGCGGCGGCAAGGCGGGCGACGCGCTCCGCCGCGTCCGCCCACTCCATGTGCAGCAGCGCCACCTCGCCCGGGGCCAGCCCGGAGGGGTCGTCCGTGCGGCGCACGCGGTGCCCCGCCCCGGTGCGCTCCAGCTCGCGCTCCAGGCGGTCCAGCTCCGCCGGGTCCGCCTCCACCAGCACCGCCGCAGCGTGCAGCGGCACCCGCGCGCCGGGCGCCCGCGCCGCCAGCCGGTCCAGCGCCCGCACCCCGCGCGCCGCCGAGCCCGGCGCGGCGCTCCGCCCCAGCCCCACCAGCACGTGCCGCCCGCCGGAGTTGGCGAAGCCGTCCACGTACAGCACCCGGAAGGGCGCCGGCTCGGCGCCCTCCTCCGGCGGGCGCGCGGCGCGCAATTCGCGCGCGACGGCCTCCGTCCACTCCGCCAGGAAGTGCTCCAGCACCTCGTGGGCGACCTGCGTGGAGGGGTGCGGGGTTACGGGGCTCACGGGGCCGGGGCGCGGGTGGGGAGTGGACGCGGGGAAGACTATCCCCCGGGGGTACCCGGAACAAGCCCGAGCCGCGCCCGCGGGTACCGCCTCCGGGGCCGCGCTGTAGATTCCGTTGCACGTCCCGTGCGGTGACTCGCGGGACACGCCGAGCAAGCACGCCCGAAGACGGAGGGACACGATGCCCGAGACGACCCGGAGCGGCCGCAAGGCCACGGTGCGCTGCGCCTCCTGCGGCAAGCTGAACCGCGTGGACATGGCGCGCGCCGCCGACGGCCCCAAGTGCGGCCAGTGCGGCAACGCGATCCGGCTGGACCGCCCGCTCCCGCTCACCGACGCCGAGTTCGCGCGGGTGGTGAGAGACGCCGAGGTGCCGGTGCTGGTGGACTTCTACGCCGACTGGTGCGGCCCCTGCAAGATGATGGCGCCGGTGCTGGACCAGCTCGCCCGCGAGCGCGTGGGCGAGGTCCTGGTCGCCAAGCTGGACACCGACCGCAACCCCTCCACCTCCATGCAGTTCGGCATCCGCTCCATCCCCACGCTGATCGCCTTCCGCGGGGGCCGCGAGGTGGCGCGGGAGATGGGGGCCGTGCCGCGCCCGCGGCTGGACGCGCTGGTGAGCGCCGCCGCGGCCGGCTGACGCGTGGCGGCGGAGGGGGGCGCGGGGACGCGCGTGGCGGGGACCGGCAGCTGGCTCCCCGCCCGCGTGCTGGGCAACGCGGAGATCGCCGGGCTGGCCGGGGTGACGGAAGACTGGATCCTGCGGCGCACCGGCATCCGGGAGCGGCGCGTGGCCGCGGACGACGAGGGCGCCGCGACGATGGCGGCGCGCGCGGCGCTCCCGGCGCTGGAGGCGGCGGGGATCGGGGCGGAGGCGCTGGGGGTGGTGGTGGTCGCCACCTCCACGCCCGACCACCTGACCCCGCCCACCGCCTGCGAGCTGCAGGCTGCCGTGGGCGCGTGGGGCGCCGCCTGCTTCGACGTGGAGGCCGGGTTCGCCGGGTGGATCTACGCGCTGGTGGTGGCCGACGCGCTGCTGCGCTGCGGCGCGGGGCGCTACGGCCTGGTCGTCGGCGTGGAGAAGCTGTCGACGGTCACCGACCGCGCCGACCCGGCCACCGGCCCGCTCTTCGGCGACGGCGCGGGGGCCGTGGTGCTGGCCGCGGGGGACGGGCCGCTGGCGCTGCGGGCGACCAGCTGGTGGGCGGACGGGCGCCTTGCGGACGCGCTGCTGCGGCCGGGCGGGGGCTCGCGCCGCCCCTTCGACGCGCGGGTGCTGGAGGAGCGCACCCATCTGCTGCGCATGGAGGGGACGCGCCTGTTCAAGGCCGCGGTCCGCACCATGGCCGTGCAGGCCGGCACGGCGCTGGACCGCGCCGGCATCGCCCTGGCCGACGTGGGCCTCGTGGTGCCGCACCAGGCGAACCTGCGCATCATCGAGGGGCTGGAAAAGGAGATGGACCTCCCGCCCGAGCGCGTCTTCGTCAACATCGACCGGTTCGGCAACACCGGTGCGGCCACCATCCCCATCGCGCTGGACGAGGCGCTGCGCGGCGGGCGCCTCCCCGCGGACGCGCCGACGCTGCTGGTGTCGTTCGGGGCGGGCGCCACGGCGGGGGCGGCGGTGCTCGGGCCGGCCGGACGACGAGAAGCTTGACTGCACGAACGGTCGTACTATTTTGCGGACCATGAGCAAGGGCGAGACCACCAGGCGCACGATCCTGGAGCACGCGTTCAGCCTCGCCACGCAGGTGGGGCTGGAGGGGCTGAGCATCGGCCGGCTCGCGCAGGAGCTGGAGCTTTCCAAGAGCGGGCTGTTCGCGCACTTCCAGTCCAAGGAGGCGCTCCAGCTCCAGGTGATCGACTTCGCGGCCGAGAGCTTCGCGGCGAGCGTGGCCGCGCCCACGCTGCGGGCGGAGCGCGGCGAGCCCCGGGTCCGTGCGCTGCTGGAGAACTGGATGCGCTGGCCGGACACGTCCGGGGCGCAGGGCGGCTGCTTCTTCGTCGCCGCCTCCGTGGAGCTGGACGACCGGCCCGGCGCCCCGCGCGACCGGCTGGTGGAGCTGCAGCGCGAGTGGATCGACTTCCTCGCCCGCGTCGCGCGGGGCGGTGTGACCGCCGGGCACTTCCGCGAGGACCTGGACGCGGAGCAGTTCGCGTACGACCTGTACGGCATCATGCTGGTGACCCACCAGTACCGGCGGCTCCTCGGCGACCCGGGCGCGGAAGCGCGCGCGCGGGCCGCGGTGGATGCCCTGATCCGGGACGCGGCCGCGATTCCCGCGGCCCGGGCGTAGCCCCACCCCGTCAGGAGGCAGAGGATCATGGATGCAATCGCGCTCGGAAAAAGCACGAACGTTCGTATCAAAGTACCCGCGCCGATCACCACGGCCGTGCGCGTGCTCCACCGCGTCTCCCCCGCCCTTGCCCGCCGCTTCGCCCGGCGGCTCTTCTTCACCCCGCCGCGGCGGCGGCCCTCCGCGCGCACGCTGGAGCTGCTCGCCACGGGGGAGCCCTTCGTACTGCACGTGCGCGGCGGGCGGGTGCAAGGGTGGCGCTGGGGGAGCGGCCCGGCGGTGTACCTGCTGCACGGCTGGGGCGGGCGCGCCGCGAGCCTGGCACCGTTCGTCGGCCCGCTGGTGGAGCGGGGCTTCTCGGCGGTGACGTTCGACGCGCCGGGGCACGGCAGCTCGGACGGGCGCATCTCCACGCTGCTGCACTTCGCGGCCGCGCTGAGGGCGGCCGCAGCGGAGGTGGCGCCGGCGCACGCGCTGGTGGCGCACTCCATGGGCGCGGCGGCGGCGGCGTACGCGCTGCGCGGCGGGCTGCGGGCGGAGCGCGCGGTGTTCGTGGGCGCGGCGGCCGACCCGTTCCGCTTCCACGACACCTTCATGGAGGCGGTCGGCCTGCCGCGCACCGAGTGGGGCGTTTCCGTGCGCGAGATCGAGGCGTGGCTCGGCATCCCCGCGGGCGACGTGTCCGTCCCCGCCTCCGCGCCCCGGATGACGGTGCCGCTGCTCGCCTTCCACGACCGCGGCGACCCGGAGGTCCCCTGCTCCGAGAGCGAGGAGATCGTGGCCGCGTGGCCGGGGGCGCGGCTGGTCACCACCACGGGGCTCGGCCACCGGGAGATCCTGCGCGATCCCGAGGTGATCCGGGCGGCGGTGAACTGGCTGGCCGGCGGCGCGGCGCGCGAACCGGAGCGGCTGCGCGCCTGACCGGCGGAACGGCGCGGCGGGAGGACGGTACCAGCGCCGTCCACCCGTCCCGCGCCGACACCCGAGGTCCATGCAGCCGCCGCGCACCGCCTGTCCCGCCACCGAGAGCGCCCTGCGCGCCACGCTCGCCGACGCCCCGCTCGACCGGGCGTCGTTCCGGCGGCCGCTCCTGCCGTGCGCGCGCGGGCGCTGCCACGGCACCTGCTGCTCGGAGGGGGTCTACCTGAACGCCGAGGGCGCGCTGGTGATCCGCAACCTGCTGCGGCGGGAGGCGGAGCTGTTCCGCTCCCTGGGGATGGAGCGGCCGGAGGAGGCGCTGGTGGAGGAGAGGGAGGACGGCGTGCGCTCCGTCCGCACCGCGCGCCGCCCGAAGCCGTTCCGCGCGCTGGTGCCCGACTACCCGGCGCACTTCGCGGAGACCGCCTGCGCCTTCCTCCTCCCCGACGCCCGCTGCGCCCTCCAGGCCGCCGCGGAAGCCAGGGGGCTGCACCCCTGGCACTACAAGCCGCTCGCCTGCTGGCTGCACCCCGTCTCCATCTCGCCCGAAGGAATCCGCCTGCACGACGCCGCCAGCGACCCGCACCCGGGCGGCTGGACCAGCGAGACGCACTGCGGCCGCACCGAGCCGTGCGGCCGGCCCGCGCGGGAAGTGCTGGCCGCGGAGCTGGAGTTCCTGGGCGCGATCCTGGGGAGGGACCTGCTCGCGGAGGCGGACGAGGCGAACGAGGACGCCCGGCGGCCCTGAGGGCACGCCGGGCGTCCGGTCTTCGGGTCGAAGCCTGGCGGCGGGCTACATCAGCCCGTCCAGGTACAGGTCCACCCGCCACCCGACCGGCTCGCGGAGCGCGCGGGCCAGGTCCACGCGCACCAGGCCGTCCAGGAAGCTCGCGCCCACCCCGGCGGCGAGGAGCGGCGGATCCAGCTCCCACGCGTCGCGGTTCCCGGCCCACCCCGCGTCCGAGAACAGGACGATCCGCGCCCCCGGGGCGGCGCGCCCCACCTCGGCCCTCGCCCGCCAGAACGCCTCGCCCGCCATCGCCCCCCCCGCGTAGCCGCGCACCGTCGCCGGGCCTCCCAGGAACCACAGGCTCTGCACCGGCACGTCGCCCAGCGAGGCGCCCGCGCCCACCTCCACCGAGCCGGCCAGCCCGGCCGGGAGCGGCGCCGCCCCGAAGAGCGAGGCCGCCGGCCGCGCGAAGGCGAAGGTGCCCGCGGAGCCCTCCACCCCCAGCTCCATCCCCCCGCGCCACCCGGCCGGGTCCCCGCCGCGCGCCGCGCGCCAGGAGACCGCCGCGCCCGCCTGGTCGGCGGTGTTCGCGAGGATGTTCCCCTGGAAGCCGTCGTCGCTCCACAGCCCGGGGACGCTCCAGTCGGTGCTCTTCTCCGCCTCCGTCTGGCGCTCCGCGAACAGGCGCCAGCTCAGCCCCTGCTCGGCGACGGGGGAGCGCAGCAGCTCCACGCCCAGGCTCCGGAAGTAGTGCCCGTCGTCGCGCCCGAAGAGCAGCGCCGACACCGAGTTCCCCAGCCCCAGCGCCCGCGGCGCGAAGTCCACGGCGTCGAGCCGCCGGTACACGGCCAGGCGCTGCCGCGACGCCACCCCGGTGCGCGTGGCGCCCACCTGCACGTCCGGCTGCCAGTCGGCGATGCCGATTCGCAGGGTGGCGTCGGCGGTGGCGCGGCCCAGCTCCCACTCGGCGCGGGCGCCCACGGACAATCCCTCCACCCGGTTGTAGCGCAGCAGCTCCGGCGAGCTCCCCGGCCAGGCGAGCCGCGGCCGGGCGAGCTGCCAGGGCGCCGGCGGCGCCATCTTCGCCAGCCCCACCAGCTCCTCCATCTCCGCGCGGCTCACCACCGTCTCCCCTTCCTCGAAGATGGAGGCCGGCAGGTGCTCGCTGGCGACCACGCGCTGCTTGTCCTTGGGCATCAGCGTGATCGACTCGCGGCAGCGGCTGCCGGAGCAGCTGCACTCCACCCGCGCCTCGAAGTCGCGCCGCGCCGCCTGGAGCGAGTCGCGCAGCGCCCTGCCCCGCGGCGTGGGCTCGCCGCACTCCCGGGCGGGCGGAGCCGCGGCCACGGAGGCCACGGGCGCGCCCGGCGCGTCCCCCTCCACCTCGAACTCCGAGTACGTCTGCTCCATGCGGATGGGCATCCGCATCATCTTCCCCACCTGCGCCTCGCCCTCCATCGCCACCAGCCGGGGGAGCCACCACTGCCCGTGCCACAGCCCGTACTCCACGGTGACGAAGCGGATGTCGGCGCGGATGGGCTTGAACACGCCGGGGACGCCCTCCAGGTCGTCGTCGTCCTCGTCCAGCCGCCGGGCGTCCGTTTCCAGGTCGAAGGGTCGGGCCAGGCGGAGGATGGCGCGGACCACCGCGTGCGAGTCGCTCTCCAGCCAGAGCGAGCCGCTCACCAGCGACGACTCGCTGCGCCGCGGCACAACCTGCAATTCCACCAGCCGCAGCGGTGCCAGCCCGGGGATCTTCACCGTGACGGTGTCGCCGGAGCGGAAGCGGTAGTCGGCCTCGCTGCCGGGGGCCAGCGGGTGGCGCGCAAAGGCGCCCTCCCCGCCCACGAAGCCGCCCAGCCCCACGGCGAGCCGGTCCCCCGTGGGCTCGAACACCGAGCTGCCGCACTCCTCCTCGGGCTCCGGCGTGCTCCCCACCAGCGGCACCAGCTCCCGCCCGCCCAGCACCTCGCGGACCGCCGGCTCGCCGCGCCGCCAGTCCACCCGCACGACCGACTCGCAGCGGAACAGCAGCCGGTCGCGGCGCAGCGCCCGCAGCCCCACGGAGATGCGCGAGCGGGACACGGCCTGGTAGCGGCGGACGGCACTCTCCACGCCGGTCCTGCGCTCGCGCGCCAGCCGCACGGTCTCGCGCGCGCCGGCGTCCAGGTACGCGTCCGGCCGGACGACGGCGCGAGGCTGGGCAGTGTCGGCCTGGATGGAATGGGCCGGTGAGGCGGCGAGCAGCGAGGCCGCGAGCAGGAGGAACATGGGTCGGTGCGGGCTGTGGGATGTCGGGCAGGAGATCCGGAGGCTCGTACGGCGGGCGCACGGGCGGGGTTTCAGGCGCGACGGGTTTCTTGATGCGGCGGCAGGCGCAGGCGTATCTTGGCGGCGCATCTTTCCCTCGCGCCGTCCCGTCCCACCCCGGAGATCCCCGCCATGCGAGCCCTCCGCCCGCTCCTCGCCGCCGCGCTGCTCCTCGCCCCCGCCGCGGCCGCCGCGCAGCAGCCGGCCGCACAGCCGCCCGCCTCCGACAGCGCGCTGCTCGCGGCGCTGCGCCAGAACCGGCACACGCTGTCGGCGCGGGCGGACGGGACGCTGGAGGGGCCGGGCGCGCGGGTGCTGCTGGACGCAGGGCGGGAGTCGCAGTTCTTTCTGATCGGGGAGGAGCACGGGATCGCGCAGGTGCCGCAGCTTGCGGCGGGGCTGTTCCGCGCCCTGGCGCCTGCGGGGTACCGCTACCTGGCCGTGGAGACGGGCGACGCCGTGGCCCGGGCGATGAACCGGGCCGCGCTCGGTGGCGACACGGCCATGGCGGGGTTCGTGAACCGCAGCTGGCCGGGGGTACCCTTCTACACCCTGCGGGAGGAGTCGCGGCTGCTGACCGACGCGGTCCGGGCGGCCGGCGGGAGGACGGACGTGCTGTGGGGGCTGGACTACGACATCCTGGCCGACCGCTACGCCCTGCGGCGCCTCCGCGACATCGCTCCCAACGCCGCAGCGCGCGCCGCCGCCGACCGGGCCCTGGCCTCCGCGGACTCCATGCTGCGCACGTCGGTGCGGACCGGGAACCTCGCGGGGATCATGATGTTCGCCGCTCCGGACACCGCGTTCGCGCCGCTGCGCCGCGCCTACGCGCCCACGCCGGGGAGCGAGGCGGACCGCATCCTGGAGGAGCTGGAGTCCACCCTCCGCGTCAACGCCTTCCAGGTCTCCGAGCGGTACCACGAGGCGAACACGACGCGCGGCGGGGTGACGAAGACGCGCTTCATGCGGCGCTACCGCGAGGCCGTGGCCGCCGGGGACACGCTGCCGCGCGCGATGTTCAAGTTCGGCGCGAACCACGCCATGCGCGGGCACAGCTTCGTGGGCTTCTACGACCTGGGGAACGCAGTCCACGAGCTGGCCGAGATGAACGGCGGCCGCGCGTTCGGGCTGATGGTGCTGGCGGGGCGCGGCACGCAGGCCGCGGGGATGGACCCGGCCACCTTCAACTACGTGTCCCGCCCCACGCAGGAGGCCGCCTGGGCGAAGCCGCTCTACGATCTGGCGGATCCGCTGGCGTGGACGCTGTACGACCTTCGCCCCCTGCGACAGGCGCTCGCGGTCGGGCGGCTGGGGTCCGTGCCGCCGCGCATGGCCCGGGTCATCCACGGCTTCGACGCGGTGGTGATCCTGTCCGGGAGCGGCCCATCCACCTCGCTTGCGGGGCCGCCGCCGTTCTGAGGCACCGCCGGGCGCTTCGCTCGGACCACGCCGCCGGTCCGCATCTGATCGGTTCGTCTGCTGCGGGAGGATCACAGCTTGCCGAGCCTCATCGATCAGTATATCGTAGCACACACACTCGATCGAAGGAGGCTCCCGTGGAGACGGTCACCATCTCCCCCAAGTACCAAGTCGTGATCCCCCGCTCCGTGCGCGAACGCCTGGACCTGCGCCCTGGCCAGCAGGTGCAGGTCATCCCATACGAGAACCGGATCGAGTTCATTCCCCTGCGCCCCGCGCGAGAGTTGCGCGGCTTCCTGCGCGGGATGCGCACCGACTTCGAGCGCGAGCCCGACCGCTTGTGAGCCCGCGCGCCGAGCCCACGCGAAACGTCGTGGATTCGTCCGGCTGGCTGGAGTACTTGACCGAGGGTCCGAACGCCGACGTCTTCGCCCCGGCGATCGAAGACCCCGAGCACCTCGTCGTGCCCGCACTGAGCGTGCTGGAGGTCTTCAAGTGGGTGCTGCGCGAGCATGGAGAGGATGCCGCCCTCCAGGCCGCCGCGCTCATGCAACAGGGGCACGTAGTCGAACTGGATGTCGCGTTGGCCGTCCAGGCGGCCAAGCTCGGAGTGGACCACAAGCTACCCTTGGCCGACAGCGTCATTCTTGCCACCGCGCAGGCGTTCGGTGCGATGCTCTGGACCCAGGATGCCGACTTCGACGGTCTGGCCGGGGTAAACTACACGCCGAAGCATCCGCGCGCGTAGGCTCAGCCAACTCGGGCGCGTCAGCTGGGTAGGCCGGTAGACAGGATTCGCGCGTGTGAACCACGATTAACTTTGACCAATGCAAAACCGCTGCGGCTCTTCCGTGGATCAAGAAGCAATGCGAGCAGCCGCAACGGATTGCTCGGTCGCCAACTTGAGGCAGGATCTTGCCCGCTTCACGGCAGACGCCTTCTCTAAGTCTGGTAGCCTGCTCCACGTAATTGGCCACATCATCGGGTCGGACCGAGTGGAGAATCGATCACCCTTCGGTCACGGAAGCGACGAAACTGTCGCCGTCTCACTCCTGCTACGCATCGGTTCGGAGCTTGTCTCAGCGAGTACCGATCTCTTCGCGGATGGGCGACACTACGCGGCTGCGGCTCTGTTGCGGCAACTCGTGGAGATTGAGTATCTCGCTTGGGCGTTTGAGGCAAAGGATCAGGAAGGTGAGCGATGGCTCCGCAGCACAAAAGAGGAGCGCCAGACATTCTTCACACCAGCAAAACTTCGCAAGGCTTCTAGTGGGCACTTCCGCAGCGTTGACTATGGGTTTCATTGTGAGCTCGGGGGTCATCCCGTGCCCGGCGCGACGCTGCTTCTCAAGGATGATCGTGTCGTCGCGCAACTGTTGCTGTCTGACTTGCTGGGCCATACAGGCAGAATCTGGAATCACGTGGTCGGCTGGGCGCGAGCAAATGGCCTTGGTGAGCAGGTCTATGACTTGAACGAAGAAATGGCGCGGAGATACGCTGAGTGGAAGATGGCAGATTTATTGGTCACACTTCCGCCACCGTGATCAGACCGTCTGAACCGTGCTCAGCGCGCACCACGGCCTAACAATTGGCTGCAGGGGATGCGGGGCCGTCGATGCTTTTGGCCGGAGGAAAGTCTTGTGCGATGGCCCCGCACCCCCGACCCTTGTGTCGTTCGGCGGCTTGGGCTGGCACGTAGCGGTCGGCAGTGTAGACTTGCCCGCATGGATCTACGCTTCGAGTGGGACCCGGTGAAGGCGGAGATGAATGCCCGTAAGCACGGCATCACGTTCACAGAGGCGTCGACCGCTTTCAGCGATCCCCTCTCGCTGACGATTCCTGATCCGGACCATTCCGAACGAGAAGAGCGCTTCTTGCTGCTGGGTCGTTCTTCGTCCGGTCGCCTGCTCGTCGTCACCCACACGGAACGGGGAGAGGCGGTCCGCATCATCAGCGCACGTGCTGCTTCACGCCGCGAACGGAGGGATTATGAAGAAGACACCCGCTGACCAGAGTTCAGAGACGGACGAGATGCGCCCCGAGTACGACTTCCGGGGTGGTGTACGTGGGAAGTATGCAGAGCGCTACGCCCACGGTACCAACGTCGTCCTCCTTGATCCCGATGTGGCCGAGGTCTTTCCAGACTCCGAATCCGTCAACCGTGCCCTCCGTGCGCTGGCGGGGATCATTCGCGAGCAGCAGTCGCACGAACCGGCCGCATAGCAGCCGAACACGGCATTGCAGGCGTAGTGCGGCAAGGCATTGATTCTGAGGCAGGGATCGCCAGGCCCACGCGGCTGAGCTTTGTCGTTCAGCCGAAGAACGCGGCGTGCAGACGGCGCACGGCCTCCACCACCTGTCCCTCCTCCACCACGAAGGTGAGGTTGACGCTGGACGCGCCCTGCGAGATCAGCCCGACGTTGATCCCGGAGACCGCGTCGAACACCCGCCCCGCCACCCCCGGCGTCGCCCCGCAGCCCCGCCCCCACCACGCAGACGATGGCGTTGCCGCCGTCCACCTGCACCTCGCCCAGCGCCTCTAGGTCTTCTACGGTGGACTCCGGCTCGCCCGCGCGCTCCAGCGAAAGAGGCACGGCGTCGCGGCGGGCCGCGACGATCTCCGCGACGCGCGCGAACGCCGGGGCGTCTTCCACCGAGGTGCCGCCGAACTCGAGGACCGTGGACACGCTCAGATCACCTCGTCGCCGGAGGGCGGGGGGGAGAACAGTGCGGTGCTCAGGTAGCGCGCGCCGGTGTCGCACGCCACCGTCACCACGCGCTTGCCGGGGCCCAGCTCGCGGGCCACCTGGAGGGCCGCCCACACCATCGCTCCGGCGCTCATCCCCACGAACAATCCCTCCTCGCGCGCCAGCCGCCGGGCCAGCGGAAAGGCGTCCTCCTCCCACGCCTTGATCATCCCGTCGATCAGCGAGCGGTCCAGGTTGGGAGGGATGAACCCGGGCCCCATCCCCTGGAACTGGTGCTGGCCGCGCTCCTCCCCGTGCAGCACCGCCGAGCGCCCCGGCTCCACCGCGATCACCCGGACCGCCGGGTCCTGCTCCTTGAGGTAGCGGCCCACCCCGGAGAGGGTGCCGCCGGTGCCGGTGCCGTACACGAAGGCGTCGATCCGCCCCTCCGCGTCGCGCCAGATCTCCGGCCCCGTGGTCTCGTAGTGGACGCGTGGGTTGGCCGGGTTGGAGAACTGGTTGGGGAGGAAGGCTCCCGTGGTGTCGCGGATCCGCTCCGCCTCCTCGATCGCGGCCAGCATGCGCCGCTCCGGGTCGGTGAGCACCAGCTCCGCCCCGTAGGCGCGCAGCGTCGACTTGCGCTCCTCGCTCATCTGCGCGGGGAGGCAGAGCACCAGCCGGTAGCCGCGCGCCGAGGCCACCTGCGCCAGCCCGATCCCGGTGTTCCCCGAGGTGGGCTCCACGATGGTGCCGCCGGGCCGGAGCAGCCCCCGCTCCTCGGCGTCCACGATCATCGCCAGCGCAGTGCGGTCCTTGATGGAGCCGCCGGGGTTCATCCCCTCCACCTTGACCCACACCTCGGCCATGTCCGGCTCCACCACCCGCTCCAGCCGCACCAGCGGGGTGTCGCCGATGAAGCGGTCGATCACCCCGCCGCCTCCGCCGGGGACACAGCGGGCTCCATCTCCAGCTCCCACCCCAGCCGCGTGTCCGCGGCCAGCGAGTGGATCACCGAGCAGTACCGGTCGAACGAGAGCTGGATGGCGCGCTCCACGTGGCTCCGGTCCGAGTCCGCAGCCACCGTGTACACCAGCCTGACGTCGGTGAGGCGGCGCGGCGGCTCCGGGGCGCGCGCGAACTCCACCCGCACGCGCAGCGAGGCCGGCGGGGTGCGGCGCTTGTTCAGCACCTCCACCACGTCGATGGCCGAGCAGCTGGCGATCGCGACCACCAGCGAGTCCACGGGGCTGGGCGCCGCCTGGCGGTCACCGTCCACCAGGTGCGTCGGGCCGCCCCGGGGGCCGCCGCGGTAGCGCATCCCTCCCTCCCACACCACCTCCACCGGGTACGGCGAAGCGACTCCTTCCGGCATCTCTGGCTCCTCCCTCGGGTATATGCGAATCGCCCCGCCGGGGCGGGGCGATCTCTCGGCGTGCGCGGCGGGGCGTCCGTCCCCGCTCAGTACGTCTGCCGCGGCCCTCCGCCCGGCGGGTAGCGGGGGTCGTGCGGGTTCACCGGGTCGCGCGGCTTGGTGCGCGTGGTGGCCGTCAGGATCCCGATCCCCAGGAGCACCACGGCGCCGATCACGATCCAGACCGGCGGGGCGCCCAGCAGGTACGCCGCGGCGGCAAGCCCCACGACCACAATGATAAAGCCGAGCAGGTACGTCTGAAAGGACGTCATGGTCAACCTCCGGCGAAGTCTCACTTTTCTCTTTCGGGCCGTCGCCCGCGTTCTCCGCCGGTAATGCAGGAGCGGTGCCGTTCTACCGGGCCGCAACGGCTTGTGACGGCGGGTTCGGGCGTGCCCCCGCTGGCGCGGGGTCGGGCTGCGGCTCCGTAACGCAGCAAACAACGCTGCGTAACGGAGTCGAGCCCCGACGGAAACTGCCCCGCCGGGTCTCGCCGCTTCGCGCTCGCATCCCTCACGCGGGGGTGGCGCTGGCGTCCGCGGGGCCCCCACCCGGCTCGCTTGAGGCTCGCCACCCTCCCCCGTGCCGGGGGAGGGCTTCCCGGGGGGCGGGGATCGGTGCGCCGTGGCAGGCCCCCTCCCCCCGGCCCCCTCCCCCGCAAGCGGGAGAGGGGGAGAACTGCTGTTGCAGTGGCAGTTCAGGGATCTGCGCAGGGAGGTCGGGGGAGGCTGCGCAGGGGGAACGTCATGTTCGAAGCCGGCGTGATCCCGAAAGCGCAGGCGGAGCGCTGGCGAGTTCGGCTCCCCCGGAGCAGCATCCCCCGGCCGACCACCTACACCGGAGCCCGGTCGAAGCGCACACGTCGTTCCCGCCGGCAACCGATCAGAGCACACCCACGTGCCGCGCCAGCACCTCCTTCATCCAGCCGTGCAGCGCCCCGTTGGTCGCCAGCACGCGGCCGGTCTCCAGCGGGCCGCGCTCGTCGCCGGGCCAGCCGCTCACCGTCCCGCCCGCTTCGGCCACCAGCAGCGCGCCCGCGGCGATGTCCCAGGGGGAGAGGCCCAGCTCGAAGTAGCCGTCCACGCGGCCGGCGGCCACGTAGCACAGGTCCAGGGCGGCGCTGCCGGCGCGGCGGATGTCCTGGGCGTCGGCCATGACGTCGGCCACCATGCGGAAGTAGGGCTCCAGCTTGCCCTTGCCCCCCTTGAAGGGGAAGCCGGTGGCGAGCAGGGCGCGGCGCGGCGTGTCCGTGGGGCTGACGCGGATGGGGCGCTCGTTGAGGAAGGCGCCGCCGCCACGGACGGCGTGGAACACCTCGCCCAGCAGCGGCGCGTGCACCACGGCGGCGGCCGGTCCGGCCTCGTCCGCGAAGGCGATGCTCACGCAGGTGAACGGGAAGCCGTGGACGAAGTTGTTGGTGCCGTCGATGGGGTCCACGATCCAGCGACGGCCGGAGTACACCGCCCCGGCGGCCGTTTCCTCGGCGACGATGCCGTCCCCGGGAAAGTGCGCGCGGATGCGGGCGATCACGGCGCGCTCCGCGGCCTCGTCCACGGCGGTGACCAGGTCGGCGCGCTCCTTCTCGCGCACCTCGGCGGCGCCCTCCCGGGCGACGATCAGCGCCGCGGCCTCGGCGGCCGCGCGGCGGGCGACCAGCAGCTCGGCGGCGAAGCGCAGGGAAGCGTCGGGCATCGAAAAGCGTGTCGAGGGTACGTCGTTGTCGGGAGGGCGGCGCCTACTCCTCGGGGACCACCGCCGCGGCGGGACGCGGGCGGGTGCCCAGCAGCACCAGCGTGCTCCCCACGATCAGCACGGCCCCGGCCACGCTCCACGCGTCCGGCACCTCGCCGAAGAACAGGATCCCCCAGGCCGCCGCGAACACGATCTGCAGGTAGCCCACCGAGGTGGCGCGGCCGGCGCGCTCCATCTGCAGGCCGCGCGTCATGTACAGCTGCGCCACCTGCGTGGACACGCCCACCCCCAGCAGCACCAGCCACTCCAGCGGCGTGGGCCAGCGCGGCGCGGCCCCGGCCAGCAGCGGGATCGCGGTGGGGATGGTCATCACCGGCAGGTAGAACACCACCACCAGCGGGTGCTCGTCCTTGAGCGCGCGGATGGTGGTGTACGCCGACGCGGCCGAGAGCGCGCCCGCCAGCGCGATCCCCACGTGCCAGGGATTGAGCCGCGCCTCGCCGCCGAAGAGCGCCGCCGGGTGCGTCACCAGCACCACGCCCGCCAGGCTGAGCAGCAGGCAGGCGATCTCCCGCCGCCCCATCCGCTCCCCCAGCAGCGCGCCGGCCAGGATGGCCGTGAACACCGGGTTCATGTACTGGATCACGGTGGCCTCCGCGATGGGGAGGTGCACCAGCGAGTAGTAGAAGCAGGTGATGGACGAGGCCCCCACCAGCCCCCGCAGCGCCAGGCGCTTCCGGTCGCGCCCCCACGGGTATACCCCCGCGTGGCGCAGCATCGCCCAGCTCAGCACGAAGGTGACCACCGCGCGGGCCAGCACGATCTGCGCGCTGGGGAGCCGGGTGCCTGCTTCCTTCACCAGCAGGCTCATCACCGAGAACCAGAACGCCCCCACCGCCATGTACCGCAGGCCCGCGGTGGAGGAGGTGGGGACGGGGGGCGCCGTCTCCGTGCCGGCCCCGGCGAGCGCTGGCGTCGGCCGCATGGATTCCTGCATTCGTGACGCGTAGGTGTCGAGCAACGGCCGGAATTCCCGGTCCCGGAAAGATCGGAGAGGGTTCGCCCGCGCTGCACCCCTCGCGCCGAAGGGGCCTCTACGTGGTTTCGAAACAGATTGAAACGGCTTTGAACTGCGGGGTTGGGCGTGCCCCTCGCTGGCGCTCGGGTCGGGCTGCGCGCTGCGTAGGCGAGCAAACAACGCTCGCCAACGCAGCCGAGCCCCGCCAAACTGCCGGCGGGTCTCGGCCCTGCCGGGCGCGCATCCCTCACGCGGGGCTCCAGCTCGTGCCGGCTCTACCGGCCGGCGCGCCGCACCCGCACCGCGCCCCCGTCCTCCCACGCCAGCACCCGCCCGTTGCCGATGATCGCGAGGTCGGGCAGCTTGCCGCGGGCCGCGTCCCGGTCCACCACCCGGAGCTCGCCCGCCGCGTCCACGCGGCCCAGCAGCACCTTCGCCTCCGGCTCCCGGCGGTCCTCCCAGGCGATCCACGCGCCGTCCCCGTCCGCAGAGACGCGCGCCTGCGAGGGCGGCACCCACCCGCCCGTCAGCAGCGCCCGCGGCGCGCCGAAGCGGAGCGCGGCTCCGTCCGCAGAGGCGTGCCACAGGCCCTGCCGCCCCTCGCGGCCGGTGTACCAGGCCACGTGGACACGCCCGGCGCCGTCCACCGCCAGCGAGGGGCCGGCGTGCGGGCAGCCGGGGAACACCCAGCCGTCCGCGTGCACCCGCACCGGCGCGGAGAAGCCGGAGTCCCCCGGCGCCCGCCGCGCGACCACCACGTCGCGCACGCCGCCGGGGAGCACCTTGCGCCAGGCCACGTACAACGCGCCGTCCGGCCCCGCGGCCAGGGCGGTGCGGCAGCAGGGACAGGCGTCCGCGTCCACCACCGCGCCGGGCTCCCAGGTGCGCCCGCCGTCGGCCGAGCGGGCCACGCGGATCTCCGGGCCCGGCAGCCCCGCGTCCGCCGCGGCGTGCCTGCCGTGGCCTCCGTGCCCGCCCGCGGGCGCGGGCTTCAGCTGCCCCGCGGCGATGCGCTCCGCGCGCACCCGGTCGCGCTCGCGCGAGTCGATCCACGACACGTACACCGCCCCGTCCGGCGCCACCGCCAGGTTGTGGAAGGTGTGCGAGGAGGGCGGCCCGTCCGCGTCGTCGTTCACGGTCACGGCCGCGGCCCAGCTGCGGCCGCCGTCCTCCGAGCGGGCGAAGCGCAGGTCGCTCGCGGGGAAGGGGCGCCCCGGCACCGGCGTGCTCCGCTGCCACGCCACGTACACCTCGCCGCGTGGCCCCACGGCCACCTGCGGCGGGGCCTGGTCGTGCGTGGAGGCGTCGTCGGCCAGGCGGTTGACGCGGGCCGGCGCGCCCGGCGCCCCGTCCGGCGCGATGCGCGCCAGGTACACGCCGGGCGTCCCCGCGCTGTCGGCCACCCAGGCCACGTAGGCGGCCCCGGTGCGCGCGTCGGCGGCCACGGTGGGGCGGCCGGCGCCGCGCGCCGCCAGCGTGGCGGGCGGCGTGTCTCCGGCGGCGGAGGAGCACGCCGCCACGGCGGCGAGCCCCAGGAGCGCGGCGATCGTCGTCGTGTTCATCTCCCTCACCTCAGCGCGCCGGACGGTAGCGGACGCCCACGTACACCGTGCGCGGCAGCCCCGGCGTCATCTCCTCCCGGGAGAACGCGCTGTACGAGGCCAGCTCCGCGTAGCGCCGGTCGGCGAGGTTGGTCACGCGCGCCAGCAGCTCCACCCGCCGGGCGACGGGGAGGCTCGCGCGCAGGTTGAGCAGGTCGTGGCCGCCGTAGCGGTGGGTGTTCTCGGGGTCCATCCAGTAGCTCCCCACCCGCGCCCACTCGCCCTCCACGCGGGCCCCCGCCAGCCACGCCGGCGCGTAGGCCAGCCGGGCGCTCGCCAGGTCGCGCGGCGCGGCCTCGATCCCGTTGCCCGCGTAGTCCACGGCGGCGCTCGGCGCCCACTCCTCGTAGGTCTGCCGCGAGCGCGACCAGTTGGCGTCGGCCGTCAGCTCGTCCGTCAGTTCCAGCGCGGCGCCCAGCTCCACGCCGCGGTGCAGCGTCGCCCCCGCGTTGCTGGCGATGCGGGCGCCGGCCGCGTCGCGGAAGGTGAGGATGTCGTCGCGGATCCGCATGCGGTACGCGGCCGCGTCGTAGCTCAGCCGCCCCAGGCGGCCGCGGAAGCCGGCCTCCAGGTTGTCGGCGCGCACCGGCCGCAGGTCCACGGAATTCGCCGCGGGGCCCTGCCGGAACAGCTGCCCCTCGGACGGGGCGCGGAAGCCGTGGCCGTAGGATGCGTACAGCCCCAGCGCCGGGCCCGCCTCCCAGGTGACGCCCAGCTTGGGGCTCAGGTGGTCGTAGCGCGGGGCCGCGTCCTCCGGCCGGCGGTGCGGGCCGGTCGCCAGCGGCGCCAGGCGCGAGTCGTAGTCGTAGCCCGCGCGGTCGTAGCGCAGGCCTGCGACCACGCGCACCCGCTCCAGGGGCGAGGCCTCGGCCTGGAGGTAGGGCGAGACGCCGCGGAAGGTCACGTCGTAGTCGTAGACGACCTCGCCCGGCGTGTAGGAGCTCATCGTCGCGCCGTCCCTGACCGGCGCGATGCGGCGCTCCAGGCGGTAGCCCGGGCTGTAGTCCACGTCCACCCCGGCGATCACCCGCGCGCGCAGCGGCCGGAAGTCGCGCCTCACCTTCGCCAGCACCCCCGCCGACGAGTGCCCGGTGCGGTACCACACCGGGTCGTAGGAGAGCATCCAGCTGGGGACGATCTCCATGGAGTTGCGTCGCACGAACGGCGTCACGCTGAACAGGGTGGAGCCGGACACCTTTTCCCACGCGGACGACAGCCGGAACGCCGCCACCCGGCGGGCGGCGATGGGGTTGTAGTTGACGGTGGGGCGCTCGCGGAAGTCGGCCAGCGACACCGCCGAGGGGTCCGTCTGGTCGATGTGCGAGTACGTCGCCACGGTGCGCAGCGTGGCGTCGCCGGGGAGCGCGCGGTCCCAGCGCAGGGTGCCGCTCCGCCGGACGTAGTCGGTGGCGTCGCGCCAGCCGTCGGTGCGGGTCAGGTTGAGGTCGGCGCGCACGCCGTCGCGCCCGCGCTCCCCCGCGGCGGTCACCAGCGCCCGCCCCCACCCGAAGCCGCCGCGCTCCACCGCCGCCTCCAGCCCCGCCCCGGCCGAGGGCGCGCGCGTCGCCACGCTCACCACCCCGCCGATGGCGTCGCTCCCGTACAGCGCGGTCGCGGGTCCCTTGAGCACCTCGATGCGGTCCGCCTGCGGGAGGTTGACCTCGTACAGCGCGTTGTGGTTGAAGAAGCCGGTGGAGCGGGTGGGGACGCCGTCCTCCAGGAACAGGTACACCGGCTTGGTGGTGAGCGGCTGGCGGATCGCCGTCTTGTGCCCCTCGCCCCCCGCCGCCCCGATCCACACCCCGGGGATGCGGCTGGCGATCTCGGACGGGTGCGCGGGGAGGGCCGCGCGGATGGCCGCCCCGCCCACCGCGTGCACGGTGGCCGGGGTCTCGGCGCGGCGCTGCGCCTCGCGGCTGGCGCTCACCACGATCTCTTCCAGCGCGAAGGCGGCGGGCGCCAGGCGGAAGTCGGCGCGGGCGGCGCCGCCGGAGGGCACCTGCACGGCGAGCGTCGCGCGCTCGAAGCCGATCCGCTCGGCGGTGAGCGTCAGCGGGCCCGCGGGGACCCCGGCCAGCACGAAGCGGCCGCGGGCGTCGGTGTGCGCTGCGGCGCCGGCCGACGCGCGGACGGTCGCCCCGGCGAGCGGCTCGCCGGCGGCGGCGAGGACGCTTCCCTCCACCGAGCCGGGCTGCTGGGCGCGGAGCGGGAGTGCGGCGGCGAGCAGCAGGACCAGGGCGGCCAGGATCCGGGCCGCCGGGACGGGAACGGACGCGCGCTGGGCGCTCCGGACGATGGGATGTGACAAGGCTCCACCTCGGGAGAGAAGGCTGCGTACGGGAGCGCCGGCTCCGGCCGCCGTGCTGGCGGACGGGCGCTCCGGGTCACCTGGGGTCAGGCGCGCAGCGCGGGAGGCGCGAGTCCGTAGGGGAGGAAGAAGGGGGGAAAGCGGTCCGGGAGCCCGGTCCCCGGGTCGGCGGAGACCGGCGGCGACGCGGGGAGGACGGGCGATGCGTCGCAGCAGGGCGCCGCGAACACCGGGAGCGCCACGCCGGCCGGGCAGCACCCCACGCAGGTGCAGGCGCCGTGCTCCGCGTGGTCCGCGGAGGACGGGTCGTGCCGGGCGGCCGCGGCGGAAGCGCCGTGGTCCGCCGCGTGGCCGCCGCCGTGCTCCGGCGCGGCCGCGGCCGGGACGGCCGAGTGGTGCGGGCACGGGTGCAGCCCGACCGCGTCCCTTGTCCAGGTGAACAGGACGAGGAGCGCCGCCACCAGGGCGGAAAAGCGGCTCGCGGGGGAGCGCTTCAAGGCGGGGAGACGCGGATCGTCCGGCATGGGGTGGAAGATCGGTCCGGGGGGCCGGACGCTCAATCCGGGCCCTCCCCCGACCCGCGTGGGGGTTTTCCCCACCGGGACGGGCGCACGGACCACGTTAATCGCCCGGCGTCCACGCGGACAGCGTTTCGATCGCCGCGCCCCGTCTGGTCCCGCCCCGCCCGATGTGGCATCTTCCCGGGCCGCCGCCGGATGCACGGGCGGCGCGCTCCCGACCCCGACGGATCCCAGGCACTCCAGAGATGCACGGCAGCGGACCAGCCACGCACCCGTCCCCACCGGCGGCGCCCTCCCCGGCGGGCGCGCTCCTCCGCCTCCTCGCCGCCCTGCTCCTGCTGCTCGCGCTCCCCGCGGCCGGGCGGGCGCACACCCGGCTGGAGTCGTCGTCGCCCGCGGCGGACGCCGTGCTGCGCCAGGCGCCCACGGAGCTGCGCCTGCGCTTCAGCACGGCCGTGGAGCCGCGCCTCACCGGGGCCACGCTGCTGGGCGCGGCCGGCGACACCGTGCTGGTGGCCGCGGCCAGCCCCGAGCCGGGCTCCGGCAACCGCGCGTACGTGGTCCCCCTCCCGGCGGCGCTGGGCCCCGGGGAGTACCTGGTGGAGTGGCGGACCGCCGGCGCCGACGGCCACGTCATCCAGGGCGGCTTCTCGTTCGTGGTGGAGGGGCTCGCCCTGCCGGCCCCGGCGCCCGCCGCGGACACGGCCACGGCGGGCGCCGCCGAGCCCGGCGTGGCGCCGCCCTCCGGGCCGGACGCGGACGCCGGCGCGATCTTCCTCCCCGGCTCCCCGCTCTCCGTGCTGGTGCGCTGGCTCGGCTTCCTGGGGCTGCTGGGGATGATCGGCGCGGCCGCCTTCCGCATGGCGGTGCTCCCCCGCGCCGAGCGCGGCGGGCTCCCGGCGGACGCCGCCGAGGCGGCGGCCCGGCGGCTGCGCGGCGCCGCGCTCGCCGCGCTGGCGCTCTTCGCGCTGGGGCTGGCGGGGCGGCTCTGGCTGCAGGCGGCGGCGCTCGCCGGTCCCGGCGGCGCGGGCGCAGGCGACGTGATCCCGGCGGTGCTGGGGACCGGGTGGGGGCAGGCCTGGACGGCGCAGGCCGCCGGGGCCGCCGTCTTCCTGGTGGGGCTCCTGGCGCTCCGCCGCGGGGCCGGCGGGTGGCGGGTGGCGGCCGCCGCCCTGGCGATCGTCGCCGCGGGCACGGCGTACGCCGGGCACGCCGCGGCGGTGGAGCTGGCGCGGGGCTGGGCCCTGGCCGCGGACGCGCTGCACGTGCTGGGGGCGGGGGCGTGGATGGGGTCGCTGGCGCTGCTGCTGGGCGTGGGGATCCCGGCCGCGCTGCGCGCGCCCGCCGGAGGGCGGGGCGCCGGGACCGCCGCGCTGGTGCGCGCCTTCTCGCCCGTGGCGCTGGCGGGCGCCGGGATCGCCGCGGCCACCGGCGTGGTGAGCGCCCTGTTCCACCTGGGCGCGCCCGCGGAGCTGTGGGGCACCGGCTACGGGCGCGCCCTGCTGGTCAAGCTGGCGCTGCTGGCGGTGGCCGCGCTGGCCGGCTTCCGCAGCTGGCGCGTCCTCACCCCGCGCCTGGAGGGCGGCGCGGACGCCCGCGACCTGCGGCGCACCGTCGCCGTGGAGGTGGCGGCCGGGGTGCTGGTGGTGCTGGCGACCGCCGTGCTGGTGGCGCTGCCGCCCCCCTGAGCCGCCCGCCGGCGTGTCCTCTCCCGCGGGCCCGGCGTCCCCGCGGGAGTACACCGGCCGGGCGCACCGGAGCGTCCGCCGGAGCCGGGACCCGGCCCGTCCCTGCCACGGAATCCGCCATTCCACGGCCCCAGCGGCGCGGCCGCACTGGCGAAGTGGGGGCGGGGCACATAATTTGACGCCTTCCTCGGAATTCCGTGACCCGTCCGCGACCCGCGGATCCCCGGGTCGCACCCGCGCAGGAACCGTCGGCGCTCCCGGACTGTACCACGCAGTCCACCGCCGCTCGCGCGGCGGCGCCACCATGAACCCGTCACCGACACCCCCAATGGCCAGAAACCCCTCGCAGGACTTCGGCGGCTCCCCGGCGGCCACCCTCAATCCCCCCGGGACGGTGGGACACGCCTCGGGAGACACGGGGTTCTTCGGCCACCCGCGCGGGCTGGCGACGCTGTTCTTCACCGAGATGTGGGAGCGGTTCTCGTACTACGGGCTCCGTCCCCTCCTGGTGCTGTTCATGGCCGCCGCGCTCGCGGAGGGCGGCTTCGGCTTCAGCCGCGACCAGGCCTCCGCGATCGTCGGCATCTACGGCTTCAGCGTCTACCTGGCCTCGCTGCCGGGCGGCTGGGTGGCCGACCGGCTCCTGGGGCTGCAGCGCGCCATCTTCCTCGGCGCCTGCCTGATCACCGCGGGGCACCTTTCCATCGGCGTCTCCGGCTTCGCGGGCACCGCGGGCAAGGTGCCCTTCTTCCTGGGGCTGATCCTCATCGTCCTGGGCACGGGGCTCCTCAAGCCCAACATCTCCGCCATCGTCGGCGACCTGTACCCCGAGGGCGGATCCCGGCGCGACGCCGGCTTCTCCATCTTCTACATGGGGATCAACTTCGGCGCCTTCTTCGGCCAGCTCATCACCGGCGCCCTGGGCGAGATGGTCGGCTGGCACTGGGGCTTCGGCGCCGCCGGCGTGGGCATGTTCATCGGCCTCGTCGTGTTCGCCATGATGCGCGGGCGCACGCTGCAGGGGATCGGCACCGCGCCCTCGCGCCACCCGGACCCGGTAGTGCAGGCGCGGCAGGAGCGCACGGTCAAGCTGGCGATGGGCGTGGGGCTGGCCGCGGTCGCGATCGCGTTCGTGCTGGCCGCCACCGGCACCATCACCATCGACGCCCAGGCCATCGGCCAGCAGCTGGTCAACATCACGCTGGCGATGGTGACGCTGTTCTTCATCTACGTCTTCGTCGCCGGCGGCATCGACAGGGACGAGAAGAAGCGGGTGGGGGTGATCTTCGTCCTGTTCCTCTTCGCTATCGTCTTCTGGGGCGCCTTCGAGCAGGCGCCCACGTCGCTCAACCTGTTCGCCGCGGACTTCACCGACCGCACCTTTGGCGGCTGGGAGATGCCGGCCACCTGGTTCCAGTCGGTCAACTCGCTGTTCGTCATCATCCTGGCGCCCGTGTTCGCCGGGATCTGGCTCGCCCTGGGCAAGCGCGACCGCGACCTGTCCAGCCCGGGCAAGTTCGCCCTCGGCCTCGCCTTCGCCGCCATCGGCTTCGGGCTCATGATCGTCGCCGCCAACAAGGTGGTGGCGGGCGGCGGCCAGATCCTGGTCTCGCCGTGGTGGCTGGTGGGGAGCTACTTCTTCCAGACGATCGGCGAGCTGTGCCTGAGCCCGGTGGGCCTGTCGTCCATGACCAAGCTCTCGCCCCGCAAGTACGTGGGGCAGATGATGGGCATCTGGTTCACCGCCTCCGCGCTCGGCAACCTGATCGGCGGCCTGGTGGGCGGCCACGTCGACCCGGAGAAGCTCGACCAGATGCCGGAGCTGTTCACGCGCACGACGCTCTCGCTGGTGATCGCCGCGGTGGTCCTGGCGCTGCTCGCCATCCCCATCCGCCGCATGATGGCGGGCACGCGGGACGTGGGCGCCCCCGGCCACTGAGCCTGCGCGGCGGGTCCCGCGGCGCGGGGCGCCTCCCTCCGGGGGGCGCCCCGCTCGCGTTTCCGGCCGCCGCCGCACGCGCTTTGCAGCAGGCGTTTCCCGGGGCCGGGGCGGACCCGGCGCCGGACTCCGGAAGGGGGGGCGGCATGCACATGACCGACGAGGAGATCGCGGCCGAGCTCCAGCGGCGCGGTCTGGAGGTGGAGTACCTCCGCGAGCTGGCGGCGGCGCTGGGGTTCGCGGAGGAGGAGGGATGGACCGAGGAGGTGTTCGGGGCCATCGAGGGGGCGGAGCTGCACGTGCGGCGCCAGGCGGCGCTCCGCACCCTGGACATGGGCCACGACCGGCCGCCGCCCGGAAACGCCTGACAGGGGCTCGCCAGGCAGGCCGCGGGGTGTGACCCGGTCCGCGCGGACATCGTCAGGTGGGCGGAAAACGCCTGTCGCACTCTGTCCGGAGATCCAGGATGCTTCACCGCAACGTACTACGCGCGGCCATGGCCGCGGCCGCGCTGCTCTCGGCCGCGTGCGACGACGGCACCGGCCCCGCGCGGCGGCCCACCACGCTGGCGCTGGACAGCCGCGAGATCGTCGTCGGCGACGGCGCCGCGGACACGCTCACCGCGACCGTGCTGGACCAGCGCGGCCGGCCCGTCGAGGGCGCCGCCGTCCGCTGGAGCGTGGGCGACACCGCGGTCGCGAAGGTGGACTCGGCGGGGGTGCTCACCGGCAGCCGGCCGGGGACCACCTTCGCGTTCGCGACGCTGGCCCTGGAGGGCGGGACGTCGCTGCGCGACAGCGCGCGGGTGACCGTGCGCACCACTCCGGCAAAGGTCGAGTCGCTGGGGCGCGGCTTCGTGACTCCCCCGGGCGAGACCTTCCCGTTCCAGTTCCGGGTGCTGGACCGCCGCGGCCAGCCCCTGCCGGGAGTGGAGGTGAAGTTCGCGGTCGCGCGGGGCAGCGCCACCCTCACGCGCACCAGCGCCGTCACCGACACGGCCGGCGTCGTGTCCGTGGCCGCGCGGGTGGGGACCGAGTCCATCGACGCCGACGTCTCGGCCACCGTGGAAGGGGTCGCGACGCCCGCCTACTACCTGCTGCGCTTCCCGCGCGCCACGGGCGGCCTGGAGCCCGACTCGCTGGTGCTCACCCCCGGCTGCACCCGGACGCTGCTGATGCGGGTCCGCGACCCCGCCACGGGGGAGACGCTGACCGGCCAGACGGCCGCCTACTCGGTGGAAGACAGCACGGTGGTGACCCTCAGGGACGTGATCGCCTCGGGGACCTTCCGCGGGGTGCTCCGCGACGCCACGGGCGCCCGGGTCGGCACGACGCGGGTGGTCGCCCGCTGGGTCAACGGCATCCTCGTCGACACGGCCGTGGTCCGGGTGGAGGCGCCGGTGCCCACCCGCCTGCGCTTCTCCTTCAACCCGGGGTCCGTCGCCGTCGGCGCGCAGACGGCGAACGTCGCCACCCTGACCGACCAGTGCGCCGTGCCGCAGCAGAACGCGCAGGTGGTCTACCGCAGCCTGAACCCCGACATCGTCTCGGTCACGGCGCCCACCCAGCCCGGCGGCCTCGTGGGCCTGAACGGCCTGAAGCAGGGCGAGGGCCGGGTGGTGGCCGAGGCCGGCGCGCTGGCGGACACGCTGCGGATCAGCGTCACCGCCGCACCGTAGCCCGCCCCCGGAAGCCGGGATGGACGAAGCCCCACCCCCCGCGCGGAGGGTGGGGCTTCGTCGTCGTCGCCGTTCGCGGTTGCCGTTCCGCAGTATCCCCCAAAGTCTGTTCGGAGGGAGACAGCCGGGCAGTTTCGGCTGGCTCACTCCGGCGCAGGGAAACCCGCAGCAGTACCGCGGGGTTCCCGGAGCCCGCGCAGGAAACAGGCCGGCAGTTTGGCCTGGTTCCGGAGCGGCCCCCCCCAGAACGAGTCGAAGCGGAAAACCTACTCGCCGTACGGCACCCAGATGTTCTTGACCTGCGTCGCCTGGCGCAGGAACTCGCGCCCCTCCCCCTGCTCCGCCTCGTACCAGTCGCGCCCGCGGCCGTAGCTGACCCAGGTGCGCTTCATGTTGCCGGCGGAGAGCCGCTCGACGGCCCCGCTCCCCTCGCCCGTGCCGAAGTACCAGACCCCGTCCACGTCGTCGTGCGAGGCGAGCGTCTCCGTCAGCTCCTCGCGCTGTCCGGTGACGATGTTGACCACGCCGCCCGGCACGTCGGAGGTGTCCAGCACCTGGTAGAAGTCGGTTGCCGCCAGCGGGAACCGCTCCGACGGCACCGCGACCACCGTGTTGCCCACCGCGATTGCGGGGGCCACCAGCGACACGAATCCCAGCAGCGGCGCATCCTCCGGGCAGGCGATCCCCAGCACGCCCAGCGGCTCGTTCATGGCCAGGGTGACGTTGCGGAACGGCGTCTGGTGCACCAGCCCGTCGTACTTGTCGGCCCAGGCGGCCCAGGTGTACAGCCGGCGGATGGACGCGTCCACCTCGCGCGCCGCGGCCGCCTCGTCGCCGCTCCCCTGCGCCAGCCGTCGCGCGAACTCCTCGCCGCGCGCCGCCAGGTTCTCCGCCACGTAGAAGAGCACCTGCGCCCGGTTGTGGGCCGTCTGCCTGGCCCACTTCGCCGCCTTGTGCGCCGCCTCCACCGCGTTCCTCACGTCCTTGCGGTTGCCGCGCCCCACCTCGCCCAGGTGCCGCCCGTCCGCGCCCCGCACCGGGAGCGAGTACCCCGAGTCCGGCCGCGCCTGCTTGCCCCCGATGTACAGCTTCGCCGTCCGATCGATCGGCGGCGGCCCTGCCGGAATCACCGCCGCCTCGGACTCGCCCGCATCCGCCGTCGCAGTTGCCGTTGCAGGCTGTTCCCTGTTCCCTGTTCCCTGTTCCCTGCCGTTCTTCTTCTCCTCCCACCCCGCCTTCACGTACTCCCACAGCCCCTCCCGGCCACCCTCCCGCCCGAAGCCGCTCTCGCGGTAGCCGCCGAAGCCGGAGGCGGCGTCGAACACGTTGGTGCTGTTGATCCACACCGTGCCGGCCACCAGCTTGGGCGCCACGTCCAGGGCGAGGTTGACGCTCTCCGTCCACACGCTGGCGGCAAGGCCGTAGCGGGTGTTGTTCGCCAGCTCCACCGCCTCGCCGGGGGTGCGGAAGGTCATCAGCACCACCACGGGCCCGAAGATCTCCTCCTGGGCGACGACGGAGGACGGGGACACGTCGGTGAACAGCGAGGGCGGGAAGAAGCACCCCTCCTGCGGGCAGCTCCACGAGGGCTGCCAGAGCGTGGCGCCCTCGTCCTGCCCCTGCTTCACCAGCTCCTGGATCTTCTGCAGCTGCTGCGGGGAGTTGATGGCGCCGATGTCCACCGCCTTGTCCAGCGGGTCGCCCACGCGCAGCGCCTCCATGCGGGCGCGCAGCTTTGCCACCAGCCGGTCTGCGATCCCCTCCTGGGCCAGGATGCGCGAGCCGGCGCAGCAGACCTGCCCCTGGTTGAACCAGATGGCGTCCACCACGCCCTCCACCACGCTGTCCAGGTCGGCGTCCTCGAACACCACGAAGGGCGACTTGCCGCCCAGCTCCAGCGACAGCTTCTTGCCGGTGCCCGCCGTGGCGACGCGGATGATGCGCCCCACCTCGGTGCTCCCGGTGAAGGCGACCTTGTCCACGCCCGGGTGCTCGACCACGAGCGCCCCCGTGCGCCCGTCGCCGGTGACCACGTTGACCACGCCCGGCGGGAGCCCCACCTCGCGGCACACGTCGGCGAAGAGCAGCGCGGTGAGCGAGGTGAACTCGGCCGGCTTGAGCACCACCGTGTTCCCCATCGCCAGCGCCGGGGCGATCTTCCACGACAGCATCAGCAGCGGGAAGTTCCAGGGGATGATCTGCCCCACCACGCCCACCGGCACGGCGCCGGGGAGCTCGCTCTCCATCAGCTGCGCCCACCCGGCGTGGTGGTAGAAGTGCCGGGCCGCCAGCGGGATGTCGATGTCGCGCGACTCGCGGATGGGCTTGCCGTTGTCCAGCGACTCCAGCACGGCGAACAGCCGCGAGTGCTTCTGCACCTGCCGCGCGAGGGCGTACAGGTAGCGCGCCCGGGCGTGCCCGCCCATGGCGCGCCAGCCGGCCTGCGCCTCGCGCGCGGCGCGCACGGCGTCCTCCACGTCCTCCGGACCGGCCTGCGCCAGCCGCGCCAGCGGCCTGCCGTTGGCGGGGTTGGTGGTCTCGAAGCGCTCCCCCGACCGCGGCTCGCGCCACTCCCCGGCGATGAACAGCTTCATCGTGCGGTCCCGCTCGTCCAGCCAGCGGTTGGCCAGCGACGCGCTCTCGGGAGCGGGGCCGTATTCCATGGTCTCGAAGATCTCGGCGATGCTGCTCATGGCTTCCTGACACTTCCTGGGGGCACGGGAGCCGGCGGCTCCCCGCGCGTGGGTTCCGGGATAAGTATACGAAACTGGCGGGCGGCGCGCAGGATGGACGCCGCCGGCCCGCCTACCGGTCGCGGGTCCAGATGACCAGGGTTCCGCACTGCGAGGTGTCGGTGCGGAACTCCGGCGGGGTCCCGCCGCCCGGGCGGTAGAACTCGATGGCCTCGATGCCGTGCGCCGCGAAGGCGTTCAGGTCGGGCGGGGGGCTGGTTGCGTCGGCGCCCCAGCTCTGGCCGTAGATGCGCATGCCGTCCATGAACACCTGGGCGTAGCAGGGACGCGGCGGCTTGCCGCTGAGCGCGCCCGGCGTGGTGCCGGTGCCGCGCTCGGTGGCGATGAAGGTGCCGCTCCCGTCGCCGCTGGAGACCATGCGCAGCCCCGGCACGGCCCGCCGCATGATCTCCGAGAGCTTGCGGTCGCCCTGGCGCTCCAGCTGCTCGCGGGTGAGGAAGAAGCCGGTGGCCCGCTGGCGCCGCGCCTCGAAGGCGCGCATCCGCGCCGGCACGGCCATGGCCGTCACCGTCACCGGCGCGACCGCAGTGGGCGCCGCCGCCAGGAGCAGCGTGTGCTCGGGGGAGGCGCCGGGCGACACGGTCACCCGCATCTGCAGGGGCGCGTAGCCCAGGCGCTGCACCTGCAGGTCGTGCGTTCCGCCGGGGAGCCCCTCCACGGCGAAGCGGCCCACGCTGTCGGTGAGCGCGCCGCGGCCCAGCGCGGGGAGCGAGACCTGGGCCCCGGCCACGGGGGCGCTGCTGGCGCGGTCGCGCACGGTGCCGCGGAGCGCCGCGGTGTCCTGCGCGGACGCGGCGCCCGCGGCGAGGAGCGCGAAGCAGGCGAGGGCGGCGAGCGGGCGGAGGCGGTGAGGTCGCATGGGAGCGGCGGGTGGGAGGAGGATGGTGGACGGCCGGCCGCTTCAGGCCGGTCCCGACGGGAGCTGGTCGATCCTTTCTTCGGCGACGCGGATGAACTCCTCGGCGTCGGCGATGAGCTGCCGGGCCGTTTGCGAGTCGACGTCGGGGCCGATCTCGTAGTCCCCGAGGTTGCGGATCGCCGCGGCCTCGATCAGCTGCCGATGCATGCCGGCCGGCAGGATGCCGGTCCGGGCGAAGTGCTGGCCGAAGGCGGCGTGCACCGCCGAGTGCTTGGAAAACCTCAGCCCGCGGCCACGAAGGAGCGCATCCGCGACGTAGAACATCGCGTAATAGGCCCGCGACACGGCGAACTCGTGGTGGCCTTCACCGAGCAGGAGCCGAGCCGCGGCCACGCTGTTTCGCGCCTTCCGGAGAAGCCCCTCCTGCTCGGGCGTCATACCGCCACGCCCTCGCGGCGCACGTTGAGCACGAACGGGCTCTCCTCCGACCGGAAGCGCTCGGCGGAGATGAAGGAGGCCGCCACGTCGAGCCCCGCGTCGAGCGACACCTCGGAAACTGCGGCGCCGGTGCGCCGGATCTCCTCCACCGGCCGCACGTCGCCGTGGAGCACCACCAGCACGTCCACGTCGGACTCGGGGGTGGCGTCGCCGCGCGCCTGGGAGCCGAACAGGACCACGCGCTCCAGCCGGGGGCCGTACAGCTCCTCCAGCCGCGCGCGAAGCTCTGCGACGAGGGCGGACACGCGCTCCGTCAAGGCTCACCTCCGGGGAACGGGCATGGTCGTGGGGCGGCGGCGCCACGTGCGGGAATGTACGGCGGCGGCCGCCGCGCCTCAACGGCCGCGGACCTTTACAGCGGCCGCCGCGGTCGCCCATACTTGGCGACACGAGTCCTACCCTCCCCTCTTCCCCCGGGATCCCATGAACCACCGCACGAGGCAGGTCCGCAAGCTGGTCCTGAGCCGCGAGACCCTGCGCAGCCTGGGCGCCGACGGCCGGACCGACATCCGGACCGGCAGCGTCGACGACAGCTGCAACGAGACGCTGTGCACCACCGAGTCCGGCTGCTACGCCGCGAAGAAGGGCTGACGTGCCCCACGGTGGCGGGTGGAGCCCGGCGGCGCCGGCGCGGCGGTTCGGTAGATGCATCGCCGCGCCGGCGCCCGCTGGCGTGCGCTCACCCGAACCGGACGGCCGCCCATGCAGAACGAGCTGGAGGGGACGATCACCCGCATCAAGCCGCTCGCCGACTCCGTGGTGGAGGCCGCGACGGCGCTCAACGCCGCCATCCGCGACGCCTGCGGGCAGGGGCTCACGGTGCGGCTGGACGTGCTGGAGGAGCACCGCGACGGCGACGACGAGCCGGTCCCCCTGGTCCGCGCCCGGATCTCCAAGCGCATCGCCTGACGGCGGCGTGGGCGGCGCTCTCGCCGTGAGGGCGGGATGAGCACGGGGTTCCGCGACCACTTCTCCGGCGTGGCGGCGGGGTACGCCCGCTTCCGCCCGGGGTACCCCGCGGCGCTCTTCGCCTGGCTGGCGGAGCGCGCGCCGGCGCGCCGGCTGGCGTGGGACTGCGCCACCGGCAGCGGCCAGGCGGCGCTGGGGCTGGCCGGGCACTTCGCGCGCGTGGTGGCGACGGACGCCAGCGCGGAGCAGGTGGCCAGCGCCCGCCCGCACCCCCGCGTGGAGTTCCGGGTCGCGCCGGCGGAGCGGAGCGGGCTGGACGACGGCTCGGCGGAGCTGGTGAGCGTGGCGCAGGCGCTCCACTGGTTCGACGTCCCAGCGTTCTTCGCCGAGGCGCGGCGCGTCCTCCGCCCCGGCGGCCTGCTCGCCGCCTGGTGCTACGGCAACCCGGTCCTGCCGGACGCCGCGCTGGAGCGCACCCTCGTGGACTTCTACGACGGGGTGGTGGGCGCGTACTGGCCGCCGGAGCGCCGCCTGATCCTGGAGGGCTACGCCTTCCTGCCCTTCCCCTTCCGCGAGGTCCCGGCGCCGCCGCTCGCCATGGAGGCGGACCTCACCCTGGACGGCTTCACGGGCTACCTGCGCACCTGGTCCGCGGTCACCCGCTACGTCGCCGCGCACGGCGTGGACCCCGTGGACGACCTGGTGGAGCGCTTCCGCGCCGACTGGGGCGACCCCGACGCGCCCCGGCGCGTCCGCTGGCCGCTCACGCTCCGCGCCGGCCCCGTCGAAGCGGAATAGCGCCCCTTCCCCGAGCTCGTGCGGAGGCAGACTCGCGCGGCGGTTCGCGCGAGTCTCCCGGAGCGCCCCCGACCCCGTGACCTGATCCAGATCGACATGACCCCGGAGAACACCCCCGTCTGGGACGACCGCCCCGGGCTCGCCCTGCCGCGGCTGGAGGGCGACGTGGAGGCCGACGTGTGCGTGGTGGGGCTGGGCGGCTCCGGGCTGTCGTGCGTGGGGGAGCTGCTGGGGCTGGGCGCGCGGGTGGTGGGGATCGACGCGGGGCCGGTGGGCGGCGGGGCGGCGGGGCGGAACGGCGGCTTCCTGCTGGCGGGGACGTACCACTTCCATCACGACGCGGTGGAGCGGTACGGCCACGCCCGCGCGCTGCGCCTGTACCGCCTGACGCTGGCGGAGCTGGACCGCATCGCCGCGGAGACGCCGGAGGCGGTCCGGCGGACCGGCTCGCTGCGGGTGGCGTCGTCGCCGGAGGAGGAGGACGACTGCCGGGCGCAGCTGGAGGCGATGCGCGCGGACGGGCTCCCCGCGGAGGCGTACGACGGGCCGGAGGGCCGGGGGCTGCTGGTCCCCACGGACTGCGCGTTCCAGCCGCTGCTGCGCTGCCGGCTCCTGGCCCGGCGCGCGGCGGAGCGGGGAGCGCGCCTGTTCGAGCGCTCCCCCGCCCTGGCCGTCTCCGGGACGGAAGTGGCGACGGACCGCGGCCGGGTCCGCTGCGGCCGCGTGGTGGTGGCGGTGGACGGGCGCCTGGACGCCGTGCTCCCCGAGCTGGCCGGGCGGGTGAGGACGGCGCGCCTGCAGATGCTCGCCACCGCGCCCGCGCCGGAGGTGAGCATCCCACGCCCGGTGTACGCCCGCTGGGGCTACGAGTACTGGCAGCAGCTCCCCGACGGCCGCGTCACCCTGGGCGGCTTCCGCGACCACGCGGAGGCGGAGGAGTGGACGCACGCGGCGGAGCCGTCGCAGCGGGTGCAGGGGCTGCTGGAGCGCTTCCTCCGCGACGGCGTGGGGGTGCGCGCGCCGGTGACGCACCGCTGGGCCGCGTCGGTGGGGTACACGGCGGACGGGCTGCCGGTGCTGGAGGAGGTGCGGCCCGGCGTGGTCGCGGCGGGCGGCTACAGCGGCACCGGCAACGTGGTGGGCGCGCTGTGCGGCCGGGCCGCGGCGCAGCTGGCCGTGCACGGCGCCTCGGAGATCGCGGACGCCTTCGCGGCGGACGGAAAAGCCCCTGCCGCGCCGGGCGGCGCGACAGGGGCCCGGGTGGGGTCCGGCGGGGGGGTCAGCGGGTGATGGCGAGCACGTATCCGCTGGTGGAGGGTCGGATGCTGCTGGAGGGATCCACCACTTCCTGGATGGTGGCCTTGTACGCGGACGCGCGACCCACGTCGGGGACGGCGAAGCGCACCAGGGGCCCGCTGGAGAGGCGCCCGAACACCGCGGCCCGGAACGTGGTGCCCCCGGCGCGGGCGTGGACCGTGTACCCGCTGCCCGCATCGACGACGGCCGTCGCCTCGTCCGGGCCGGACACCGTGATCAGCATGGCTCGGTCGTCCGGGAACGGCGTGGCGAGCGTCACGGTGAGCACCCCCGGCTGCGGGGCCTCGGGCTCCACGCCCATGCCGGCGTCGCCGCAGGCGGAGAGCAGGGCGGCGGCGAATGCGGCCAGGACGGGGGCGAGACGGCGTGCGGTCATCGGGCGGGCTCCGTGGGGCGGGTCGTGGTGGGACGGAACGATCGCGGGAGGAATCGGGGCGGAAGATCAGGGCTGCGACGGGTCGGCCAGGCCGGCGGGGGCGTCCTGGCCGCTGGCGAGCATCCAGGCGCGCACGTCGCCCAGGTCCAGGCGGCCGTTGCGGTTGCCCTGGAGGTCCAGGAAGGACACCTCGGACGCGGCCAGCGGGGTGCCGGCGCCCATGAGGTGGTCGAGCACGCGGTCCACCGGGAGGCTGGTGGCGGCCACGGGGAGGAGGAAGGAGCGGGCGGCGGCGGCGGCGCCGGAGGTGGCCGTGACCGTGAAGGCGAAGATGCCGGCGCGGGTGGGGACGCCGCGGAGGGTGCCGTCGGCGGCGCTGAGGGTGACGCCGGCGGGGAGGGAGCCGGCGCTGACCCGCCAGGTCACGGCGTCGGGGGCGCCGGTCGCCCGGAGGGCGTCGGCGTAGTCGCGGCCCACCACGGCGGCGGGGCGCACGCTGTCGGAGGCCAGGGCGAAGGGGGCGCCGGGCGCGCCCCCCAGCGCGATGCGCACGCGGAAGCCGGTGGCGGTGGCCGCCTCCACCGCCACGGTGATCCCGGCGGCGGGGTCGGAAAAGGTCTCGCCGGGGAGCCAGGCGGCGGCGGCGTCGTTGGGGTCGCCGTTTGCGTCGGCGTCCACCACGCGGGCGGGGCGGTCGGCGGCGGCGGGGTCCACGCGGTGCAGCACCACGGCGTCGGCGGGGAGGCGGCCTGCGGCGTCGTAGCCGGCGCCGCGGCGTGCCTCCACCGTGTAGAACTGGCGGGTGCCGGGGATGGGCACCTGCGCCATGACGTAGTTGCCGGCCGGCGCCTGGGCGCCGCGCTCGATCACCAGGGTGCGCGTGGTGCCCGACTCGGCCACGTACTTGCGCGCCGGCGCGATCCAGCCGAGCAGGTCCTTGTAGTAGGCGATGGGGTGGTTGGCGACGTAGGTCCCCTGCGCGGTGTCGTACAGGCCGCCCATGCTCATCAGGTCCCAGCGCGAGTCGTAGGTGGCCGCGTACGGGCCGGAGGAGTGCGGCAGGCCGAAGGAGTGCCCCGCCTCGTGGGCGTAGGTCATCTGGGTGGACCACGAGGCCATCCAGGTCATCCCCACGGTGCGGGTCTGGCCGTCGCGGGCGAGCGTCCAGCTCCCGCCCCAGGAATATCCGTCGAGCTCGCCGTTGAGCTGGAGGTTGACGCCGGCGTACGCCCGGAAGTCCACGTCGGCGTCGGCGGCGGCGGTGCAGTCGTCGGTCAGCCGGGCGTAGCTCAGCTTGCCGTCGGGAAAGTAGTACGAGCGCGCGCGCGGCAGGGTGTACCAGCCGTGCACGGTGCTCCCGCCGGTGCCCACCCGCCCCTCGGACGCCTCGCGCCAGAAGTCGTCCAGGCCCGGGTAGGCGGCGCCCTGCCAGCGCTCGTAGGTGGCGCGGGTGCGGGGCTCGGCGGCGGAGTCGCCGAAGCGGCAGAGGATGGTGACGAACGGCTTCTGGCCGACCTGGGCGGCGGCCGCGGACAGGGAGAGGCGGGGCCCCGTCACCGCGGCGCGCACGGCCGCCGCCCGCACCGGGGCGCCGCCGCCGTCCGGGGCGCGCTCGGCGGCCACGGTGACGCGCCGGCGGTTCAGCGCGAGCACGCCGCCCGCGCTCTCCAGCTCGCTCGCGGGGAGGAGGAGCTCGACCGCGCGGCCGGCGTCGTCCACCAGGAGGTACCGCTCCCCCGCCGGCCCGGACCCGGAGGGTCCGTCCGCCCACAGCACGTGAAGCGTGCCGGTGAGCGTGGCCTGCTGCGCTGCGGCCGGGGAGGCCGCGATCAGCGGGAGAAGCGCGCCGAGGAGGGAGCGGCGCGTGGAGCGGAAGGTGGGAAGGAGCATCGGGCGGCTCGCGGGGGTCCGGGGGTTCCGGCGCGGCTGCGGGCCCGGAGTTCCGGAGGGCCGCATCCGTCGGGGCGGCCGGACAGCCCGCCCCACGCCTTCCCCCAAGGCGAGCGCCATGCCCGCCGACGCCTGTTTTGCAAGCCGTTGTGGAAAGTAATTTTACAGGATTGGCACGTCGTGTTGCAGCCGCGCGGGGCTGCGCATTCCGCCGGAGTTCTGGCAAAGCGCAAGCGCATCGCGGAGACGGATCGCGACGGATCCGGCGGGGGTCGAGCAGGGCGTCGGCACCAATCCTGCCGCGCGCCCGGGGCATGGCGACCAAGATCCGGATCATGCAGAACACCCGCTCCGAGACGCGGGTCCCCGGGGGGCGGCGGATCGTCCTCGACTTCCGCGAGGACGGCGGCGACTCCGTCCCCGCCATCCTCCTGCTGCCGGACGCGGAGACCGCCGCGCCGGGCGCGCTCCTGCTGCACGGCTACTCGTCGCGCAAGGAGCACATGGCGGACAACGTGGGGCGTGCGCTCCTGGCGGAGGGGATCGCCAGCCTGGCGATCGACCTGCCGCTGCACGGCGACCGCAGCGACCCGCTGCAGCTGCAGTCCGCGCGGAACCCGCTGGCGATGGTGCGGCTGTGGCGCGCCGGGATGAAGGAGGCCGCGCTCGCCGTACGCTACCTGGGCGCGAGAAAGGAGGTGGACGCGGAGCGGCTGGGGGTGGCGGGGTACTCGCTGGGCTCGTTCCTGGCCGTGGCTCTGGCCGCCGGCGAGCCCCGCGTGAAGGCGGTGGTGGTCGCGGCCGGCGGCGACCTCCCCGCGGGAACGCCGCTCGCCACCGTGGCCCGCGCCGTGGTGGACCCCACCCGCGCCGTCCGCAAGCTGGCCCCGCGCCCGCTGCTGATGGTGCACGGGCGCGACGACCGCACCGTGCGCCCGGACCAGGCCGAGCGCCTGTACGCCGCCGCGGGGGAGCCCAAGGAGCTCCGCTGGTACGCCGCTGGGCACTACCTCCCCTCCGCCGCCATCCAGTACGCGGCCGCCTGGCTCAAGTCACGGCTGTAGTCCTCGAAAGGGTCTGGACCATCCGGCCGCACGCGGGCAGCACGGCCCCTAGCGGTATTTTTCTGTATCGTTTACTTTACGCCACGTTTACTCCACTCCTTACCTCCTTTCACCGGTGCTCCCATGCCCAAGCGACCCCTGAACCCGGTCGGAAGAAAGTTGGTGCTCAACAAACAGACGGTACGACTGCTGACCGACTCGGCGTCGGACTACGACCGTGCGACGTTGTACACAGATGACCCGGACCTTGCCGATTACACCCGCTGCTGCTGAGCTACGCACACCGGTGAGCAGGGGGGAGGCCGGCAGGCTTCCCCCCTGCTCTTCCCGTGTCTTCGTGTGCCGCGTCCTCCAGGTGGCGTCACGCGAGCCTCCACCCGTCCCACCCACGGCTCCATTCGTCCCACGTCGTTCCCTCTCCTGCGTCGTGGCGGGAAGTTTCGGGCAGCCGGTCCCGAAAACCATTTCCCATCCAACGAGGAGAGACGTCCATGACCGCAACCCAGACCGAGCCGCCGCGCAGGAAGCTGACGCTGAGCCGCGAGACCGTCCGCACCCTGGGCGGCACGTCGCTCGACCTCCCCGCCGCAGTCATCCAGTACGCCGCCGGCTGGCTACGGGACCGGCTGTAGCAGGCGCATCCCCATCTCACGAAAAGGTTCCGCTCGGCTGCCCATCCTATTACTATGCATTTAGTGTCATAATGTATATGACGCGATTCGCCCTATTCCCCGACGAGGAGAGCGCAGATGCCCAAGAACTCGGTGAAGCTCGCCAGGAAGCTGGTGCTGACCAGGGAAACCGTGCGGCTGCTCAACAAGCCGCTGTTCACGGACCCGACAGTCGAAGTCCCGATCGTGGGGTGCGGCTCGGAAGATAAATGCTGCTCCTTCACGTGCTGCTGCTGAGCGCCGTGCAGCCTCCTCGGTTCGGCGCACCTGCGCGTCGGGGCGGCGGACGTCGCTGACGGATCCAGGTGGACGAGCGGGCGGGAGGCCGGAACCGGCTCCCCGCCCGCTCTTTCGCGTCGCTACGGGTCACCCGTCCCACCGCTCCCGCCCCACGCCGAACCCGGCGTGAGGGATGCGAGCGCGAAGCGGCGAGACCCGCCGGCAGTTTGGCGGGGCTCGCCTCCGTTGCAGACGGTCGTTTCGTCTGCTACGGAGCCGCAGCCCGACCCCGGCGCCAGCCGGGGGCACGCCCGCATCCTCCCTTCCTTTCATCAGTTACACCGCACCTCGCACTCCCTGGCACCGCGTGTGCACAGCCGCCACCGGCAAAGCGGCCCGACCCTCCGGCCGCCGACACCGCATCCCGACGAACGATGCCCGAGCGAGCCGAGAGCACCGAGAGCAACGGCCAGGAAGCCCCCCACAAGGCGCTGGTGGACGCGTCCAACGTGGCCCACTTCACCGAGGGCGAGAAGGCCCGCCTGGAGAACATCGTCCTGGTGTGCCGCAAGCTCCAGGAGGAGGGGATCGAGCCCATCGTGGTGGCCGACGCCGCCCTGCGCCACCAGATCGACGACTCCGCCGCGTACGAGGAGCTGGTGGAGGCCGGCAAGATCCACCAGGCCCCCGCCGGCACCGACGCCGACTACTTCATCCTCGCCTTCGCGCGCGAGCTGGACGCCAGCGTGGTCTCCAACGACCGCTTCCGCGACCGCCAGGAGGCCTTTCCGGAGGCCGTGGAGCGGGTCATCCGCTACATGATCGTGGCCGACGAGGTGGTGCTGGAGCGGCGGACCAAGCGCCGCTAGACCGGCGTCCACGTCCGCCGCGCGGCGCCGTCCGTTTCCCCGCCCGCGCGCTTGTCCGCCCCGCCCCCGCGGGGTATGATACTACGTTCCACGACCGGGCGGCCCGTCCCCGTCCGGACCCTCCCCCATGTCTTTCCCCGCAGGCGATCCGTGAGAGACATCGCGATGTACCACGGCGACGGCCAGGGCTGGATCGAGGTGGTCACCGGCAGCATGTTCAGCGGCAAGTCGGAGGAGCTGATCCGCCGCGTCCGGCGCGCCCTGATCGCCCGGCGCCGCGTCCAGGTGTTCAAGTCGGCCCTGGACGACCGCTACGAGGGGGTGGGCACCATCAACTCGCACGCCGGCGTGGAGGGGGTGGACGCCATCCCGGTGCGCAGCAGCACCGAGATGCTCGCCAAGGTGCACCGCGACACCCAGGTGATCGCCGTGGACGAGGTGCAGTTCCTGGACGACGGCGTGGTGGACGTGCTCTCGCTGCTTGCCGACCGGGGGATGCGGGTGATCGTGGCGGGGATCGACATGGACTTCCGCGGCGAGCCGTTCGGCCCCATGGCGCGCATCTTCGCCATCGCGGAGACGGTGGACAAGCTGCACGCCATCTGCGTGCGCTGTGGCGGCCCGGCCACCCGCAACCAGCGCCTGGTGGACGGCGAGCCGGCGCCCTACGAGGCCCCCACCATCCAGGTGGGCGGCGCCGAGAGCTACGAGGCCCGCTGCCGCCGCTGCCACGAGGTCCCCTCCGTCACGCGCGACCAGACGTCTCTGCTCGGGCTGCTGTACGAGGAGCCGGAGGGCGCCGTGGTCCTCACCCACGAGAGCCTGCGTCCGCGTCGAACCGCTTGACTGCGTGCACGGCTGGTTCGGGCGTGCCCCCGCTGACGCGGGGTCGGGCTGCGGCTCCGTAAGGCAGCAAACAACGCTGCCTAACGGAGGCGAACCCCAACGATACTGCTGTTGGGTTTCGCCGCTTCGCGCTCGCATCCCTCACGCGGGGCTGGTGCTGGCGTCCGCTGGGCCCCCACCCGGCTCGCTTGAGGCTCGCCACCCTCCCCCGTGCCGGGGGAGGGCTTCCTGTGCCTCGGCTTTTGTCGTGCTCCCCCTCTCCCCTTGGGGGAGAGGGGGCCGGGGGGTGAGGGGCAGCCCCTCGGGTCGAACCCGCCCCGGCACTCCGTCGTTCTCCCCTCCCCCTTGCGGGGAGGGGCCGGGGGAGGGGGTCCGCCTTCGCAGTTCAACGTACTTCGTACTGTCGTTCACTTTCGCACTCCCGCACTTTCGCACTCCCGCACTCATGAAGCTTCCCCTTCTCGCGCTGCCGCTCGGCGCGGCGCTCCTCCTCGCCCCTGCGCAGCCCCTGGCCGCGCAGGCCAAGCGGCCGCTCACGGCGCTGGACCTGTACCACATGGACGTCGCCTCGGGCGTCGCCGTGTCGCCGGACGGGCGGCGGGTGGCGTACGTGGTGTCGCGCGCCGACTCGGCGAGCAACCGCTACAAGCGGGACCTGTGGATCGCCGCGGCGGACGGGTCCGGGGCGCGGCGGCTGACGTGGACCGGGAGCGCGACCATGGGCGACCCGTCGTTCTCGCCGGACGGGAGGATGCTCGCCTTCACCACCGCGCGCGAGGGCGGGCGGGCCCAGGTGTGGATCCTCCCGCTGGCGGAGGGCGGCGAGGCGTGGCCGCTCACCGACCTCAAGACGGCCGTGGCGAACCCGGTGTGGTCGCCGCGCGGGGACCGCATCGCCTTCACCTCGTCGCTCACGCCCGAGGAGCTGGCGCAGGAGGGCGGCGCGAAGCCCGACAGCGGCCGCGTGGACGCGGCGGCGATCCGCGGCATCCACCAGGACCGCGCGGCAGGGCTGGCGGCGATCCGGGCCAAGCTGGCGCAGAGCGCGCGCAGCGGCGACGTGCGCCGCGTCACCCGGCGCAACCACCTGGGCGAGACCTCGCTGGCCGAGGAGCGCTGGGCGCAGCTGTACGTGGTGGACGCCAAGCCGGGCGCCAAGCCCGTGCGCCTCACCCTCACCGCCTTCCCCAGCGGCGCGCCCTCGTGGTCGCCCGACGGCGGGTCGCTGGTGTACTCGGCCACGCGCCCGGACCCGGGCGTGCACCCCGACTACGCCCAGGACTCGGACGTGTTCGTCCTCCCCGCCGCGGGCGGCGAGCCGCGCCGCATCGCGGAGCCGCGCTTCACCGCCAGCAACGCGCGCTTCTCGCCCGACGGGCGCTGGATCGTCTACCAGCGGCAGCCGTACGACACCGTGTTCAGCAGCGCCGTCAACAACGAGCTCATGGTGATGCGGGCGGACGGGACGGAGCGGCGCAGCGTCACAGGGCCCATGGACCGCGGCTTGGGCTCGTACGCGCTCGCCGGCGACGGGTGGCTGTACTTCACGGTGCAGTCCGAGGGCGCGATCCCGCTGTACCGCACGCGGCTGGACCGCATCGAGCCGCGGCGGGTGGTGACCGGGCCGCGGGGCGTGACCTCGTTCGACGTGGCGGGCGGCACCGTGGCCTGGTCGCAGATGCAGCCGCAGCGCCCCAGCGACGTGTTCGCCGCCCGCGCCGACGGCTCCGGCGAGCGCCGCCTCACCGCCCTCAACGACTCGCTGCTGGCCGGCGTGTACGTGGGCGACTACGAGGAGCTCTGGTACCCGTCGTTCGACGGGCGGCGCATCCAGGGGTGGTTCATCCGCCCCATCGCCGTCCCCGCGGCCGGGCGCCCGCCGCTGGCGGTGGAGATGCACGGCGGCCCGCACGCCATGTGGGGCCCCGGCGAATCCAGCATGTGGCTGGAGTACCAGATGCTGGCGGGCGCCGGGTACACGGTGTTCTTTTCCAACCCGCGCGGCTCGGGCGGCTACGGCAACGAGACGCTCCAGAGCATCCACCGCAGCTGGGGCACGCCGCCCGCCCGCGACGTCCTGATCGGCGCGGACAGCGTGATCGCGCGGGGCCTTGCAGACCCGCAGCGCCAGGCCATCACCGGCGGCAGCTACGCCGGCTACCTGGCGGCGTGGATCATCGCCAGGGAGGCGCCGGAGCGCTTCGACGCGGCGGTGGCGCAGCGCGGCGTGTACGACTTAGGGATCTGGTGGGGCGCCTCCAACACCTACGACCTGTTCGAGGCCGAGTTCGGCGCGCGCCCCTGGGAGGACCCGCAGATCGTCCGCGAGCAGTCGCCCATCACCTACGTCGCCAACGTGAAGACGCCGCTGCTCATGCTGCACGGCGAGCAGGACTACCGCACCACCATCGCCAGCGCGGACGCCATGTACCGGGCGATGACGGCGCTGAACAAGACGGTGGAGATGGTGAGGTACCCGCGCGAGGGGCACGAGGTGACGCGCTCCGGCGAGCCCGCCCACCGGGTGGACCACATGCTGCGCATCCTGGAGTGGTTCGAGCGGCACACCAGATAGGGGACAGGGGACAGGGAACAGGGGACAGCCTGCAACGGCAAACGCGTCCCCGCCGGGAGATCCCGGCGGGGGCGCTTTTCGTTCCGGACGGTGGGGGTCGGGCCGTCAGCCGTAGCGCGAGTCGAGCGCGTCGATCTCCAGCACGTCGCGGAAGCCACGGCGGCCGGCGGGGGTGACGCGCAGCGCGCGGCTCCCCTCGGTGCGCTCCAGCCACCCGAGCGCGAGCAGGCGGGCGAGCAGCTCGGCGCCGAGGGCGCCGGCGAGGTGGTGGGCGCGCTCGGTCCAGTCCAGGCAGGCGCGGGTGAGCGGGCGGCGGCCGGCGCTCGCACGCTCCACGTCCACCCCGAGCCGGGCGGCCAGGAACTCCGCGCCCCCGGGAGGAACGTCGTAGCGCAGGCCCGCGGGGACCAGGACGCCGCGCTCCACCAGGGCGCGCGTCACCTGCACGCCCAGTGCGCCGGCGAGGTGGTCGTAGCAGGCCCGCGCGTGGCGGACCGCGCGCGCGGCGGCGGCCTCGCGGAAGCCCGGCGGCGCGGACGCCTGCGCGATCGCCCCCACGGCCTCCAGCGCCGCCACCACCGGCTCGCCGCCCACACGGTAGTAGCGGTGCCGGCCGTGGCGCTCCACGGCCACCAGCCCGCCCGCGAGCAGGCGGGCCAGGTGCTCGCTCGCGGTGGATGCGCTGACCCCCGCCTGCCGGGCCAGCTCGCCCGCCGGGCGGACCCGGCCGTCGGCCAGCGCGCACAGGATCGCCACACGGGTGGGGTCGGCGAGGAGCGCGGCGGTGGGGGCGATGGAAGCGTCGGAGATCATCGTGTCTGCGTCGGGTGGCGTCGCGGCGGCGGCGGTCCGTGGCCGCTCCCTCAATCTAGCCGGAAACGCTTCGGCCGCGACCGAAGCGAGCCGCGCCTAGCTTCCACCGGGCGGCGTGGGGCCGCCCGCGCACTCCACCCGAGCACCCGACCGGCGATGACGACGAGCACCGGCACGACGCACGAGTACGCGGCACGGGTCCGCTGGACCGGGGACCTGGGCGAGGGGACCGCCTCCTACGCCGGCTATGGCCGGGAGTACGTGGTGGCCGTCGAGGGCAAGCCCGACCTGGCCGGCTCCTCGGACCCGGCCTTCCGCGGCGCGGCGGACCGGCACAACCCGGAGGACCTGTTCCTCGCCTCCCTCGCCGCCTGCCACATGCTCGCCTACCTCGCGCTCTGCGCCCGGAGCGGCGTCCGGGTGACGGCGTACGAGGACGCCGCGCGGGGGACGCTGGCACTCCGCCCGGGCGGCGGCGGGCGCTTCGAGGAGGTCGTCCTGCGGCCCGCCGTGGCCGTCGCCGACCCGGAGTCCGCCGACCTCGCGGCGCGGCTGCACGAGACCGCCCACGAGCGGTGCTTCATCGCCGCATCGTGCAGCGTCCCCGTCCGCGTCGAGCCGGTGGTCCGGGCGGGCTGAGGCGCTTCGCATCCGCATCCACACCACCACACCGGGGAGGGAGCCGTGAAGGACCTGACGATCGAGCTGGAGGACCGCCCGGGGGCGCTTGCGGAGATGGGGGCGGCGCTGGGGCGCGCCGGGGTGAGCGTGGAGGGCGGCGGCGCCTGGGTGGTGGACGGGCGCGGCGTCGCCCACTTCCTGGTGGCGGACGGCGAGGCCGCGCGCGCGGCGCTGGAGGCGGCAGGGATCCGCGGGGTTGCGGTGCGGGAGGTGGTGGCGCAGCGGCTGGACCAGGCAAGGCCCGGCCAGCTGGGCGAGCTGACGCGCCGCATGGCGGAGGCCGGCGTCAACGTCGAGGTGCTCTACAGCGACCACGACGGTCGCCTGATCCTGGTGGTGGACGACGCGGCCGCGGGCCGGGCCGTCTCCGCCGCGTGGGAGCGCGAGCGGACGTCGGGGGCGGCAGGCGGCTGAGGCCCCGCACGGGTCGCCAGGCATGCACGGAGACCCGCGTGAGGGATGCGCGCCCGGCAGGGCCGAGACCCGCCGGCAGTTTGGCGGGGCTCGGCTGCGTTGCAGACGGTCGTTTCGTCTGCTACGCAGCGCGCAGCCCGACCCGAGCGCCAGCGAGGGGCACGCCCAAACCCGCGGTTCAATGCCGTGCCGACCCGGCCCGCTCCGAAAATCACCCCCAGGCGTCGTCGTCCTCGAACGCCCGGGCCTCCTCCGCCGCGACGATGCGGCGCAGCGCCGCCTCGAAGGTCTCGCGCTCGCTCATGGCGAAGGCCTGCGCCTCGATCCAGATGCCGCGCATCACCACGTCCATGATGCTCACCCCCAGCCCCTCCCGGGTGCGGCGCAGCTCGGCGGCGCGGCGGGCCAGGGGGAGCAGCTCGGCGGGGATGTCGGCCTCGGCGGGGACGTAGGCGGCGCCGGCGGTCTCCGGGGTGCGGCCGTCGGTGGGGTCGGGCTTCGGCCGGGGCGCGGGGGCGAACATGGCCGGGTCGCCGGAGATGCGCAGCGCGATGCTCCCCGGGCCGAAGGGCTGCCACCAGTCCAGCAGCTTGCCGCGCAATTCGCTGAGCATCGCCTCCACGGCCACGCGCACCGGGCTCTTGCGGTGCGCCTCGCTGCGCCGGCCGCGCTCCAGCACCAGCAGCAGCTCGGCGCCCGGCTGCTCGTGCGCGAAGGTCTGGATCCAGCGGAGGGCGCGGTCGCGCGCCGTGGCCGGCCCCTCGCCCTGGAGGTCCAGCCTCCGCGTGGGCGGGTAGTGCCGCGCCTCGTACTCGCGGAACAGGTCGTTGAGGTGTGCCAAGGCGCCTCCGCTGCGGAAAACGGTGCGTCCGCGCCTGCCTCCCGCGGCGGCGCGGACGCGCGGGCTCCCTGCTGCACCCGGGGCCCGCGGGGGAGCCGCCGGAATCGCAAGCGCCCGCGGGAAAACGCCTTGCAGACTTCGCGCCGACACGCTGGGCGCGCCCCGCGCGCCCGCGCCGAGACTCCGACCACGGGACGACGCCATGGCACGCTACGATCGCAGCTACGACTACGGCCTCCGCGGCTGGCGGGAGACGACCGACACCGGCCGCGGCGCCCGGCCGCGCGCCTGGGGCAACCAGGACGTCGACTACCCGCGCCGCCCGGCCCCGTCCGGCGGGTACTCCAACCGGGTGACGGCGAACTACAACCGCGACTACACCTACGACCGCCCGTACCGCGGGTTCGAGCGCAACTTCAACCCGTACGGCGGCGACCGCATCGGGCGCATCGGCGACATGGAGGACTACCTGCACATGTACCAGACGCGGGGGGGGACGCGCACCTCGCGCGGCGGGTTCTGGCCGCAGCACGAGGTGCCGCGCGATCCGCTCGAGGACAACATGCGCTTCGGGTACGACTGGGATTTGCGGAATCGCCGCAACTTCTAGGGTTTTCTGCGGGGGTGGGGCCGCTCCGGAGCCGGACGATACTGCCGTCCGTCTCCTGCGCGGGCTTCGGGAGCCAGGCCAAACTGCCGGCCTGTCTCCCTGCGCACGGGAGGAGCCAGCCGGAAACTGCCCCGGCCGTCTCCTCCCGTACAGATTTTTGGGGGTACTGCGGGAACTGCAACTGCGGACTGCGGGTTCGTCAGGGGAACAGGTCGTTCACCTCGATCGGGACCTGCTCCTTCAGCGCGGCGGCCACCATCGTGCGGTGGCAGTGCGCGGGGTCGGCTTCCAGGCACATCAGGCACACGCGGCGGCCGGCGCGCACCAGGCCGGCCAGCGTTTCCAGCTCGGCCTGCGCCTCCGGCGTCGCCATGTGCTCCGTGAAGACGCGCCGCAGCTCCGCGTGGTCGCCGGCGCGGGCGGCGGCGCGTCCCTCGGCGGGGGTGCCGAGGGCGCGCAGGTGCAGGTACTCGATCCCGGCGTCGCCCAGGCTGGCGGCGAGCCGGTTCTTGGAAAAGCCCGGCTTGCGCGAGTTGGCGACGGCGCGCACGTCCACCAGCAGCTCCACCCCGGCCGCCCGCAGAGCTTCCAGGAAGCTGGGCATGGTGGCGTCCTCGTAGCCGATGGTGGCGACCGGGGTCATGCCGCCCTCCCCCGGCGGGCGCCGCGGCCGCGGCGCCCGTCCACCCGCGTGCGGCGGCGGCGCGGCGCCCGCCTCCGCCAGCCGTCCAGCGACACCACGGCGGCGTCCTCCGGCTCCTCCTCGTCTTCGTCGAAGGTGAACGGGTCGGCGGCCTCCAGGCGGTGGGGACGCCGCAGCTCGCGGCCCAGCTCGTCGCCCACGCGCTCCGCGGCGACGTGCCAGACCACGGAAAGCAGGGTGACCAGGTGGCCCAGCAGCTCCTCGCACGAGCGCTCGATGCGATGCGCGGCGCGCTCGTCCCGCCGCTCCGGGAGCAGACAGCTGGGGCCCTCGGGGTGTGATCCCCGCTCGCGGACCCGCTCCAGCCGCCCCTCCACGGCCAGGATCACCCGCCGGGCGGCGTAGCGCCGCCGGTGCAGGCGGCGGCCGCTGCACAGGCGCTCCGCGTGGGCGCGCCAGTCGCGGCCGTGCGCGGCGCACTCGCGCAGCAGCCAGAGCGCCGCGTACAGCTCGGCGAAGACGCGGCGGTCGATCTCCTGGACGGCTTCGGGGGGGAGGGTGGCGAGGTACTCGAGGAAGGCGGAGATCCGGCGGGGTCGGGCGAGGAGGAAGGGGACGATCTCCTGGCAGCCGCGCCGCTGGTTGCAGCGGGCGCAGGCGGGGACGATGATGCGGAGGTCTCTTCTTCGGCCCCCGCGCGCCCGGGGGATGACGTGTTCTCGGGTGAGGGGGTTGTCGGGGACCGCTTCGGCCCGACAGTACACGCACCGGCCGTTCTTGATGCGGTGCTCCAGCTCCCGGCGAAGGGCACCGCTGCGCTCATGCGTCCGCAACTGGCACTCTCTGGCTGAAGGAGGGCGGCCGGCCGTGACGCCCGCCGCCTGCGCGGGGCGCGGTTCCGGGACCTCGTCCGGGGCCGCGCCGGGTCACCTCCTGCGAGTCCGAGCATTCGCGAGAACGGTGCCAGCGGAGGGGCTCCACGGTCACGGTTCCGCACCGGCTCGGCGGCGTGCCTGCGAAGAGGTTCTGCGGCCTCCGGGAAGGGGTGGAGGAAGGAGTGCTCCTGCGGTGTACCGGGGCGCGGGGGGAAGGGTTCCGCGTGGCGCGGAGGTTGCGACCCGGCGGGGATCCCGAGGGGACCGCCTGCCACAAGTATGTGTGGCGAACCCGTGCAACGCCAGGGATACGAACATGGCACGATTCCGCGCAGGATACGAGGCCGACTACGGCCTCCGCGACTTCGACTCGCACCGCCCGCGCTTCGACGTGGGGAGCCGCGGCTACGACCGCGGCTACCGGCAGCGCCTGGACACCTTCGGCTCGGGGTACACGCGCCCCTGGACCGGCGGGTACCACGAGGGCTACCAGGGCGGCTCCGAGGGGATCGCCATGAACACCGCCCCCACCGGCGGCGCCTGGGTCCGCGGCGAGGGCGCCCCCCGGACCTCCGGCTACGACCGCGACTTCCGCGCGGGCCGCGAATACGGCGGCAGGAACCGTGGATACGGCGAGGGCGGCGACCGCGGCCCCGGCCTGAACACCGGCCGCTACGACCGCGACCTGCGCGGCAGCCAGGACCGCGGCGGCTGGACCCGCCCCGGCAGCCAGCGCGGCTTCGACCAGGGCGACCAGGGCTACGCCGGCGGCGGCGGCGAGTACGACCCGCGCTACGCCCGCGGCCGGCGCCCCGGCGGAGGCGGGTACGATCGCGGGTTCGACCGGCGCTGACGGCAGGTTACAGGGGACAGGTTACAGGGGACAGCCTGCAACGGCGCCCCCGCCTCGATGCCGAGGCGGGGGCGCCGTTTTGCCGTTCCCGTAGTACCCACATGATCCGTTGCGGAGGGAGACAGCCGGGCAGTTTCGGCTGGCTCCCTCCGGCGGAGGGAAACCCGCCGGCTGTTTGGCGGGGTTCCCGGAGCCCGCGTAGGAAACAGGCCGGCAGTTTGGCCTGGTTCCGGAGCGGCCCGCCAAAGCGGAGGGACCGCCCCGATACCCCGGAGCGGCCCCTCGAAACAGAATTCAAGCTACGCCAGAAGAATCACTCAGTACCATTGCGTCAGCGAGATGTCGCGGTAGTAGTGCTTGAGGATCTGGTCGAAGGTGTGCCCCTTCTCGGCCATGCCCACGGCGCCGGTCTGCGACAGCCCCACCCCGTGCCCGAACCCGCCGCCGTACGCCCGGAAGCCCGTGACCTCCTTGGTCTGGCGGTCGATCACCGGCTCGATGAAGAACAGCGTGCTCAGCAGGCTGGTGGGCGTGCCGCTGGCGTTGATGTACTTGAGCGAGGAGCGGATCCGGTCCTTGGTGTCCACGAAGGTGCCGGCCTCGGTCACGTACTCGATGCGCAGCACCCGGCCGGAGGGCCCGCGCTCCGGCGTGTTGATGGCCAGCACGCGGCCCACCGGCTGCCCGGCGTACGCCGAGACCACCTGGCTGATCTCCGCGGCCGTCCACTCGAAGGTCCAGCGGTGGAAGCGAGCCCAGTCGCTCTCGAAGTCGCCCTCGCGGGCGGCGCGCAGCGAGGCCGGGTTGGCGTGGGCGCGGAACACCTCCAGCGACGGCACGTGCTGCAGTGCCCGGCCGCGCTCGTGGTCCGGCACGCCGCGCAGGTAGCTGGCGGGCGGCGCCTGGTACGCCTCCTCGTTGTCGGCGGTGTGGCCGCCGGTGGTGGAGGAGTACAGCGCGGTGATCAGGCGCGTGGCGCCCGCGCCGTCCACGTAGGTCGCCACCAGGCCCGCGGTCCCGTCCACGGCCTGGTTGGAGAGCGGGTGCTCGTCCTGGAAGCCGCCGTACACCTGGTCGGAGACCGTGGGGAGCAGGTCGTAGCCGTCGGTGGAGCGCTTGCCCAGCCCGGCGATGGCGTAGGTGCGCGCCGCCACGGCCTGCGCCTTGAGCGCCTCCAGCTCCGGGAAGGCGACGGGACCCAGCTCGCGCGGCACCACGCCGTACAGGTACTCCTCCATGGGGAGCTCGTTGACGCCGGCGAGGGCGCCCTGGCTGCGCACCACCTCGGCGACGCCGCGGTACTGGCGCACGGCGGAGGGGGTGCCGATGACCACGCGCCCGCTCACCGGCCGCACCACCACGGGGCCGCTGGACGACACGACCCCGCCCGCGCGGGCGATGTCGTAGCGGAGCACGCCGGTGGTGATGGTGATGGTGCGCCAGAACGCGTCCGCCGGGACCTCGGGGATGGCGGCGCGGACCTGCGCCTTGACCGCGGCCTCGCCCGCCGTGTTCGCCGGCAGCGGGCGCTCGCCGATGTACACGCGCCAGCAGTTGCTGGTGGCGAAGAACTCGGTGAAGGTGGCGAAGCCGGCGGCCGTGCCCTTGCCCAGCAGGACGTCGCGGTTGGCGACGGTGGTGCACGACACCTGGAGCCGGCGGCTGCTGGTGGTGACCACGCCGGAGCCGAGCGTGACGTTGAACTGCTCGGCGCTGCCGCTGAACAGCGTGGCGCCGGTGTTCTTGTTGACCACCACGAAGTCGCCGGTGCCGCCCGTGCGCACGGTGGAGACGCCCGGCGCCACCCCGATGCGGATGTTCTGCCCCACGGCCATGGCGGAGAAGGCGTCGCCCGCCTCCGCGGCGGCGAAACCCTCGTCCTCGCTGGTGGTCAGGTCCACGAACACCTCACCGGTGTCCGGCTCCTCGCCCACGCTGAAGCGTCCGGCGCCCGCGGAAGAGGGGGCCACGGGGTTCTGGTCCGAGCACGCCGCGAGGGCGGCGACGGCCAGGGCGAGGAGGCCCGCACGCAGCGGGACGCGGGGGATGCGGTGGCGCATGCAACTCTCCGGGTGGGGGTGGCGGGAGAAACCCGACAGGCACTGCTGGAGGCGTGGGATGTTGGCCTTAAAACGTGTGTTTGTCAAGCATTCGCGCCCTCCCGGATTGACGTGGCCGTGATCACGTAATAACATCCGTTACATGAGAAGGGACGAACGGCTCTCGGTCGCGCTGCACGCGCTGCTGCACATGGCGGAGCGGTCCGGCCGGCCCATGACCTCGGCGGAGCTGGCGGAGTGCGCCGGCACCAACCCCGTCGTGATCCGGCGCACCTTCGCGGGGCTGCGGGAGCGCGGCATCGTCTCGTCCTCCAAGGGCCACGGCGGCGGGTGGAGCCTGGCCCGCGCCCCGGAGGCGATCACGCTGGGGCAGATCCAGGATGCGCTCGCCCAGCGCGTGGTCACCGTCGGCATGCCGGAGGAAAGCCACGGCTGCCTGGTGGAGCGGGCGGTCGGCGAGGCGCTGGACGGCGCGGTGCGCGAGGCGGCGCGGGTGCTGGACGCGCGCCTCGACGCCATCACCGTGGCCGACCTCCTGGCGGACGTCCTCCGGCTGGACCGGGCGCGCTGGGAAGGCAAAGCGCGGTCGCTTCCCACCTGACGCGAAGGGCCGGGCGCGGCTTCGGCCATGCACGCCGTCCTTGCCAATGCGTAACCGCAAAGTTACATTTCCGCCATGGACGTCGCCGCCGCCATCGCCGACCCGGTCCGCCGCGAGATCATGGTGCTGCTCCGGGTGGGCACCATGACGGCCGGCGAGATCGCGGCCTGCTTCGACATCAGCCGGCCCGCCATCAGCCGCCACCTGCGCGTGCTGCGGGAGTGCGGGCTGGTCGTGGACGAGGCGCGGGGGCGCGAGCGGGTCTACCGGCTGGACACGGCGCCGCTGGCGCCGCTGGAAGCGTGGCTGGCGCAGCTCCACGACCGCTGGTCCGGTCCCCTGGACGCCCTGGAGACCGAGGTGTACCGCACCCGGCGCGAGCACCGCGCCTCCCCTTCCCCTCCCCAGGAGAAAACCGCATGAGCCCCACCCCGTCCGGACGCCTGCTCCGCACCCCCAAGGGCCGCGACCTCGTGCTCGTCCGCACCTTCCGCGCGCCCATCGAGGACGTCTGGGCGAGCATCACCGAGTCGGAGCGCACGGCCCGCTGGTTCGGCAGCTGGACCGGGGAGCCGGGCCCGGGCCGGACCATCCAGATGACCATGGGGTTCGAGGCGGGAACGGAGCCGACGGACGTGACCATCGAGGCGTGCGAGCCGCCCCGGCACCTCGCCCTGCGGACCCATAGTTCGTACGGAAGCTGGCACCTGGAGGCGCACCTCGCCGAGGCGGGCGGCGTGACCGAGCTGCGCTTCACCCACCACCTGGAGGGCGATCTCAACGTGGGCGACGTGGGCACCGGGTGGGAGTACTACCTGGACATGCTGGTCGCCTCGCGCGACGGCGCCCCGCTCCCCGCCTGGGACGACTACTACCCGGCGCAGAAGGAATACTACCTAGCGCAGGAAGCGGAGCTGGCGGGGGCCGCCGGCTGACGGGCGGCCGACGACCGCCTGGAACGGCTTTGAACTGCGGATTCGGGCGTGCCCCTCGCTGGCGCTCGGGTCGGGCTGCGGCTCCGTAACGCAGCAAACTACGCTGCGTAACGGAGTCGAGCCCCGGCGGAAACTGCCCCGCCGGGTCTCGCCCCTTCGGGCCGACATCCCTCACGC
>DASVQR010000006.1:0-60798 GCA_036389055.1 Longimicrobiaceae bacterium | reverse complement strand
AGAAGCCGGTCACGGTGGTGCCCTTGACGCCGCTGCCGCCGGTGCTCTGGACGACCATGCGGTCGAAGGACGGGGCGAGCGTGCCGGTGAGCGAGATGCCGTGGCTGCTCGTGTTCTGGATGGTGCCGCCCGAGCCCGCCGTGCCGCTGCCGGTGACCGTCAGCCCGGCCGTGGACCCGGTGTTGTTGAGCACGATCCCGTTGGCGCCGCCGTTGGCGGAGATGCTGCGGAAGTTCAGCCCGCCCGTGCCGATGGTGGTGCTCGACACGTTGAGCGCCACGCCGCCGGCGGAGGTGATCGAGTTGTGCGTCCCCGCCACCCGCACCGTCCCGCCGCCGGTGGCGTTGAAGCCGACCCCCGTGCTGGTGGTGATCTTCAGCGAGTCGGCGAACACCACGGTCGCGCCGTTGCCGAGGATGTTCACCGCGTTGGCGGTCTGCGTGCTGAACACCTTGCTGGGCCCGTCGAAGGTGATGGTGCCGCCGGTGTTCGAGCTCAGCGTGATGCCGCTGCTGGCGTTGTTGGTCTTGGTCAGCGAGCCCGAGTAGGTGAAGGTCGGCGCGCTGCCGCTGATCGCCACGGCTTCCGCGGTCGGGTTGGTGATGCTCGCGGAGCTCGGGAAGGTGAAGGTGCCCGACGAGCCGCTGGACACGTCGATCCCCGCGTCCCCCCCGTTCAGCGTGGGGGTGCCGGTGAAGACGTAGCTCCCGTCGGCGTTGTTGAACTGGAGCCCGGTGCCGTTGGTGGCGCTCAGCGTCCCGGTCTGGAAGGTGAGCGTCCCGCTGTGGCCGCCGCTCACGTTCAGCAGCGCGGCGTTGCTGGCCTGCGTGACGCTGCCCGAGTAGGTGAAGGACCCGGTGCCCCCCGCCACCACGAACGCGTCGCCCGTGGCGCCGGAGAGCGCATCCCCGGCGCCGCCCAGCGTGGAAGTGCCCGTCGTCGCCACGCCCGAGAGGAAGACGTTGTTGGCCCCGCCCGTGGAGCGCAGCTGGGTGAAGCCGCCGTTCAGCGTCCCCGTGGTCAGGCTCAGCGCCTGCCCCGTGGTGTTGATCCCCACCTCGGAGACGACCAGCGTCCCGAAGCTCGTCCCGCTGAGCGCCGTCCCGGTGACGTTCCCCAGGTTGAAGCCGCGCAGCGTGTTGCCGCTCCCCAGCGTGATCCCCGTGGTGGCCGAGGTGATCGTCGGCGACGTGCCGTTGATCGCCGGCTCCGGGCCGGAGTCCGCCGGCCAGGCCACCCCCAGGACCGTGCTCAGCGAGCTGCCCGTGGCGCCCTGCCCGACGAACTGCTGCCCGTTCAGGAGCGTCACCCCGCCGGTGTACGAGCCGGTGTAGAGGAAGACGCGGTCGCTGGCGGCCGGGTTGTTCCCGGTGCCGTTGTTGACGGCAGCGAAGCTCGCAAGGGTGTTGAACGCCCCGTTGAAACGCCCGTCGCCGCCCGCGGCGGCCGCGGAGTTCACGAACCAGATCGGCGTCCCCACCGTCATCGACACCGTCGCCGCGGCGGTGGTGCCGAAGCCGTTGGTGATCGTGTAGGAGAAGCTCGCCGGCCCGTTGTAGCCCGTGGTGGGCTGGAAGGTGAAGGTGCTGTCCGCGTTGATCGTCGCCGTGCCGCCGGTCGAGCCGGTGATGGCGAAGACCTTGGCGTCACCCTGGTCGGGGCCGCTGCCATTGTTCGCGGTGATCCGGAACTGCGTGCTGGTGGCCGTGTTGATCGGCACGTTGCCGACCAGCACCGGCGAGTACGCGTCGTTGACCGCCACCGGCCGCGCGCCCACCGCGATGGTCACCTGGCCGTCCGAGGTGCCGCGGACGTTGGTGAGCCGGTAGCGGAAGACGTAGTTGCCGGTGAAGCCGTCCGGCGGCGTGAAGGTGACGGTGCCGTCCGCGGCCACCGACAGCGAGCCGGTGGTGCGCCCGGTCCCCGGCAGCGGCGAGACGGTGCTGCCGGCCGGGTACGTGGTCACGCTGCCGCCCAGCGAGTCCGCCCCGAAGGAGGTGATGGTCGCCGCCGGGAAGCCCAGGATGTCGTTGGACAGCACCCCGGGCGCCGCGAGCGTGAAGGTCTGCGGGCTGCCGCTGGTGCTGAAGAAGGCGTGGAACGGCTGCCCCGGCGCGCTGCCGGCCGCTGGGCCCTCGTTCACCGCCGTCGGCGGGGCCTGCACGTCGAACGAGTTGCTCGTCCCGGTCTCCGTCCCGCCGCTGCGGGTGGCCGTCAGCGTGAAGCTGCCCGGCGTGCCGAAGGTGACGGCGTGCGAGCTCAGCACCCCCGCGGCGAATGCGCCGGAGGTCGCCCCGCCCGAGATCCCGCCGGAGGGCGTGCTGGTGAAGCCGACCGTGCCGGTGAAGCTGGTCACGGTGTTGTTGTACGCGTCCTGCGCGATCACCCGCACGTTGAACGGCGTGCCGGCCAGCTGGTTGCCGATGGGCCCGCCGCCGGCCGCCTGCACCAGGAAGTGGTCCAGCGGGCCGTGCGTGACGTTGAACCCGGCGCTGGTGGCCGTGCCCAGGCTCGGGGTGCTGGCGGCCAGCGTGTAGCCGGCGCCCACCAGGTTGATGCTGAGGTCGGAGAAGGTCGCCACGCCGCCGGTCGCCGGCACCGAGACGGTGCCCGAGAGCGTCCCGCCGGACGGGTTGGTCCCGAGGGCGATGGTGATGTTGTCGGACGCGCCCGTCACCAGGTTGCCGAAGGCGTCCACCACCCTGACCTGCACGGCCGGGGTGATCGGCGCGCTGGCGACCGCGTTGGAGGGCTGGACGGAGAATTCAAGCGCCGCCGCCGGGCCCACCGTCACGTTGACGGTGGCGGAGGTGTCGGGGGCCAGCCCGCTCGCCGAGAAGGCGAGCGTGCGGCTGCCGGCGGTCCCGCCGATGGACAGGTTGGTGAAGGTCGCCACCCCGCTCGCGTCGGTGATCGCCGTCGTGGCGCCGCCCAGCGCCCCGGTGCCGGTGGCGATGGCCGCAGTCACCGTCACGCCCGCCTGGCCGACCGGGTTGCCCGAAGCGTCCTGGACCTGGACCGCCGGCTGCTGCGCGAAGACGACGCCCGCCTGCGCCGTGGCCGAGGGCTGCGTGACGATCGCCAGCTGCGCCGGCGGACCCGACTTCACGTACACGCCGGCGGAGGTCGCCGGCGTCAGCCCGGTCGCCGAGAAGGAGAGGGTGCGCGCACCCGCCGCCCCGGTGATGGACAGGTTGGTGAAGGTCGCCACGCCGCTCGCGTTGGTGGTCGCGGTGGTGGTGCCGCCCAGCGTGCCGCCGCCCGAGGCGATGGCCGCCGTCACCGTCACCCCCGCCTGGCCCACCGGGTTGCCCGATGCGTCGCGCAGCTGCACGACCGGCTGCCGCGGGAACGCGGTGCCGCCCTGCACGCTGTCGGACGGCTCGGTGGTGATCGTCAGCTGCGACGCCGTGCCGGCCCGGACGTGGACGTTGGCGGAGGTGGCGCTCGTCAGGCCCGACGCCGAGAAGGAGAGCGTGCGGTCGCCGACCGTGCCCGTGATCGACAGGTCGGTGAAGGTCGCGACGCCCGAGGCGTCGGTGGTCGCCGTCGTGGTGCCGCCCAGCGCCGGGCCGCCCGAAGCCAGGGCCGCCGTCACCGTCACCCCCGCCTGGCCGACCGGGTTCCCGGAAGCGTCGCGGAGCTGGACCGCCGGCTGCCGCGGGAAGGCGATCCCGCTCTGCACGCTGTCCGAAGGCTGCGTGGCGATCGCCAGCTGCGAGGCCGCGCCCGCCGTGACGTTGATGGCGGTGGAGGTGGTGTCGGCCAGCCCAGCGGCCGAGAACCGCAGCGTGCGGCTCCCGAGCGTGCCGGTGATCGACAGGTCCGTGAACGTCGCCGCGCCGCCCGCGTCGGTGGTCGCGGTGGTGGTGCCGCCCAGCGTGCCGCCGCCCGAGGCGATGGCCGCGGTGACCGTCACCCCCGCCTGGCCCACCGGGTTGCCCGCGGCGTCGCGGAGCTGAACCGTCGGCTGCTGGGGGAACGCGACGCCGTTCTGCACGGTGGCGGACGGCTCGGTGGTGACGGCCAGCTGCGAGGCGGCGCCCGCCGTCACGCTGACCGTGTTCGACGTCGCGGCGGTGAGGCCCGCCGCCGAGAAGGAGAGCGTGCGGTCACCGACCAGGCCGGAGATCGACAGGTTGGTGAACGTCGCCACGCCGCCCGCGTCGGTGCTCGCGGTGGTGGTGCCGCCCAGCGTGCCGCCGCCCGTCGCGATGGACGCCGTGACCGTCACGCCCGCCTGGCTGACCGCGTTCCCGAAGGCGTCGCGGAGCTGTACCGCCGGCTGCTGCGGGAAGGCGGTCCCGCTCTGCACGGAGCCGGAGGGCTGGGTGGTGACGACGAGCTGCGAGGCCGCCGCCGCCGTGCCCGTCGCCGAGAACGTGGTGCTCAGGGCGCCCGCCGTGGCCGTCAGCGTGTTGGCGCCGACCGTGGTCGCCAGCGTCCAGCTGCCGACCGTCGCCACGCCGCTCGCGTTGGTCGTGGCCGGGCTGCCGGTGACGCTGCCGTCGCCGGAGGCGGCGAAGGTGACGCTCACCCCCGCCACCGGGTTGCCGTACTGGTCGGTGATCGTCACCGACGGGGCGGTCGCCACCGCCGAGCCGACGGTGGCCGTCTGCCCGTCGCCCGCCGTCTTGGCGATGTTCGCCGCCGCGCCCGACGTGCCGGTGGCCGAGAAGCTGGTGCTCAGCGCGCCCGCCGTGGCCGTCAGCGTGTTGGCGCCGATCGTCGTGGCCAGCGTCCAGCTGCCCACCGTCGCCACGCCGCTCGCGTTGGTGGTCGCGGGGCTGCCGGTGACGCTGCCGTCGCCCGAGGCGGCGAAGGTCACGCTCACCCCCGCCACCGGGTTGCCGGACTGGTCCGTGATCGTCACCGACGGCGCCGTCGCGACCGCCGAGCCGGCCGTCGCGGACTGCCCGTCGCCCGCCGTCTTGTTGATGTTGGCCGCCGCGCCGACGGTGCCGGTGGCGGAGAAGCTGGCGCTCAGCGCGCCCGCCGTCGCCGTCAGCGTGTTGGCGCCGACCGTGGTGGCCAGCGTCCAGCTGCCGACGGTGGCCACGCCGCTCGCGTTGGTCGTCGCCGGGCTGCCGGTGACGCTGCCGTCGCCGGAAGCCGCGAAGGTGACGGAGACGCCCGCCACCGGGTTGCCGTACTGGTCCGTGATCGTCACCGACGGGGCGGTCGCCACCGCCGAGCCGACCGTGGCCGTCTGCCCGTCGCCGGCCGTCTTGGTGATGTTCGCCGGCCCGCCGACGGTGCCGGTGGCGGAGAAGCTGGTGCTCAGCGCGCCCGCCGTGGCCGTCAGCGTGTTGGCGCCGACCGTGGTCGCAAGCGTCCAGCTGCCGACCGTCGCCACGCCGCTGGCGTTGGTGGTCGCCGGGCTGCCGGTGACGCTGCCGTTGCCGGAGGCGGCGAAGGTCACGCTCACCCCCGCGACCGGGTTGCCGTACTGGTCCGTGATGGTCACCGACGGGGCGGTCGCCACCGCCGAGCCGACCGTGGCGGCCTGCCCGTCGCCCGCCGTCTTTGCGATGTTCGCCGCGGCCCCGGCCGTTCCGGTGGCGGTGAACGAGGTGGAGAGCGCGCCCGCGGTCGCCGTCAGCGTGTTGACACCGACCGTGGTGGCCAGCGTCCAGCTGCCGACCGTCGCCACGCCGCTGGCGTTGGTCGTGGCCGGGCTGCCGGTCACGCTGCCGTTGCCCGAAGCCGCGAAGGTGACGCTGACGCCGGAGACCGGGTTGCCGTACTGGTCCGTGATCGTCACCGACGGGGCAGTCGCCACCGCCGAGCCGGCCGTCGCCGTCTGCCCGTCGCCCGCCGTCTTGGCGATGTTGGCCGCCGCGCCGACGGTGCCGGTAGCGGTGAACGAGGTGGAGAGCGCGCCCGCGGTGGCCGTCAGCGTGTTGGCGCCGACCGTGGTGGCCAGCGTCCAGCTGCCGACCGTCGCCACGCCGCTGGCGTTGGTGGTGGCCGGGGTGCCGGTGACGCTGCCGTTGCCGGAGGCCGCGAAGGTGACGCTGACGCCGGAGACCGGGTTGCCGTGCTGGTCGGTGATCGTCACAGACGGGGCCGTCGCCACCGCGCTGCCGACGGAGGCCGTCTGCGCATCGCCGGCCGTCTTCGCGATGTTGGCCGCCGCGCCCGCCGTGCCCGTCGCCGTGAAGGTGGCGGACAGGCTGCCGGCCGTGGCCGTCAGGGTGTTCGCCCCGGCCGTGGTGCCGAGGGTCCAGCTCCCCACCGTGGCGATGCCCGCCGCGTCGGTGGTCTGCGTCGCGCCCGTCACGCTCCCGCCGCCCGTGGCCACCGCGAAGGTGACGCTGACGCCGGAGACCGGGTTGCCGCTGCCGTCCGTGACCCGCACCGACGGCGCCGTGGCGACCGCGGAGCCGGCGACCGCCGTCTGCGCGTCGCCCGCGTTGACCGCCATGCTCGCGGGAGCGCCCGCCGCCAGGTTGATGGTGCCCGAGGTGGCGCCCGTCAGCCCGCTGGCCGAGAAGCCGAGGGTGTACGCGCCCACCGGCCCGCTGATGGACAGGTTGGTGAAGGTCGCCACGCCGGCCGCGTCGGTGTTCACCGTCACCGTGCCGCCCAGCGTGCCGGTGCCGGAGGCGAGCGCCGCCGTCACGGCCGTGCCGCTCTGCGCGACCGCGTTGCCGAACGCGTCGCGGAGCTGCACCACCGGCTGCTGCGGGAGGGCGATCCCGCTCTGCGCCGCCGCGGAAGGCTGCGTGGTGATCGCCAGCCGCGAGGCCGCGGCCGGGGTGGTGGTCGCCGAGAACGTGAGCGGCGAGCCCGTCAGCCCGGCGGCCGTCGCGGTGACGCTCTGCGTCCCCACGGTGCCGCCGAAGGTCCAGACCACCGAGGCGACGCCCGAGCCGTCCGTCACGGAGCTGGGCGCCGAGAGCGAGCCGCCGCCCGTGGCGACCGCCCAGGAGACCGTCACGCCGGCGACGCCGTTGCCGTTGGCGTCCACCACCTTCGCCTCCAGGGCGCGCGTGGTCGCCACCACGGCGGTGCCGCCGTCACCCGACTGCTTGGAGATGGAGGCCGCCGCGCCCGGGATCCCCGTGGCGTTGACGGTCACGCTCAGCCCGCCCGCGAGCGTCGCGGTCAGCGAGTTGGGCCCGGCCGTGGTCCCCAGCGTCCAGCTCCCCACCGTGGCGATGCCGTTGCCGTCCGTCTTGGGGGTGGCGCCGGTGATGCTCCCGCCGCCCGTGGCGACCGCGAAGGTCACCGTCGCGTCCGCCACCGGGTTGCCGCGGCTGTCGGTCACCCGCACCGAGGGCGGCGTCGCCACCGCGCTCCCGGCGGTCGCCGTCTGCCCGTCGCCCGCCACGACCACGATGCTGCTCGGCGCCGCGGAGACGCCCGTCGCCGTGAACACCACCGAGTCGGCGCCCGCGGCCCTGACGCTCACCCGGTTCAGGCCCGCGTCCGGCCCCAGGGTGAACACCGCGCGCACCCGGCCGGCGCTGTCGGTCCGCTCCTCCAGCGGGCGGATGATGCCGCCGCCCTGGATCACCGTCCAGGTGAGCACCTGGTTGGGGACCCCGCGTCCGGCGGCGTTCACCAGCCGCGCCACCAGGAAGTCGGCGGGGGGCTGCCCCACCGTGCCCGTCTGGTTGTCGCCGGCCACCTTGACCAGCGTCAGCCCGGTCGCGGCGCGCGGCAGGATCGCGTACGTCCCGGCCCCGGCGAGCATCGCGCTCGCCACCCCGGCCCGCGCGTCGACCGTGCCTCCCGGCACCTCTTCCCATGCATTGCCCACGCGCCGGTGGATGCGCAGCTCCTCCGCGACCGTGCCCCCGGGCATCGCCGCCGGGTCGAAGCGCAGGGTCAGCCGCACGGGCTTCGCGAAGCGCTGCCCGTCCGGCCCGATCGCCAGCACCGAGCCGGGGAGCAGCCCCGGCGCCGCCGGCGCCGCCGCGGGCTCCACCGTCAGGTACACGGCGTCGGACAGGGCTCCCTCGGGGAGCTCCATGCGGATGGAGTCGGCCCGGGAGACCACCGATCCCCCCGCGGCTCCCACCGTGCCGGACAGGAGCCGCCGGCCCACGGGGTAGCGCGCCACGTCCTTGCCGACGACGCGGCCCAGGATGACCAGCGCGTCCAGCGCCGTCACCTGGCCGTTGCCGTCCGCGTCGCCGTCGAGCTCGGCGGAGTATCCCGCGGGGAGGGGCTTGCCCACCACGTGGGAGAGCACCGCCAGCGCGTCGGACGCGGTGAGGTTGCCGTCGGCAGTGACGTCGCCGCGGATCCCGATTGCGCCCGACTGGGCGGCGGCCGGGCGCGCGGAGGCGCCGAACAGGAAGAGGAGCGCGCCGCAAAGCAGGGCGAGCCTGGGAAGGAACCGCATCTTGGTCTCCCGGGAAGGAATCAGGGCTGGCAAACGAACGTCGTCGGGTCCGCGGGATTCCCGCGGACCCGAACGGTCCTCACCTCTTGCGGTGCGGCTACTTGAGGGGGGACGGCGAGAAGAGGGGCTGGTCGCGGACCACCAGGCGCGGGGAGAGGTCCTGGAAGTCGGCCGAGGAGACCAGCTCCTCCAGCTTGACCCGGAACTCCGGCCCCTGCACGGCGCCCTTGGCGACGAAGCGCAGCGTCAGCACCGGGCCGTCGGCCATCCCCTCGGCCACGGCGCCCGCGAAGCGGACGGTGCCCGGCGCGCTCTCGTTCCACGCGCCCATGACGCCGGGCTTGAGCTCGGCGCCGGAGAGCGTCAGGCGCTCCTTGTCGAAGCCGAGCTCCCCCTGGAAGCTGGCGATCTTGGCATCCACGCCCACCCGCTTCAGGTGCAGCTCGACGGTGGCGGCGTTGCCGGCCTGCGAGGCCAGCACCACCACCGGGTGGATCCCCGGGGCGAGCCCCTCCAGGACGCTCGGCTCCTGCGGCTGCACCGCGTTCTCGCAGCCGCCCAGGAGACCCAGCGCCAGCGCCACTGCGAACGGCGCCGCGATGCGCTTCTTCCTGCTCATCGGTCCTTCTCCTTGCGTAGTGTCCTGCTCCGCCCGGCGCGGCGTGCGCCGGGCGGTCCGGTCCGTCAGGGGGTGGTGACGCGGACGATGCCGTCCACGGCCACCGGGAGGTCGTACGGGGCGAAGCTGGTGCTGGTGGGCGCCACGGTGAACACCAGGTCCAGCGGGGTCTGCGTGCCGGCCGCGACGCCCGCCGCGACCCGGAAGGTGAGCGTCACCAGCGTGGGCCGCGCGCTCCCCTGCGGGGACGTCGCGGCGAAGGCGAAGCGCACGCGCCCCGCGCTCACCAGGTTGGTCTCGGCCGCGCCCTGCAGGGTGCTGGCCGCCGACACGTACTGGAGCACCGCCGGGTCGAACACCAGGTCGAACTGGGCGGAGCCCAGGTCGCCGTTGCCCCCCAGCTTGGCCAGGTCGAGCACCACCGGCACCGTGAACGTCTGCCCCGCGGCCACGCCGGAGCGGATGGCGCCGTTGGGGAAGGCGGTGGCGAGCAGCGAGCGGGCGCCGAGCACCGCGACCGTCGCGGTGTCGGACAGGGTGCCGGCGCGCGCGACCACCCGCGCCTGCCCCGCGGCGACGCCCGTGACCACGCCGGAGGCGCTCACGGTGGCGGTCGCCTCGGGGGTGGCCGTCCAGGTGAACGCCGTGCCGCGGACGGTGTCGCCGCCGGCGGTCAGCGCGGCGGCGCGCAGCGTGGAGGTGGCGCCCGCGTCCACCGTGGCGAACCCCGGGACGATCGCCACGCGCGCGGCCGGCGCCTGCGGCGCCGCCGTGACCGTGAGCGCCAGCGTGCCCGGGACGCCCTCGGTGGTGGCGGTGATGGTCACCGGCCCCGCCGCGACGCCGGTCACCGTACCGTCCTGCCCCACGCGCGCCACGGCCTCGCTGCTGGTGGCCCAGGTGAACGCCCGGCCGGCGAGCGCGCGGTCGCGCCTGTCGTACGCCACCGCCGTGAGCAGCAGCGTCTTCCCCGCCTCCAGGGTGGAGGCGGTGGCGGTCACCGCCACCCGCGCGACCCTGCGGTTGGAGCCGGTGCCGTTGTCGTCGCACGAGGCGAGCAGGAGCACTGCGCCCAGGAGGGACAGCGCCCGGGACCAGGTCCGGCCATTACTGAAAGCGAGCTGGCTCACGATGTCTCTGTGCGGAACGGTTCGAGCCGACGGGGAGGGCGTCCGGGGCCGCGCGCGGCGGGCTGGGATGGGATGCCGACGTGGTGCTGGACGGCGAACCCGGCCCACCGCGGCGGACCAGGTTCCCGAGCGGTGGTATATTGCGCCCCGGAGCCCTCCCTGTCAACGCCGCATGTCGGGAAACACCTGACACCTGGCCAGATCCATCCCCCACAACGACTTCCGGGAATCCTGGTGTTAGGCGGCGGGGAGCCCCGTCGAAACGCGAACCGGCCCGCGGCGGCCCGGCGGCCGGCCCGAAGTTCCCGAACGGGAACTTCGGACGGCGGTCCTCGGGCTCACCGACGCCCGCAGCTCCCCGCGGCGGGCCCCAGGAGCACCAGGGCGTTCGCCACCGGGCGCTCGCCCCCGGCGTCGGAGGGGCGGTTGACCGCGCGCCCGCGCACCACCAGCGCGGTGGAGCCGCCGCCGTCCAGGTTCAGCGCCTCCACGGCGCCCAATTCCCGGAACAGGGCGCGCATCTCGGGGAGCGACATCCCCACGCTGTAGCCCGGCTGCCGCCCGTCCACCGCGACCAGCAGCAGGGTGCCGTCCGCGCGCCACCCCACCGCCGAGCGCGGGTGCCGGGTGGCGGCGAACGCCGGGGCGGCGCCGCTCTCCGCGTCCGGGACCTCCGCGCCCCGGCGCAGCAGCACCGGGTGCCCGCCCACCATCTCGCGCACGGGCCCGGGCGCCGGCTCAAGCCGCAGCGTCCAGCGCACGGTGTCCCCGGGAGGGGTGAGGAGGCGCAGGAAGTCCGCTGCGCGCCCCCGCGCCGCGAACACCACCCCGCCCTCCGGCACCGTGACGCCCGCCGCCGCCGTGTCCGACCCCACCAGCACGCCACGCAGCGTGTCCCCCACCGCCCCGGCGGCGCCTACGCGCCGCACCAGCAGTTCCACCACGCCGGTGTCGGTGGGGGTCGTGGCGCCCGCGAAGCGGTTGTAGACGGCCAGCGTGTCCCCCGCGGGGCGCATGTTGACGCGCCCCACCGTGGCCGAGAGCCCCCGCGACAGCCACAGCTTCCCCGCCAGCCGCACCCGCCCGATGAACGGCGTGCCGTCCGCGGCGACGCCGAGCACGGCCCGCTCCCCGGGGCCGCGCACCGGCTCCCCCGCCACCACCTGCGCCCCCGTGGGCACGCCCGGCGGGGTGAAGCTGAAGAAGTCCGCGTTGAGCGCCGCGAGCACCGGCCGGCCCCGCTCCCGCTCCGCCCGCCGCGCCAGCTCGCCCGTGGTCTCCCGCCCCTCCAGCCGCCCCGCCGCCTTGACGCTGCCCAGCTCCACCCCACAGGTCCGCGGGTTCGCCTCCACCACGTGCACCGCCCACGGCCCCGCACTGTCCGCCCTGAACAGGTGCCTCACCCCCGGCGCCACCGTCTCCACCCGGTCCCACCCGGGGACCGATTCGACCGGAGCCGGGGGCGCGGGTGCCAGCGCAGGCGCGCAGCCGACGAGGAGGAACAGCGGGGCGATGCGGAGGGGGCGCAGCGGCATGTGGGATCGCGTCGGTTGGGGGAGACGCGGCAAGGTAAGGAGGGAGTGCGGGAGTGCGAAAGTGCGGGAGTGCGAAAGTGGAACGGCGACGGCGGACCCCCTCCCCCGGCCCCTCCCCGCAAGGGGGAGGGGAGAACGACAACGGCGGAACGGCGCCTGATCGGGGGCCGTTCCGCCGTCGTCGTTCCGTCGTACCCACATCAATCTGTTCGGGGGGAGACTCGCCGGCAGTTTGGCGAGGCTCACCCCGGCGGAGGGAGACCCCGCAGCGTCGGCACAGCAGTTCCGTGCCGGCCGAGGAGGCTCCCGGAGCCCGCGTAGGAAACAGGCCGGCAGTTTGGCCTGGTTCCGGAGCGGCCCCGCCACGACACAGGTAAACTAACCCGCGAGTCGCGCGTCGTCCCCGTAGAACTCGCGGAACTGCGCCTCCAGCACGGGAAGCGCACGCTCGAACGCCGCCACCACCACGGGATCGAACTGCGACCCGGAGCACGCCCGGATCTCGGCCAGCGCCACGGCCCAGGGCAGCCCGCCCCGGTAGGCCCGGTTGGAGGTCATCGCGTCCAGCGTGTCCGCCACCGCCAGCACCCGCGCCGGGAGCGGGATCGCCTCGCCCGCCAGACGGTCCGGGTACCCCTCGCCGTCCCAGCGCTCGTGGTGCCAGCGCACCACCCCCAGCACCATGGGGTCGTCGATCAGCGGCTCCAGGATGCGCGCCCCCGTCTCCGGGTGGCGGCGCACCAGCTCCATCTCGGCGGGCTCCAGGCGGCCGGGCTTGTTGAGGATCACGTCCGGGATCCCGATCTTGCCCACGTCGTGCAGGTCGCCCGCCAGGCGGAAGCGCAGCAGGTCGATGCCGCCCAGCGCCTCGGCGACCGACATGGCGTACGCGGTGACGCGGGTGGCGTGGCCGGCGGTGTACGGGTCCTTGGCCTCCACCGCGGCGGCAAGCGCGTGGGCGGCGCGCAGGATCCAGATCTTGCTCTCTGTGTCGCGGCGGCGGAGCTGGGCCTCCAGCAGCTCGCGCTCGCGCACGGCGGCGGTCTCGGCGCGGCGGCGGGCGAGCGACTGCTCCACCCCCGCCCGCAGCGACTCCAGGTCGAAGGGCTTGATCAGGAGCTGGTCCACCCCGCGCTGGATGGCGACGGCCGCGGCGGGGACGTCGGCGTTGGCGCTCATCAGGATGGTGCGCGTCCCCGGCGAGCGCACCCGCACCTCGGCGAGCAGCTCCAGCCCCGACGCCTCGGGCATGCGCAGGTCGGTGAGCACCAGGTCGAAGCGGCCGGGCGCCAGCAGCTCCAGCGCGCCGTGCACGCTGGTGGCCGTCTCCACCCGGTGGCCCAGGCGGGTCAGGAACTTCCCCAGGGAGCGCAGGATCCCCTCCTCGTCGTCCACGACCAGGATGCTCCCCTTCTCCCGCTGGCTCGAACTCTCTCTCCGGATCATCTGCACCTCTGAGGAACCGCTTCCACTTCTTCCGGATTGTCCCCGTAGGGGCTCCGCGATCTACCCGCCAGGACCGCCGTTTCCGTGCCGCCGCGTCGGGCGGCGGCTACCCGCCGCCGGCCAGCAGGGCGCAGGCGGCGGCCAGGTCCACGTTGCCGCCGCTCAGCACCACCCCCACGCGCGCGCCCCGCAGCTCCGGGATCCCCGCCAGCAGCGCCGCCACCGGCACGGCGCCGGAGGGCTCCACCACCAGCTTGGTGCGGGTCCACAGGAAGCGCATTGCCTCCACGATCCCGGCCTCGCTCACGGTGCGCATGTCGTCCACGTGCGCGCGCACCAGGGGAAAGGTGATGGTCCCCAGGTACGGCGTGCGCAGGCCGTCGGCGATGGTGGGCGGGTTGACGACCCGCTGCAGCTCGCCCGTGCGGAAGGAGCGCGTGGCGTCGTCCGCGAGTTCCGGCTCGACGCCGACGACCCGGCACCCCGGCGCCACGGCCCTGGCGGCCAGCGCCGTGCCGCTCAGCAGCCCCCCGCCGCCGCACGGGGCGAGCACCGCGTCCAGCGGCCCGGCCTCCTCCAGCAATTCCAGCGCGGCGGTCCCCTGCCCCGCCACCACGTCAGCGTGGTCGTACGGCGGCACCAGCGTCATCCCGCGCTCCTCGCGCAGCCGCGCGGCGAGCTCCTCGCGCGAGCCCGTGGCCGGGTCGTACAGGATCACCTCGGCGCCGTAGCCGCGGGTCGCCTCCACCTTGGCCGCGGGCGCGTTGTCCGGCATCACCACCGCCGTCTTCACCCCCAGGATCCTCCCGGTGAGCGCCACCGCCTGCGCGTGGTTCCCGGAGGAGAAGGTGAGCACCCCCGCCCGCCGCTCCGCCCCGCTCAGCTTCGAGACCGCGTTGTACGCCCCCCGGAACTTGAAGGCGCCGCCGCGCTGCAGGTTCTCGCACTTGAGCAGCACCGTGGCCCCCGCCAGCGTGTCCAGGGTGCGCGAGGTGACCACCGGGGTGCGGTGCGCCACCCCGCGGAGCCGCGCCGCCGCCGCCCGGACGTCGCCGAAGTCGGGGAGCGCGGGCGCGGAGGCCGGGGTGCTTTCAGCGGTGCTGGACATGGAGCCGTGTCGAAGGGGGTGAGGCGGTCAGCCCCGTATGTAGAAGTATCGGCAGGAGGCGGCGCGGACCACAGCACCCGCCACGAACCGGCCCTCGTGTGCGGACGCGAAGCCTCCCCGGCGCCACGCGCGGCGCCGGGGAGGCCGGTCGACCTCGGGGACACCCGCAGTTGCAGGCTGTCCCCTGTAACCTGTCCCCTGTCCCCTAGTACTTCGGGATCGACGGGTCCACCTCGTCCGACCAGCCCAGGATCCCGCCCTTGAGGTTCCAGAGCCGCGAGTAGCCGCGCTCGCGCAGCGCAGCCAGCGCCTTTGCGCTGCGGGCGCCGGAGCGGCACTGGAGGACGATCTCGTCCTGCGGGTCGATCTCGCCGGCGCGCTCCCCGATCTCGCCCAGCGGGATCAGCCGCGACCCGTGGTCCTCCAGGTTGCAGATGTCCCACTCGTGCGGCTCGCGCACGTCGATGATGGTGAGCCGGTCGCCGCGGTCCAGCCGCTGCTTCAGCTCGGCGGGGGTGATCTCGGGGACTTCGCTTCCGTTCGCCATGGGGGCCTCCGTCGGGTTCGCCTGCGGCACGCCGCAGAACCGCTCGTAGTCGATCAATTCCCGGATCGTGGGGCGCTCGCCGCACGCCGGGCACTCCGGGTCCCTGCGCAGCTTCAGCTCGCGAAACCTCATCCGCAGCGCGTCCAAAAGCAAGAGCCTCCCGATCATCGGCTCCCCCACCCCCAGCAGCAGCTTGAGCGTCTCCGCGGCCTGGAGGGTGCCCACGATTCCGGGGAGCACGCCCAGCACCCCGCCCTCGGCGCAGGAGGGGACCAGCCCCGGCGGCGGCGGGTCGCGGAACAGGCAGCGGTAGCAGGGGCCCTTCTTGGCCCAGAACACCGACGCCTGCCCCTCCCAGCGCAGGATGGAGCCGTACACGTTGGGCTTGCCCGTGAGCACGCAGGCGTCGTTGACCAGGTAGCGCGTGGGGAAGTTGTCGGTGCCGTCCACCACCACGTCGTACTCGCGGAACAATTCCAGCGCGTTGGCGGAGGACAGGCGCACGGGGTGCGGCTCCACCACCACGTGCGGGTTGAGGTCGCCGATCCGGTCGCGGGCCGAGTCCAGCTTGGACCGCCCCACGTCCCGGGTGCCGTGCAGCACCTGCCGCTGCAGGTTGGTGGCGTCCACCACGTCGAAGTCCACCAGCCCCAGCGTCCCCACCCCCGCGGCGGCCAGGTACAGCGCCAGCGGCGAGCCCAGCCCGCCCGCGCCCACCAGCAGCACGCGCGACTGCTTCAATTTCCGCTGGCCGGCGGGGCCTACCTCGGGGAGGATCAGGTGCCGCGCGTAGCGCAGGGTCTCCTGCTGCGACAGGGCGTCCGCGGGGGTGCCGCTCATGGGGCTCCGGGTGCGTGGTGCTCGGGCCGGGGCGGTCGCGCCGGCCCGGGACCAAGGTAATCGCGGGCGCCCCGCGCGGGGAAGCCGGCGCGCCGCACGGGCTTGTATCAGATCCGCCCAGCCGATAGCATTCCCGTCCACCGTCGGGGAGAGGGGCTTCCCGACCGCTGAACGACGCACAACGAGCGAGGCGGCCGGGATGGATCTGATCCGACAGTTCATCGACTACTTCCTGCACCTGGACGTCCACCTCAACGAGCTGATCCGCGACTACGGCGGGTGGACCTACGGGATCCTGTTCGCGATCATCTTCTGCGAGACGGGGCTGGTGGTCACGCCGTTCCTCCCCGGCGACTCGCTGCTGTTCGCCACGGGGGCGCTGGCGGCGGGCGGGTCCATGAACGTGTTCTTTTTGTGGGTGCTGCTGTGCGTGGCGGCGGTGCTGGGGGACTCGGTGAACTACGCCATCGGCAAGGCGGTGGGGACGCGCGTGTTCAAGCCGGACGCGCGGGTGCTGAAGACCGAGTACCTGCGGCGCACCGAGGAGTTCTACGCCAAGTACGGCGGCAAGACCATCATCATCGCGCGCTTCATCCCCATCGTGCGGACGTACGCGCCGTTCGTGGCGGGGGCGTGCTCCATGAACTACGCCAAGTTCATCACCTACAACGTGGTGGGCGGGGTCATCTGGATTACGGCGTTCCTGTTCGCCGGGTACTATTTCGGGAACATTCCGGCAGTCAAGGACAACTTCGGGCTGGTCATCGTGGCGATCATCGTGCTGTCGGTGCTGCCCGGGGTGTTCGAGTACGTCAAGTCGAAGCGGGCGGCGAAGGCGAAGGCGTAGCTTCTTCATGTCGTGGCGGGGCCGCTGCGGAGCCCGGACGGTACTGCTGTCCGGTCTCCTCCGCGGGCTCCGGGAGCCAGCCGAAACTGCCCGGCTGTCTCCCTGCGCCGGAGTGAGCCTCGCCAAACTGCCGGCGAGTCTCCCTCCGAACAGATTTTGATGGGTACTGCTTTGAACTGCAACGGCGGAACGGCGCTCCGGATCGGGCGCCGTTCCGCCGTTCTGGCTTCTCCGCGTCGGTGGGTCTAGTCCGGCTTCAGCGTCGCGGGGATCCCCAGGTCCTCCAGCTCCTCCGGGCCGATCGCCGTGCCGTAGACCAGGCCCTGCCACTTCCCGTTCTCCCGCTTCAGCAGGACCCAGGCGGGGTCGGTGCTCCCCTCCTCCTTCGGCGTCACCAGGGCGCGGGCGTGGTCGCCCGACACCTCCTCCACCTCTGCGGTGCCGGGGACGCCGCCGGCCTCCTGCACGTAGGCCACGGCGGCGGCTTCGATGGCGTCGGCGTCCTCCGGCTCGCCGCACCCTGCGAGCGGCAGCGTGGCGGCGAGGACGGCCGCGGACCCCGCGCCGCGCATCCACCTGAAAAGCATCTTTTATCTCCCGATGAGGTCGGAGAGCCGCGGGCCCTCCGGTTCAAGGGTGCGGTGGACCACGATGCGGTCGGGCTCCGAGACGAACCACACAAACGAGTCCCAGGCGATGGAGGGCGCCAGGCGGCGCCAGGGGCCGACCCCGCGGTCCAGGAAGGCGGTGACGAAGGCCGCGTTGCGCGGGTCGTGGCCGCCCTCCTCCAGGATGCGGAGCAGGTCGCGCCTGCGCGCGTCGCTGATGGGCCCGTCCGAGGCGACGGCCTCCACGAACACCAGCAGCGGGTCGGGGGTCGCCAGGTCCGCCAGGATGATGTCGGGGAGCACCTTGTGCGCTTCGATGGGGAGCCCCACGGCGCGGGCGAGCTCCTCGTCGCGCGCCACCACCTTGCGCTTGCTCTCGCTCACCCACACCACCGCGGGCGTGCGAAGGAAGCGCGGGGCGAAGTCCTCCACCACGGCGCGGGTGATCTCCGTGCTGGGGCCGGCGGCCATGTGGCGCGACTCGCCGTTGGGAAACCGCACCAGCACCGCGTCGCCGGCGGTGCCCGCGGCGGCGGCGCGGCGCACCAGCTGCACGCGGGCGAGGGCGCCGGCGCTGAGGTGGCTCCGCTGCCAGGCCGCGGCCTCGTCGGCCAGCTCGTCGTCGCCCGCCAGGAAGAGGCGCGCGAAGTCGGCGGCGAGGGCGTAGCGGGGGTGCTGCGAGGTGGGCGCCAGGCCGGGGCGCTCCACCACCGCGCCCACCCGGATCAGTCCCTCCTTGATGGTCTCGTCGCGGATGGGCTCGCGGCTGTTGTCCGCGAACCAGCGCCCCGCGCCCACCACGGCGTTGGGCTTCAGCGACGCCTCCGTCCAGGCCGCGCGCTCCTCGTCCGACACCCGCGCGGCCTGCTCGTCGGTCATCCGCACCACCTGGTTGGGCCGCAGCCAGCGCTCCCATCCCTCCACCGCGCCCACGTAGAACATCACGAACACGGTCTTCGCGGCGATGTTGCGCACCAGGTAGTTGCGCTGCTCGGTGCCCTCCGGGAAGATCCGCGGCAGGCGCGCGTGGATCGTGTCCAGCTCGGGGAGCGGGGGGAGAACGATTCCGCTCACGCTTCCACCCCGTACGCCGCGGCGATCAGGCGCTCGGCTTCCGCGGCGCCGCAGCCCGCGCGGATGGCGGCGTCCACCTCGCGCAGGGCCTCCGGCGGGGGGACGGGGAGCGCCTCCAGCTCGAACGCGGACACGGCCACGCTGCCGCTGATGCAGCGGAACACCTCGTCCGCCACGCGCGAGTTGAGCAGGGCGGCGAGCGTCGCCAGGCCGATGGGGGCGTCCGGGGCGAGGCGGACCACGTTGAGGTGGTTCTCCACCACGGCGGCGCCGTGCTCGGCCAGGAACTCCGGCGGGAGCTCGGCGGCCACCAGGCGGCGCTGCTGCTCCTTCGCCGTGGTGCGCTGCACCAGCACGCACGGCTCCGCGGTGAGCAGGTGCCCCTGCCCCGGCTCCACGGCGAAGAAGGGCCGGTGGTTGCGGCGGCGGGCGCTGAAGGCGAACACGCCGGGGCCGGCCACCGACTCCGCCCAGACCAGCGGGTAGACGTCGGGGCCGCGGCGGTCGCGGAGCTGGCCCTTGTGGCGGTTCCACACCAGCGGGCCGGTGCTCACCCGCACCCCCAGGTCGCGCAGCCGGTGGCCCAGGCCCCGCACCCCGGCGAGCAGCGCCGACTGCCCCGGGGAGCGCGGCAGGATCCAGGGGCCGCCGCGGGCGTCCGGCGGGGGGAAGCAGCCGGTCTGGTGGACGTCGCAGGGGCGGTCCAGCGCCGTGGGGCGGATGGCGTGCACCGGCGCGCACCCGGCCGCCGGCTCACGGGCGAACACCACCAGGAGCGTCTCCTGGAGCACGTCGTCGAACACGCCGCTGCGCTCCGCCACGAAGTCCACCGCCGCGGGGGGCGCCTCCGCCGCGAGCAGGCGGCGCAGGTTGGCGAAGTACAGCCCGCCCAGGAACGAGGTGGGGGTCACGTACCCCACCCGGCCGCCCGGCGCCAGCAGGCGCACGGCCAGGTCGGTGAACAGGCCGTACAGGTTGGCGTGGCCGAACAGGGAGCGGCGGAAGCGCTCCCGCGTGTCCGGCTCCAGCGTGAGGCGGCCGTACGGCGGGTTCCCCACCACCAGGCCGAAGCCGCCGCGCCAGCCGTCGGGCACCCCCAGCGCGTCACGCACCTCCACCACGTCCGCCGGAAGGCGCAGCCGCGCCGCCACGCAGCGCGGCCAGAGCGCCGCCTCCAGGAACACCCTGGCCATCCACGCGGCGAACGGGTCGATCTCCACCCCCGCCAGGCGGGCGGCGACGTCCCGGACGATCTCCCCGGGCGACGCGCCGCCGCGCTCCAGCGCCGCGGCCATCCGGGCCGCCACAGGCGCCAGGAAGGCGCCGCCGCCGCACGCCGGGTCCAGCACCGTCCCCGCCGTCCAGTCGTGGCCGGCCTCCTCCACCAGGTCCAGCAGCCGCTCCACCAGCGGCGGCGGCGTGAAGAACACCCCGTGCCGCGAGCGGTGCCCCGGCGGGAGCAGCGCCGTGTAGACCGTGCCCACCAGGTACGCCGCCACCGTGGGCGGGAGCCCCGCCGCGGCCTCGCCCAGCGCGGCGGCGCGCGCGGCCGCCGGGTCGCCGTCCCGGGGTGGCGCGGCCGGCGGGGGCGCCAGCCCCCCGAGCTCCCGGTCCGGCGCGCAGGCCGCGCGCCAGTACGCGGCGACCGCCGCCGCGCAGACGGAGCACGCGTGCAGCCGGCGCGCCTCGTCGTCGCCCTCCGGGAGCGCCGCCGCGCGGACCTCGCGCAGCAGGCCGAGCGCGCGCTCCAGCGCGGCAGGGCCCGACGACGCGGGCTCCTGCGCAAGCGGGGGCGGGCGCGCCGGCGCCCGCCCCCTGCCCTTCGCCTCCGCGGGAGCTCGCCGGGCCACGCGCCGCGGCGTCAGGCGGTCACGGCCGCCGCGCCCCGCTTGCGCTCCGCGCCCGCGAGGATCGCGTCCACCACGGGCGACGGGTCGAAGCGCACCGGGTCGGTGGCCGGCAGCCCGGTCTCGGCCTGCACCCGCTCCACCGCCTCGCGGGCCTGCTCGTCCGTGAGGTCCCAGGTGTTCAGGCAGATGCCGATCACCCTGGAGGTCTTGAGCGGCGCGATTGCGCTCTCGCACAGGCGGATGGTCTCCTCCACCGAGGGGAGCGTCATCCACTCGTACGCGCCGTAGCGGTTGTACGGGCAGCGGCGCGACGGCTGGTGGCAGAGCACCATCGCGTCCGGCATGGAGCCGTGCAGCAGCCCCAGCGTCACCCCCGAGTAGCCGGGGTGCACCAGCGAGCCCTGCCCCTCCACCAGCACCACGTCGTTGCCCTCCGCGGCGCGCAGCACCAGCTGCTCCGCCGCCCCGCCGATGAAGTCGGCCACCACCGCGTCCACCGAGGTCCCCCACCCCTCGATCAGGATCCCCGTCTGCCCGGTGGCCGCGAAGCCCACGCGCGTCCCCCGGCCCGCCAGCGCGTCGCGCAGCTGGAGCGCCGCCGTCATCTTGCCGATGTTGCAGTCCGTGCCCACGGTGAGCACCGTGAACGCGTCCACCAGCCGCGCCCTGCCCGTGGACACGGGGAGGTCCGCCGGGGGGCGCCGCAGGTCCACGATCTTCACCCCGTGCTCCCCGGCCAGCGCCGCCAGCTCCGGGTCCAGCCCCAGGTAGAAGTGCAGCCCGCTCACCACGTCCAGCCCCGCCTCGATCACCCGGCGCAGCAGGGGGCGCCACTCGTCCGGGAGGCGGCCGCCCTGCGGCGCGATCCCCACCAGCGCCGCGGTGGGATTCAGCGCCAGCCCCTCCTCCAGCGTGGCCAGCACCGGGACGGCGCCGCCGAAGCCCAGCACGTCGCGCGCGGTCTTGCCGGCGTGGCGCGAGTCCACCACGGCGAGCACCCGGTCGGGGAGGTAGCGGATGGCGCTGTTGGCGGTCTTGGTGGTCTCCGGGCCGAAGTGCCCCTCGGCGAGGATCAGGTAGCGATGGTCGTTCATGGCGTGGGACGAAAGGGTCGGGAGCGGGCGCGCCGGGTCACACCGAGGGCTCGCCGGCGCGCTCCAGCAGCGCGGGGATGCTGAGGTCGGCCGCGGAGGGGTGCGCGAGCACGGCCCCCTCCGGGAGGCGCAGCTCCACCGGGGTGTCGCGCACGAAGCGACGGAAGCCGCGCCCCTCCAGCAGGCGGTGGATGTACACGCGGCGGATGATGACGATGGCCGTGGCGAGGACCGGCACCGCCACCACCAGCCCGACGGCGCCCAGCAGCTCCGCCATCACCAGCACGCTCAGGATGGAGAGCACCGGCGGCAGGTTGATCTGCCGCTCCATGATGACGGGGTGGACGAAGTTGGCCTCGAACAGGTGGACGACCACCCCCAGCAGCACCACCAGCAGCGCCTGCACGCCGCCGCCCGAGCCCAGCACGAACAGCGCCGGCAGCAGCGTGGAGACCAGCGTGCCGAAGAAGGGGACCACCACCACCAGCCCGGTGAACACCCCGAAGGCCAGGGCGTACGGCACCTCCAGCAGCACCAGCCCCACCCAGGTGAGCGTTCCCAGCACGATCATCGCCAGGATCTGCCCCACGATCCAGGCGCGCAGCGTGGTGGCCAGGTCCGAGAGGATGTCGCGGGCCAGATCGCGGTGCACCGGCGGCACCAGCACGATGATCCCCTCGCGGTACAGCGACGGGCGCAGCGTCAGGTACACCGCCATCACCAGCACGCTCACCAGGTGGATCAGGAAGTTGATCCCGCCGAACAGGTAGGGGATCAGCCCGGTGAAGTAGCCGCCCAGGCTGCCCAGCGCCTCGGTGGCGTAGGCCACCGTCTGGTCCGGCGAGGGGAAGAGCTGCCCCAGGATGGGGTAGCGGCGGGCCAGCTCCAGCAGCCCGTTCTTCCACCCCGTCAGCAGCCCCGGGAGCGCGCTGATCAGCCCCTGCGTCTGCTCCAGCACGGGCGGGACGATCAGCCACCCCACCCCCACCAGCCCCACCGTGGTGAGCACCACGGACAGCAGCAGCCCCCAGCGGCGCGGCAGGCGCAGCCGGCGCTCGAAGAAGTCGGTGACGGCGCCCAGGTACAGCGACAGGAGCGCCGCGATGAAGAACAGCAGCAGGGTGTCCGCCACGCTGTACACGAACAGCAGGAGGAGCACCGTGATGACGGCCGCGGCGAGGAGCCCGTACGACGGCCGGGGCTGGGTCGCGTCTCGCAAGGCGTTCCGGGAGCAGAAAAAAGAACGGGGCCGGCGCACCGGCGCCGGCCCCGTGAAGCTATCGCCCGCGGCCGTGTAAGGAAAGCCGCCGCGGGCCCGCCGGCCGTCAGGCCGGGCGGCCGCGCTCCTCCTCCTCCAGCGCCTCGAACTCCGAGAGCAGCTCCGCGTCGCGGATGTGCTCCGGCGCCTGCGCGGGCGCCATGGGCCGGGTGTCGTCCGGACCGATCCCCTGCGTGCGGTCGCCGCCGAACGCCTCCGTCCGGTCCGGCTGCCCCTGTCCACGCACCTCCTGCCCGGGAACGGTCTGCCCGGGCGCCGTCCCGCCCGTGCCCAGGCGCTGCTGGGCGCCGCCCGGGAGCTGCCGGGTGTCCTGCGCCGGCGCCGGCGGCAGCATCCCCATCTTCTGCTTCAGGTCCAGCAGGCGCATGTCCGCGTCGCCGCCGCTCCCCTTGTCCAGAGCCGCGAACTCCCGCTCCAGCGGGTCGCCCGACAGCTCGTCGCTGACCTCGGCCGCGGCGAGGGCGCGCCGCTCGTTCTCCTGGATCCGCTCCGCCATGCGGTCGAACGCGTCGAACGCCGACTTGTCCGAGAGCCCCGACATGGTCTCGTGGATGCGCTTCTGCGCCTGCGCCCGCTTCTGCTGCGCCACGAGCAGGTTCTTCTTGCGGCGCGCCTCCTCGATCTTGGTGTTCAGCTGGCGCAGCGCGTCCTTGAGCTTCTCCGTCTCCTGCGCGTGCTTCTGCCAGGTCTCGTGCAGCGCCTGCGCGCGCTCGCCGTGCTCCTGCTGGCGCAGCAGCGCCTGCCGGGCCAGGTCGTCGCGGTCCTGCCGCACGGCCAGCATGGCGCGGCGCTCCCAGTCCTGCGACTGCTTGTACTCCTCCTCCACCTGCGCCTTGAGCCTGCGCTCGTCCGCGATCGCCACGGCGACTTCCTGCTTCGCCTTGGTGAGCTGCTCGCGCATGTCCAGGATGACCTGGTTCAGCATCTTTTCCGGGTCTTCCGCCCGGGCGATCAGGTCGTTGAGGTTGGACCGGATCAGCGTCGACAGCTTGTTGAAGATTCCCATGTCGTTATACGGTTGGGGCTCGGCGGGCGCGCCCGTCAGCAGTCGCGGAAGGGGGCCAGGAGCTCCAGGTGCGAAGCGAGCGCCACGTGGAACGAGTCGACCGTCGCCTGGAACTCGTTGAAGTCCAGGTTCTCCAGCTCCAGCGTCTCGGTGAGGATCACGTCGCTCTCCTCCAGCGCGTAGGCGGCGTGCACCAGGTCGGTGGCGTTCAGCTCCAGCAGCCGCTTGTACAGCCCGGCGCACTTGTCCTGGTCGGCGGGGATGTCCAGCACCTTGAGCCGGAACACCAGCACCGGCGGCGAGAAGTGCACCACCAGCCGGGCGCCGCCCGCCTCGTCCAGCGGGGCCACCCACATTCCCTCGCCCACCTCTTCGTTCGTCAGCTCCGCACGGAGCAAGTAGCTTTCCACGTCCTCTCGCGTCAACATGCGCGTCTCCGGATTCGGGATCGGGTCGGACTTCTAACGGACTTTTTTACTGCGGGTTCGGGCGTGCCCCCGGCTGCGCCGGGGTCGGGCTGCGGCTCCGTAAGGCAGCAAACAACGCTGCCTAACGGAGGCGAGCCCCGCAAACTGCCGCGGGTCTCGCCGCTTCGCGCTCGCATCCCTCACGCGGGATGGCGCTGGCGTCCGCCGGGTCCCTCTCCAGAACTGCAACAGCAGTTCTGCGATCTGCGCAGGGAGGTCGGGGGAGGCTGCGCAGGGGGAACGTCATGTTCGAAGCCAACGTGATCTCGCCCTCACTCCGGCGGTGGGCGAGTTCGGCTCCCCCGGAGCAGCATCCCCCGGCCGACCACCTACACCGGAGCCCGGTCGAAGCGCCTCGAAAAGGTCGCCGTCAGCCCGCCTGGCTGGGCCCCTGACCACCCTGCGGCTTCTCGCCCGAGGCCAGCAGCTTCAGCATGAACGCCTGCTCCTCGCTGAGCCGCGTCACCTCGGCGCCCAGGCGGTCCACCTCGTCGCGGAGGCGGGCGACCTCCTCCGGGGGCGCCCCGGGCAGGGGGCGCGGGTCGCGGCTGATCCGGCTCGCGAGGGCGCGCGCCAGGGGGCCGAGGACGAAGACCACGACGAGGACTACGGGAACGAGCGGCGTCATGGTCCGTGGGTACGGGGGGGCGGAACGGAAAGTTTCGGGGCGGGCGCCGCGCCTACCGGCTGATCCCGCTGGGCTTGCGCGACGCGGAGCCCAGCTGCACCAGCTTGCGGGCCGAGGGCGTGGTCGCCAGGCCGCCCATGGCGGTCTCGCGGTAGGCGGCGGGCATGCGGCGGCCCACCTCGCCCATCACGTCGATCACCTCGTCCGCGCTCACCGGGAAGTCCAGCCCCGCCAGCGCCATCTCCGCCGAGGAGATGGCCTGCATCGCCGCCGACGCGTTGCGGTAGATGCAGGGGATCTCCACCAGCCCGCCGATGGGGTCGCAGATCAGCCCCAGCATCCCCTGGAGCGAGAGCGCCACCGCGGTGGCCACCTGCTCGCTGCTCCCGCCGTACAGCCAGGTGACGGCGGCGGCGGCCATGGCGGCGGCGGTGCCGGTCTCGGCCTGGCAGCCGCCCTCCGCGCCGGCCAGCGAGGCCCGGTGCGCGATCACCCCGCCCACGCCCCCGGCCACCAGCATGGCGTCCACCAGCCGGTCGTCGTCGGCCTCCATGAACTCGCCCACGCTGATCAGCACCGCGGGGAGCACCCCCGCGGCGCCCGCCGTGGGCGCGGCCACGATCAGCCCCATGGCCGCGTTCACCTCCAGCGTGGCGATGGCGCGGGCCAGCGTGGTGGTGACGCGCGGGCCCAGGATCTGGGCGCCGTTCTCGTGGAGCAGGCGCGCCCGGCCGCCGGTGAGCCCGGAGGGCGAGCGGGACTCGCCCTTGAGCCCCTCGGCGATGGCCGAGCGCATCACGGCCAGCGTGCGGCCTATGCGGGCGCGGACCTGCTCCACGGAGGCGCCGGTCTCCTCCGTCTCGGCGCGGAGCACCACCTCGGGGAGGGAGCGGCCGCTTTCCTCGGCCTCGCGGATCAGGGACTCGACGGAGCGATGCATGGGAAACACCAGGGTACAGGTTACAGGGGACAGGGGACAGCCTGCAACTACCGTGCAGCCAGAGGGTTGGAGCAGGCTGTAACCTGTACCCTGTAACCTGCCGTTCAGCTGATCTTGTCGATGCGGCGGGCCCAGCGGAGCCAGGGAAAGGAGCGCACCGCCGCGAGCGCCGAATCGGAGACCGGCTCGTCGGCCTCAATGGTCATCAGGGCGTCCTTGTAGCGGCCGGTGCGGTCCACGCGCATGGTCGCCAGGTTCACCCCGTGGCCGGCCAGGATCGCCGTCACGGCGGCGATGGTCCCGGGCTCGTCGTGGGCCAGCAGCACCAGCGTATGATAGTCGCCCTCCAGGTCCACGGCAAAGCCGTCCACCTCGTCCACGCGCACCCGGCCGCCGCCCACCGAGGCGCCCCGCACCAGGGCGGTCTCCTCGCCGCGCCGCACCTCCAGGATCGCGGTGTTGGGGTGGGCGTCCTGGCCCAGGTCCACGTCCTGGAACTCCCACGCGAGCCCGGCCCGCTCCGCCTCCTCGTAGGCCATGCGCAGGCGCAGGTCGTCCGGGGCGAGCCCCACCAGCCCGCCCACGATGGCGCGGTGCGTGCCGTGCCCCTCGCCGGTCGCGGCGAAGGAGCCGTGCAGGCGGATCAGGGCGTGCTCCGGGGTGTCGCCCAGGATGGCGCGCGCCATGAGCCCCAGGCGGCAGGCCCCCGCCGTGTGCGAGGAGGACGGCCCCACCATGGTGGGGCCCAGGATGTCGAAGAGCGAGACCATGTTCGGCGGCTTCCGTTGGGGTGTGCGCTGCCGCTGATCTTACACCGCGCGCCCGCGGCGCGGAAGGTGCCTGCGTCGCCGGGACCGCGCCGCGCCCCGCGGCCGTCCCCACCCCTGCCCGGCCGCCGCCGGAGAGAGCCGATGGAATCACCCTCCCCCGCCGCCCCGCCGCCCGCCGCCCCCGGGGGCTTCGGCGCGCGCCTGGGCCGGCTGGGCTCCGAGTCGCTGGTGTACGGGCTGAGCGCCATCCTGGGGCGCTTCCTGGGCTACCTGCTCCAGCCCTTCTACGCCTCGCAGTTCACCGCCGCCGACAACGGCGTGCAGACGGTGGTCTACACCCTCCTGTCGCTGACCTCGGTGGTGTTCGTGCTGGGGCTGGACGTGGCGTACATGCGCAGCGCCGCCGCCCACGCGGACGACGGCGGCGGCGAGGACCCGGAAGTCGCCCGCAGCCGCGCCTTCACCCTGTCGCTCGCGGCGATCGCGGGGATCGGCGCGGCGCTGCTTGGCCTGGGGCTGCTGGCGGTGCCGTGGGCGGCCGGGTACTTCGGGGTCCCGCCGTACGCGCTGCGCTACCTTCTGGCCATCGTGTACACGGACGCGCTGCTCAGCGTGTCGTGGGCGCACCTGCGCATCACCGGCCGGGCCCGCCGCTTCGCCGGGCTTCGGCTGGGCTTCGTCGGACTGAGCGTGGCGCTCAACCTGGTGCTGATCCTGGGGCTGCGCTGGGGGGTGGAGGCCGTGTTCCTGGCGAACCTGGCCGCCAACCTGGTGCTGGTGGCGCTGCTGGCGCCGGAGGCGGCGCGCCTGTTCCGGCCGGCGCTGCTGCGCGGGCACCCGGGGTGGCGGGCGACCTGGGCGTACGCGCTGCCGCTGGTGCCGGCCTCGTTCGCGGTGCTGCTGGTGGAGAACGCGGACAAGCTGGTGCTGGCCCGCATCCCCGCGGACGTGGCGCGGCGGGTGTACGGGATGACGCCGGGGGAGGTGGTGGGGAGCTACGGCTTCAACTACAAGCTGGGGATCGCCATGCTGCTGGTGGTGCAGATGTTCCGCATGGCGTGGACGCCGTTCTCGCTGGCCCACGCGCGGGAGCCGCGCGCGCCGCAGCTCTTCTCGCGCGTGCTCACCGGGCTGGTGCTGGCGTGCGCCGGGGTGTTCCTGGCGGTGGCGCTCTTCCTCCCGCCGCTGGTGCGCGTCCCCGCCGTGTACGGCATCGTCCGCGAGCCGGAGTACTGGGCGGCGCTCCCCATCGTCCCGGTGATCCTGCTGGGCTACGTGTTCAGCGGCATCTACGCGGTGGTTACGGCGGGGCTGTACATCGAGCGGCGCACGGGGGCGCTCCCCTGGATCGCCGGGGTGGGCGCCGCGGTGAACCTGGCGCTGTGCATGGTGGGGCTGCGGCGGGGCATGGTGGCGGTGGCGTGGGCCACGCCGGCCGCGTACGCGCTCATGGCCGGGCTGGGCGCCTGGCGCTCGCAGCGGGTGTACCCGGTGCCCTACGAGTGGGGGCGCCTGCTGCACGTGGCCGCCGTGGCGGGGGCGGTGTTCTGGGCGGACCGCTGGCTGGACGGGCGCGGGCTGGAGGGGCACGGCGCCGCCGTCTGGGGCGCAAAGGCGCTGCTGCTGCTCGCCTTTCCGCTGCTGCTGGTGGCGACGCGCTTCTTCCGGGCGGGGGAGTGGCGGGCGATGCGGGCGGCGCTGGGGAAGCTCGCGCCGGCCTGACGGACGCCCTAACTCGTGGTACGAGGAATGCCTACCGAACGACACATGGGTCAGGGGTGCGGGGCCGGCGCGCAAGACCTTCGTCCGGCTGAAAGCATGCAAGGCCCCGCATCCCCTAGCCGATTGTTAGGCCGCGGCTGCCGCCCAAGCCAAAGGGCCTCCTTCTTCGAGCACCTGCGTTCTCGCCTCCAAAAGCTGTCCCGGAGCTCGCGATCCTTCGAAAGCAGCGGAAGCCGGAGCGAAGCACATTGGCCGTGTCGCGGACGACCGCCGCGTAACCTGCTAGTCCTCACGCGAGTAATGCCGCAATCCTGTCTCCCCCACCGATTCTGCCTGACTTCAGAATTGTGCTGCTCAGTTCGATGGGCGGAAACACGTCCAGCCGACACTTTGCAAGAAGAACGTTCAACGTGCCAAGGATCTCGTTGCGCAAACTGTCGATCGTATCCATGCCGTCGACGAGGCGTCGAACGATTGAAGGGTCCGAAATGTGTGAGAACGACATGGTCATCGCGTAGAAATTCTTATGATTAGAGTACCCTGGGTTCACACTTCGAAAGTACGCCTCGAAGTCGACAACTGCTCGCTTTAGGTCACTGAGCGTCTGCGAGATGCGCACGAATGCCGACTTGAACTCAGGCAATCGATACTCGCCATAGCTGGGGAAGCTTGAGAGTAGCCGGCTGGATCGAGAATACAGGCTGCCAGTATTGATAGCGGCACCGGTGTCGTCGGTCGCCTCCATCAGTTCACGTAAAAAGAGCTCCCATATGCATGGCGTTCGGAAAGCAGGTCTATCGAAGATCTGGCGGTGGCGTCCGAGAAGCGCGGCGTCCTCTCGGAAGTGTGCATCCTCCTCTGTCGCCGTACCACCTCGCCTATTTGGAATGCCTCGCAACAGATCCACCAACTCCTGCAACGCCGAATCAAAATCAGCCTCTCTGCGGAAGTCGATATATCTGAGCCGAGCTAGCATGTCAGGCATGTTGCAGTCACGTCTCAGCAGCGGAACCAGGTGACTTGATCTGGCGCGGGTCTCGGTAGATCGCGGTCGAGCGCTCAAGAGACACCCAGTCCGACGCAAGCGATTCCGGGGAGAGCACAAGGCCAACGTATCGACTCGCCTGCAGGGCATCCTCAAGCTCCCGCGGAATGTCCCCACCTGGCGGGATGTCCCATTTGTCGAAGAATACAGTGAGCGGCGGGCCGAGCCGATCCGCCTCGACGGCCGCAGCGAGCCTCTCGGCCCACGGTTTGTCAGCGCTATTGTGACTCAGGAACAGATCGTATCCATCCATTCTTCCTCCATTCACCTTGACGAGGTTCAGCGGCACCGAAGCTCACCCGGGGCGGCCACGATGTGTGTCCAGCGGCCTAATAACGACACAAGGGTCAGGGTGCGGGCCGCCGCGGAAGACTTTCCTCCCCCAAAAAGCATGCAAGGCCCCGCATCCCCTACAGCCGATTGGTATGCGGCCGGCGCTGGAGCCAAAGGACCCCACCGTACCGTACTGCGGTCGAAGCTCAGCTCAACCGGCCGCCAGGGCGGCACTTACCTCTCGGGGCACGGCTGTCGATGGAAATACTCCGGGATCGCCGCAGCGACGGCCGGGATGAGCGCACTCGGCGAGGGCGCATGGACGAGTCGCGGTGGGCGCTCCGGCGCGATGAGATAGGCCCCGAACGAGAGAGAGTCGACGCGCGAAAAGCGGAGCGTGTCCGTGCGCCCGCGGTATTGCAGGCGGACCGCCGTATCGACGACCAGCGCCACGTGCGCGTTGTCCCGGCCAAGGCGGCTCTCTGCGTCCTCGAGCGCGAACCCGACGTGGGCCACCCCTTCGGAGTACCCCGCTTCCTCGGCCTCGGTGGAATCCGCCGCCGGGGGAAAGTACCCGATGACGGTCGGCCGATCGACGACGACGAGGGCCATCGTATCCGAGGCCGCATTGCGGGCCGGACCGGCGTCGGCGTGCCGATCGGTCCGGGTTGCCGCCGAGCCTGCCCCGCCGCCGCACGCAGCCGAGGCGATGATTGCGACGGTCGCCAGCACGAAGCGCATGATCAGATCCTCGAGATCCGTGTGGCCGTCCACTGAGTCGTGCGGGAGGTGGACCCGGCCGCGGCGGAAGAGGCCGGCCCGTGAGCCGGGGCCGGCCTCCCGCCGACGTCAGTGGGGCCGCAGCCCGCGTAGGATCAGCCCGATCCCGCCGGCCATAAGCCCCAGGATCATGAGGGTGGCGAACAGGCTGGTGGGCTGGAAGTAGATACTCAGGCTGGCGATGATCCCCGCCAGGATGATCACGGCGCCCGCCAACAGGAGCAGCCAGCCGAAGAACGAGCGCCCGTTGAAGAAGAGCATCCCGATCCCCACCAGCAGCGGGAGCATGGACAGCCCGAAGGCGTTGTACCCCCACAGCGTCCAGTAGCCGCTGGTCACGGTCACCCGCGAGGTGAGCAGGTACCCGCCCGCCACCACCATCGCCACCCCCCCCAGGAACTCCAGCAGCCCGCCGGAGGTGCCTCCGGGGCTGCGCAGCCGGCTCTCAGTGTCCATTCGAGTGCTCCTCAGTGGGGGGAAGACGTGTGACGGGAGGGGATTACGTGAGATCCGGCCGCCGGGTTTCCGGCGTACCTCCGGGGGACGGGCCGCACCCGGCCCACAATCCGAACAACCCGGCCGCCGGACGGCCCCGCCCCAGGAGGAAGCATGACCCAGTGGACCCCGACCCCCACCCTCGCCCGCCGGGCGCTGGGCGCCGCCTGCCTGCTCGCCGCCGTGACCGCCGCCGGCTGCGAGGACGACGCCACCGGACCCACGGGCCCGTTCGGACGGGCGATCTACGCCGTGGACGACGCCAACCGGCTGGTCCGCTTCGGGAGCACGCGCCCGGACCAGGTGACGAGCGGCGCGATCACCGGCCTCCAGGCCGGAGAGACCGTGGTGGGGATCGACTTCCGCGCCGTGGACCGGCGGCTGTACGCCGTGGGGAGCTCCAGCCGCATCTACACGGTGGACACCGTGACCGCCGTCGCCACGCCCATCGGGAGCGCCGCCTTCACCCCGGCGCTGAGCGGAGCGGCCTTCGGGGTGGACTTCAACCCGGTGCCCGACCGGGTGCGCGTGCACACCGACGCCGAGCAGAACCTGCGCCTCAACCAGCTCACCGGCGCCACCGCCGCCGTGGACGGCGCGCTGGCCTACGCGGCCGGGGACGCGGGCGCCGGGAGCAACCCGGCCATCGCCGGGACCGCCTACACCAACAGCGTGGCTCCCGCGCCCGCCACCACCGTGCTGTTCGCCATCGATGCCGCCCGCGACGTGCTGGTGACGCTCGCCAACCCCAACGACGGGCAGATGCGCACCGTGGGGCCGCTGGGCGTGGCCACCACGGACCGGGTGGGCTTCGACATCGTGGGGAGCGACGGCACCGCCTATGCCACGCTGACCGAGACCGGCGCCTCGCGCTCGCGCCTGTACACCGTCAACACCGGCACCGGGGCCGTCACGGAGGTCGGCGTGGTCCGCCACGGCAGCCCTCTCCGCGGCATCGCGGTCGCTCCCTGACGGACAGGACGGGAACTGCGGGTTCGGGCGTGCCCCTCGCTGGCGCTCGGGTCGGGCTGCGCGCTGCGTAGGCGAGCAAACAACGCTCGCCAACGCAGCCGAGCCCCGCCAAACTGCCGGCGGGTCTCGGCCCTCCGGGCGCGCATCCCTCACGCGGCTCCCGGCATTCCTCGGGCACGGCGGGTCTGCGCTCCGGATCGCCGCCCGCTCCCGCTGCGCTCAGCCCCGCCGGGCCCGCCCGCTGCGGCTGAGGTCCGGCAGCGACCCCGCGAACGCCACCATCTGCGTGAGCCACGCCCACGCCGCCACCGCCAGCACCACGACCGAGACCGTGTCCCGCCGCCCGAAGGCCGCGGTCGCGAGCCCCGGCCCCTGGAGCACCGCCAGGGCAAGCACGTACGCCGCCAGCAGCACCGCCGCGCCGCGCGCCGGCCACCACCCCCGCCGGATCCCCCACGCGATGCCGACGGCCGCGGCCGCCTGGAGCAGGTACACCGCGAACAGCCCCGCCCCGCGCCCGTCCGCCGGGATGGAGGTGAGCGCCAGGAAGAGCGGCACCGGCGCGTAGAGCAGCTCGGCGAGGGCGGCGAAGCGGAGCGGCCGGGAGAGCGGAGGAGGTGAGGTCACGGAAGCCGAGGAAGGAGAGAGAGCCCCGCGTGAGGGATGTCGGCCCGAAGGGGCGAGACCCCAACAGCAGTATCGTTGGGGGCTCGACTCCGTTGGCGAGCGTCGTTTGCTCGCCTACGGAGCCGCAGCCCGACCCCGGCGCAGCCGGGGGCACGCCCGAACCTGCCGTCGAAGCCGTTCAGGCCTGCTGCTTCGCCTTCCGCGCCCGCTTCGCCGCAGCCTTGGGCTTCGCTTCGACGACGGCCGGCTCCGGAACGACCGGCGCCGACACCATGGACGCGAGAAACTGCCCGGTGTACGAGCGCGGCGTCCCCGCCACCTGCTCGGGAGTCCCCTGGGCCACGATCTCGCCGCCGGCGGGACCGCCCTCCGGCCCCAGGTCCACGATCCAGTCCGCGGTCTTGATCACGTCCAGGTTGTGCTCGATCACCAGCACCGTGTTCCCCTTCTCCACCAGCTTGTGCAGCACCTCCAGCAGCATCCGCACGTCCTCGAAGTGCAGCCCGGTGGTCGGCTCGTCCAGGATGTAGAACGTCTGCCCTGTGGCGATCTTGGCCAGCTCCGTGGCCAGCTTGACCCGCTGCGCCTCGCCGCCCGAGAGCGTGGTCGCCGCCTGCCCCAGGTGGATGTACCCCAGCCCCACGTCCGAGAGCACCTGCAGGTGCCGCCGGAGCCGCGGCACCGCCTCGAACAATTCCAGCGCCTCGTCCACGGTCAGGTCCAGCACGTCGGCGATGGTGTGGCCCTTGTAGTAGACCTCCAGCGTCTCCCGGTTGTAGCGCTTGCCCTTGCACACCTCGCAGGGCACGTACACGTCCGGGAGGAAGTGCATCTCGATCTTGACCAGCCCGTCGCCCTGGCACGCCTCGCAGCGCCCGCCCTTGACGTTGAACGAGAAGCGGCCCGGCGTGTAGCCGCGCATCTTGCTCTCGGGGAGCTCCGCGAACAGGTCGCGGATGATGGTGAACAGCCCGGTGTAGGTGGCCGGGTTGGAGCGCGGCGTCCGCCCGATGGGCGACTGGTCGATGTCCACCACCTTGTCCAGCAGCTCCAGCCCCGCGATGCGCTCGTGCGCCCCGGGGACCGTCTTGGCCCGGTAGAACTTCCGGGACATGGCGCTCCACAGGATGTCGTTGACCAGGGTGGACTTCCCCGACCCCGACACGCCGGTGACCGCCACGAAGCACCCCAGCGGGATGCGGACGGTGAGGTCGCGCAGGTTGTGCTCCCGCGCGCCGTGCACCACCAGCTCCTTGCCTTCCTTCGGCGCGCGGCGCTGCACGGGCACCTCGATGCGCCGCTCCCCGCGGATGTAGGCGCCCGTGAGCGACTCCGGCGCGGCGACGATGTCCTCCAGCGTCCCCTCGGCCACCACGCGGCCGCCGTGGCGCCCGGCGCGGGGACCCAGGTCCACCACGTGGTCGGCGGCGCGGATGGTGTCCTCGTCGTGCTCCACCACCAGCACCGTGTTGCCCAGGTCGCGCAGCGCCTTCAGGGTTTCCAGCAGCCGCTCGTTGTCCCGCTGGTGAAGCCCGATGGAGGGCTCGTCCAGGATGTACAGCACTCCCACCAGCCGCGAGCCGATCTGCGTGGCCAGGCGGATGCGCTGCGCCTCGCCGCCGGAGAGCGTCTCGGCCGAGCGGCCCAGCGTCAGGTACTCCAGCCCCACGTTGACCAGGAACGACAGCCGCTCCGTGACCTCCTTGAGGATGGGCGCGGAGATGTCGCGGGACAGGTGGGGCATGGTCTCCACGGCGCGGAAGAAGTCCAGCGCCTCGGCCACCGGCATGGCCACCACCTCGCCGATGGAGCGCGCCCCGATGGTCACCGCCAGGCTCTCCGGGCGCAGCCGCGCCCCGCCGCAGGTGGTGCACGGGAGCACCGACATGTACTCCTCCAGCTGGTCGCGCAGCGAGTCGCTGGAGCTGTCCGCGTAGCGCTGGGCGATGTCGCGCAGGATCCCGCCCCACTTGAGCTTCTTGGGCACCGCGGCGCCGCTCCCCGCGTCGGCGCCGTACAGCAGCACCTTCCTGGCGCCCTCCGGGAGGTCGCGCCAGGGCGTGTTCAGGTCGAAGCCCAGCGCCGCGGCGAGCCCCTCCAGGATGGTGCCGCGCAGGTGCCCGCGGGGGACGCCCCAGGGGAGCACCACCCCCTCCAGGATGGAGATGGAGGGGTCCCCCAGCACCAGCTCGGGGTTGGGCTCGCGCCGGGTCCCCAGCCCGCCGCACGCGGCGCAGGCGCCGTAGGGCGAGTTGAAGGAGAACTGCCGCGGCTCCAGCTCGGGGATGTTGACCCCGCAGGTCGCGCAGGCGTAGTGCTCCGAGAACAGGTGGGGCGTGGGGCCCCCCTCGCCGTGCGCGTCCACCTCCACCACCCCCTCGGCCATGCGCAGCGCCGTCTCCACCGAGTCGGCCAGGCGCCCGCGGTCGTCGGGGCGCACCACGAGGCGGTCCACCACCAGGGCGATGTCGTGGTTCTGGCGGCGGTTCAGCTTGGGCGGGTCCTGCAGCTCGATCAGGGCGCCGTCCACCCTGGCGCGGACGAAGCCCTTCTTGAGCATCTCCTCGAACAGGTCGCGGAACTCGCCCTTGCGGCCGCGCACCAGCGGGGCCAGCACCTCGATGCGCGTCCCCTCCGGCCACCCCAGCACCTGGTCCACGATCTGGGTGGCGCTCTGGCGGCGCACCGGCTCGTGGCACTCCGGGCAGTGCGGCGTCCCCACGCGTGCCCACAGCAGGCGCAGGTAGTCGTACACCTCCGTCACCGTCCCCACCGTGGAGCGCGGGTTCCGGCCGGCGGTCTTCTGCTCGATGGAGATGGCCGGGGACAGCCCCTCGATGGCGTCCACGTCCGGCTTCTCCATCATCCCCAGGAACTGCCGGGCGTACGCGGAGAGCGACTCCACGTAGCGGCGCTGCCCCTCGGCGTAGATGGTGTCGAAGGCCAGCGACGACTTGCCGCTGCCGGAAAGCCCGGTGATCACGGTGAGACGGTCGCGCGGGATGGCGACGTCCACGTTCTGGAGGTTGTGCTCGCGGGCGCCGCGGACGACGAGGAATTCCCCGTCCGGCGCGGCGTCGTGCGGCCGCGGGCGGCCGTCGGTGCTGGGGGCGTTGGTGTCCATCCCGAAAACTTACCGCAGATCGGCGCCGGATTCAACCTGCGCGCGAGCACCCCCGGAGCACTGCCACGCAGGTGGGAAGCAGATGCTAAGGCACATTTCCGATAACTACTTACGCCGTCGTGGTGGGGGATTGACGAACGATCGTTCAGCGTATAGCTTCCGCCGCGCGCTGAAAACCGGACCGGCTCCGCCCGCTCCCCGGCCCGGCGCGACTCCCGTCTCCACAACGCTCACTCGCCCTCCGAAAAAGGCACCCCGGCCGCGAGGCCGGTCCGCAAAGCCACGGGTCTCTCCGAGACGGCCGGGCCACCGAAGCAGGGATCCCGACGGCCGTGTCGCGGCCGCCATCCTCGCCCAGGAGATGCTGATGCTCCGTTCCATCCCCCGTCCCGCGCTCGCCCTGCTCCTCGCGGGCGCCTCCGGCCTGGCCGCCTGTTCCGACACCTCCACCGACGCGATCACCGCGCCGGCCGCCGGCGCCCCGGTCGCTTCCGTGGCCGCCAGCGAGACCGGCGACTACATGGTGCGCCTCAAGGGCAACGGCGGCGGCTTCCAGGCCTCCGTCGAGGCGCTGGGCGGCACCGTGTCGTACATCCACCAGGGCGCCGGCTTCGCCGTGGTGAGCGGCCTGTCCGCGGACGGCGCCACGCAGCTGGCCGGCGCCAGCTCGGTGGCCGAGGTCAGGCCCGACGCGATCGTGGCGCTGTCGCGCCCCCGCCCGGCGGTGATCGAGGAGATGGAGGCCGGCATCACCAGCCAGGCCAACCCCGCCACCGCGATCCGCTACTCCTGGCAGTGGAACATGCGGGCGATCGGGGCCCAGAAGGCGTGGCAGGCCGGGAAGCTGGGCTCCCGGTCCGTGACCGTGGCGATCCTGGACACCGGCATCGACTACAACTCGCTGGACTCGAACGGGCTGGTGGACCTGTCCCGGTCCGTCTCGTTCATCGCCTCCGACAACGCCATCCGCGCGGCCAACTTCCCCAGCCGCCACAACGTGGACGACTTCAACGGGCACGGCACCAACGTCGCCTCGCAGGTCTCCAGCATGGGCGTCGCCCACGCCGGCGTCTCCTCGCGCACCACGCTGATGGGCGTCAAGGTCCTGGGCGCCACCGGCAGCGGCCCCATCTCCGCCATCCTGCAGGGCGTGCTGCACGCCGCCGACAACGACGCGGACGTGATCAACATGAGCCTGGGCGCCGCCTTCACCAAGGCGGGCGGGAACGGCCAGCTGGTCAGCCTGTTCAACCAGGTGTTCAACTACGCCAAGCGGCAGGGCGCCCTGATCGTGGTTTCCGCGGGCAACGAGTCGACGGACCTGGACCACAGCCTGGTGCCCGACGCGAACGGCGTGATGCAGCGGTACCCCAGCTTCTACTCCGCGTACTGCGACACCCCGCACGTGATCTGCGTCTCGGCCACCGGCCCGGAGACCTTCGGCGGCTCCGCCGACGTGCCGTCGTACTACACCAACTACGGCCGCTCCGCGATCGACGTGGCGGCGCCCGGCGGCAACGTCGGCACCACCTCCAGCGTCTGGCCCTGGGGCGCCGGCAACGTCTCGTGGGTGTGGTCCATGTGCCCCAAGAACCTGCTCGTCAACCCCGCCACCCCGGCGGTGCGGCCCTGCGCCAGCGGCGGCAGCGTGAACGCCATGATCGGCACCAGCCAGGCCGCCCCGCACGTGTCCGGGCTCGCGGCGCTGCTGGTGGCGGAGATGGGCAAGAACAACCCGTCCGCCATCAAGGAGCGCATCATCGAGTCCGCGGACGACCTGGGCCAGTCGGGCACCGACCCGTACTTCGGCAAGGGCCGCATCAACGTGGCCCGCGCGCTCGGGCTGTGACCTGAGCTCCGCGGGGCAAACAAAAAGCGGGGGAGGCCGACGGCCTCCCCCGCTTTTTGTTTGCCCCCGCTTGACGTGCCGGCTCCGCGCGGGTATCGTCGTTCCACGCCCGCACCGTACATTTCCGGGACATTTGTGTGCAACCGCTTCGGCCGCCGCAACTTCGCTGCGGCCGCGCGGCGCCGCCCCCGGCGCGCACGTCCGCCCGGCGAGACACCCAGCACCAGGAAGCACCCATGCTCCGTTCCTTTCCGCGCCCGGCCCTCGCGCTGGCGGTTGCGGCCGCCGCGCTCGCCGCCTGCACCGACGGCCCTGCCGCCCCCGCCGCCGCGCCCGCGCTCTCGCAGGGGGCGCCGGATGGGCGCTTCGTGGTCCTGGCCCGCGCCGAGTCGCTCCCCGCCGACCTGGCCGCGCAGGTGGCCGCCGCCGGGGGCACGCTGGAGCAGGCCTTCCCGGAGCTGGGCGTGGCGGTGGTGTCCGCCGCGGACCCCGCCTTCCGCGCGCGGGCCGGGCGGCTGGCGTGGGTGGAGTCGGTGGCCGCGGACCTGGCGGTGCGGCAGGCGGAGCCCGCGCGCGTCGCCGCGCTGGAGGACGCCCCGCAGGCGCCCGCGCTCGCGGCCGGCGGCGCCGGGCCGGCCGACGACGAGCCGTTCTACACCTTCCAGTGGGCGCCCGCCGCGGTGCAGGCGCCGGAGGCGTGGGAGGCCGGCTTCACCGGCCGCGGGGTGCGCGTGGCGATCGTGGACGGCGGGCTGTACGGCGACCACGTGGACCTGCGCGCCAACGTGGACCGGGCGGCCTCGCGCTCCTTCGTCCCCGGCTTCGCCTGGAACCAGGACGTGGGCACCTTCTGGCACGGCACCCACGTGGCGGGGATCGTGGCCGCGGCGGACAACGGCGTCGGCGGCATCGGCATCGCCCCGGAGGCCACGCTCATCGGCGTCAAGGTGCTCCACGGCAACGTGGGGCCGTTCGACGGGATCATCGCCGGCATCTACTACGCGGCCACCCCGCGCGAGCGGGGCGGGGCCGGCGCCGACGTCGTCAACCTCAGCCTGGGCCTCTCCGTGGACGCCGCCGACCGCCAGGTGCGCGCGGACCTGCGCGAGCTGGAAAAGGCGGTGGACCGGGCCACGCGCTACGCCCACCGGCAGGGCGCCACGCTGATCGCCTCCGCCGGCAACGACGGCCGCAGCTTCGACGAGCACCGCACCTGGGTCGGCGTCCCGGCGCAGTCCGCGCACGTCGTCGCCGTCTCGGCCACGGGGCCGCTGGGGTGGTTCCGGGGCGCGCGCGACTTCGCGCGGCCGGCGTCGTACACCACCTTCGGCAAGGCGGTGGTGGACCTGTCGGCGCCCGGCGGCGACTACGCGTACCCCGGGACCGAGCGGTGCCAGGTGGCGTTCGCCAACCGGCTCTGCAGGACGTTCGACATGTACCTGAGCACCATCCGGGGGAGCACCCCCGGGGGCGAGTACACCTGGTCGGCGGGGACCAGCATGGCGGCGCCGGTCGTTTCCGGGATCGCGGCGCTGGTGATCCAGGCGGGGGGCGGGCGGGTGGCGCCGGCGCAGGTGGAGGCGGCGCTGCGGCGGGGGGCGGAGGACCTGGGCAAGCCGGGCAACGACGAGGTGTACGGGCACGGGTGGGTGAACGCGCTGCGCTCGGTGCAGCAGTAACGGCAATTTACGGCGGGTTCGGGCGTGCCCCTCGCTAGCGCTCGGGTCGGGCTGCGGCTCCGTAACGCACGAAACTACCGTGCGTAACGGAGGCGAGCCCCGCAAACTGCCGCGGGTCTCGCCGCTTCGCGCTCGCATCCCTCACGCGGGGGTCGCGCTGGCGTCCGCGGGGTGGAGTCGGCGACTGCGGGAGACCTTTCCGGGCTGCGTCCGGGAGGGTCTTTCTCGTTGTGGGGGTGGCACTTGCGCGGGTTGACGGATACATCCGGCGGGGTTAATATACTTGGCGCTTTCCGCGCGCACGTTCTCCGGCACAAATCCCGCCCGCCGGCGTCCGGATCCCCCATCGTCCAAGGAGTTCCGCATGGTTCCTGTGCGTCGTTTCTCCCTGTCCGCGCTGTGCGTCGCGGGCGCTCTCGGCCTGGCCGCCTGCGCCGACGACGCGGCCGCGCCGCTCTCCCCCGCGGGCGCGCCCGCGCGCCTGTCCGAGAGCGAGGCACCCGCGCGCCACCTGGTGCTCTTCGCCGAGCAGGCCGTGCCGGCCGACTTCGCGGCGCGCGTCGCGGCGCTGGGCGGCAGCGTGGAGTTCTCGCACCGCTCGGGGATGGCCGTCGTGGGCGGGCTCACGGCCGCGGCCGCCGCGGAGCTGGGGGCCTCGGCCTCGGTGGCGTCGGTGCAGCCGGACGCGCTCTTCCCGGTGGACGTGGCCGCAGCGGGCGACGCGGAGGCCAGCGCCGCGCTCGGCGACGCGGGCGAGGCCAGCGCCGCCGCCCCCGCCACCGCCGAGTTCTTTCCCCGGCAGTGGCACCACCGCGCCGTCGGCGCGGACCGCGCCTGGGCGGCCGGCCGCACCGGCTCGTCCGCGGTGACGGTGGCGATCCTGGACAGCGGCGTGGACTACACCCACACCGACCTGGCCGGCCTGGTGGACCTGTCGCGCTCCGCCTCCTTCGTCCCCACCGACGACCGGCTGGTCGCCGCCAACTTCCCGGGCCGCCACCCGTCCACCGACCTGCGCTACCACGGCACGCACGTGGCCGCCACGGTGAGCAGCAACGCCCGCCTGGCCGCCGGGGTCACCTCGCGCGTCCGGCTGATGTCGGTCAAGGTGCTCAACGTCAACGGCAACGGCACCTTCGGCGCGATCATGCAGGGCGTGGCGTACGCGGTGGACAACGGGGCGGACGTCATCAACATGAGCCTGGGCGGCGCCTTCGCCCGGGCGGGGAACGGGCCCTACGTCGCCTACATCAACCGCGCCTTCAACGCGGCGAAGGCCGCGGGCGTGACGGTGGTGGTCTCCGCGGGCAACGACAACCGCGACATGGACCACGACGGCAACCTGTACCTGAACTACTGCAACACCACCAACGTCATCTGCGTCTCCGCGACCGGGCCCACCGCCTCGGCGGGGATCAACGGGCCGTTCCAGAACGTGGACGCGCGCGCGCCGTACAGCAACTTCGGGCGCTCGGCCGTGAACGTGGCCGCCCCCGGCGGGGCGCAGCGCTTCGTCTGGGCGGCGTGCTCCACCACCAGCCTGGTCTACCCGGTGTGCCGCCCCGGCGGGTTCGTGCTCGGGCTGAACGGCACCAGCATGGCCGCGCCCCACGTGTCGGGGCTGGCGGCGCTGCTGGTGGAGAAGCACGGCCGCAACCCCGCGCAGATCCGCCACGCCATCCAGGCCGGCGCGGACGACCTGGGCGAGGCCGGGACCGACCCAATCTACGGCAAGGGCCGCATCAACGTGGCCCGCACGCTGGGGCTGTAGCTCCGGCCGCGGCACGGCACGACACGAGGGGGGGGCGGGCCCGCACGGGCCCGCCCCCCTTCGTGCTTTCCCCCGGGAGACGCATGCAGACCGCCAGGCGTTTGTAGAGCGGGAGCGACACCTGCAGGCGCGGTCCCACCGGATCGCCCACGGCGCCGCTGGGGCCAATCGCCCCTAGTCGCTGCCCCCCAAGCGGTTGCGCGGCGGCCGCCGGCCGGCACGCGTGCTGCTGTCCTCGCCGCCGCTTTCCCCTTCCGCGGGCCGCCCCGATCCATCCCCGGGCAGGCCCGCGGCACGCGCTCCCCGTCCGACAGGGCACCCCGGCCGCGAGGCCGGTCCGCAAAGCCTGGAGTCTCCCCGAGACCGTCCGGCCGCCGCGGCGTGGGAACCCCGTTCCACCCGGAGATCCCTTGTCCCACGACCGCGCCGCGCCACGCGGCCCGCCCGGCCGTCCCGTTCCGGCACACGACGCCAACCCTGCACGTCCACCCTCGGCCCTGCGCATTCCATGACCCGACGCATCCGCACCCTCCTGCTCGCCTGCGCGGCCCTCTCGGCCACGGCAGCCGGCGCCTCCCCCGCCGCGGCCCAGACCTTCGACACCAGCGGCTGGGCCACCTGCACCCCCGGCGTGGGGTGCAGCCAGGTGCGCTTCTTCCTCCAGGCGCTGGAGCCCGGCCTCGCGCTGAACACGCTCACCCTCACGCTCACCGGGGGCGGGTGGAGCTTCTTCCCGGCGAACGGCTCCGGCATCTACGGGGCGCGCGACGACTCCGGCGACTTCGGGGGGGGCACCAGCAACACCATGGCCGGCCGCCGGCTCTTCATCGACTTCACCGAGACCGGTGCGCCGTTCACCCTCGCCGACGCCGGCGGCACCGGCTTCGTCGACATCCAGGTGGACAACGAGGGGCAGTCGGACACCCGCGACCTGGCCTTCGACTACACGGGCGTCACCGCGGACCAGGAGACCATCGGCGGCACCGTGACGCCCGAGCCGGTCACCATGAGCCTGCTGGGCACCGGGCTGCTGGGCGTGGCCGCCGCGCGCCGGCGCCGCCGCCGCGAGCAGCGGGCCGAAGCCTGATCCCTCCTCCTTCGACCATCCCCAGGGAGCACACCTAGATGCCTCTTTTCGACCGCGCCGAACGCCCGTCCCCCCGCCCCCGCCGCGCCGGCCGGGCCGTCGCCGCTGCCGCCGCCGGCATGCTGGTGCTGGCCGGCTGCTCGGACGACACCCCCACCGAGATGGCGCGCCTGCCGCAGGAGCGCGGGGACATCGTCCGCCTGAGCGTGGGCACGGACGACATCGTGCCGTACGTGACCGGGCAGATCATCGTGCAGTTCGCCTCCGGCACCTCGCGGGCGGACGTGGAGCAGATCGTGGCCGCCCAGGGCGCCACCGTCATGGAAAAGATGCTGCTCCCGGACACCTGGCTCATCGCCGTCCCCGCCGGCCAGGAGAAGGAGGTCGTCGCCGGCCTCGGCTCCGCCGCGCGCGTGGACTTCGCCGAGCCGGACTACCTGACCGTCGTCGTCCCCTGCGAGACCGGGGAGTGCAACCGCCCGAACGATTCGTTCTTCGGCTACAAGTGGGACCTGCACAACAACGGCGGCATCCGGAACAGCAGCGGCACCCTGCTCTCCGCCACCGGGGCGGTGGACGCGGACATCGACTGGCTGGAGGCGTTCGAGTTCCTGGGCTCCGGGTTCGCCGGCTCGGCCACCATCGCCATCGTCGACACCGGGATCCAGAACAACCACCAGGACCTCGCCGGCCGGGTGATCCTGGAGCGCAACTTCGCGACGGGGTACCCCGACACGCTGGTCAGCGACCGCGACGGCCACGGCTCGCACGTCGCCGGCATCGCCGCCGCCCGCGGCAACAACGGTGTGGGCGTGACCGGCGTGGCGTACGGCGCCAACATCAGGCTGATCAACGCCAAGGGGTGCGACCTGTACCTGTTCCCCAACAATGTGATCCAGACCTCCTGCCCCAACTCGTCCACGTCCAACGCCATCGTGTGGGCGACGGACAACGGCGCCGACGTCATCAACCTGAGCCTGGGCGGCGCACCCAACGCCACGGTCGGCTCCGCGGCGCAGCAGGCGGCGCTCCAGTACGCGCGCGCCAACAACGTCCTGCCCTTCTGCTCCACGGGCAACGACAACTACCCGGGGATCAGCTTCCCGGCACGCTTCCCGGAGTGCGTCGCGGTGGGCGCCACCGACTGGAACGACACCCGCGCCAGCTACTCCAACTACAGCGCCGACATCGAGCTGTCCGCCCCCGGCGGCGACGGCGAGAGCCTCCCCAACGGCTACAGCCTGATCCTGTCGGTGGACGGCGACGCAGCCGAGACGGTGACCAACTCGTACGCCTGGCTGGCCGGCACCTCCATGGCCACGCCGCAGGTCACCGGGCTGGCCGCGCTGCTCATCGCAAACGGGATGACGAACGCCGACTCGGTGCTGGCCCGCCTCAAGAGCACGGCGGACGACCTGGGCTCCCCCGGCTTCGACAACCAGTTCGGGCACGGGCGCATCAACGCCTACCAGGCGGTCACCGGCTGGCGCCTGGCCGCCATGGACGTACAGCCCGCCACCATCAGCCTGGCCAATTCGCCGTCCGTCAGCGTGGTGCTGTACTCCAAGCAGGGCTTCGACGCGGCCGCCGTCAACGTGGCGAACGTCCGCATGATGGTGGACAGCTCGGCCGTGGGCGCTCCCGTGGCCATGCGCGGCACCTCGTACCAGAGCTCCGCCACGCGCGACTACAACGGCGACGGCCGCCTGGACCGGGTGCTCACCTTCACCACCGCGAGCCTCAAGGCGGTCGGGCTCACCACCTCCACGAGCCGGCTGGTGCTGCAGGACAAGACCAGCGCGAGCAAGTGGGAAGCCCGCGACGAGTCGCTCCCGGCGTTCGTGCCGTGATGCGCTGACGCCGGGCTGCGGGTTCGGGCGTGCCCCCGGCTGGCGCCCGGGTCGGGCTTCGGCTCCGTAACGCAGCAAACTACGCTGCGTAACGGAGTCGAGCCCCGGCAAACTGCCGCCGGGTCTCGCCCCTTCGGGCCGGAATCCCTCACGCGACAACCGACGGCGCCCCCACCGGGATCTCCCGGCGGGGGCGCCGTTTCGCACTCACGCACTTCCGCACTCACGCACTTCCGTTCACCCCGGGAGGGGCGCGCGCGCCCCGGAAGCTGGTGCCCCCACGCCCCAACCACGGCCCTCCATCCCCGCCTTCGCCGGTGCGGCAAAGTTCATAAACGGCATTGCGGCTTGCACCTGCCGACACGCCCGGAAACGGGTGAACACGGGCGTGGAAATTGCCCTTTCCGGCGCGCCGCCCGGGCGCAGGCTCCCTCTTTCCGGGCGATCGGATCCCCACATGCACCCTTCCCCGCCCGACGTCTCCCTGGGCGCCGGGCATGCGTTCCTCTCACATGGACTGGGGGGCTCATGGCCGAGAACACCGAGAAGGACCAAGGCACCCGCGGCTACGGGGTGGACGTCCCGCGCGACGGGTTCGTCGGGAGGGTGGTGCAGGACCCGAAGCAGCCGCCCAACGCGCTGCTGCTGTCGGGATTCGTGGGCGACTCCGCGGAGGAGGGGCACCTCCGGCTGTACTCCGATCCCTCGCTCGCGCAGTACGTGGACGTGCCGGAGGAGGCGGTGCTGCACTCGGAGCCGCTCCCCATGGACCAGTCGCCGCTGGGAGGGAGCCACATCTGGGTGCGCAGCGACGCGAAGCTGCTCCCGCAGGCCGCGGGAGTCCAGCAGCAGCAGGCCGGCTTCCTCGGCGGCCAGCTCTTCCGGGAGGAGCTCGGCGAGGCGCAGGCCTTCGGCGGGACCCCGCTGCAGATCACCCTGCTCACGGTGGCCGGGTGCTTCACGCGCAAGGGGTCGTGCCCGGTGGCGTCGCACCATGTCCCCTGCATCCCGCAGACGCTCGTCGGCCCCCGGTGTCTTCGCCCGATCAGGTCCATCGTGAGCCCGTGCATCCCGCCGACAGTGCTCGAGCCGCACTGCTTCCAGGTGCAGTGGCCGGAGATTCCGCAGTGGGAGCAGCCGGGCGGCTTCCAGGCGCAGGCCTTCGCGGCGGCTCCCCCCACCCCCGGCTGCCCGCCGGAAGGATTCCAGGGGTTCGCCGCGGCGCAGCCGGCGGTCTCGGCGCAGTGCCAGATGTCGTTCGGGCCCTGCCCCACGCACCTGCTGGGGTGCCCGTCCACCTCCACCTGCCCGCCCACGGACCCGTTCGGCTGCCCGCGCACCTCGACGTGTCCGCCCACGTTCATGCCCGGGTGCCCCTCGACGTCCACCTGTCCGCCGACGGACCAGTTCGGCTGCCCGCGGACGTCCACGTGCCCGCCCACGTTCATGCCGGGGTGTCCGTCCACCTCCACCTGCCCGCCGGAGCAGGGGTTCGGGCAGGTGGGACAGTTCGGGCAGGCCGGGCAGGGGGTGCAGCTGACCATCGCCACGGTGTGCACCCAGATCGGGTGCCAGAGCCTGGGGATCGCCTGCACGTACCTGGGCAACTGCGGCTGCCTCCCCATGACGGTCGGGCCGGCGGTGCCCACCCACCCGGTGTTCGGGTTCCCGCCCCCGACACCAGCTTGTCCACCCACGCGCACCCCGCCTTGCGGGTGCATCACCAGGACCGTGGCGGCTCCCTTCACCCCGTTCTGCGAGTTTCAGCGTTGAGAGTTCCAGGCGGACGTCCCGGATGTCCCAGCTGACCCCGACAAGGACGGAAACGGGTCCTGCCGCCCCCGGCGGCAGGACCCATCTTCGGCGGAGGGGCTCCCCTCCCCTCCTTTCCCGCGTGCGCACATGATCCTTTCCACGGCCAACCTCGCGCACTACCTGATCGACCGGGGGCTGGTCCCCGCCTCCGCCGTGGTGGACGGGGACTTCGCGGTGGTGGAGGTCTCCCGCCGCAACCGCAACTTCAAGGCGCTCCGCTCGGAGGGGCCCGGCTGCTTCGTCAAGCAGGCGCAGGACTGGCAGCCGTACTCGGTGGAGACGCTGCACCGCGAGGCCCGCTGCTACCGGCTGGCGGCCGACGACCCGGACTTCGCCGCGCTCGCCGACCTCCTCCCGCGCCTGCTCCACTACGACGCCCCGCGCAGCATCCTGGTGACCGAGCTCCTCCCGGAGGCGGAGAGCCTGTCCGAGTACCACGCCCGGCACGGCCGCTTTCCCCTGGAGATGGCGGAGCGCCTGGGCGTCCTGCTGGGCACCTACCACCGGCGGGCGGGCACGCGCGCCCGGGAGGCGGGGCCCGACGCGGCGTTCCCGCGGACGCCGCCCTGGATCCTTTCCGTGCTGGACCACAACCCCTCGCACCTGGGGCCGGTGAGCGCGGGCGCCGCCCGGCTCCTGGGGATCCTGGGGCGCTACCCGGAGTTCCGCGCGGGGCTGGACGCCGTGCGGGCGGAGTGGCGCCACGACGCGCTGATCCACGGGGACCTGAAGTGGGACAACTGCATGGCCCTGCCCGGCGAGGGGCCGGCCGGCGGCGGGATCCGGGTGGTGGACTGGGAGCTCGCCGACTTCGGCGACCCCTGCTGGGACGTGGGCTCCCTGTTCCAGGCGTACCTCTCCGCCTGGGTCTTCTCCATGCAGGTCCCCAACGACGCCCGGCCCGAGCAGCTCCTGGGCGCGGCGCACTTCCCCATCGAGCGCATGCAGCCGGCGATGGGCACCTTCTGGCGCAGCTACGTCGCCACCCTGGGCGCCGACGCTTCCGCCGCGGAGGAGCTGCTGCGGCGCAGCATGCTCTACGCGGCGGCCCGCATGGTCCAGACCGCGTGGGAGCACACGGCCCAGGCGCCGCAGCTGTCCACCCAGGTCGTCTGCCTCCTGCAGCTGGCCCTCAACGTCCTCACCCGCCCCAGCGACGCGGTCCGCCACCTCCTGGGAATCGAGGGGAGGCGCGCCGCATGACCCCGGACGCGATCGAGGGGCTCGCCGAGGTCGTCCGTGCGGCCGAGGTGGTTTCCCCGGCCGGCTTCCGCCTGGCGGGCCGGGACTTCGCCGGCCCGCCGGGGGCGCCCCCGCGGCCGGACGGCGCCGCGCTCCTCCCGCTCCTCCAGGGCGCCCTGTACGAGCACTGCTACGCCCACCCCTTCCGGGGCGCCCTGCACGTCCCCCCGGCCGCGGCGCCCCCGGACGACGACCTGCTCCCCGCGCTGGCGGCCGCGCACCCGGGACGGGAGCGCTGGGAGACCGGGTGGCAGATCGTGCAGCTCCTCCCCGCCGGGCAGGTGGTGGCGCGGCGCTTCGGCGCCACCCGCTTCCTGTGGCCGGGCGAGTTCCTGACCCACGGGGCGCCGGGGATGCCGCCGGTTCCGGGGGGCGCCGCGAGCGTGTTCGTCCCGCGCGACTCGGCGACCGCGCAGCCGGGCTTCTACTTCGCCTTCGGGGAGACGCCCGGCGACCCGCTGGACGACGGCGCCCTGGTGAGGTTCTACTGGGCCGTGCGCGACGCAGGCGCCGCCGCGCTGCTGCGCGCCGTGGTGGGCACGCTCAACGGATGGGGCGTCCCCTTCCGCTTCAAGTGCCTGAGCCGGCGCACTGCGTACCCGCGCACCGATGCCGCGGTGCTGTACGTGGGGCGGCGCTACTTCCGCCTGGCCGCGGAGCTGGCGCTGGAGCTCCGCGGCGGCCTGGCCGCCCACCTGGGCGCCGAGACCCCGCTCTTCGCCCGGAGGCTGGCCCCGGGGCTCGCCTTCGCCGAGGACCCGGCCGGCGGGGAGAGCTTCGGGATGCACCGCTGCGGGATCCTGGCCGAAGGGCTCTGGAGCGCGTTCCTGCGGGGCGCGCGCACCCCGGATGCGCGCCTCGCCGAGGTGGCGGCGACCTTCCGCCGGCGTGGGGTGGAGCCCGGGCGCGCCCACCTCAACCCCGGCTCGCCCCACCGCTACGACCTCCCCGCGCATGACGCCTGAGCGCGCGCCCGGGGGGGGCGCCTTCCTGGACGCGGCGGCGGCCGTCGGGGCGCGCCTCTGCCGCGACGCCGTGTGGGACGGCGCCCGCTGCAACTGGCTGGGGGACATGCTGGAGCCGCTGGGGGGCGCCTGGACCGTGGTGCACCGGGCGATGGGCCCCACCCTGTACGACGGCACGGCGGGGATCGCCCTGTTCCTGGCGCGCCTGCACGCGCTGGCCGGCGGGCGGCCCTTCCGCACCGCGGCGGAGGGCGCGCTCCGCCAGGCCGTCTCGCGCGCCGGGACCATCGACCCGGCGGCGCGCATCGGGCTCCACTCGGGGCTCACGGGGATCGCCTGGGCCCTGGCCGCGGCGGGGGAGGCGCTGGGCGAGGGGGCGCTCCTGGACGAGTCCCGCCGCCTGGCGCGCGGGCTCCTGGAGGTGGAGCCCTCCCCCGGCGCGACGGACGTGATCTCGGGGAGCGCCGGTGCCGTCCCGGTGCTGCTGGAGCTGGCTGGCCGGCTCGGCGAGCCGGAGCTGCGCGGGGCGGCGGTGCGCCACGGCGAGATGCTGCTGGACGCGGCGAACCGCGGCGAGGCGGGGTGGTCGTGGCGCACGCTGGACATGCCCACGCGCCAGGACCTCACCGGCTACTCGCACGGCGCGTCGGGGATCGCGCTGGCGCTGCTGGAGCTGTTCCGGGCCACCGGGGAGGAGCGCTTCCGCGAGGGCGCCGAGCAGGGGTTCCGCTACGAGCGCGGCTGCTTCGTCCCGGCGCAGGGCAACTGGCCGGACTTCCGCCTCTTCGGCGACCCCGCCGCCGCGGCCTCGCAGCCGGTGGGCTGCTCGCTGGCCTGGTGCCACGGCGCCCCCGGCATCGGCCTGGCGCGGCTGCGCGCCCTCCGCCTCACCGGCGACCCCGTCCACCGCGGCGAGGCCGGGGCCGCCCTCGCCGTCACCGCGCAGGCGCTGCGCGTGGCCGCCGCCACGGGGAGCGCCGGCTTCTCCCTCTGCCACGGCGACGCCGGCAACGCGGAGCTGCTCCTGCTGGCCGCCGAGGCGCTCGGCGAGCCGGAGCACCGCGCGGTCGCCGAGGAGCTGGGGCGCCGCGGGATCGAGCGCCACCTGGCGCCCGGCGTCCCCTGGCCGTGCGGCGTGCTGAACGCCGGCGAGACGCCCGGCCTGATGCTGGGGCTCGCCGGCATCGGCTACTTCTACCTGCGCCTCCACGACCCGGCACGCGTCCCTTCCGTCCTCCTGATCGCCCCTGAGGAGTCGGTTTGACGGCGGGTTCGGGCGTGCCCCCGGCTGGCGCCGGGGTCGGGCTTCGGCTCCGTAACGCAGCAAACAACGCTGCGTAACGGAGTCGAGCCCCGGCAAACTGCCGCCGGGTCTCGCCCCTTCGGGCCGAAATCCCTCACGCGACAAGCAACGACGCCCCCGCCGGGATCTCCCGGCGGGGGCGTCGTTGCAGTTGCAGGCTGTTCCCTGTTCCCTATTCCCTGTTCCCTGCCGTTCACCCCGGCACCAGCACCCGCACGGCGCGCTCCACGGCGTGCACCTCCAGCGGCGTCTCGCCCACCACGTCGCCGTCCACCTGCGTCACCACCGGGGTTTCCGAGTCGATGCGGACGTCGCGGGCGCGCAGGTAGATCATGCGGTCGTCGCCCACGTACTGGCCGCGGGCCACGCGCCAGAGCACGGCCGCCACGTCGCTGAGGGTGCGCGGGGCGAAGATGCACACGTCCAGCATCCCGTCGTGGAACGACACGCCCGGGCCGATGCGCAGGTCCACGGGGAGCATGTCGTAGACGATCTGGCCCACGTTGGCCACGATCACCGTGGCGGCGCTGACCGTGAACTCGCGGCCGTCGGCGGTGATGGTGTACAGGGCGGAGGGGGGCGCGATCGCCTTGCGCAGGCCGGCGTACAGGTACGCGCCGAAGCCCCAGCGGTCCTTGAGCTCGCGCGTGGCCACCGTCATCACCTCGGCGTCCCAGCCGGCCCCGGCCATCAGCGCGAAGTAGCGGCCGTCGGCCAGCCGGCCCAGGTCCATGGGCGCGGGGACGCCGTTGACCGCCACCTCCACCGCCCCCTCCACGTCGCGCGGGATCCCCAGGTTGCACGCCACCTGGTTCCCCGTCCCCTGCGCGACCACCGCCAGCGGCACGTCCGTCCCCGCCAGGCCGGTGATCACCTCCGCCACGGTGCCGTCGCCGCCCACCGCGACCACCGCGCGGTAGCCCAGGCGCACCGCGTCGCGGGCGAAGCGCTCCGCGTCCCCGGCGCCCGCCGTCTCCACCAGGTCGAACGGCGCCCCCCGGACGGCGAATGCGCCGCCCAGCAGGCGGCGCACTCGCAGGGGGTCTTCCTGCCCCGCGGCGGGGTTCAGGACGATCAGCGCGCGGTCGGCGTAGGGCCCGGAAGCGCTCACCGGGCGAGCGCCGCCGCGTCGGCGCGCGCAGCGATCTGCTGCAGGCGCGCCACCCGGTCCTCGGTGGGCGGGTGGGTGCGGAACAGCCCCGCGATCCCGTCGGTCCCGGCCAGCGGGTTGACGATGGCCAGGTGCGCCGCCGAGGGCGACACGTGCATGGGATGGCCGCGCGCGATCTGCTCGATCTTGCGCAGCGCGCTCGCGAGCGCCAGCGGCTTGCCGCTGATGGCGGCGGCGCCCGCGTCCGCCTCGAACTCGTTGCGGCGCGAGATGGTCATCTGCACCACCATCGCGGCGATGGGGGCCAGGATCGCCAGCGCCAGCAGGGCCACCGGGCTGGCGTCCTCGTCGTCGCGGCCGCCCAGCCCGCCGAAGACCGCGCCCCACTTGAGCATGTTGCCGATCATCATCACGGCGCCGGCCATGCTGGCGGCCACCGTCCCCACCAGCATGTGGCGGTGCTTGACGTGCGCCAGCTCGTGGGCCATCACCGCCTCCAGCTCGTCGGGCGTCATCTGCCCGCGGGCCACCAGCTCCCACATCCCCCGGGTCACGCACACCACCGCGTGCTCCGGGTTGCGCCCGGTGGCGAAGGCGTTGGGCTGCGCCTGCTCGGACACCGCCACGACGGGCATGGGGAGCCCGGCGTTCCGGCGCAGCCGGTCCACCATGGCGTACAGCGCGTCGAAGCGGCCGCCCTCCTCGCCCGGCTGCACCACGTGCGCGCCGTACTGCCGCAGGACGATGCGGTCGCTGAACCAGTACATCCCGAAGTTCATCGCCAGCGCGACGACGAAGAACACCACCATCCCGCCCTGCCCGCCCACGTATCCGCCCAGCCCCACCAGCAGCAGGGTGAGCACCGTCATCAGCCCGAAGACTCGCAGCTTTTCCATTTTGGATCCCTTGAGCGTGTCGTCCCTTCCACGCCCTGTTTTACCCTGTGCCGAAAGGGGCGGTTCCTGCGGGGAGCGGACCGGTGGACCCGGCGGTCACCCCAGGGTCCACTCGTCGCGCTTGGGCTCGCGCCCCTCCCACTCGGCCTGCGCTTCCTCGAAGCCCTTGCGGCCGATGATGCCGTAGGTGAGCTGCTTGCCCAGCTCCACGCCCGGCTGGTCCAGCGGGTCCACGCCGTAGAAGCCGCCGGCGTACACCGTGGCGATCTCCAGCAGCTGGAAGAGCGCCCCCAGCGAGCGGGCGTCCACCCGCGGCACGGTGAGCGTCATGTTCATGCGCCCGCGCCGCGCCAGCGCCGCCTCGGTGGCCTGCTGCTCCACGCGCAGCAGCTCGCCCATGGTGTGGCCGCCCAGGTAGCCCAGCTCGCCCACCTCGGCGTACAGCGGCAGCGAGGGGATCTCCACGTCCTCGGCGGGATCGCGCTCCACCAGGAAGGTGATGGTCTTGTCGAAGGGACCCTCCACGTACAGCTGCACCTGCGAGTGCTGGTCGGTGGCGCCCAGCGACTTCACCGGCGTGGGCCCCGCGAACACCTCCTCACCCGCGCGGGTGCGCTGCTTCCCCAGGCTCTCCGCCCACAGCTGCCGGAACCAGTCGGCCACGTCGCGCAGCCGGTCGGAGTACGGCATCATCACGTGGATGGGCGCCTGCTTCTCCGTGTCGGCCAGGTACTGGAGCGCGGCGAACAGGGCGGCCGGGTTGTCGCGCAGCTCGGCGCCGCGGCAGCGCTCGTCCATCTCGCGCGCCCCGGCGAGCAGCGCGCGCACGTCGATGCCGGTCATCGCCGCGGGGAAGAGCCCCACCGCCGAGAGCACCGAGAACCTCCCGCCCACGTTGGCCGGGATGGGGAGCGTGCCGATGCGCTCCGTCTGCGCGAGCTGGCGCAGCACGCCCTTCTGCGGGTCGGTGGTGAACAGGATGTGCCCGCGGTACCCCTCGCCCAGCTCCGCCTCCAGCTTGTCGCGGATCACCAGGTACTGGCTCATGGTCTCCGCCGTGCCGCCCGACTTGGACACCACGTTGAACAGCGTCTTGCGCAGGTCCACGTGGTCCAGGAACGCCGTGAAGGTGGCCGGGTCCACGTTGTCCAGCACGTACAGGCGCGGGAAGAAGTCGCGCCCCTCGCCGTCCAGCTCGTTCCAGTACGGGTGGAGCAGCGCGGTGCGCAGCGCGATGGTCCCCAGCGCCGACCCGCCGATCCCCAGCACCACCAGGTTCTCGAACACCTGCCCCGCCCCGTTGGCGAAGCTCTCGATCTCGGAGACCACCTCGTCGGCATAGGCCAGGTCGTAGAACCCCAGCTCCTTGGCCTCGCGGCGCCGCTCGGTGTCCGCGTGGACCTCGCGGAAGCGCTCCGCGAGCGCGTCCAGCCGCGCCGGGTCGATCCCGTGCTCCCCGCCCAGCCGCGGGGCGAGCATGTTGTTGTAGTCCAGCGTGACGAGCGGTTGGTCGGCCATGGGACGGATAGGGAACAGGGAACAGGGAACAGGGGACAGCCTGCAAACTACGGGGCCCCGGTGCGGAACAGGGTTTTGTGCCGTTCAGCAGTACCCAAAAGATCTGTTGCGGAGGGAGACAGGCCGGCTGTTTGGCCTGGCTCACTCCGGCGGAGGGAAACCCGCCGGCAGTTTGGCGGGGTTCCCGGAGCCCGCGCAGGAGACGGACGGCAGTATCGTCCGGCTCCGGAGCGGCCCCGCGCAGAACTAGAACTCCACCACCAGCCCGTCGTAGGCCGGCTCCACGCCCGCGGGAAGGCGCGCCTCCAGCTCGGCGTGGCGCACCCGGTGGCTGAAGTGGGTCAGGAACGTGCGCTCCGCGCCGATCTCCAGGGCGGCCTCCACGGCTTCCTCCACGGTGAAGTGCGTGGGGTGCGGGTTGCCGTACCACAGGGCGTTGAGCACCAGCACCCGCACCCCGGCCAGCGCCTCGCGGGTGCGCTCGGGGAGGCGCTTGGCGTCGGTGATGTAGCCCAGGTCGCCCACGCGGAACCCGAACGCCTCCACCAGCCCGTGCGGCACGGGGAGCGGGAGCATGCGGAAGCCCGCCACCTCCACCTCCTCGTAGGGGCGGAAGGGGGCCAGCTCCGCCTCCGGCTTGGTGGTCCCCTCGATGGGGCGGATCTCCGGGTCGAACACGTAGGCGAAGCGCTCGCGCAGCGTGCCCACGCACTCCTCCGAGGCCCACACCGGGAGCGGCCGGTCGCGCCGCACCGAGAAGACGCGCAGGTCGTCCACCCCGTGCACGTGGTCGGCGTGGCAATGGGTGTACCACACGGCGTCCACCCGCCCCACCTTCGCCGCAAGCAGCTGGAGCCTCAGCTCCGGCGGCGTGTCCACCAGCAGCCGGCGGTCGCCCTCCTCCAGCAGCGCCCCGTGCCGGGTGCGCTTGTCCCGCGGGTCCTCCGAGGCGCAGGTGGCGCACGGGCAGCCGATGACGGGGACGCCGAACGACGTCCCCGTGCCGAGGAAGCGGAGCTTCACGGGAACGGCAGGTTACAGGTTACAGGGGACAGGTTACAGCCGGCAAAAGCCCGCCGCCGCCCGGCAGTGGCAGGCTGTTCCCTGTTCCCTGTTCCCTGTTCCCTGCCGTTCAAAGCACCTCCACCTGCAGCAGGTTGGTCGTCCCGGGCATGTGCATGGGGTAGCCGGCGGTGACCACGATGCGGTCGCCGTGCGTCGCCAGGCCGCGCCTGAGCGCCTCCTGCTTGCCGCAGGACAGCATCTCGTCGAAGCCGGCCTCGCGCGAGCACAGGATGGGGATCACCCCCCACACCAGCGCCAGCTGGTTGTAGGTGCGCCGCGAGCCGGTCACCGCCATGATGGGCACCGGCGGGCGGAACGACGACACCACCCGCGCCGTGGAGCCGCTGCTGGTGAAGGTCAGGATCATCGGCGAGCTCAGGCGCCGCGCGGCCTCGGCGGTGGCGGCGGCCACGGCGCGCTCCGTGGGCGTGTGGCCGTCGGTGGGGCGCTCCAGGGGGATGTCGTAGTGCGGCCCGCCCTCGATGACGTGCGAGTCCTCGATCTCCTGGGCGATCCTCACCATGGACTTGACCGCCTCCATGGGGAACTTGCCCGTGGCCGTCTCCGCCGAGAGCATCACCGCGTCCGTGCCGTCGATGATCGCGTTGGCCACGTCCGAGGCCTCCGCGCGCGTGGGGCGCGGGTTCTCGATCATGGACTCCAGCATCTGCGTGGCCGTGATCACCGGGCGGCCGGTGAAGTTGGCCAGCTGGATCATGCGCTTCTGCGCCAGCGGCACCCGCTCGAAGGGGAGCTCCACCCCCAGGTCGCCGCGCGCCACCATCGCCGCGGCGGAGACCTCCATGATCGCCTCCAGGTTCTCCAGCGCGTGCCCCTTCTCCACCTTGACCACCACCAGCGGCCCGCCCGGCGGGATGCGCTTCAGCAGGTCCTGCACGTCCTCCACCGAGCGCACGAAGGAGAGCGCCAGGTAGTCCACCTCCTGCTCCAGCGCGAACTCCAGGTCGCGCAGGTCCTTTTCGGTGAGCGAGGGGACGCTGACGCGCGTGCCGGGGAGGTTGATCCCCTTGTTGGAGGTGAGCGTGCCGCCGTGGATCACCCGCATCTTGACGCGCGGCGCCTCCACGTCCTCCACGATCAGTTCCATCAGCCCGTCGGCCAGGAGCACCACGTCGCCCACCTCCACGTCCTGCGCCAGCTCGGTGAAGGTGGTGGGAAGCTCGCCCTCGGCGTGCTGCCCCTCGGGGGCGAACCACACCGCGTCGCCGGGGCTCAGCTCCACCGCCTCGGGGAGCACGCCCACGCGGATCTTGGGGCCCTGCAGGTCGCCCAGCACGGCGATGGGGCGGCCCGCCTCCAGCGAGGCCTCGCGCACGTTGCGGATGGTCTCGGCGTGGCGGGCCAGCTCGCCGTGCGAAAAGTTGATCCGGGCGACGTCCATTCCGGCGGCGATCAGCGAGGCGATCTTCTCTCGCGACCAGGACGCGGGGCCCAGCGTGCAGACGATCTTGGTGCGTCGAATCATGGGTCGGGGCTGCGGGCGATGCGTGACCCGCGCGACGCGGCAAGGACCGGGCCGTGCGCGGCGTCGGGATGCGGGGAAGCGGGTATAGTGCCCGGCGCGTCCGGGGGGGGCAAGGGGTATGATTGTAACTGCTACAGATTTGGAAGACAGGTTGGGCGTGCCCCCGCTGGCGCGGGGTCGGGCTGCGGCTCCGTAACGCAGCAAACTACGCTGCGTAACGGAGGCGAGCCCCGGCGGAAACTGCCCCGCCGGGTCTCGCCCCTTCGGGCCGGCATCCCTCACGCGGGGCTGGCGCTGGCGTCCTCGAGTGTGGGCCCCCTCACCCCCCGGCCCCCTCTCCCCCGCAAGCGGGGGAAAGGGGGAGCACGACGATCCTGCCCCCCGGACAGCCCTCCCCCGGCACGGGGGAGGGTGGCGGCTCTCAGGCCGCCGGGCGGGGGCCCCCGCGGACGCCAGCCCACCGCTGTTCACGCACGAGAAAAGCCCCTCTCCCGCTTGCGGGGGAGGGGTTTGGGGAGGGGGCCCGCGGAGCCCGGTCCTATTCCCCGGATTTTGCCCGCCGCACACCCTCCAGCAGCCGCGGCAGGATCTCGCCGGCGGGGCCGCGCAGGAACACGTCGGCGACGGGGGTGATGCCGCTGGGCTCGGGGTTGATCTCCACGATGCGCGCGCCGGCGCGCTTGGCCTCGCGCGGCAGGTCGGCCGCGGGGAACACCAGGCCGGAGGTGCCCACCACCAGCATCACGTCGCACATCTCGGCGAGGATCCAGGCGCGCTCCATCGCCTCCTGCGGCATGATCTCGCCGAACCACACCACGTCCGGGCGCAGCGGGGAGCCGCACCGGGGGCAGGGCGGCGGGCCGCCCTCGGCGTCCGGCGGCTCGCCGGCGAAGGGGTGGTGCGCGTCCAGGCACTTCACGCGGCGGATGCTTCCGTGCAATTCCACCACGTCGCGCGAGCCGGCGGCGGTGTGCAGCCCGTCGATGTTCTGCGTCAGCACCACCAGCCTGGGCAGCACCCCGTCCATCTCCGCCAGGGCGAAGTGGCCCGCGTGCGGCTCGCAGGCCACGATCTGCCGCCTGCGCTCCGCGTACCAGCTCCACACCAGGGGCGGGTCGGCGCGGAAGCCGCGCTCGGTGGCCAGCGTCTCGGGGTCGTAGCGCTCCCACAGCCCCTCCAGCGCGTCGCGGAAGGTGGGGATGCCGCTCTCCCGCGACATCCCCGCCCCGGTGGACGCCACCACCAGCTTCGCCCCGGCCAGCCAGCCGACGGCGCGCTCCAGCCCCTCCGGCGTCATGCCGCGCCCTCCCGGTGCACCGTCTCGCCGCCCACCATGGTGAGCAGGCAGCGCATGCCGCGCAGCTCCTCCGGCGAGGCGGCCAGCGGGTCCGTGTCCCACGCGGCCAGGTCCGCGTCGTAGCCGGGGAGCAGGCGGCCGCGCCGCTCGGACTCGCCCGCGGCGGCGGCGGGGCCCTCGGTGTAGGCGCGGACGGCCTGCTCGGCGGTCAGGCGGTGCTCCGGGTACCACTCGCCCGCCGGCTCGCCGTCCCAGTTGACCCGCCTGGTGGCGGCGAACAGGCCGGGGCGCGGGTCCACCGTCTCCACCGGCACGTCCGACCCGAAGGCCAGCACCGTCCCGGCGCGCAGCAGCGGCGCGAAGGCGTAGGCGCCGCGGGAGCGCGCGTGGCCCCAGTGGCGCTCGGCGGGGAGCACGTCGCTGAGCAGGTGCACGGGCTGCATGGAGGCCACGATCCCCGCCCGCGCCGCCCGGTCCCACAGCTCCGGCGGGCAGAGCTGCAGGTGCTCGATGCGGTGCGGCATCGCCGCCACGCGCGGCGCGCTCCCCAGCACCTCCAGCGCGCGCTCCACGGCCGCATCGCCGATGGCGTGCACGGTGCTGGCGATCCCCGCCTCCGCCGCGCGGCGGGCCGCGTCGCGGAACTCGGCCAGCGGCAGCGTCTCGATCCCCCGGTCGTCCGCCGAGCCCTCGTACGGCTCGCGGAGCAGCGCGGTGCGGGAGCCCAGCGCCCCGTCCAGGAACATCTTCACCCCGCCGATGCGGATCCACTCCCCCCCGAAGCCGCTGCGCACGCCCAGGCGGACGGCGTCGTCCAGGAAGGACAGGGGGAGCGCCTGGAGCACCCGCAGGCGCAGCAGCCCGCGCTCCTCCAGGTCCTGGAAGTCGGCCAGGCCGGTGGGCTGCTCCACCGAGTGCACCCCGGTGATCCCCAGCCGGTGGACCTCGCGCTGCGCGTCCAGCAGCGCGTCGCGCACCTCCTCGCGCGAGGGCTCCGGGAGGAAGGGGGCCACCAGCCGCTTGGCGTGCTCCAGCAGGATCCCGGTGGGCTCCCCCGTGGCCGGGTCGCGGACCACGGTGCCGCCCTCCGGGTCGGGGGTGGACGCGTCGATCCCGCACGCCCGCAGCGCCGCCGAGTTCACCCAGGCCGCGTGGATGTCGTGGCTCTCCAGGTACACCGGGCGGTCCGGGGCGACCGCGTCCAGCATCTCGCGGGTGGGGAACGCCCCCCAGCGGTGCACGTCCCACCCCAGCCCGCGGATCCATCCCGATCCGCCCGCCGCGGCGGCCGCCACGCGCGCCGCGCCCTCCTCCGCGGAGCGCGCGTCGCCCAGCTCCACGCGCCGCCGCGCCAGCGCCCACATCGTCAGGTGCACGTGCGCGTCCGTGAGCCCCGGCGTCACCACGGCGTCGCCCAGCTCCTCCACGCGCGCGCCGGGGAGCGCCGCGGCGCGCACCTCCGCCTCCGTCCCCGCGGCGGCCACCCGGCCGCCGCGCACCAGGAGCGCCCGCGCGGGCGGCGCGTCGCCCAGCAGGTGGATGCGGCGGGCGAGGATGACGAGGTCGGGCCCGGGGGGGCGATTCTGCGGCATGGGCGGAGCGGATAGTGGGCTACGCGTGCGCCGGGAGGAGTCCGGCGGGAGAACGGGGCCCAAGATAGGCCGCGCGCCTCGGCGGCTGCAACCTGCGAAATGAAGGCACAGATCGCCTTCAGTAAGAAGACGCACGGTGCTGCAACTGCGAGGCCCCAGGAGAATTCCTGGGGCCTCGCAGTTGCAGCGGCGGGTAACGTGGATAGAGTGCTTACCCGCCTATCTTCCACATCGCGACGAGCCTCTTCCCTACACTCACAACCGCGAACAGACCAGCCGCGTTGAAGAAGGACCAAGTTCCCCGGACTCGCACCCAGCTGGCCTTCCACTGACGGCCTTGGGAAAGGGCCTCCGCGTGCTCATCCTGTAAGTCCAAGATGGTGGGCTCCAAGACGTCCTTGAAGGTTTTTCGGGAGTACAGGAATTCAGCAAGTTGAAGGAGCTTCGCACCCGGTGGCCTGACAAGCCGGGGCCGAGCGAAAATCTTGAGCTCCCTCCAAAACGGGATTTTGTCTGGAGATTGTATGATGGTCCGGTGCACCGCCGGGACTCGGGATTCGCCTCCGAAGTGTACCACCTCGTTCTGGAACACCCTGATAATCGCTACATCCTCAGCCGAGAAAAGGAGGCGTCCGTCACGGTGCCTTACGCCAGGTGGGACCTTCCCCTGCTTACGCCAGCGCCAAAATTCCTGTCTGCTAATACCGAGCAATTGCATCGCAGTACTGGCATCGACGTAGGTAACTCCGTCAATCAAATACGTTCTCGTAGTCACACCGTTTGCCATGCTGCCTCCCAAGCTGCCCCGGCGGCTTCCCAGGCTCTGTAGGCGCGCACTCCGTGCCCCGTCGGACGAAACAGTCGCCTTGGGGCCCGATCTCCGGGAGGCGTCTCCTCCTCCCGCGACTCGACGTAACCCTTCTCCGCCATACGGCCCAGCATGACGTAGATCGTGCCGCGCTTGAGGGCGTCGGACGCGTTCACGAGTCCCAGTCCATACATCTCGCCCTGGGCGATCAATAGCCGGAGGATCTCGGCCTCTTTGGATGAAAGTCGTGGATTGTCCATGAGGGTATACTACTGACTGTAAGATACCCCGTCAAGGGAGTTTTTGCCCGCTCAATCACTCGCTCCGCTCCGGCGGCTCGCGCACGCATTGCGTTGTACTTTCAAGCAGCTTCCGTCGGATCCACGCGCCCAGTCGCCAAATACTGTCCCACTCTGCGTCCTGTTTGTTCATGACCCTTAGCAGAAGGCCGAGAGAGGAGGGCACACCATCGAGGAACTGCTGGATAGCATCGGCCCAGCCCTCTGAGTCGGTTGCGCCGCCACTGCAGAGGTGGAGTGGGAGGCCTCACCCGGGCAGAACTCTTGCGGGGCCGCGCGGCGAGGGCGATTATCCGGCGACCCCGAACCGGACCCAGAGTGAGATACGAATACGTCGAGACGCCGGAGCACCTGGAGCGCGTGATCGAGCGCCTCCGCGGCCTTCCCCTGGTGGCCGCCGACACGGAGGCCGCCGGGTACCACCGCTTCCTGGACCGGCTCAGCCTGATCCAGCTCTCGTCGCGCGAGGAGAACTTCCTCGTGGACCCGCTGGCGATCGACGTCGCGCCGCTCAAGCCGCTCTTCGAGGACCCGTCCGTCGAGAAGATCTTCCACGACGCCGACTACGACCTGCGCATCCTGGACCGCGACGCGGGGATGGGGATCGCCGGGCTGTTCGACACCCAGATCGCCGCCGCCTTCCTGGGCGAGCGCTCGCTGGGGCTGGGCAACATCGTCGAGAAGTACCTGGGCCTCAAGCTCCCCAAGGAGTTCCAGCGCGCCGACTGGGCGGAGCGCCCCCTGTCGCAGGGGATGATGGACTACGCCGCCACCGACACCGCCCACCTCCCCGCGCTGCGCGACCGGCTGCGGCAGGAGCTGGAGACGCTGGGCCGGCTGGGCTGGGCCGAGGAGGAGTTCCGCCGCCGCGAGCAGACGCGCTGGGCCGAGCCCGACGCCGAGAGCGAGGCCTTCCTGCGCGTCAAGGGCGCGCGCGACCTGGCCCCGCGCGGCCTCGCCATCCTGCGCGAGCTGTACGCCTGGCGCGACGAGGTGGCCCGCGAGCGCGACCAGGCCACCTTCCGCGTGCTCGCCAACCAGGCGCTGATCGAGCTGAGCGGCCGGGCCCCGCGCACCGTCAAGGAGCTCCCCTCCGTCACCGGGATCTCCGAGGGGCTGGCGCAGCGCCGCGGGCGCGACATCCTGGCCGCCATCCAGCGCGGCCTGGAGGTGCCCGACGCCGAGCTGCCGCGCTTCCCCGCCGCGCGCCGCTGGGAGCGCGACCCCGAGCACGAGGCGCGCGTGGAGGCGCTCAAGCACGCCCGCAACCGCCGCGCCGACCAGCTGGGGCTGGACCCCGGCTTCATGATGTCCAAGGCCATGCTGGAGGACGTCGCGCGCGCCCTGCCGCGGTCCACCGAAGCGCTGCTGGAGGTGCCGGGGGTGCGCCGCTGGCAGGTGGAGGCGCTGGGCGAGGCGCTGGTGAAGGCGCTGGACTGATCTTTCAAACGACCATCGAGGGACGGATGCGCACGATCACGGACGAGGACGGCAGGGCCTGGGAGGTGGTGGCCGCGGAGAGCGTGGGCGCCCACCTGAAGCGCGGGGCGACGCTGGGGTTCCGGCTCGCCGAGCCGGGGGCGGAGCCCATCCATACCACGGTCACGTTCAACAGCATCGAGGCGGCGGAGTTCGCCATCGGCACCATGAGCGAAAAGGAGCTGCAGCGGCGGCTCGCGTGGGCCAAGACCGAGGCCGGGATCGCCTGAGCTGCTCGTTTTCGACGGCGGGTTCGGGCGTGCCCCCGGCTGGCGCCGGGGCCGGGCTTCGGCTCCGTAGCAGACGAAACTACGATACTGTCGGCGAACTCAGGCGGCTTGAGGCACGAGCGCCGCGAATCGCGTGACTCGCGTCGAGGCACGTGTACGCCCGTCCAGCCAGGATACTGCGCGCGCGAGATTCATCCCGGTTGCGATACAGACCTCTTGCAGCCCGGTCTTCGCCCGCCCGATGTAGCGACTGCGGCGCATCCCCAAGGAGCGC
>DASVQR010000005.1:0-17069 GCA_036389055.1 Longimicrobiaceae bacterium | reverse complement strand
CAGCGCGGCGCGCGTCCTCCCGCGCGTGCAGGAGGTGGGGGTGCGGCACGTGCGCGCCTCGTGGTGGGCGTGGAGCCGGCCCGCCGACTGGTCGTGGTACCCGCGCTACCGCCGCGCCGGCGTGGAGGTGCTGCCGCTGGTCTACGCCGGCCCCGGCGACCCGGCCACCGCCGGCGAGCGGATCGCCGCGCGATACCGGGCGCTCTTCGACGCGTACGGCCCCTTTCCGTACGTGCAGCTGGACAACGAGGTGGACGGCGACGGCGACTTCGGCATCCCCGGCCGCGACCCGCACGCGCAGGGCCGCCGCTGGGGCGCGCAGATGAAGCGGGCGGCGCGGCTCATCCGCCGCTTCGACCCGGACGTCAAGCTGGTGAGCGCCGGCGTCGCCTGGAACCGCGGGGGGGTGCGCGACTGGCTGCGCGGCGTGGTGGAGGAGGGCGGGTTCGACGTGCTCGCCATCCACCCGTACGGCATCGGCTCCTCGGGCGAGCCGCTGTCGCGCTGGCGTGCGGTGCGGCAGGCCGGGTGGAGGGGTCCCATCTGGGCCACGGAGCTGGGCTCCGACCACGCCCAGGCGCGCTACGTCCGCCGCGACCCGGACGCGTTCCAGGCGGAGCAGCTGCGCACGGTGCTCACCGAGGACGAGTCGCGCTTCGGCTACGAGCGGCTGTACTGGTTCCAGCTGCCCCCGGACCCGGGCGGCTTCGGCATCCTCCGCGAGGATTACTCGCCGCGGCCGGCGTTCAACTGGCTGCGCACGCGGAGTCGCCGTGCCGACCTGTGACGGCAGGGTTTGGGCGTGCCCCCGGCTGCGCCGGGGTCGGGCTGCGGCTCCGTAGGCGAGCAAACAACGCTCGCCAACGGAGGCGAGCCCCGGCAAACTGCCGCCGGGTCTCGCCGCTTCGCGCTCGCATCCCTCACGCGGGGCTGGTGCTGGCGTCCTCGGGAGGCCCCCTCCCCCACGACCTACCCCCTCCAATCCCCCGCAAGCGGGAGAGGGGAGAACAGCTTGGAGCTCCCGCAGTTAAGCACCCTCTCCCAGAATTGGGAGAGGGTGGCGAGCCTCAAGCGAGCCGGGTGAGGGCCCGCCGTTGCAGGCTGTCCCCTGTCCCCTGTTCCCTGTTCCCTGTTCCCTCAAGCCCTCATCCCCATGCGAAACACCCTCGGGTCCGTGCTGGTGCTCGGCTGCCTCTGGAGCGTGCCCGCCGCGGCGCAGCTCCGCTACACCGTGGACGTGCGCGAGCCGGCCAGCCACAGCGCCACGGTCACGCTGCGCGTGGACTCGCTCGCGGCGAGCGACAGCGTCTTCCAGTTCGCCGCCACGGCGCCGGGGACGTACCAGACCATGAACATCGGGCGGTTCGTGCGCGACCTGCGCGCCACGGACCGGCGCGGGCGCGCCATCCCCACCCGGCAGCTCTCCACCAACGCGTGGGTGATCGCGGCGCCGTCGCGGGTGCGGCAGGTGACGTACCGGGTGCTGGACACCTGGAACACGCCCGTCACCGAGTTCCCCATCTACCCCATGGCCGGCACGGCCATCGAGCCGGACCACGCGCTCCTCAACGTGCACGCGGTGCTCGGCTTCCCGCGCGGCATGCAGGGCTCGCCGCTCACCGTGCGGCTGCGGCACCCGCGGGGGTGGACGGTGGAGACGCCGCTGCGCGAGGGGCCGAACGGGTACGAGGCGGACAGCTACGACCACGCCGTGGACTCGCCCTTCCTGCTCGGAAAGAGCCTGTCCACGGCCAGCCTGGACGTGACCGGCGTGCCGGTGCGGATCGCGGTGTACTCGCCGGGGCAGCGGGTGTCGGCCACGCAATTGCGCGAGGCGATGGGAGGCATGCTGTCGGCGGCCGGGCGCTTTCTGGGCAAGCTCCCGGTGGACCGCTACGTGTTCCTGTTCCGCTTCGCCCCGGAAAAGGAGGGGCAGGTGATGGGGGCGTGGGAGCACGGCCAGAGCTCGGAGTACGTCCTCCCCGACACGCCGGACACCACGGGCGTCGGCGCGAGCACCACCAGCATCGCGGCGCACGAGTTCTTCCACGTGGTCACGCCGCTCAACATCCACTCCGAGATCATCGAGCACTTCGACTTCGAGACGCCGCGCCCCTCGCAGCACCTGTGGCTCTACGAGGGCGTCACCGAGTGGGCCTCCGACAAGATGCAGCAGGAGGCCGGCCTGATGCCGCTGGACACGCTGCTCTCGGAGATCGCGGCCAAGACCCGGTTCGACCGCACGCGGTTCGACACCACCTACTCGCTGACCAAGCTGGCGGCCACCTCGTTCACCCCCGAGGGCGCCCCGCAGTACGGCAACATCTACCAGCGCGGCGCGCTGGTGGCCGGGCTGCTCGACATCCGGCTGCTCCAGCTCTCGGGCGGGCGCCACGGGCTGCGCGACCTGGTCATGGACCTGGCGCGGGACTACGGCAAGTCGCGGCCGTTCCCGGAGGACTCCCTCTTCGGGATCATCGCCGCGCGCACCTCGCCGGAGGTGCTGGACTTCTTCCGGCGCTACGTGCAGGGCGCCGAGCGCCTGCCGATCCGGGAGTACTACGCCCTGCTCGGCATCGACGTGGTGGAGGACGCGAACGGTGTCGTCGAGCGCTTCATCGTCCGCCCCAACCCCACGCCCGAGCAGCGCCGCCTGCGCGAGGCGTGGATCCGCGGCGGCACGGGCACGGAGGCCAAGGCCGCCGCGTAGCGCCTCCCGCTTCGGAAGGGACGGGCCCGCTCCTTCACACGGGGGCGGGCCCGTCTCGTTTCTCGCGCCGGGGCGAGTTATGCTGTCGGTGGCGGCGCCGTCCGGCGCCGCGGCTCCCCCCGCGCTGCCTTTCCGATGCGAAACGTCCTCCCGCGGTCCGCCGCGCCCGCGCTGCTCCTCGCCCTCCTCGCGGCTCCGGCGCCGGTCGCGGCGCAGCAGCGCAGGGTGGCGGACGTGCCGTACGTCCCCACGCCGATGGAGGCGGTGGACGTGATCCTGGGCCTCGCCCAAGTAGGGCCGGACGACGTGGTCTACGACCTGGGCTCCGGCGACGGGCGCATCCCCATCGCGGCGGCGCAGCGGCACGGCGCGCGGGGGATGGGGATCGAGATCGACCCGGCGCTGGTGCGCCGGGCCGAGGAGGGCGCCCGCGCCGCCGGCGTGGCCGACCGCGTCCGCTTCGTCCGCGGCGACCTGTTCCGCGCCGACCTCCGCCCCGCCACGGTCGTCACGCTCTACCTGCTCTCCAGCCTGAACCTGCGCCTGCGGCCCATCCTGCTGCGGCAGCTGCGCCCCGGCACCCGCGTGGTCAGCAACTCGTTCGGCATGGGCGAGTGGCGCCCGGACAGCGTGGTGGTGGTGGAGCGCCCCGGCGGCGACTTCGGCCCGCGCATCTACTTCTGGGTGATCCCCGCCCGGGTCGGCGGCACGTGGGAGGTGGACGGGGGCGGCGAGCGCTTCGCCCTGGAGGTCCGCCAGTCGTTCCAGCGGTTCGATGCCACCGTCCGCGCCGGCGGCCGCGCCTACCCCGTGGAGGACCCCGTCCTCCGTGGCGACAGCCTTGCCTTCACCGTGCGCCTCCCCGCCACCGGAGCGCGGCGCTTCACCGGCCGCGTGACGGCGGACGGGATGACCGGCACGCTGGCGTCCGGCGGCGCCTGGAGCGCCGCGCGCCGGGTGCCGACTCGCCGGCCCTGAGGAATCGCCTCCCGCCGCTCCTCCGGAAGACCTCGCCTCCGCCCGGGTTCGCGCCGTAAAAGTCGCATCGGCTCGACGCCTCGCCAGGCGCGCCGGAGCCGGCCGCGTGAGGGATGTCGGCCCGAAGGGGCGAGACCCGGCGGGGCAGTTTCCGCCGGGTCTCGACTCCGTTGCAGGCGGTAGTTTCGCCTGCTACGGAGCCGCAGCCCGACCCCGGCGCAGCCGGGGGCACGCCCGAACCCAAATCATCTGTTCCTCCCTGTTGTTCCCCGTCCAAAGCCCCCGCAACAAAAAACTTGCCGCAGTCGAACGCTCGTTCAAATATTGTGTAGTACGTTCAATATTGACTAAACGATAGTCCCCCGCTAAATTCCGGGCCGAGGACAAAAGACAACCAGCACCGAGCGAAATGCCAGACGCCACCGGGACGTTCATCGAGACCATGGGCCGCCACTTCGAGGAAGAAGGCATTCCCCGCATCGCCGGCAGGCTCTTCGGCCTGCTGATGGTGAACGAGGCGCCCTGCTCGCTGGACGACATGGCGGAGCGCCTGCAGGTGAGCAAGGGGAGCGTCAGCTCCAACTCGCGGATGCTGGAGCAGTGGGGCGTCGTGGAGCGCGTCACCCGGCCGGGGGACCGCCGCGACTACTACCACCTGGCCGACGACATGGAGCGGCGCATCCTGGAGCGCCAGATGGAGCACGTGGTGAAGATGCGCGAGCGGCTGCGCGAGGGGCTGGCCACCATGCCCGACGCCCCGCAGGCCGTGCGCGACCGGTTTCTCGCGGCAATCGCCTTCCAGGAGCGCACGCTGGAGTCGCTGGGCCAGGCGCTGGGCCGGGTCCGCGGCGGCGCCGCGGGCCGGTAGCGGCTCCCTTCCGCACGGCGCGGAGGGGTTCGTGTGCAGTCTCTGTTCAGCGTGTGCTGTACGAACTGCACGCAAAACACGTAGCAGGTGAAGAGATGACGACGGACGAGCAGTTCGTGGAGAAGCTGGGGCGCTTCTTCGAGGCCGAGGGAGCGCCGCGGACCGCCGGGAGGATCCTGGGGCTGATGCTCCTGACCTCCGGCGAGCTGGCGCTGGACGAGATCGCCGAGCGCCTGCAGGTGAGCAAGGCGAGCGTCAGCACAAACGCCCGCCAGATGGAGGTGGCGGGCGTGCTGGAGCGCTGCAGCCACCCCGGCGACCGGCGCGACTACTACCGGGTCCCCGACGACATCGCGGCCCGGCTGCTGGACCGGCACCTGGACCGCATCCGCCGCCTGAACCAGCTGCTGGAGGAGGGAGCCCGCACCGACGCCGCGGCGGACGCGCGGATCGGCGAGCGCTTCCGCCGGCTGGAGCAGTTCCAGGCGTGCGCCGCCGGGGCGCTGGAGGAGGCGGTGCTCGCCCGGGCCGCGGCGCTGGCCGCGGAAGGGGGCGAGCATGCTGCCTGACCCCGTGGGATACCCGCGCTTCCTGCTGATGGTGGGGGCGCCGCTGCTGGGCCCCGCCCCGGCGCCGGCCACGCTGCGGAGCGCGCTCCGCAGCGGGCTCGCCGCCCGGGCGGCCCTGGCGGGATCGTGGCCGGCGGTGCCGGCCCCTGAAAAGGAACCGATCGGGCGCGACGACGCCCTGGAGGACGGATGAGACGATCGCTCGTGGTGGCGGCGGCGGCCCTGGTGGCCGTGTCCGCCGCCGGTGAGGCGCAGACCCCGGCGCCGCCCGTGACGGCGGCGCGGGCGGACAGCGCCGCGCTGTCGCTGGACGAGGCGGTGCGCCGCGCCCTGGGGCAGAGCCAGGAGGTGCGGCTGGCGCGCAGCCAGGTGGAGCTGGCCGACGCGCAGGTGACCGCCACCCGCGCGCAGGCGCTGCCGCAGCTGAGCGCGAACCTGGGGTACACGCGGACCTTCGCCTCGGCATTCAGCGGGGGCGGGGGGGGCTTCGTGCTCCCCGACTCGCTGCAGTTCCGGCCCGACCCCTCGCTGCCGCTGGAGGAGCGGGTCGCGTACCTGGAGGACCGCACCCCGCTGGCGGGGCTGGGCGGGCTGGGGCAGCTGTTCGGCAACCTGCCGTTCGGGCAGGAGAACGCGTACGCCGCCACCTTCAGCGGCTCGCAGCTGCTGTACTCGGGCGGGCGCACGGGGGCGGCGCTGAACATCGCCCGCAGCTACCGCGAGGCCGCGCGGCTGGGGCTGACCGAGGAGACGGCGGAGATCGAGCTGCAGGTGCGCTCGGCCTACTACCGGGCGCTGCTGGCGCAGCAGCTGGAGGGGATCTCGCAGGCCGGGCTGGAGCAGGCAGAGGCGTTCCTGCGGCAGGAGCAGCTGCGGCTGCGCGCCGGGCGCGCCTCGGAGCTGGACGTGCTCCGCGCCGAGGTGTCGCGCGACAACCTGCGCCCGCAGGCGGTGCAGGCCCGCAACGCGGCCGAGCTGGCCACGCTGGACCTGAAGCGGCTGGTGGACCTGCCGCTGCAGCAGCCGGTGCGGCTCACCACGCCGCTCGCCCCGCCCGCGGCCGGGGAGCTGGCGCGGCTGGAGCCGGCGCCGGAGGTGAGCGTGGCGCAGCGCGCGGCGCTCGCCGCGGCGGAGCGCCAGGTGTCCATCCGCGAGCAGCAGGTGAGGATCGCCCGGGGGGCGTTCCTCCCCAGCGTGTCGCTCAACATGAACTACGGCAAGCAGCTCTTCCCGTCCAGCACCTTCGCCCTGAACGAGGACTGGCGCACCGACTGGACGGCGGGGCTCAGCGTCAGCGTCCCCATCTTCAACGGCGGCCAGCGCGTGGCCGAGCTGGAGACGGCGCGCGTGGAGCGCGAGCGGGCGCAGCTGCAGCTGTCGCAGCTGCGCGAGGCGGTGCAGCTGCAGGCGGAGCAGGCCCGCGGCGAGCGCGAGCGCGCCGCCACGGCCATCGCGGCGCGGCAGCGCACCGTGGACGCGGCGCAGCGGGTGTACGACCTGACCACGCTGCGCTACCAGCAGGGGCTGGCCACGCAGCTGGAGGTGTCGCAGTCGCGGCTGGAGCTGCTCCAGGCGCGCAGCAACCTGGCCCAGGCCATCGCCGACTTCTACATCGCGGACGCGGGGCTGGTCCGCGCCACCGGCACCGGGAGCGCGGCGCCCGCCGCGCTCCCGGCGGCGGAGCTCGCCGCGCCGGCGGCCGGGCAGCAGCCCGCCGCCGCGCCGCAGCAGCCGGGGACGGCCCCGGCGGCCCCGACCCCGACCACCACCCCGTCGGCCGGCACGCAGCCGGCGCGGCCCTGAACGACACGGACGGAGAGACAGAAATGATGCGATACAGGAGTGCATCCCGCTCCGCCGGGCTGGCCGCGGCGGCCGCGCTGGTCCTCGCCGCCTGCGGCGGCGGGGAGGGGGAGGCCGCGGAGGCCGGGGGCGCCGCGGCGGAGGAGAACGTGGTGGTGCTGGGCCCGCGCGACGTGGCGCCGGTGGAGGCCACGCAGCTGGCCGCGGGCGTGGCGCTCACCGGCAGCCTGGAGCCCTTCCGCGTGGCGGAGGTCAAGGCGCAGGTGCCGGGCGTGGTCCAGGGCCTGGCGGTGGACCGCGGCAGCGGGGTGGGGAACGGGCAGGTGCTGGCGCGCATCGAGGCGCAGGGGATCCAGAGCCAGGCGGCCGGCGCCCGCAGTGGCGTGGCCGCGGCCCAGGCGCAGGTCTCCCTGGCCCGGCGGCAGCTGGAGAGCGCCCGCACGCTGTACCAGGCGGGCGCCCTCAGCGAGCTGGACTTCCGCGCCGCCGAGGCGCAGTTCCAGGCCGCGCAGGCGCAGCTGGCCGCCGCGCGCTCCAGCGCCACCGGGGCGTCGGAGCAGGCGGGCCGCACGGCGGTCCGCGCGCCCTTCGCGGGGCAGGTGAGCGAGCGCACCGTCAACGAGGGCGAGGCGGTGAACCCCGGCCAGACCATCGTCAAGGTGGTCAGCTCCGATTTCCTGGAGCTGCGCGGGCAGGTGCCGGTGGACCAGGCCAACCAGGTGCGCCCCGGGCAGCCGGCGGAGTTCACGCTCACCGCGTTCCCCGGCCGCACCTTCAGCGGCACCGTGGCGCGCGTGGACCCGGTCGCCGACGCGGCGACGCGGCAGGTGGGCGTGACGCTGCGCCTGCGCAACGACGGGCAGCTGATCGCGGGGATGTTCGCCACGGGGCGCGTGGTCACGGGCGGCGACCGGCAGGCGCTGGTCGTGCCCGCGGCGGCCGTGCGCGGCCAGGGCGCCGACCAGCACGTGCTGGCGGTGGTGGGCGATTCCGTGGTGCGGCGCCCGGTGACCGTGGGCGAGCGCGACGATGTCCGCGGCCTGGTGGCGGTGCAGAGCGGGCTGACCGCGGGCGAGCGGGTGATCGTGACCCCGGGCAACGTGCCCTCGGGGGCGAAGGTGCGGGTACAGGCGGCGGGCGCGGCCGCGCCCGCCGCTCCCGGAAAGGAAGACTGACATGGCGGACATGCAAGCACGCGGCCCGGAGCCCGGGTCCGAAGAGGAAGCGCGCAACGCGCCCGGCGGGGGACTCAGCGGGGTGGCGATCCGCCGCCCCGTGTTCACCACCATGATGATGCTGGGGCTCATCGTGCTGGGCATCTTCGGCTTCCGCCGGCTGCCCATCGACGAGTTCCCCGACGTGGACATCCCCGTCGTGGCCGTGCAGACGGTCTACCCCGGCGCCTCGCCGGAGACCATCGAGCGCGAGGTGACGCGGCGGCTGGAGGAGGCCTTCAACACCGTGGAGGGCGTGGACCGCATCACCAGCAACTCGCTGGAGGGCGTGTCCTCGGTGGTGGTGGAGTTCGACCTGGGGCGCGACGGCGACCTGGCGGCGCAGGACATCCGCGCCCGCATCGACCAGGTGCGGCGCAACCTGCCCACCGACATCGAGGCGCCGGTGGTGCAGAAGTTCGACCCCGCGGCGCAGCCCATCCTGTCGCTGGCGCTGTCGTCGGGCACGCTGGGCGTGCCGGAGCTGACCACGCTGGCCGACGAGACCATCCGCCGCCGGCTGGAGTCGGTGAGCGGCGTGGGCCAGGTGCAGATCGCCGGCGGGCTGGAGCGCGAGATCCGCGTCAACCTGCTCCCCGAGCGGATGCAGGCCGTGGGCGTGTCCGCGCCGGAGATCATGGGCGCGCTGCAGCGGCAGAACCTGGAGGTGCCGGCCGGCCGCGTGGAGCGGGGCACGGGCGAGCAGCTGGTGCGCGTCACCGGCCGCATCACCGATCCCGCGCAGTTCGCCGACGTGATCGTGGCCAGCCGCGGCGGGATGAACGTGCGGCTGGGCGACGTGGCCCGCGTGGAGGACGCCACCGAGGAGGAGCGCTCCATCGCGCTGGTGGACGACCGCCGCGCCGTGTCGCTGGACGTGCTCAAGGTGTCCGGCGCAAACACGGTGGAGGTGGCCGACGGGGTCAAGGCGGCGGTGGCCGAGCTGGAGAGCACGCTCCCGGCCGGCGCGCAGCTGACCATGGTGCGCGACAATTCCATCAACATCCGGCAGTCCGTGGACGACGTGATCCACGAGCTGATCCTGGGCGCCATCCTCACCGTGATCGTGGTGATGCTCTTCCTGAACGACTGGAAGGCCACCGCAATCACCTCGCTTGCGCTGCCGGTGTCGGTGATCTCGGCGTTCATGCTGATGGACGCGCTGGGCTTCACCCTCAACGTGCTGACGCTGATGGGGCTGTCGCTCTCCATCGGCATCCTGGTGGACGACGCCATCGTCGTCATCGAGAACATCGTGCGGCACCGCGAGCACGGCGAGGGCTACTTCACCGCGGCGCGGCGGGGGACGGCGGAGATCTTTTTGGCCGTCATGGCGACCACGCTGGCGATCGTGGCGGTGTTCGTCCCGGTGGCCTTCATGGGCGGCATCATCGGCCGGTTCTTCTACCAGTTCGGCATGACGGTGGCGTTCGCGGTGCTGGTGTCGCTGTTCGTGTCCTTCACGCTCACCCCCATGCTCTCGGCGTGGTGGGGCGTGGACCCGCACGACCCGTCGCACTCGGGCGGCAACCCGCTCACCCGCGGCATCGCCGGCTTCAACCGCTGGTTCGACCGCAGCGCGGACCGCTACCGCGGCATCATCGGCTGGGCGCTGCGGCACCGGAAGAGCACCGTGGGCATCGCGGCCGCGGCGTTCGTGGGCAGCTTCCTCCTCTTCCCGCTCATCGGCGGCGGCTTCATGCCGGAGCAGGACCAGGGCTCGTTCAACGTGAGCTTCGAGACCCCCGAGGGCTCGTCGCTGGCGTACTCGGCGCAGAAGGCGGAGGAAATCGGCGCCACGCTGCGCACGCTCCCCGGGGTGGAGTTCACCTACACCACCGTGGGCGCGGGCGTCACCGGCACGGTCACCGCCGGCAACGTGTACGTGGACCTGGTCCCCGGCGCGGAGCGCGAGAAGTCGCAGCAGGAGCTGATGGTGGACGCGCGCGCCAAGCTGGCCTCGCTGTTCGGCGCCACCACGGCGGTGGTGGAGGCGGGCGGCCTGGGCGGTCCCACGCAGCCCCTGCAGGTGAACCTGCGCGGGCCGGACGTGACGCAGCTGGCCCGGCTCTCCGAGCAGGTGGCGGCCCGCATGCGGACGCTCCCCGGCGTGGTGGACGTGCAGACCTCGCTGGGCGCGCCGCGGCCGGAGTTCCGCATCGACGTGAACCGCGACCTCGCCAACGAGCTGGGGCTGGACGTGGGGCAGGTGTCCGGCACCGTGCGCCCGCTGCTGGCGGGGCAGACGGCGACCACCTGGGAGGACCCCACGGGCGAGGAGCGCGACGTGGTGGTGCAGCTGGCCCCCGAGCGGCGCACCAGCCTGGAGAGCATCACCTCGCTCCCCATCGCCACGGCGACGCGGCTGGACGGCGGCGCGGCGGCCACGGTGCCGCTGGGCCAGGTGGCCCGCGTGGCGGAGGGCGTGGCCCCCGCGCAGATCGACCGGCAGGACCTGGAGCGCGTGGGGAGCGTGGGCGCCGGCATCGGCCCCGAGAGCAGCATCTCCGAGGCGTCGGCCGCGATCACGGCGGCGCTGGCCGAGATGGAGCTGCCGGCGGGCTACACGGTGACGCTGGGCGGCGAGACGGAGCAGCTGCAGGAGACCATGGGCTACGTGGTGGAGTCCATCCTGCTGGCCGTCATCCTGATCTTCCTGATCCTGGCGAGCCAGTTCGAGAGCTTCACGCAGCCGTTCGCCATCATGCTGTCGCTGCCGCTGTCGCTGATCGGCGTGCTGCTGGCGCTGCTGCTGACCGACGACACGCTCAACATGATGAGCATGATCGGCGTCATCATGCTGATGGGCCTGGTGACCAAGAACGCGATCCTGCTGGTGGACAACGCCAACGAGCGCCGCAGGGAGGGCGAGGACCGCATGGCGGCGCTCGTGGAGGCCGGCCGGGTCCGCCTGCGCCCCATCGTCATGACCACGGCGGCCATGATCTTCGGCATGCTCCCCATCGCCATCGGCATGGGCGAGGGCGGCGGGTTCCGCGCCCCCATGGCGCGGGCGGTGATCGGCGGGCTGATCACCTCCACGCTGCTCACCCTGGTGGTGGTGCCGGTGGCCTACACCTACTTCGACGACTTCGGCGGGTGGGTGGTCCGCGTCCTCCGGCGGCAGCCGAAGACGGCGAAGACCCCCGCGCGCGAGCGGTCGCGGGCGGGGCTGGGCCAGCCCGAGCCCACGTTCGGGGACTGACCTCCGGGGCCTCCCGGAGCGCAGGACGGAAGGGCCGGTGCCGCATTGGCGCCGGCCCTCCGCCTTGCTGGTGTGGGTTGTCGTCGAGTGGGGTGGGACTGCAATCCTGTTCACTATTCAGTCAGAGCTTTTTTCAGCCCGTGGGGATCTTGCTAGTGTCCTGACCATGTACTCCCGTTCGTCAAGTAAAGGATTTCGGGCCTGGGTCAAGCGTGTCCCATTTGCTTCCTCCTGGCCCAAAAGTCATGCAGATCGCGAGGTCGCTGCATAAGTTGAGGGCTCGGAGACAAGTCGGTCTCCGAGCCCTCAACTTCGTTTCAGGAGCAACTGTATGCGTCCGACCCGCATCATAGCCGCCTTCGCTGCCCTCGCCCTCCTTGGAGGGTGCACCTCATCCCCGACCGAGTCAGTGACCGCTGCCACGCGTCCGGCGCTCACCGGCGGCTACACATCCTCCGGGAACGGGGTCGCGCCTGGACCGGATTCCACCAGCCCCTCCGGCTCCGACACTACAACCGCCCGCGGCCCAGGATACTTGGGCTCCGGGCTCTAGGTCCGGCGAGCTTCCGGTTACGAGTTCTCCTGCTCCCGAGCGGACGCGCGCGACCATCTTGTCTGGTGTGCGCGCGTCCGCAGGGCGCTCACGAGCTGCCGGGAGAGCCTGCCGGCATCCTTCACGTCGTGGGTAGGGTCAGAGAACGGCCGGTGCCGGGTGCGGGTCTTCCGTGCGGCCGCGATCTCGGTGAGCAGTTCCTCGGCGAAGGGAAGGATGTGGTCCTCGCCCCGCGAAGCGGCAACTTCGCGGGCGCGGGAGGCGACCGCTTCCGCCCAAGTGATCCGGCCGGCCGCGAGCGCCCCATGGCCGAGGTTGAGCATCGCCGCCGCGTGGTTCTCCTGGTCGCCGTTCATCTCTTCGATCAGTGTGCGGGTCTGCTCCCAGGCGTCCTCGAACATGAGCATCTCCCCGGCTCCGGCAGCAGCACGGGCCTTGTTCCCCAAGACGACCAATTGGTCTGCCGGCCGAGTGATGTGGTTTTCGAGTTCCCGGAAGACGTAAAGGGCGTTTCCGTAGTCTCCGCGGACTTGCATCATAAAAACCGCGACATCGTGGGCGAGCCGCGCGATCCCCGGGTGCCCGGGCTCGTATGTGGCTAGTGCTTCCCGGGCGAAGGTGAACCCCGCCGATACCTCCCGGATCTCGAAGTGGATGACGCAGAGGTCGTGGAGCGCCGCGCCTTCAACCTCCCGGAAGCCGTACTCATGCGCGAGTCTTCGGGCAAGCTGGTGTCCATCGATCGCACCTGCCACATCCCCCCGCTGCCAATCAAAATTCGCACGGGCAACCAGACATCGGACAGCGCGTTCGCGATCACCCGCTCGGTCTGCCAGAGTATGTGCCCGCTCAAACCACGCAGACGCAAGTGAGAGCTCCGCCCGCCTCCTGAACACAGTCGCAAGCTCGTACGCGAGCACATGATCCTCGGGATTGGCAAACACGGCCGAGAGAGCAGTGCTAAGCTCATTTGTCTCGCGCTCGAATGCCCGCAGAGCCGTTAGTAAGCGGTCAGCGAGGATGGTCTCGCCCAGCTGGTGCACCGGCTGCTCGCTGATCCGACTGGCAGCTGCTCCCGGAACTTCAGCTTCTAGCAAGATCGCCTGGGCAGCGGCTACAACGCCTTCCTCCCCGCGTTCGCGAGCGAGCGAGAGTGCCCGGCCGGCGGCAAGTACGGCACGCTCGCGGTCCCCGAGGAGCATCGCTGCCTGCGCGAGCACGTAAAGGGCATCAGCGCTGTTCTCCCCACCTGCATCATCCTCCAAGCGGGCAAAGGCTTCCGCCCAGGCAGTCTCAAACAGCGCTCGCTCGCCCGATCCGGATGCGGCCCGCGCGAGGTTCGCAAGAATCCTCACCCGCTCGGCCGGCCGTGTCATAAGTGGGAGCAGCTCTTGAAAGACTGACAGGGCATCCCTGCACCGGCCCCCGTGGTCCATCCAGCAGACCGCCACGTTCTCGGCAAGGAACGGGACCTGCCGGTGAGCGCGGCCGTACAGGCGGAGCGCCTGCTCCGCTGACCCATGCCCGGCCTCGGGATTTCCTGATTCGTAATGCAGGACGGCCAGGTCGAAGAGCGCGTCGGCCCGCGCTTCCCGGAGGTGGAACCGCCGGGCGATGCGGACTACGCGCTCCTGAAGCTCCACGGCGCGCCTGAGGTTTCCGCGCTGCCACTGGAGGATCCCGAGCCCGCTGTAGCTTCGCGCTTCGGTCTCCCAGTCCCCAACACGCCTCGCAAGTACGATCGCCCGCTGGTACCAGACCGTCGCACGCGCGAAATCTGCCTTCCGGCGGGCCTGCTTTGCCACGGCGTGGGCGTACCGCGGGTTTTCCCGATCGGCAAGCGCCGCCGCCTGGTAGTAGCAAAGTGCGGTGCCGGTCCGCCCGACCGACTCAGCCCAGGTTGCCACCCGCTCGCACACCATGGCGATGACCGTGGCTGCATCAGGGTGGGGGTCGCGCACCAGGACGCTCAGAGTCGAGAAATCCAAACGAAGGTCCGGGATCGCGTCCTGTGCTTCCCCGGGCTCGTCGTCGAAGAGTGCCGGCCCACGCAGCTCTGCCGGGACCATGCTCCACAGAGTGACATCCTGAAGCGTCTGCCACAGCATGACCGCAGCCTCCGGCTCGTTTTCATCGAGCACGATCGCGTGTGGGAGGAAGGGCTCCCCGGGGGATCTCGTGATCGGCGGTGGCGGGGGCGCCGGCCGGCCGCGCGGGTGACGCCGGCGGGGTGACTTTCGCATCAAGGCAGCACAAAAGGGTCCGGGATCCGGGCGCGTATCACAAGGCAGGTTACGCGGGAGGCCCGCGGTGCGCCAGTAACTTCCCGTCTCTCCTCGGAGCATACGACTTCAGAGGTACACGGGCGGGGGCACCCTGTCGCTTTGGATGCGGGGGCGGAGGTGCGTAGCGGATTGGCCCGAACTAAAGGGGCCGGTGTGCGTGCTGGTGCGGCATCGCATCCGTACAGCTCCTACGCATAATCAGATACTTCCCGACGTTCGTACCCGCGCCCGCCTCCACCCCATACGGTCCCTCTAGCCGCATCGCTGGCGTGAGCGCCAGCACGCCGAAGTGACTTTTCGATGGGTGGAGGCACCATGAGCCGCACAGATCTGAACCGTCCTTTCCCTATCTATTCTTCCCCCGGTACCCGCACCGCCACCGCGGAGGTGATCATCGTTGTCGAGCCGGAACCCCGCCTCGCACCCGGTGACCTTGAAGAGATCCTGGACGAGATCATGCGCCGGATCGACAACGCCCTCCAGGGCATCTTCGTCGGGCTTCCGGCCGCGGTGAATGCCGACCACATCAGCATCGTCAATCCGCCGCACGTGCCGTTCTTCCCCGCCACGTTCGGCGACACGGTTTTCCACGACCAGACCGAGATCTACGAGGCCATCGAAAAGCTACGGGTGGGGACCTCTCTCGGAGGAGTCCTCTACGACTCCACAGGCCGCGCCTTTACGGCTCACGTATGGACGAGCTTCAGGCGGGAAAAGGAAGCGGACCGGAAGGTAGCCGAGGTATGGACGCCAGCGGTGGATCCGGAGGATGATGCGCACTCCGCCGAGTAACGGGTCCGCGTGAGCATGCCCTGGCCATGATTGCGAGGAACGACGACCCTGATGAGCTGCCGGCTGACCTCGTGAGTGACGTCCTCGACTACTCGCTCCAGGCACTGCCCGAAGAAGACCGGCCCAAGGCCAAGCGGGAGCTGCTTGAGATACTTGCTCACGCACACCGTGCCACTGGGGCGGAGTTTCCGTCCTGGTTGACCATCCTTCTGGGGGAGGAGTAGGACTGGTTCAATCTTCCTCTCCGATGCCAGTGCTCACGTACGTCTGCAGGGTCCCGCTTCGACCCCCGCAACGCTACGGGCAAGACCGTTGACAGCGGAGGGGGCGCGGATTAATCTACGGGCAGACCCGTAGAAAGGAGCCGCGCGTGCCCGAAGAGACCCGACTCACCGACCGCGAGCTGGACGCCATGAGCATCCTGTGGCGCCACGGCTCCGGCACCGTGGCCGAGGTGCGCGAGCGCCTCTCCGACGAGCTGGCGTACACCACCGTGCTGTGGGTCCTGCAGACGCTGGAGGAGAAGGGGTTCGTGCGCCACGAGAAGGAGGGCCGCGCCTACCGCTACTTTCCCACCATCGAGCAGGAGGAGGCCGGAGGGAGCGCGCTGGACCGCATCGTGGACAAGGTGTTCCACGGCTCGGCGACCATGCTCCTGGCCCAGCTGGTGAGCGAGCGCAGGGTGCCGCCGGCGGAGCTGGAGCGCATGCGCGACCTGCTGGACCGGCGCCTGGCCGAGGAGGAGGGGGAATGAGCGCCGCGTGGATGCTCCAGGCCGCGCTCGCGGCGGCGCTGCTGGGCGTCGGGGCGCTCGCGGCGGAGCGGGTGGCGGGGTGGTTCGGCGCGCCGCGCCGCGCCGTCTGGGCCGCGGCGATGCTGGGCTCGCTCGGGCTGGCGGCGCTCTCCCTCGCCGCGCCGCGTTTCCTGCCGGCTCCTGGCGTCCTCCGCATCCCCGCGCCCGCCGTCCACCTCCCCGAAGCCGCGCCGGCGCCGCTCGACCTGGCCGCGCCGCTGGCGGCGACTCGCACGCCGGCCGCCGCTACCGCCTCCGCCGCATCCGCTGACTCCCCCGCGTGGTGGACGGACCTCCGGGTGCCTCTCTCCCTGGCGTGGCTCGCGGCGTCGCTGGCGATGCTCGGCGTGGTCGGCTGGACGTACCGGCGGCTGCGGAAGGTGTGCGAGCGCGGCCTCCGCGCCGAGCTGGAGGGCGTCGAGGTGCGCGTCGTGGAGGGCGTGGGGCCCTGCGTGGTCGGGCTCGCCCACCCGGAGGTGGTGGTCCCGCGCTGGGTGCTGGACGTCGCCGCGGAGGAGCGGCGCCTGGTGCTGCTGCACGAGCGCGAGCACGTGGCGGCCGGTGACGCGTGGCTGCTCTTCCTGGGCACGCTGGCGGTCGCGGCGATGCCCTGGTGCCCGGCGCTCTGGTGGCAGCACCGCCGCCTCCGCGCCGCCGTGGAGGCAGACTGCGACGCGCGGGTGCTCGCCCGCGGCGCCGCCCGGCGCGTCTACGGGCAGGTCCTCATCCGCACCGCGGGCAGCACCCCCGGGCTCCCGCTCCTGGGCCCCGCATGGGGCGATTCCACCTCACAGCTGGAGCGGAGGATCATCGACATGACCGCGAAGCGTCCCACCCACCGCCTGCTGCGCTCGGCGCCGCTGCTCGCGCTCGCCGCCGCCGTGGCGACCACCGCCTGCGACGTGCTCGCCGGCGCCGAGGCACAGGCTTCGATCTCCACCGACCCCGCTGCCGTCCGCGTCGCGGTGGAAGCGCGTCTCGGCGTCGCCGCCCCGGAGCGTGTCGTCGACACGGTGCCGCTCCCGCGGGCACTCGCGCCGCTGCCCCCCATGGAGCCGGCCGCGTTCCCGCCGCTGCCGGCGCTGGAAGCCGCGGCCCCGCTCCCGCCGCAGGACCCGCCCGCCCCGGCCCGCGCGGTGCTGCCGGCCCTGGCGGCTCCGCCCGCGCCCGAGTCCCAGCCGGCTCCCGAGCCCGAGCTCGCGCCCGCGGCTCCTCCGGTCGCGGAAGCCCCGGCGGTCCGGCCGCCCCCGCCGGTGCTGATGGCCCCGGCGATCGCGCCGACGCCCGAGGCACCGCCTG
>DASVQR010000004.1:0-7419 GCA_036389055.1 Longimicrobiaceae bacterium | reverse complement strand
CCCGGCCAACCCGGCGTCCGCCCCGGTGCTCCGCCGGCCGCGGTACCCGGCCAGCCGCAGCCCGGCGCACGCCCGGGGGCTCCGCCTGCGGGCACGCAGCCGCAGCCGCGCCCGCAGCAGCAAGCGCCGCGGGCCCAGCCCAAGCAGCAGACCACGGAGGCGCAGCGGCGACGTGCGCAGGAGGCGGAGCGCCGCCGCCGGGAAGAGGCCGAGCGGCGCCGCGAGGAGGAGCAGTCCGGGGAGCGGCAGCAGGAGGAGGAGCCGGAGCCCGAGGCGCGGCCGTCGCGCCCGGACACGGCGCGCCGGCCGGCGCAGCCGGTGATCATCCCGTGAGCCGGCGGGCACGCGGGTTGCTCAGCAGGGCGGCCCGGTAGCGTCGCAGGTCCACCCGAGGGGAGGGAAGCGCATTGAGCACGCCCGATCGTGAGCCGCCGTGGGAGGGAGGGTCGCAGCCCGTCCCGCACGTCAAGGACGAGGTGCCGACCAAGGGGCGGAGCGTCGGACAGGTGGTGGTCGTCCTGCTCGGTGTGCTTGCGCTGTTGGGCTGCGCGATCTGGTTCCTGTCGCCGATCCTGGCCAGCCGTTAGCCGGGGTCGGGACGCAGTGCGGCGGGAGGGTGCCTGTCGAGGCGCCTTCCCGCCGCGTCTTCGTTTCCGGAACTGCTACGGATAGGACCGGGGTTCGGGCGTGCCCCCGGCTGCGCCGGGGTCGGGCTGCGGCTCCGTAGGCGAGCAAACAACGCTCGCCAACGGAGTCGAGCCCCGGCGGAAACTGCCCCGCCGGGTCTCGCCCCTTCGGGCCGACATCCCTCACGCAACTTCCTGCCGTACTTCGATCTCCAGCCGTTGTCCCCTCTCCCAGAATTGGGAGAGGGTGGCGGCTCTAAGGCCGCCGGGTGAGGGCCGGCCGGGTCGCCTCCACCGCCGCCCGGTACGCCTCCACCTGCCGCTGTGCCTCCGCCGCGTTCCAGCCCAGCCCCGGCAGCCGCGCCATCCGCTCCGCCACCTCCTTCGCGATGGACAGGCCGCCGTCCTTTGCCTCGTAGAACACGTGCAGCCGGCGGCGCAGCACGTCCTCCAGCGTCAGCGCCATCTCGGCGCCGACCGCGTGCGGGATCTCGGCCCACACGTACGGCAGCCCGTCCAGCAGCCGCCGGCCGAGCTCCGGCTGCGCGGCGACGGCGGCGAGGATCGCCTCGGCGTCCTCGCCGTACGCACGGGCCAGGTGGGCCGCGGTCTCGGGGAGCAGGCCGGTCCGCGCCGCGTCGCTGCGGATGCGCGCGTCGAACTGCTCCCACGGCTCCGTGGGCGCGGCGGGGAGGTGCAGGTCGGCGGTGATGGAGTCGGTCGCATCCACCTCGCGCTCGCGGCGCAGCAGCTCCAGCGCGAAGTCCGCGGTCTGCGCGGCCATGACGCGGTAGGTGGTCAGCTTGCCGCCCGCCACGCTCACCAGGCCGCTGTCGTCGCGCCAGATCTCGTGCTCGCGCGAGGTGGCGCTCTCCGCCACGCCGTCGGCGCCGGTCCGCGGGGCGAGCAGCGGGCGCACCCCGGTCCAGGTGCTGAGCACGTCGGCCTCCGTCAGGGCCGCCTCCGGGAACAGGGCGTTTGCCGACTCCAGCAGGTACTCCACGTCCGCGTCGGTCGCCGAGGCGTCGCCGGGATCGCCCGTGAAGTCGGTGTCCGTGGTGCCCACGTAGGTGAAGGCGCCCCAGGGGAGCACGAACATGATTCGCCCGTCCAGCGGGGAGGGGAAGATCAGCGCGCCCCGGTTCCCCACCCGCTCCCGGTCCAGCACCAGGTGCACGCCCTTGGTGGGGCGCAGCCGCGGCTCCACCTCCGGGTCGGCGAGGCGGCGCAGCGCGTCGCACCAGGGGCCGGTGGCGTTCACGACCACGTCCGCCGCCACCTCCAGCTCCTCGCCCGTGAGCGCGTCGCGCACGCGGGCGCCGCGCACCGCGCCCGCCCCGTCGCGCACGAACCCCGTCACCGCCGCGTGCGGGACGATCGCGGCTCCGGCCTCGTGGGCGCCGCGCGCTACGGCCAGCGTCAGGCGCGCGTCGTCCACCGAGGCGTCGAAGTACTCCGCGCCGCCCACCAGCCCCTCGCGCGCCAGGGCCGGCTCCGCGGCCAGCACCGCGCGGTGGCGGAGCATGCGGTGGCGCCGCACCCCCCGGAACAGGGAGAGCAGGTCGTACAGCCACATCCCCGCCTGCAGCTTGCGGAAGGGGACGGGGCCGGTGCGGTACAGGGGGAACAGGAAGGGGAGGGGATGGACCAGGTGCGAGGCCAGCTCCAGCAGCCGGCGGCGCTCGGCCAGCGCCTCGAACACCAGGCGGAAGTCGCCGGTCTCCAGGTAGCGGAGGCCGCCGTGGATCAGGCGCGACGAGCGGGAGCTGGTGCCCTCCGCGAAGTCGCCGGCCTCCACCAGCGCGGTCCGCAGGCCGCGCGTGGCGGCGTCCAGCGCCACGCCAGCGCCGGTGATCCCGCCGCCCACCACCAGCAGGTCGAAGCGCCGTTCGCGGAGCGCGCGCAGGGGGTCCGCGCGCGCGAGGGGGGAGAAAGGGGGAATTTCGTCGCTCATGCCGGCCGGCCCACGCAAGGGCCGGTCCGGGGGCGGCGCGTCAGCCGACGTCGCCGAGGCCCAGCGCGGTGATCAGCGAGTTGAACGACACCTCGCTGTGGGTGAGCACGAACACCCCCTCGAAGGTGGAGTCCTGCAGGGTGAAGTCCGTCTCGATCACCAGCCCGTTGGCCATGTCGGCGGCCACCTCGTCGCGCGGGCCCTCGCGGAACTCCGGCGTGCCGATCATCACGCTCTCGCCCAGGAAGCTCCCCAGCACGCCCACGTACGAGGCGCAGACGATGTTGCCCAGCTCCTGAAGGGTGGAGCGCTCCAGCATCCCCAGCTCCCCGTCCGGGTCCGCCTGGCGGCGCAGCAGCAGCCCCACCATGCGCATGGCCGTGCGCCGCCCGATGATCAGCGAGGCGCGCTCGCCCTCGCCCGACGACTTGGCCTCCACCGGGATGGAGATCAGCACCAGGCGGTCGTCCGTGGGGAGCGCGGGCTCGGCGTCGGCCGGGCGGTCCGTCCACAGGATGCGCGGCACGGAGATCATCACCGTGACGTTGGTCATGGTGGAGAGCGCGGTGGCCGCGTGGCCGGCGCCGATGTTCACCACCTCGCGGATCGCGTCGATGTGCCTGGGGTGTACGCCGCTCTGCTTCATTTTTCCGGGGTTCCTGCAGGGGATATGAAAGAAGGTGGGGAAGGTCTGACGCGTTCTGGTCGGTGCTTCGGGTGTGGGCCGCTCCGGAACCAGGCCAAACTGCCGGCCTGTTTCCTACGCGGGTCGCGGAGCCACCGGAAACTGCCCCGGTGTCTCCGCTCCGGCTCCGGGAGCCAGCCGAAACCGCCCGGCTGTCTCCCTCCGCAACGGATCATGTGGGTACTGCGAACCACCGAACCGCGAACTGCACCCGGCCGGTCGCTTCAACCCTCTCCCAGAATTGGGAGAGGGTGGCGAGCCTAAGCGAGCCGGGTGAGGGCCCGCGGTGAGGCCTCTCTACAACCTCGGGGTAGTCACCCCCACTTGCCCCTGGTACTTGCCTTTTCTATCCGCGTAGCTCACCTCGCACACGTCGCCCTCGGCCGCCTCGAAGAAGATCACCTGCGCGATCCCCTCGTTGGCGTACACCCGGGCGGGGAGCGGCGTGGTGTTGGAGATCTCCAGCGTCACGTAGCCCTCCCACTCCGGCTCGAAGGGGGTGACGTTGGTGATGATGCCGCAGCGCGCGTAGGTGCTCTTGCCCACGCACAGGGTGAACACGTTGCGGGGGATGCGGAAGTACTCCACCGAGCGGGCCAGCGCGAACGAGTTGGGCGGGACGATGCAGACGTCGCCCTCGTAGTTGACGAACGACTTGTCGTCGAACGCCTTCGGGTCCACCACCGCGTTGTTGACGTTGGTGAAGATCTTGAACTCGCTGGCCACCCGCATGTCGTAGCCGTACGAGGAGACCCCGTACGAGATCGTCCCACGCCGCACCTGCGCGTCCTCGTACGGATCGATCATCCCGTGCTCGCGGGCCATCGTCCGGATCCAGTGGTCGGGCTTGATGCTCATGTGGAACGATTAATGAAGCGGAGCCAAAAGTTCCCGGCGCGACCGAAGAGGCCCCGTACGAACGGGGACGCGGGACCGGTGTAAGGAGGGCGGACCGAGCGCCAACTTACCGCCGCTCCCCGCGTCCCGGCAAGGGCCGCGGGGGCCGGGAGTTCGCCTTGACCGCGGGTGGCGGGTACCGTATTTTGACCCGTCTCTCGCAAGTGAACGATTTCACAAGCTTTCGCAGCCCGGTACCCGGACGCGCCATGCTACGCTCGTACACGCCGATCCTGCTCATGCTGGTCCTGTCCGCCGCGCAGGCGGTCGGCATGGTGATCCTTTCCAAGGTGCTGAGCCCGGGCGGGTACTCCAAGGTCAAGGCCTCGCCCTACGAGTCGGGCATGGACCCGCTCGGGAGCACGCGGGAGCGGTTCTCGGTCAAGTTCTACGTGGTCGCGATCCTGTTCATCGTCTTCGACGTGGAGACCGTTTTCCTTCTCCCCTGGGCCGTCAAGATGCGCGCGCTCGGATGGGAAGGCTTCGCCGCCGCAGGGATCTTCATCTTCATCCTGACGGTGGGGCTCGTCTACGAGTGGAAGAAGGGAGCGCTGGAATGGAACTGAACGACAAGGGCGGCCTGCCCGTCCAGAACAACGACGGCTCCGCCCCGCAGGGCGGGCTCTTTTCCGGGTCTCCGAGCTTTCTCACCACCCGCGTGGACGCGGTGGTGAACTGGGCCCGGCAGAACTCGCTGTGGCCCATGCCCTTCGGGACCGCGTGCTGCGCCATCGAGATGATGGCGACCGCCGCAACCCGCTACGACCTGGCCCGGTTCGGGATGGAGCGGATGAGCTTCTCCCCGCGCCAGGCCGACCTGCTCATCTGCGCCGGGCGCGTCTCCTACAAGATGGCGCCGGTGCTGCGGCGCATCTGGGAGCAGATGCCCGAGCCCAAGTGGTGCATCTCCATGGGCGCCTGCGCCTCCACGGGCGGCGTCTTCGACGTGTACAGCATGGTGCAGGGGATCGACACCATCATCCCCGTGGACGTCTACGTCCCCGGGTGCCCGCCGCGCCCCGAGGGGCTGATGTACGGCATCCTCCTGGTGCAGGAAAAGATCAGGAACTCGGCGCCCACCTCGCGGCGCGAGTGGAACACGGTGGACGTGCTCCCCGAGGGCGACAGCGTGCTCCCGGACGAGGTGATCGAGGGGATCACCGCCCCGTTCGGCAACTCCACCCGCCAGAACCGCCCGAGCGGGCTGGTCTCCACCGGCGCCGTCGTGCGGCCGGCGGACCGCCGTCCATAAACGCGCCGACGACATGGCGACGAACGACTCGTTCAAGAAGGGGCTGGAAGGGCTGGACGCGGGCGCCGCGGGCACCCCGCGCGAGGAGCCGGGCGCCCCCCCTCCCGCGGGCGACCTGCCGCCGCACCCCAGCGTGGACGCGCTGCGCGAGCAGTTCGGCGACGCGGTGCTGCGCCACGAGCTGACGGCGGGCGACGAGCACGTGGTGTACGTGCAGCCCGCCCGCGCCCGCGAGATCCTGGCCTGGCTCAAGGACACGTCCGGCCACCAGTACGACTTCCTGCAGGACCTCACGGCCATCGACTGGGGCAACGGCCGCTCGCTCCAGGTCGTGTACCAGCTCTGGTCGACGAAGACCAAGCTGAACCTGCGGGTCAAGGCCGAGGTGCCGCTGGAGGCGCTGGAGATCGACAGCGTCTACCACCTGTGGCGCGCCTCCGACTGGCTGGAGCGCGAGGTGTTCGACATGTTCGGCGTGGTCTTCAACGGCCACCCGGACCTGCGGCGCATCCTGATGCCCTACAACTACGCCGAGGGGCACCCGCTGCGGAAGGACTTCCCGCTGCGGGGGCGCTTCTCGCGCACGGAGCAGACGCGGCGCGCGCTGGCCCTGCGCACCGAGGACCACTACTCGCCGCGCGAGCTGCAGATCGCGCACGCGCTGAACCAGCCGGTCCCCGACCCGTTCGCCGGGGGCGAGGGCGCCGAGCAGCAGGGCCAGTTCGGCGGAATGGGAGGAGGAGGCTGATGGCGCTCCGCAAGGTCGTATACAACGTCACCCGCAACCCCGAGCTGAGCGCCGGGGGGAGCCTGGTGCACGCGCCCATCGTCCCGCTGGAGGGCGAGTCGGTGCAGGTGCACGAGGACATCTCGGGCGACCACATGCTCATCAACATCGGGCCGCAGCACCCCGCCACCCACGGGGTGCTCCGCCTGGTGCTGGAGCTGGACGGCGAGACGGTGGTGCGGTGCATCCCGCACATCGGCTACCTCCACTCCTCGTTCGAGAAGCTGGGGGAGTACCGCGACTGGAACCAGGTGATCCCCCTCACCGACCGCATGGACTACCTGGCGCCGCTGATCTACAACTGCGCCTACGCCATGGCGGTCGAGAAGCTCATGGGGATCACGGTCACCGAGCGCTGCAAGGTGGTCCGCGTCATCTGCATGGAGCTGGACCGCATCTTCAGCCACCTGCTCTGGCTGGGGACCACGGGGATCGACCTGGGGGCGTTCACCGTCTTCCTGTACACCTTCCAGGAGCGCGAGCGGATCTACGACCTCCACGAGGCGTTCACCGGCGCGCGCATCACCACCTCGTCCACCCGCATCGGGGGGATGATGGCGGACCTCCCCTCCGGGTGGATCGAGAAGCTGCAGGAGTTCGTGAACACCTTCCCGCGCACGCTGGAGGAGGTGGACACGCTGCTCACCAACAACGGCATCTGGATCGGCCGGACGCAGGGCGTGGGCGCCATCTCCGCCGAGGACGCGGTCAACTGGGGGCTGTCGGGCCCCAACCTGCGTGCCTCCGGGGTGGACTACGACATCCGCAAGGACCGCCCGTACTACGACTACGAGACCTACGACTTCGAGGTCCCGATCGGCGAGCACGGCGACATCTACGACCGCTACCTGTGCCGCATGGAGGAGATGAGGCAGTCCATCCGCCTCCTCCGGCAGTTCATCCAGCGCCTTCCCGGCGGCCCCATCAACGTGGACGACCCCCGCGTCATCCTGCCCCCCAAGACGGCGGCGATGAACGACATGGAGTCGATGATCCACCACTTCAAGGTGGTGATGGAGGGGGTCCGGGCGCCGGTGGGGGAGAGCTGGTTCTCGGTGGAGAGCTCCAAGGGGGAGCTGGGGATGTACGTGGTCTCGGACGGCGGGAGCAAGCCGGTGCGCTGGCGCGTGCGCGGCCCCTCCTTCATCAACATCGCGGCGCTGCCGTACATGATCGAGGGCGCGCTGCTCTCCGACGTGATCGCGGTCAACGCCTCTC
>DASVQR010000003.1:0-17368 GCA_036389055.1 Longimicrobiaceae bacterium | reverse complement strand
CCGGGGGGAGGGGGCCCGCCCCGGCGCGCCGATCCCGCCTCCCGGGAAGCCCTCCCCCGGCACGGGAGAGGGTGGCGGCTCTCAGGCCGCCGGGTGGGGGCCCCCCGCGGACGCCAGCGCGAACCCCGCGTGAGGGATGCGGGCGCGAAGCGGCGAAACCCAACAGCAGTACCGTTGGGGTTCGCCTCCGTTACGCACAGTTGTACCGTGCGTTACGGAGCCGCAGCCCAACCCGAGCGCCAGCGAGGGGCACGCCCGAACCCGCTGTCAAAAGCCGTCCATGCACGACCCGGCACGGAACCTGTTGGAGACGCCCACAGAAGGCACCTCGAAAACGTCCCCACCCACGCCCACGGAGGCACCGGTGCAGATCTTCGGCTCCGACAAGCCCGCGACCCCCCGCCGCGTCCTGCTGGACTTCGGCGACGTCACGACCCCGCTCACCGGCGGCAAGGACGTCCGCGACGGGCTGTCCGTGGCGGTGCGGGTGGGCCCCAACCTGTTCGTCGCCACCGACGAGGGAGCCGGGCTGGCGCGGCTGACGGTGGGGCAGGACCGCTTCCGCGAGGACGGGGTGTTCGCGCTGGCGGACTTCCTGGACCTCCCGGCCGGGCAGGACGACGAGGTGGACGTGGAGGGGATGGAGTTCCGCGAGCCGTACCTGTGGATCACCGGCTCGCACGGGGTGAAGCGCAGGAAGCCGGATCCCGACGGCGAGGACCCGGCGAAGGAGATCGCCCGGCTGGCGAAGACGGTGGACGAGGCGAACCGCTACCTGCTCGCCCGCATCCCGCTGTCGCGCGACCCGGCCACCGGCACGTACACGCCCGTGCGGAGCTGCGCCGACCCGGCGGACCCGGAGCGCACGCTGACCGCCGCGCGCGTCAAGGGCGACGGCCGCCGCAGCCAGCTGATGAGGTCGCTGGCCGACGACCCGCACCTCGCCCCCTACCTGGGCATTCCCGGCAAGGACAACGGGTTCGACGTGGAGGGGCTGACCCTGGCGGGGGACCGCGTCTTCCTGGGGCTGCGGGGGCCGGTGCTGCGCGGCTGGGCGGTGGTGCTGGAGGTGGAGCCCGCCGAGACCGAGGACCCGTCGCTGCTCAAGCTCAAGAAGATCGGCCCGGAGGGGCGCCGCTACCGCAAGCACTTCCTGGACCTGGGCGGGCTGGGGATCCGCGAGCTGACCACCGACGGCCCCGACCTGCTGGTCCTCGCCGGGCCCACGCTGAGCCTGAGCGGCCCCACGGTGCTCGCCCGCTGGAGGGGGGGCTGCTCGCCGGAGGGGGAGTCGCTGGTCGGCGGGGACCGCATCGAGAAGGTGATGCACGTGCCCTTCGGCGACCGGGTGGACCACCCGGAGGGGATCACCCTGTTCCGCGCGCAGGGCCGGGACACCCTGGTGCTGGTGGTGTACGACTCGCCCGCCGAGACCCGCAAGGCGCCGGGCGGGTGCGTGTACGCGGACCTGTTCCCGCTCGCCGGGTCGTCGGCCGAATGAGGCGGATCCGGCTGGCCGAGGTCCCGGAGGAGGGCGTCTCGCACGACCCGGAGCTGCGCAAGCGCGTGCTCCTGCGGCGGGGGGCCGTGCCGCACCTGACCTCCTTCTCGCGGGCGGTGCTGCGGCCGGGGCAGGCCGTCACGCCGCACGCCCACGCGGACATGCACGAGGTGTTCTGGGTGGAGGCGGGACGGGGCGAGGCCCGCGTGGCCGGCCGGGCGCTGCCGCTGGAGCCGGGCGTCTGCCTGCTGGTGGAGCCGGGGGAGGAGCACGCGCTGTCGTGCACCGGCGCGGACGACCTGGTGCTCCTGTACTTCGGGGTGGAGGGGTGAGCGCGGCCCCGGCGCCCGCGGAGCTGCGGGCGTGGCTGGGCGACATCGACGTGTACCTGCTCGACCAGCTCCTCAAGGGGCGCCTGGCGCCGGGGATGCGGGTGCTGGACGCCGGCTGCGGCCGGGGGAGGAACCTGGCGTACCTGCTGCGCGCGGGGTTCGAAGTGTGCGGCGTGGACCGCTCCGCCGCGGCGGTGGAGGAGGTGCGCCGCCTGGCCGCGGAGCTGGCGCCGGGGCTCCCCGCCGACGGCTTCCGGGTGGAAGCGGTGGAGAGCACCTCGTTCCCCGACGCCGGGTTCGACGCGGTGCTCAGCAGCGCCGTGCTGCACTTCGCCCGCGACCGGGAGCACTGGGACGCCATGCTGGCGGAGATGTGGCGCGTGCTCCGCCCCGGCGGGCTGTTCTTCGCCCGGCTCGCCACCGACCAGGGGATCGAGGACCGGGTGCGGCCGCTGGGCGGGCGCCGCTTCCTCCTCCCGGACGGCACGGAGCGCTTCCTGGCCGACGAGGCGATGCTCGCCGGGGCCGCGGCCCGGCTGGGCGGCGAGCAGGTGGAGCCGCTGCGCACCGTGAACGTGGGCGGGCTCCGCTGCATGGCCACCTGGGTCCTGCGCCGCGGCGCCGCCCCCGCCGCCGAAACCCGGGGCGGGTCCGGCGCGTAGTGCCCGCCAGGACGCAACCTACGCGAACAAGGGATACCGAAATGCTGGAGATCATCGGTCTTGCAATCACCGGTGCGAGCACCGCCGCCGGATTCTACCAGGCGCGCTCCTTCGTGCGCCGCAAGCTCCGCTTCGTGAGCGCCGCGCAGGGCGCGGGCGCGCCCGTGATCGCCGGCGTGGCCGCCACCGCGGTCGCCGTCCCGGTGGTCGCCCTGCTCCCGCTGGTCGGCGCCTTCACCGCCGTGCTCTTCGGGGGGGGGGTGGGGGCCGGCGTGGCGGCGGGCGCGCGGCACATCCGCCAGGGGCGCCTCCCGTCCGCCTGACGCGGAGCGGGCCGCCCCGGGCGGGACGGAGGCCGGGGGCCGCGCGCGGGTGATCCGCGCGCGGGCCGCTCCCTGTTAGGTGCGTGCTCCCGCCCCATGCCGGACGGGGTTTTACGGCGCCGTATGACACGCCGTGGCGGATAGTTACGGTCCAAGACACATCCGCCCTTGCGCTTCCCTGAACGGCGCCGCACTTTGTTTTCCTCCGCAGTACCTCCCCCCTATCCCAGATCCGGAGACGTCCATGTCAGACAACAGCCACGAGCACAAGACCGTGACCAAGGACGGTTACGAGGTCACCTTCCATCCCGCCTTCTCCAGCCGCTGCGCCATCCGGAGCAACGGCTCGGGCGAGGAGACGGAGCTCTACAAGCAGCAGGACAAGCACTACCTCAAGAACGGGGCGACCCACCCCAAGAAGCACGTCTTCAAGATCAAGGGCGGGCAGCACAACCGCGACCTGGAGCTGGAGATCAGGGATCCCAAGCACCACGTGGCCCGCATCACCGTGGAGTTCTACGAGGACGGCCACGAGCCCGGGTGGGGCGAGGCGCGCCTCTCCCAGCCGGTGGAGGTGGTGACCTTCGACAACAGCGTCATGACCTGCCCTCCCTACTGCGACGGCCCTCCCTCGAACGGGGGCTGACCGCCCGACCACCCACCGACGCCGCCCGCTCATGCGTGTCGCCCTGCTCCTCGGGCTCCAGTCGTTCCTGGCGCTCACCACCGTCGTCTTCGGGGTGATGGCGCTCATGGTGGCCCGCAGGCTGGGCAGGTCGACCCTGCCGTCTGTCGCGTGGCTCATCGTGGGCGTCGCCTTCACGCTGGAGGGGATCAACGGCATGGTCCAGAGCTCCAGCGCGATCGTGGCCGTCCTGGCGGGCAAGGAGTCGGCGGTCTGGGCCGCCCACCTCCGCCTGAGCCCCGTGGGCAACCACGGGCGGGGCGTCCTCAAGATCGGGCTGGGACTCGCGCTGATGGCTCTCCCGCTCGCGCGGCGCGTGCCTGCGCGCGTGCTGCCGGTGCTGGTGACGGCGTGGATGATGCTCTTCATGCTGGTGGGCAGCTTTCTCGGCTGGAGGGAAGGCTCCATGCAGGCGGAGCACTTCTCCATCGTCGCCCTGCTCGACTCGTTCGAGATGATCGTGATCTGGGGCGCCCTGATCGGAGCGCTGTACACCGGGGGGATCGACCGCCTGCTGTGGGTCGGCCTCGCGCTGAACGGGGTCCGCCAGGCCCTGAACGTGGTATGGACCTCGGCGCTGGTCTGGCGGGACACCCCCGGAGCGTGGGTACCGTCGGTGACCACGATGCAGCTGTACGCGTGCGCCGTGCTGCTGTTCATGATCTTCCTGGCCCGGAAGCGGCTCCGGCTGGCGAGGCAGGGAGTCCCGGTGCCGGGGCTGCTCGACGTGCTGCTCAGCCCGCAGCCCAGGATGCTGAGCTAGGCGGCCGGAGGCGGCCGGACGCACGAGGGGGGAGCGGGCCCTGCGCCTGCTCGCCCCTTTTTTTCGATGCACCTCCCACGCGACACCCTGCCCATCGCCCCATGTCCACACTGACGCTCCAGTGCGTGTCCGCGCTGCTCACCGTGCTGTTCGGGGCGGTGGCGCTGTCCATCTCGCGCCACCCGATCGCCCCGGACCGCCGGGCGGGGTGGCGCCTGGCGGGAGCGGGGTTCGCGCTCCTGGGGGGCACCATGGCGGCCCAGTACGCGGGCGCGGTGGCGGCGTTCGCGCTGGGGCGGGGGACGGCGGCGTGGGACGCGTACCTGCGCTGGGCGCCCGCGCTGAACCACTCGCGCATCGGCGGGGGGATCGCGCTGGCGGCCGGGGTGGGGTACGTGGCGTGGACCGGCCGCTTCCCGGAGCGCCGGGCGTGGGTGGGGCTGGCCGCCGGGATGGCCGCGGCCTCGCTGGCCGGGGCGTGGCTGGGGGCGCTGGAGGGGGCGTTCGACCTCAGGACGCACGGGGCCGCCACGGCCCTCGGCGCGACGGTGGAGCTGGTCGCGTTCGGCGCGGCGCTGCTGGTTTCCGCGGCGCGCGGGACGCTGGACGCGTTCCTGTTCACCGCGCTGACCCTCTACGCCGGGAGCCTGGCCCTGGGCGTCCCCGTGGTTTCCCTGATGGTCCTCCGGACCGGGGTGGAGGACGGCCGTCCACCCAGCTGGCTGTTCCAGCTCGTGCAGGCGGTGTTCATGAGCTCGATGCTGGCTCTGGCGGTCCTGCGTCTGTCGCTGCTGCGCCGGGGCATCCGCGTGCGCGCCGTCCTGGGCAGGCACTCCCCGCACCTGCACCTGCGCCTGTAGTACCCACCGCAGCCTGGCGAGCGACGGCAGCCGGGGAGCACGAAAAGACGCCCCCACCGGGATCTCCCGGTGGGGGCGCCTTGCACTTCTCCCCCTCTCCCGCTTGCGGGGGAGGGGGCCGGGGGGAGGGGGCTGCCGAGGACGCCAGCACCAGCCCCGCGTGAGGGATGCGAGCGCGAAGCGGCGAGACCCGGCGGGGCAGTTTCCGCCGGGGCTCGACTCCGTTAGGCAGCGTTTTTTGCTGCCTTACGGAGCCGCAGCCCGACCCCGGCGCAGCCGGGGGCACGCCCGCACCCGTAGTTCAAGCAGTTCGACTCACCGCACGCTGCACGACAGCCGCGCCATCACCGCGGGATCCCCCTTGCCCGGCGACTCGCTGGTGAGGAACACCGAGCCGTCGTTGCGGATCTCCACCGCCTCGCCCTGGGGCTCGGCCAGCGGCGCCAGGTCCACCCGGTCGGCGGCGGGCTCGTCGCCGGAGAGCAGGGCGGCGGTGTCGAACACGTACAGCCCGGTGTACGTGCGCACCGCCACCCTGCGCCCGTCCGGGGTGGCCGCGGCGCCGGTGACCTGGTTGATGCGCCCCGGCTCGGTGCTGCTCAGGCCGGAGACCCGCTGGAGCGTCGCCGTGGTGCCCGGCCGCCGCAGCGGGGGGGCGCGGAACAGCTCCACCGGGTTCTGGCGCCCCTTGGTGACCAGGTACAGCGTCCCGTCGGGGAGCACGAACAGCGCCTCCGAGTCGCGGGAGCCCGCCGGGTAGCGCAGCTTGAAGAGCTCGGCGGGGGCGGTGGCCGCGGCGCCGGGGACGGGCTCGGGGACGCGGTACACCTCCACGTCCCTGCGCTTGCCCGCGTTGTCGCCGGTGTCGCCGATGTACAGGCAGCTCCCCGCGGGGCAGGGCCCGGCGGCGATGTCCTCCCAGTCCTTGTTCTCGGCGCCGGTCACCCGCACGGTGCCCAGCAGCCGCCCGCCCGCGTCCACGGCGTACAGCACCGGGTCGCCGCCGGAGTCGTTGTGCGTCCAGAACACCCCGGGGCGCAGGCGGCTCTCCGCCAGCCCGCTGCTCTCCGCCACCTCGTCCGGGAGCGGCACGGAGCGCTCCACCACCTGGCAGGTGGCGGCCGCGGCGGCCGCGCCGGGGACGTCGCCGGGGGCGCAGGCCGCGGCGGCGGCGGCGAGCAGGGCGGCGCCGGGCCGCAGGGGGATTCGGTCGAGGACCTTCATGTCGGGTAGCGGGCTCAGCGGCCCGCGCTCGGGTCTGCGGCTGCCTGCGGGGGCGACTCGGGACGGCGGTAGTACGAGCCGTCGGAGCCCAGCTCCCAGGCGTCGGGGTGGGCCAGCTGCTCCTCCAGGATGGAGTCCAGCACGGCCCGGTGCGCGGGGTCGGCCACGGGGGCGACCACCTCCACGCGGGTGGACAGGTTGCGGGTGCGCCAGTCGGCCGAGCCGATGTAGTACTCCGGGTCGCCGGCGTTGTGGAAGCGGAAGATGCGCGCGTGCTCCAGGAAGCGGCCCAGGATGCTCAGCACCCGGATGTTCTCGCTGTAGCCGGGGACGCCGGGGCGCAGGCAGCAGATGCCGCGCACGATCAGCTCCACGCGCACCCCCGCGCGGGAGGCGCGGTACAGCGCGCCGATCATCTCGCGGTCGGCCAGGCCGTTGATCTTGACGCGGATGTGGCCGCCGCGCCCGTAGCGGGCGTGCTCGGCCTCGCGCGCGATCATCTCCAGGAAGCGCTCGCGCATGTTGAACGGCGCCACCAGCAGGGTGCCGAAGCGCGGGTCCCGCTCCTCGCCGGCCAGCAGGGCGAACAGGTGCGCCGCGTCGGCCCCCGGCGCCGGGTCGGCGGTGAGCAGTCCCAGGTCGGTGTAGGCGGCGGCGGTGGCGGCGTTGAGGTTGCCGGTGCCGATGTACACGTAGCGGCGGGTGCCGGCCCCCTCGCGCCGCGTCACCAGCGCCACCTTGGCGTGGATCTTCTGCCCCGGGACGCCGTAGATCACCCGGATCCCGGAGGCCTGGAGGTAGTGGGCCCACTCCACGTTGCGCTGCTCGTCGAAGCGCGCGGTGAGCTCCACCAGCGCCACCACCTCCTTGCCGCGGTCGCTGGCCCGCCGCAGCGCCTCCACGATGCGCGACGAGCGGTTGGTGCGGTACAGCGCCAGGCGGATGGACACCACCTCCGGGTCGTCGGCGGCCTCCAGGAGGAAGCGCTCCACCGTCCCCTCGAAGCTGTCGTAGGGGAAGTGGACCAGCACCTCGCGCTCCCACAGCGCCGCCAGCACGGAGCCCGCGCCCTCCAGCGGGTCGCGGCCCCGGAAGGCCGGGTAGCGCAGCTCCGGGTAGGGGAGCCCGGCCACCTCGCGCAAAGCCCGAAGGTCGATCAGCCCGTCCACCTCGTCCACGTCGTCGTCGTCCAGCCCCCCCGGCTGGTCGCGGGCCTCGTAGCGCAGCTCGCGGAGCAGCAGCCGGCGGATCTCCTGCGCCATCCCGCTCTCCACCTCCAGCCGCACCACCGGGCGGAAGGGGCGCTTCGCCAGCTCGTCCTCCACCGTGCGGAGCAGGTCCTCCACCCGGCCGCCCTTGGGGACGTGCAGCTCGGCGCTGCGGGTGACCCGGAACAGGCAGGCGTGCACCACCTCGACGCCCGGGTACACCTCGCGCAGGTGCATCCTCACCACCCCTTCCAGCGGCACCAGGCGGTCGCCGCCGGGGAGCGGCACCAGCCGCGGCAGCTCGCCGGGGAGCGCCAGCACGGACAGGCGGTTCTCGCCGTCGTGCGGGTCGCGCGCCAGCACCGCGAGCGCGGGGCGCAGGTTGCGGATGTGCGGGAAGGGGTGCCCGGGGCCCGCGGCCAGCGGCAGGAGGAGCGGGTGCACCTTTTCGCGGTACCAGCCGCGCAGGTAGGCACGCTCCTCCTCGGTGAGCGCGTCCGTGGACACCAGGTGGATGCCGTGCTCGGCGAGCTCCGGGAACAGGCGGTCGTGCAGCAGCTCGTAGGCGCGGCGGGCCAGGTCGCCGGCGCGGGCGCGCATGGCGTCCAGCTGCTCGCGCGGGGAGACGCCGTCCATGGTGCGCTTGGTGCTCCCCGCGGCCACCTGCTGCTTGAAGCCGGCCACCCGCACGCGGAAGAACTCGTCCAGGTTGGCGCCGAAGATGGACACGAACCTGACCCGCTCGAACAGGGGGGTGCGCGGGTCCTCGGCGAGCACCAACACGCGCCGGTTGAAGGCCAGCGTGCTGAGCTCCATGTTCAGCAGCGAGCCGGCGGGGATCTCGGCCGCGCCGTCGCCGTCGTCGCCCTCGGGGATCTCGCTGGCGGGGAGCATGGCCGGCACGCCGCGGCCCCCCGGCTGCTCCCCGGGGCGGAGCACGGTGGTGGCGCCCACGTCGCCGCGCGGGGGGCGCGCCGGGCGCGACCCCCCGCCGGCGAGCTGCACCAGCGCGCGCCCGGGGAGGTCCTCGGCGGTGGGGCGCAGCCCGTAGCCGCCGGCGAGCTCGCCGGCCACGCCCTCGGCGTCGGGGAGGGCGCCGTCTGGGACGCGCAGCACCACGCCGAACAGCTCGGCGGTGGCGCGGCCGCTCCGGGCCACGGTGGCGTCGCACGCCAGCGTCGCCCCCGCGCTCTTCCCCTTGCCCTCCACCGGGCGCAGGCGGCGGGTGGTCTCCAGCTCCAGCCGGGGGATCAGGCGCGCGGGGTCGATGGCGGCGCGCAGCAGGCGCGCCGGCTCGGTGTCGCCGGCGAACGCCTCCTGCGGGTCGGAGGCTTCCAGCTCGGCGGCGGCGCACTTGGGCGCGGCCTCGCCGGCGGGGTCGCGGGCCTCCACCGCCAGGGTGCTCCCCCCGTCGGCGCGGATCAGCAGGCACACGCGGATCCCGCGCCGCTCCAGCTCCCCGGCCGGGGTGTCGAAGAACACCTCCCGGAACAGGTCGATGCGCGGCGGGCCGCACGGGATCCCCGCGGGGGCGGGATCGGAGGCGATCCGGTCGAGCACCTCCCGCGTGGGGGCCTCGAAGCAGAGGGCGCGCTGGGTGGACATCGATCTCGGCCGCGTGCTCAGAAGGGGAACCCCAGGCGGAAGTACAGCTGGTCCTTTTCGCCGTGGGCGTAGAGAACGCTGGCCACCGCCCTGCGCTGCAGGAAGGCGAACCAGAGCCCCCCGCCCATCGAGGTGTGCCACAGGTCGGAGTCCTCCCCGTCCACGAACACCCGCCCGGCGTCGGCCAGCGCGGTCGCGCCCAGGTCGCCGCGCACCCCCAGGTTCAGGTGGAGGAGCGGGGCGCGCAGCTCGGCGTTGCCGTACACGGCGGCATCGCCCGCGAAGCGCTGGTGCGAGTAGCCGCGCAGCGTGCGCGACCCGCCCACGTACGCCGCCTCCTGGAAGGGGAAGTCGCCCAGGGCGCGCACCCCGCCGGCGCGCAGCGCCAGCGTGGGGCCGCGCTCGCCCGGGAGCGACAGGTAGCCGCTCCCCTCGGCGTGCGCGCGCCCGAAGGGGCCGTCCAGGTCCCAGGTGATGGGAAAGGCGCTCCCGCCCGCCACCAGCCGGAAGCCGCTGCGCGGAAAGGTCTCGGAGTCGCGCCGGTCCAGCTCGGCCTCGGCCTGCGCCCCCACCTCCCCGAACGGCTCCGTGCCGCGCGGGCGGAAGGCGGCCACGGCGGTCCCGTCCTCCACCTCGGCGTCGTACCAGCGGAGCACCGGCCCGTAGGAGACCCGCATCCGCTCCCCCGGGAAGCGGTGCCACAGCGGTTCCACCGCCGCCTGCGTGTGCCACACGTTGTAGCGGTCGCTGCCGGCGTCGCCGGGGGTCTCGTTGCCGAAGCCGTGGAAGCGGGTCACCTCCATCTCGGACAGGCGCGCGGTGATGCCGAGGAAGTCCGGCGAGGCCACCTTGCGGAAGTCGGCGGCGTACTCCAGCCCCCAGCGGTTCTCCAGGGGTGCGTAGAGCGCGTCCAGCGACCAGCGGGTGGCGTGCGGGTGGCGGCGGAAGCCGTACCGCGTGCCGCCCGGACCGCCCCCGATCACCGGGCCCACGTTGGACTTCCACTCCAGCCGCGGGGAAAAGAGCGAGCCGCCGCCGCCCCAGGTGCGGGGCGGGTCGGTCAGGTTGCCGCGGGTGTGCTCGGGCTCGTCGTAGGGGCGCTCGTCCACCCTGGTCCCCGCGCCCCGGACGAAGCGGTTGTCGCCGCGCGAGTCGTAGAAGGCGGTGCGGGTCCCGGCGGTGCGGCCGCGGTCCTCGAACACGTCGTCGCCCCCGCCGCCGATCACCCGCACCAGGATGCTCCGCGCGGCCGTGCCGCGCACCACGCTGCGGTCGTCGCCGCCGTGCATGTCGATCCGGACCTCGCGCGTCTCCTCCGGCAGGTAGCGGCGGCGGAAGTGCGGCTGCCGCGCCACCACGCCGTCCTCGATCAAAAAGATCCGCACGTCGATGCTGCCGTCGGCGAGCCGCTCCACCTCCAGCAGCTCGTCCTCGTCGGTGCCGTGCACCTCCGCCTCCCGGTTGATCTGCCGGTAGAAGCGCGCCGCCACGTCGCGCAGCCGGTCGCGGCGGCCGCGCAGCGCCTGCCCCACCTCGCCCGCGCTCAGCCGGTAGTACTCGGCGGGCATGCGCCGCAGCGCCTGCTCGATCACCGCGTCGGAGAGGCGCGACTGGAGGGCGGCCGCCACCGAGTCCCACGCCGGGCGGGGGAGGTCCGCCAGCAGGCGCCGGTCCAGGTGCTGGGCGTTGATGGTGAGCCCGTACAGCGTCTCCGGGTAGCGCGGCCCGTAGAGCACCGCCTTGGGGTAGATCCCCCTGGCGGCCCCGACCAGGGCCCCGTCGTAGTCCACGAACACGTAGTCGCGGTCGCGGGGGATGGCCCGCCACACCCGGGTCCCGCCCCGGTCGAAGCGCGCCCACTGGTACTGGTCCTCGTGGCGGTCCCAGTCTCCGAAGAGCAGGTCCATCAGCCGCCCGGCCAGGTAGTCGCGCGAGTCGAAGCGGTTCTCCGGGCCGTCCTCCATCTCCTCGAAGAACTTGTCCGTCTTGACGATGCGCTTCGCGCCGGCCCAGGCGGGGGCGGTCCACACGGCGTCGGGGCCCTCCTCCTCCTCCTCCTGCGCCTCCACCCCTCCGGCCTGCTCCTGCTCCTGCTCCTGCTCCTGCTCCTGCTCTTTCTCCTTCGCCTCGTCCGCGTCGTTCCCGCCCTCCGCTTCGCTGCCGCCGCCCTCCTCCTCCGGCTCGTTGGGGCGCACCTCCAGCCACCCCAGCATCCCCGCGAACTGCTGCCTGAAACGGCCCAGCGCCGGGTCGTCCGGCATCACCATCAGCTGCGGGGAGACGTGGAGCACCCCGGCGGCATCCAGCAGCCGGTCGGCCACCGCGGAGGCCGCCGGGTGCAGCGAGCTCACCTGGTCCTGGATGACGTCGTCCACCACCGTGTTCTTGAGGTCCGCCGGCAGGGCGCGGGTGTGGTCCTTGTTCACCGAGCGGAAGGCGTACTCCCGCCCGTCGGCGCCCTGGAAGCGCAGCGACAGCGTCTGGTTGCCGCCGCCCGTCCTCACGGGGGTGAGCCCCCCGGCGTACCGGCGCAGGTCCAGCACCGGCACCCGCACCGGCGTCGTCCACAGGTTACGGTAGTCCTCCCCCAGCAGGAGCTGCCACTGGGGGGTGGCCGCGTACTCCGGCCCGGCCACCACGACGGCGGAGTCGCGCTGCGCCTGCAGCGCGGCGGGAAGGGCCAGCAGCGCCAGCGCCGGCGCGAGGGAGGTCACGCTACGAGTCCGCATCGCCTGTCTCGCTCCCGGCCGCGGCGCGGGCCGGGGCGGGGGTCCCCGCCGGCCGGTCGAGCCACATGGAAAAGTTCTCGGAGGGCTCCCCCTTGGAGTCCACCAGGACCACCGCCAGGCGCGCGCGCCCGTCGCGGAGCACGGTCAGCCGCATGAAGCCGCTGGCGCGGTTGATGTACCGGCTCCCGGTGATCGCCCTGACCTGCGAGGTGTGCCCGTAGATCCCGCCGCCGCTCACCAGCAGGTAGCCCGCCGGGTTCCGGCGCAGCACCTGGAGGTTGTGCTCGTGGCCGGCGGCGTACACCACCGGGCGCTCCGGCTGGAAGGCCGCCGTGAGCACCCGGATCATCCGCCGGTACCCGGTGCTGGAGATGTCCTGGTCGGCGAAGCCGCCGCGGCGCGCCCACGGGTAGAAGGGGACCAGGTACGAGGGCCAGTCGAAGTAGCCCCCGTGCTCCCCGCCGGACACGATGGGGTGGTGCCCCACCACCACCGTCAGCCGCGGCCCCGCGGTGCGGAGCGCCGCGCGCACCGAGTCGATCACCTGCGCGTCGGTGTAGGCGGCGCACCCGGAGTCGGCGGAGCGGGGCTTCGCCTGGTCGTGCAGCCACCACTGGGTGTCCAGCGCGATCAGCCGCACGGCGTCGCCCAGGTCCAGCACCTCGGGCCCGGGGCAGCCGCCCCGCGGCAGGAACTCCACCAGGTCCCCGCCCTTGCCCTCCACGTACTCGGCCTGGCGGCGGATGGCGTCCCAGCCGCCGGCGCCCCCCGCCTCCCAGTCGTGGTTGCCGGGGACGAACAGCCCGCGCGCCCGCGTGTCGCGGAGCACGTCCAGCTGCTCGTCGAGGATGCGCTCCGCCTCGGCCCGGTAGGGGGTCCCCTCCGGGGGGATCCCCGCCGGGTACACGTTGTCGCCCAGGAACACGACGAAGCTGCGGCCGGGATCCCAGCGGATCGCCCGCTTCAGCCCCTCCAGCACCGGCTCGTCCTTGGGGGCGGGGAGCCCGGCGTCGCCGATCAGGAACACGTCCATGGCGATCGAGTCGGGCGGCGCCGCGCCGATCACCTTCCCCAGGTTGTAGACGGGCCTCCCGCACCCGCTCGCGAGCAGCGCCGCGACGAGCGCGGCGCAGGTGCTTCGTACCGGACTCCTCACCGATCCCTTTCCTTGTCCTTGTCCCTGTCCCGATCCTTGTCCTTTTTCGCCTTCTTCGCCGGGTCCTTGCCGCGCTTGCGCCGCCGGATGCGGAAGGGGATGTACTCGGCCGCTGCCAGCTGGGTGGCCCAGCGCTCGTCCAGGGCCCCCACCAGGTCCAGCGGCATCACGCCCTTCTTCAGTCGCAACACGTATTCCAGGGTGGACACCGCGCCGTCGCGCCTCACGATCTCGGCGAGCATCCAGTCGCGCGCCAAGTCGCCCAGCGCCTCCTGCACCACCTGCCGCGCCAGGTCGGGCTCCGGCGAGTGCACCAGCAGGATCCCGTCGGAGCGGAGCTGGTCGGCGTCCTCCAGCAGCCGGCGGCGCACCTCGCGCTGCATCTCCGGGGTCTGCGCCACGAGCAGCTCCGGGTCGCCCGCGGAAAGGATCCCGGTGCGGCCGTAGCTGCCGCTGTACACGGAGCCCACGTTGTACTTCCAGAGGAAGAGCACCACCAGGTTGAAGGCGAGCGACATCACCAGCGCCACGTCCAGCGCCTGCACCCCGGCGGACAGGCCGATGCCGATGACCAGGAACACGTACACGGCGTCGCGCGGGTCCTTGAGCGTGTTGCGGAAGCGGACCGCGGCCACGATCCCCGCCAGGCTGAAGGCGAGCGCCACGCTGTTCTTGACCACCAGCGCGATCCCGGCCACCACCACGGGGAGGATGATCACCGAGCGGACCAGCGCCGGGTCGTAGCGGAAGCGCTTGGTCTGCATGTAGATCCACGCCACCGGCATGACCAGCGACAGCGCGCCCAGGATCACCAGCAGGGTGATCAGGGCGCGGTCCACGGTGGCGTTCAGCGCCGGGAGCACGGACTCGCCGATCCCCTGCACCCGCACCGCGTTCAGGAACTGCTCCTCCCCGGCGTCCACGGCGACGATGTCCGGGGCCACGAAGGCGCGCCGCACCGCGGGGACGTAGGCCACCAGCGCCGCATCCACCGCGATGACCAGGGCGTAGTAGGCGAACAGGAGAAGGAGCGGGAACCTGCGCAGCCCGTCCATCCGCCGGCGCACGAAGCCGCCGCGGCTGGGACGGGTGGTCGGCGGCGTCCGCCCGCGGTCCCCCGCGGGCGGCGCGGGATCCGGGCGGGGCGCCGGACGTCCCGGGTGGCGCCCCGCCGCGTCCCCCCGGTCGGGCGCGCCCTCCTCGGTCCGCGGGACGAGGCCCCCGGTGAGCAGGGTCTCGGATTCGATGCTCGGTTCGCTTCGGTCGTTGTGCATCCGTCTCGTTCGCTGGCGCCACGGGGTTGCCGCGCCCTCCGGCCCGTCCAGAAGCAGGATCCACGCCGCGTGCGAAACCGGCGGGCGCGGGGCGGGTGGGTGGGACACGCGCGGGCGTCCGACTGTTCCCCGCGCGCCCGCGCCGGTATCTTGGAGCGTGCCGCCCGCGCGGCGGCGCCGACCCCCGCAGCGACCCGTTCCGTCCCCCGCATGAGCGACCACCCGGCACCCCAATCCGCCCCCGCGGGCGGCGCGCCCCGGCGCATCCTCCTGGCCGACTGCGACATGTTCTTCGTGCAGGTGGCCAAGCTGGAGGACCCGGAGGGGACCGGCCGGCTGGAGCTGGTGCTGGTGGGCGGCCGCCCGGAGTCGCGCGGGGTGGTGACCTCGGCCTCGTACGGGGCGCGCCGCTTCGGGGTGCGCTCCGGGATGCCCATGTCGCAGGCGGTGCGGCTGTGCCCGGCGGCCACGGTGGTGCCGGTGCCGCGCGCCGCGTGCAGCCGCCGCAGCCGCGAGGTGGAGGCCGTGCTCCGCCGCTTCGCCCCCACCCTGGAGGCGGCCTCCATCGACGAGTTCTACCTGGACCTCACCGGCACCGAGCGCCTGTACGGCGGCGAGCCGCTGGACCGGGTGGCGGAGGCGATCCGCCGCGCCGTCCGCGAGCAGACGGGGATCTCGGTGTCGCTGGGGGGCGGCACCACCCGCATGATCGCCAAGATGGCGACCCGGCTCGCCAAGCCGGAGGGGATCCACGTGGTCCCGGCGGGGGAGGAGCAGGCGTTCATGCTCCGCTGGGAGGTGGGCGACATCCCCTCGGTGGGGCCGGTGATGGCGGAGGAGCTGCGGCGGCGCGGGGTGAAGACCGTTCGCGAGGCGCTGGCGGTGGACGAGGCCACGCTGAGCCTGTGGCTGGGGGAGAGCCGCGGCGGCTGGCTCTTCCGGCGGATCCGGGGGATCGACCCCACGCCGGTGGGCGAGGCCTCGGAGACCAAGTCGGTGAGCCACGAGCGCACCTTCGCGCGCGACCTGCAGGGCGACGACGAGATCGGGGCCGAGCTGCTGCGCCTGGCGGGGGAGACGGGCTCCACGCTGCGCCGCAAGGGGCTGCGCGGCCGCACCGTCACCGTCAAGGTGAGGGACGCCGACTTCCGCGACCGCCAGGCCAGCCGCACCCTCCCCGAGGCGGTGGAGTCCGACCGCGCCATCCACGGCACGGCGCGCGCGCTGCTCGCCCGGCTGCGCGCGCAGCGCCGCACCCCGGTGCGCCTGCTGGGGGTGGGGGTGTCGTCGCTGTCGCCCGTGGACGGCCCCGGGCAGATGGCGCTGTTCGACGCCGCCCTCGCCGAGACCGAGCGGGACCGCTCGCTGTCGCGCGCCGCCGACGCCATCCGCGCCCGCTTCGGCGCCGGCGCGCTGCAGCCCGGCCGCATCCTGGGCGGCCGTCCCGCCGGGGACGACTAGCCCCGGTTTTCCCCCGCACGGCGCGAGCCGCGCAACCAACCCCCAGCCGCCCACGTATTCCATGGCACGGGAACCCGGTCCTCCAGTCGGTCGGCCCGTCCCGCCGGGGCAGCCGCGCGGCCCGCGCCCGCGGCCTTCCTCGAACTCAACCCTCTCGGGAGACAAGATGAAACCAGGAGCTCTGATCGCGGCTTCGGTGGTCGGGGTCGGCGTCCTCGCCGGCCTCGTGCTCGTGCTGGGCGGGTGGACGGTGGTGGACTCCACCGAGCACTGCGTGCTCACCCGCTACGGCCGCGTCGTGGAGCGCAAGATGGACACGGGGCTCAACTTCACCCCGTTCGCGGAGGCCACCTGCTTCAACATGACCGAGCAGAACTACCCCGCGGCCGCCGAGGACAAGGAGACCATGGAGGCGCAGACGCGCGACCCGGTCACCGTCACCGGCGACGTGGCGATCGTGTACTCCTACGACCCGGGCACCATCTCGCAGGTGTTCATCGAGAAGCGCTCGCCGGAGGCGGTGGAGACGGAGATCCGCAACTCCATCCGCGAGGGGTACCGCAACGCGCTGGCGGGGTGGACGGTGGGGGAGATCTTCTCGGCGCGGCGTCCGGCGCTGGCCGACTCCATGCGGGTGCACATCCAGCGCAAGGTGGGAGACCGGGCGCGCATCCAGCAGGTGTTCGTGCGCGACATCAAGATCCCGGAGCAGATCGAGCGGCAGCGCATCGCCGCGGCCGAGCAGGCCCAGATCCTGAACCGCGCGCAGCAGCAGTTCGTGATCGACTCGGTGAACGCCGCCGCGCAGGTGCTCAAGGCCCGCGCCGACGCCGAGGCCAAGGGGCTCCAGGCCCGCTCCTACGAGTCGAACCCGCGCCTGATCGAGCTGGACATGATCAAGGCCTGGTCCACCGGGATCGGCGAGGCGTGCAAGGGCGTGAGCAGCTGCGTGCTGGGCGGCTCGGTGGTGGACTCGTGGCGCTCCGCCGGCCAGCCGTAGCCCCGGAGGCGCCATGATGCCGCTGGGCCTGCTGCTGCTGGTGGTGGGCGGGGTGCTGGTGGCGGCCTTCGCGGTCCTCGTCGCCCGCATCGCGACCCTGGAGAGCCGCCTCCAGAGCCTGGAGCGCCGCCACGCCGACCTGCTGGGGATCGTCTCGGACGCCGTGGTGGAGCCCGGCCGGAAGGAAGCGCTGGAGCCGAGGCTGCGGAACCTGAGGTCGGAGAGAGGGAACAGGGAATAGGGAACAGGGAACAGCCTGCAACTGCAAAGGCGCCCCCGTCGGGAGAGATCCCGGCGGGGGCGTTCGGCCCTCACCCGGCTCGCTTGAGGCTCGCCACCCTCTCCCAATTCTGGGAGAGGGGGCAACTGCGCGATATCCAATTGGGGCAAGCAGTTCTCCCCTCCCTTGCTTGCGGGGGAGGGGCCGGGGGAGGGGGCCCCGGGGGACGCCAGCACCAGCCCCGCGTGAGGGATGTCGGCCCGAAGGGGCGAGACCGCGCGGCTGTTTGCGCGGGCTCGACTCCGTTGGCGAGCGTTGTTTGCTCGCCTACGGAGCCGCAGCCCGACCCCGGCGCCAGCCGGGGG
>DASVQR010000002.1:0-96360 GCA_036389055.1 Longimicrobiaceae bacterium | reverse complement strand
TCTCACCCAGGGCGACGAGAAGCTCGTCCAGCTGATCGAACGTCTCGCCCATTGCCTCGGCTGCCCCGGTGCCGGCAGCGTCGAGCGCTTCCTTCGACGGGTAGCTCTCGCGCAGGACCACCAGCGTCTTGCCGCCCTGTTCGTCGAAGGTCACCGTGGTGACGGACCCGCCTTCGCCGCCCTCGTCATTCGACCACGCGAGGCGCGAGTACGGCGTCACCTCGACGTACGTGCCGAAAAACGCGGCAGGCTCGGGAGTGCCGACGTCGAACTCCAACCGGTACGTCCCGCCGACCCGAGGATCCAGCTCGCAGGACAGCAGGGTCATCCCCATCGACTTGGGCACCCACCAGCGCTTGAACAGCTCGGCCCTGGTGAATGCCTCGAACACGATGCGCGCCGGGCCGTTGACGGTCCGCGTGACAACCACCTCGCGGTCCGACTTCCGTTCCACCGTGGTGCGGTTCTTCACGGGGCCGGGCCTACTTTCGATTCCTGAGTTCATCGCTCTTCTCCTTGAGTGTGAGTTCCTCGACAACCCTGTCCAGCTCGTCGAAGCGTTCGTCCCAGCGCTGGCGGTAGCTCTCGAGCCACGCCGTCTCTTCCTCCAGCCGGCGCGGGCCCAGCCGGCACATCCGCACGCGCCCGATCTTCTTCGTGGTGACGAGCCCCGCCTGCTCCAGGACGCCGACGTGCTTCTTCATGCCCGTGAGCGTCATGTGGAACTTCTCGGCAAGGTCCGTGATCGAAGCGTCGGCTCGTGCGAGCTGCTCCAGGACGCCACGCCGCGTGGCGTCCGAGAGCGCGGCGAACGAAGTATCGAGTCGGGTCTTCGCATACTGAACCATGCGGTTCAGTATAAGGCGAGCATTCGCGGCATGCAAGGGTGGCCGCGAAGAACGATCCGTCCTACGATCTCAGCGGAGCGCGCGCATCCGTGGCCGGTGAGACCACCAGGATTTGGATCGTTGCGAAGGGTTGCCGCCCGATGTCGTGGCGCCCATCGTCATCGCGAGTGGCAAATGCCATTCGGCCAGGCTGGTCCACGCAGGTCTGAATCTCGCGCTTGCTGCCTGACGAACGTTGCGGCTGGCAAGCGGATTCCGGTGGGTGCCCTTCGGCCGGTCGCAATCCGGTTCCAAGAAGACTACGGGAACATCGTGGCGCCGCCGTGCGCCCCCTGGGAGCATGGAGCAATGGGCAAGAAGAAGCGAAAGCTCAGCCCTGCGGAGAAGGAGGCGAAGCGGAAGCGGCGGCTCGAGTACGAGACGGTGTTCGTGAACGGGCGGATGAAACGGGTGCGGAAGCCCCGACGGTGGAGGGGATAGCCCTCGATGAATTCCTGCGGACGCACGCCGATCCGATCTTCCTTCACCAGGAGGGACTCTGGGAGTGCATCGAGCCGCGGGAAGCGGAGGGATGAAACCAGGGCTCCGGCTTATCTCCCGGCGTGCCCGGAGCGTTCGATGATCGGCCGTTCATGACGGAGTACACGAAAAGGCAGGGCCAGTACTTGGCATTCATCCGCAGCTACACCAGGCTCCACGGCCGCCCGCCTGCCGAGGCCGACATTCAGCGTTACTTCGAGGTGACGCCGCCCACCGTGCACCAGATGGTGCTCACGCCGGAACGCCGCGGGTTCATCGAGCGCACACCGGGGGAGGCCCGCAGCATTCGCGTCCTGGTGCCTGCCGCGGAGCTGCCACCCCTGGACTGATGCGCCCGGGGAGCGTCCGTCGTCGCCGCCACGAGTTCCCGGGACCGTGGCGCGGTGCCCCGAAGAGGGCGCTCCCGTGGTCGGTGGAGCGTCGCCCCGGCGTCACGAGCTTTCCGTCCGGCGGAGATCCGCGCCGGCTCCGGCAGGGGGCGCGAGGCCGAAGAGCCCGAATATTTCCTGGGCGGAGAGGTGCTGCGTGAGGTCGAGCGACACGTCGTCCACCAGCTCGTCGAAGAGCGCCTGCTTCCGCCGCAGCACGGCGTCGATGCGCTCCTCGATGGTGTCGGCGCAGAGGTAGCGGTAGACGGTCACCGGCAGCTCCTGGCCGATGCGGTGCGCGCGGTCCTCGGCCTGCCGCTCGGCGGCGGGGTTCCACCAGCGGTCGAAGTGGAAGACGTAGGAGGCGTCCTGCAGGTTCAGCCCCTGGCCGCCCGCGCGCAGCGAGAGGACCAGCGCGGGGCTCTCGCCGCGCCGGAAGGCGGCGATCGCCGCGTCGCGCTCGGCGGGCGAAAGCTCGCCGGTGTAGGGGATGGGGCGGAAGCGCCGCAGCCCTCGCAGCAGCGCGCCGACGCCGAAGCGGTCGTCGGTGTACTGCGAGAAGACGAGCGCCCGGTGCTCCTCCCCGGCGAGCGTCGCGATGCGCTCGGCCAGGTCGGCGAGCTTCGCCGACTCGCCGGTGGCGGGGCAGAAGTTGCAGATCTGCTTGAGCCGCGTGACCAGCTGCAGCACGTGCGAAACGGTCGCCGTCTCGCCCAGGCCGTGCAGGCGGACGATGCCCTCTCGCTCGGCGAGGCGGTAGCTCTCGCGCTGCGCCGGCCCGAGCTCCAGCAGCACCTCCACCACGCGCTTGGCCGGCAGCTGCCGGAGCACGTCCGCCTTCTTGCGCCGCAGCTGCAGGCCGGCGTGCCGGGCGAGGAGGCGCAGCCCCGGCTCGAAGTGGGGCACGCCCTGTCCCTCGCGCCAGGGCGCGAGGAACTCGCAGATCGACGCGACGTCGGCCACCCGGTTCTCGAGCGGCGTGCCGGTCAGCGCCCAGGCGCGCAGCCGGGGCAGCCGCTTGCAGGCGCGGCTGACCTCGGCATCCGGGTTCTTGATCCGCTGCGCCTCGTCGAGCAGCACCACGTCCCAGACGCGCCGGCGAGGCGGCGAGCCGGGGTTGTCGGTGAAGTCCGAGCGCAGGGTGTCGAAGCTGGTGAGGTAGAGGTGCGCGGGGGCCTTCCACTGCCAGGCGCGGTCCGCCGCGCCGCCGTTCACCGTGGAGACGCGAAGCTCGGGCGCCCACTCGCGCGCCGCGCGCTGCCACTGCGTGATCAGCCCCGCCGGCACCACGAGGAGCGCGGCCGCGGCGCGGCGCTGGTGGAAGAGGATGCGGAGCGCGGCCAGCGCCTGCACCGTCTTGCCCAGGCCCATGTCGTCGGCGAGCAGGAGCGCGTCGCGCGCGAGGAGCGCGCGGATCCCGTCCTGCTGGTACTCCGGGAAGGGGTGCGGCCAGTCGAGCACGCCGTCGGGGGCCAGCCAGCTCTCCAGCGGCGGCTGGAGCACGAGCGCCAGCCGCCGCTGCAGCGACGCCTCGTGGGCGTTCGCCGCCTCCTGCGCGGGCCAGGGGTACGGCCAGGGGCCCGGCGTCCCGGGCGATGCGTCCGCCTCCGCGGGCGCGCCCGGCCAGGCGTCCAGGTCCAGCCGCACGGAGCCGGGCGCGTCCAGCGCCGGGCGCAGCTCCAGGAGCCGCGCGGGCTCCAGCCCGTCAGCGTCCGGCCGCTCCTTCCACCATCGCTCCATCGTCGTCGCCTCCCCGGCCCGCGGGGCCGTAGACCTCGTCGAGCCCCGTGGCGGCGCGGTCCAGGGGCTCCGCCAGCAGCCCGCGCTCCGCCAGCCGCTCCAGCAGCCTCCGGGCCGGCGCCTCCGCGCCCGGGCGCCGCCCCGCCCAGAGCAGCCGAACGCCGCCGGGGGTGTCTTCCGCGTCCTCGCCCTCCCCCGGCATGGCGCCCGCGGCGGCAAGGCGCGCGGCGGGGATGGCGAGGGCGAGGTCCCGCGCGAAGAGCTCCGCCCCGGTCTCGCCCGCAAGGCACAGCAGGAGCGCGGGCGCGCGCGGGCAGACCTCGAAGAGCGAGCCGGCGAGCCGCCGCGCGGCATAGGGCGCCCGGTCGGCCTCGCGCCAGAGGCCCGTTCGCGGGAGGCGGATGCGGGCGTACGCGAACTCGAGCGGCTCGCTGCGCGCGTTGACCAGGAAGAGCCCGCCGCGGTAGGCGCCGGGCGCGCCGTCGCTCCGGATGCGCAGGTAGCCCGCGGCCCCGAGCCGGGCGACCTCCTCCGCGCCGCGGAAGGGGATCGCCACCGTCAGGACTCCGCGTCCGGCGCCTCGCCGTCGGGCGGCTCCTCGAGCGCGGGGTTCTCGGTGTAGTCGGCTTCGATCCGCTCGACCTCGATCTGCGGCCGGTAGGCGGGGTCGAGGCGGCGCAGGTCCCACTCCTGGATCCAGGAGCGCACGTGCTCGCGCATGCTGCGCGAGGCCAGGGTCTCGCGGCGTGGGATCTCGGGCGGATCCCAGTCGTGCGCTTCGCCGTGGATGCGCCGCAGCTCGCGGTAGGCGGCCTCGAGCGTCTCGCGGTCCGGCGGCACCAGCCGCACCAGCTCGCGCTCGATGAGGCGCATCCCCAGCTCGGCCCGCTCGGCCGCCAGCACGTCGGCGGGGTTCTGCCGGCCGCGCAGCCGGTTGGGCACCGTCTCGCGGTCGTTCTTCTGGTAGAGGACGGCGTCGTCGAAGTCGTCGGTGATGGCGAGCACCGCGGTCAGCGCCGGCAGCGGCTCGGCCTCGAAGCCGGCGACCCAGCGCGCGACCTCGGCGTAGGAGCGGCCGCGCTGCAGCAGCGAATAGCGCCCGATCAGCTCGACCTCATCGAAGAGCACGACCCAGCCGGCGAAGCCGGCGGCGGCCATCAGGCGCGCGGCGAAGCGGAAGCGCTGCAGCGCCAGCTCGCGCGCCGGGATCGGCTGGAAGGTCCAGGTCGCGGACTCGCCGGCCTCCCGGAGGCGCCGCTTCAGCTCGGCGACGGCGATCGGGTCGCCGGACCAGAAGCGCACGATCCGGTCGGCCAGCTCCGGGTCGTCGCCCAGCCGCTCGTACAGGTAGAGCGTCGCCGCGAAGCGCTCGTCGAGCCCCGAAGCGCGCGAGTTGACCCAGCGCGTGAACTCCTGGTAGGCGTCGGGGTCCAGGGTGCGCGGCGCGGCGGCGATCTCGGCGAGCGCGGCGCCGCGCCGCCCCGGCACGCTCGCGCTCGCGACCGCGGCGAGGAAGATTTTCGCCGGGTCGTACAGCGGCGTCTCCTTGCTGACGACCACGCGGCTGGCGACGAACCCCTCCTCGAGCGCCCTGTGCTGCAGGTACTCCAGCAGGTGCGACTTCCCCGAGCCGAAGTCGCCGCCGACGATCAGCCCGCCGGCCGCCTGCCGGGCGCGGACCGCCTCGAGCTTCGCCTCGAAGCGCTGCTCGATCGCCTCCTGCGCCGAGCCGAGCGCGCGCACGGCGTCGCGGTTCGGCACGCCCGACCGCAGCGCCTCGATCGCACGCCGCTGCTCGATCCGCCGCGCGCTCATGCCGGCGCCTGCCACGGCTCGGCGGCCTCCGAGAGGCGGACCAGGGCGGCGAGCGGGTTGGCGCGCCGCCGGTCGTGCACCTCGTCCCAGATGCGGAGCTTGAGCGCGTGGTACGCCTCCACCCCGCGCGCGTCGTCGCTCAGGAACTCCGGCGCGCAGCCGACCACCACCAGGCAGGCGGCGAGCTCGTCCGTCGCGTCCACCAGCTGGCGCAGCACCTCGTAGGCGTCCATCGCCGCCGCCCTGGTGTAGTACAGCCCCTCGCCGGCCGAGCCCCTCCGCGCGACGGTGTAGCGGGCGATGTCGAGCTCCAGCACCAGCCCGCTCCGCCCCGCGAGCGTGGTCCAGCGGGTGAGCGAGAGCAGAAGGTGGCGCGCGCTGTGGCGCCCGATCCGCTGGAAGATGCCGACGTCCTTGAGTCCCGAGATCCTCTGCAGCGAGCCGGTCAGCCACTCCAGGATCGCGGCGCGGTCGTGCTGCGCGGCGGCGCCGTCGTCGACCTGCGCCTGGCAGAGACGGAGCATCGCGGTGCGGAACTCGCGCGCCAGCAGGTAGTCGCCCAGGATCCGCTGCTGCAGGCGGCGGTTCAGGTCCCGCCTCAGCTCCTGCGCGTCGTACTCGTTGGCGGCGGCGAGCGAATCGAGCGAGAGCGGGGCCTCGCCCGCGGGGAGGCGGAAGCGCAGCTCTTCGAGAGCGCCGACCGCGACGGCCCGGGCGAGCGCGTCCCAGGGCACCTGCCGCGCGACGTCGAAGAAGAGGCGGTCGATCATGTGGAGCTTGACCTCGCGCGCGTCGACGCGCGCGTGCAGGTAGCCCTCGGCATGGGCTTCGCGGCGCAGCGCCGCCCCGACCTCCTCGGGCGGCGTGCCGTCGAGCGGGACCACGAACTTGACCGCCGCGCCGCCGCCGCGGATGAAGTCGGCCAGGTACTCGGCGCGCAGGAACGCCAGGTAGTCGGCGGGCCGGATCATGCGCGGAACGCGATCCCGTAGTAGACCTTGAGCTCGCCCTCGCGCGTGACGGTTGCGACCGTACCCGCCGCCTTGGTCCCGGTCGCCGCCGGGAAGCTGACGCGCAGCCCGTCGCGCGTCGACTTCGCCTCGCTCTGGTCGAGCAGGTAGACGTCGCGCGCGAACTCCTGCCTGGAGTACTCCTGCCGCTGGCCGGGGAGCACGGTGAGGATCTGGTACAGGTCGAGCAGGCGGACGGTGGCGCCCGGCGGGCGCTGCTGCTCGGCGAGGGCGAGGGCGTAGGCACGCGCGAGCGACTCCAGGAAGGCGTCGGCGCGGAAGCGCGGCTGGCTCTGCTGCCGCGCCCGGAGCTGCCCGGCGACCACCGAAGGGCGGATGCGGCGCTCCCGCTTGCGGTCGATCTCCAGCGCGGCGTCGCCCGGCACCACCCGCACGACCGAGGGGTAGCTCAGGATGCGCTCGTCCTGCTCGAGCAGCCGGACGCCGAGCGCTTCGGCGGCCGCCAGCAACTCGGCGGTGTAGGCGCCGGACTCGAGGTAGGCGCGCTCGTCGAAGTCCCATCCCGCGCGGAGCGTGCGCGCCGCGTCGCGCAGGGCCTCGGCGCTCTGCTCCGCCGCGGCCAGCGCCTTCTGCAGGTCGCGGACGGCGCCGTGCGCGGCGGCCGTCCGCGCGCGCTTGATCTCGCGCGCGACCGCGGCCGCCGCCCGGGCGGCCACGTCGGCGTCGGCCTCGGTGCGGGCGAGTGCGGTCTCCATCCCCTTGTCGTTCGCAGTGCTCAACGGTGGCTCCGGGAAGCGTCGTAGACGTCGTGGACAGGGTCGGCCGACCGGAATCTGAGGCGTAGCCGCCGCGGCACGCAAGGAGGCGGGCCGCCGGAAGCATCCCCACCAGCATTCACCGGGCAGGAGCTCCCCGTCGCCCCGGTTCGCCCCGAACTATTTCAGCGACTCCACGTGCGCGACGAGCTGATCGGCGGCGATCTCGGTCCCCTCCCTCCACCCCGACGTCATGTCTTTCTCGAAGTCCGCTTCCCCGCCTGCGTGGTCAAGATCCCAGCCCATCCGCCGAGACTCCTGTTCCGACGAGAGCCGGTGCAGCAACGTGAGGGAAGCTCGAATTCACCCACCTCCAGAGAGTCTTCGCCATGCGATTGGTCTTCCGAGCCGACACGAGAGGTCCCACCGAGATCTTCGGAACCGGCTTCCAGCCCCGGTTCCCGGGTGGGATCAACATCACCGAGGGCGGACAGATGACGGGCGGCGTCTCGACCAGCAAAGACCTCGGAGTATCCCTGCGTTACGCCGCCGCTTATGGCGGATGGCTGTACGCGCTGTGGGTGACGAATGAAGTCGACGTACTCGACTACCTCAGCAAGAAGGGCTACAAGGACGCCTTCCGGAACGCGATGAGCCAGATGGAGATCGCCGCGGAGAGCATCCCCGGCGAGCACGTGATCGGCGCGCGGCGAGCCCGGCAGCAGGGGGACAATGCCGAGATGTACGGGGCAGTGGAAGTGAATGCCCACTGCACCGTGGGTCAGAGAGAAAAGGACCTGGGCCTGGCGTACCTGAACACGGATGTCACCGTCGGCAAGGCATACGCGCGCTAGGCAGCCGCCCGGCCTTGTCCCTGGCGATCTGCGGGGCGGCACCGGCTCCCCTCCCGTGGCTGGTCCACCGCTGGCCGGGCCGAGCGCCGCGTCGGCCGGCTTGACAAGTGCGTCGCAGGCGACGTGCGGCCGGCGATGCTTTCACGCCCGGTGGCCGTACCGTCGGTCACGGCGTCCGGGCAGTGCAGCTCGGCCGCCCGGCGCCCCGTGATCGACCACCCGGCGTTCGGCCGACTGCCCCTGGTGGATTTCGTTCGGCTGCAGGAGATCCACACGCAGCACCACCGCGCGCAGCTCCCCTCCGGCGCCGCCTGACGCGCGCGGCCCGTCCCCGAACGCCAGCCCACGGAGACCGCCGCGATGCTGCGCGACGTGCTCGAGAGCGATCTGCCGACCCTGTTCGAGCACCAGCTGGATCCGGACGCGACCCGGCTCGCGGGGCACCCGGCGCGGGATTGGGAGGCGTTTCTCGCCCACTGGCGAGACCGGGTCCTGGCGGACCCCGCCAACCGGGCGATGGCCGTGCTCGTCGGCCGCGAGGTCGCGGGCTACGTCGCGAGCTGGGACGGCGACGGCAAACGGCTGCTCGCGTACTGGATCGGGAGGGAGTTCTGGGGCCGGGGCCTCGCGCCGGCGGCGGTCCGGGAGTTCCTGGCGGACCACGAGCACACGCGTCCGAGCCACGCGTACGTGGCGCTCGCGAACGCCCGCTCGATCCGCGTGCTCGAGAAGTGCGGCTTCCGGCGGTGCGGCGAGCCCGCGGCAGGCTCGGACGGGTCCGGAGAGCTCCTGTTCGAGCTCCGGGGCACGGCCTGACCCCGCCGCCGCCGCCGGACGGCGCTTCGCCCCGCCGCAGGCACGCCGAGCCTTGCACGTGGGGCCGGGATCCGGTAATGATGATCTCGTACCGCCCCGGGCTCCTCCGCCCGTGGCCGGTGCGCCGCCCGCAGGAGGCTCGCGATGCGCGACCATCGTCCCCAGTCCAAATCTCCTCCCCCGCCGCCGAAAGCGCGCGCGTCGTCCGCTGCGCCGCAGAACCCGGCCTGGCAGCGGCTCGCGCTGAACGTGCAGCGGCTCCCCCGGGCCGGGTCTCCCTCCGCGGAGGGTGCGGAGGGCGGCCGCCCGCACGCCGTCGCCGCGCAGGGCGTGTCGGGCGCCGGCGGCGCGTTCCCGTTCCGGGAGCGGATCCAGGCGGCGGCCGGGCGCCACGACGTCGGGAGCGTCTCGGCCCACGTCGGCGGCGCCGCCGGCCGGGCCTCGGCCGCACTGGGGGCGGAGGCCTACACCACGGGCCACCGCGTCGCGTTCGCCTCGGCGCCCTCCCTCCACACCGCGGCCCACGAGTTCGCGCACGTGGTGCAGCAGCGCGCGGGCGTGGCACTCCCGGGGGGGATGGGCCGGGCGGGGGACGTGTACGAGCGGCACGCGGACGAGGTCGCCCGCGCCGTGGTCGAGGGCCGCTCGGCCGAGCCGCTCCTGGACCGCTGCCCGCCCGGGGAAGGACCGCCGGCGGAGGGCGCGCTCCAGCGCCAGGCGTCCGGCGAGGCGACCCAAACGCCGGCGTCCCCCCCGGAGGAGGAGGCGGAGCCGACCCCGGGCGACCGGGCGCGGAAGGCCATCCTGGAGGCCGCCGAGCGGCGCCTCGCCGGGAAGACGACGATCGTCTCCGAGGCCGGCATCCAGGACATCCGCGAGGGCATGGTCCGCGTCAAGCTGGGGGTGACGGTCGCGGGCGAGGCGATCGAGGTGCGGCTGCCGCTCAAGAAGCCGGTGAAGAACTACACCACCTGCATCGAGTTCGCCGGGCAGAGCTTCGACGACGCCGCAAAGGTCATGGGCAAGAGTCCGAAGGACGCCGCCCGCATCGCCAGGCTGCTGCCGAACCTGATGAAGATCTTCAACGAAGAGACGCAGCTCGGCGCCCAGATCGCGGCGTTCCAGAAGGCGGTGGAGAACTTCGACACGCCCATCGCCAGGACCGAGGCACGCAAGACGGAGTTCGAAGACAAGGCGAAGGAGCTGGAGGCGTCGAAGACGGGCGACAAGGCAAAGGACAAGGCGATCGACCAGCAGATCCGGGGACAGAACCAGGCGATCCGGCAGCTCGACTCCGCGATCGCCAAGATGGAACGGGAGCAGCAGAAGTTCCAGGCCAGGGTCGGCAGGCTGGAAAGCCAGATGGCCGTGCTCGAAGCGCAGGACGACGCGCTGGTGCGGGCGACGCCCGGGCTCCCGGCCGGCCGCCCCAAGCCCGGCGAGCTCATCCTCCTGGGCGCGGGCGCACGCCAGTCCTACGGCGTGAGCAAGGAGACCCAGGTGGCGCTGGCCAAGGGCTCGTTCAAGCACATCGCCGTCTTCAAGTCGCTGGAGGACGCGCCGAGCCCCAAGGACAAGCCGGACGAGAAGTGGGAGAAGTGGCAGACGATCGACGGCGGCGGCACCGCGGCCAAGGCGACGCAGTTCTACGTGCGCCTCTCCGACCTGCGCGTGCAGTTCGCCGAGCCCGACAAGCCCTGGGCATCGTCGACCACCGCCCTGATCGGCTGGATCGACATGGACGTCCTCATGGCCGGGGAGACCCAGTGAGCCGCCGCGGCGCCCGGGTGAGCTTCCTGCCGCGGCCGCGGGCGGGTCCCGGCTTCGTCCACGACGAGACCGTCCGGACGTCCCGGCGTTGAGAGGTCCCGCCCCCGACCCGCATCTTCCTCGCTGCGGAGAGGCCCGGCTCGCGGCGCCGTCCCGCCGGAGACCATGATCCGCAGCGCGGTTTACGACGCCCTGATCCTGCGGCTCACCTCCCGGTGGTACGCCGAGGTGCTGCGGCGCGTGCCCGAGGGCGCCGCGCTGCTGGACGTGGGGATCGGCACGGCCGGCGCCCTGCTGGCGAACGCCGACGCGGTGAGGCGAAAGCGCCTGCGCGTGGTGGGGGTGGACGTCGATGCGGACTACCTCGCGCGCGCCCGGCGGAGGCTCGGGGACGCCCTGCTGGGCGACCGGGTCGAGGTGCGCCTCGAATCCGTCTACGACCACCGGGGCGGACCCTACGACGCCGTGTACTTTTCCGGGAGCTTCATGCTCCTGCCCGAGCCCGAGCGGGCCCTGCGGCACTGTGGCGCGCTGCTGAGCCCGGGCGGCCGCATCTTCTTCACGCAGACCCTCCAGACGAAGCCGGCCCGCTGGCTGGAGATCCTCAAGCCCATGTTGAAGCGGCTCACGACCATCGACTTCGGCCGCGTCACCTACGAGGACGACTTCAGGGCGCAGCTCCGCGCCGCCGGCCTGGAGCTGGAGGAGCTCACCACCCTGGCACGGCACGGGAGCCGCGCCTCGTGCATCGCCGTGGCGAGGCCCGCTCGCACGGGAGCCGGGGAGGGGCCGCCGCACCGGGCCGGGTCCCCGCGGCCGCCGTGACGGTCCGGACCGGGAGCGGGGCGTCCCGGTGATCCGGCTGGTCGGCCCCGGGGGGGCGGGCAAGTCCACCGTCGGCCCCGTGCTCGCGGCGCGCCTCGCCCGGCCCTTCCTGGACCTCGACCGCGAATTCGAGCGCCGGCACGGCGACATCGACCAGTTCATCGCCGGGCGCGGCTACGCGGCCTATGCGCGCGAGAACGTCCAGGTGTACCTGGGCCTCGCCCGGGACTGCCCGGACGCCGTCCTCGCGCTCTCCTCGGGGTTCATGGTGTACCCGGCCTCCGTGCACCCGGCGTACGCGGCTGCGGCGGAGGCGGTCGCCGGGGACCGCGCGACCTTTGTCCTGCTCCCCTCGCTGGAGCGCGAGGCGTGCGTCGCCGAGACCGTGCGCCGGCAGCTCGGACGCGCGCTCACCCGCCGGGACGCCGCGCGGGAGGAGCCGGTGATCCGGGAGCGCTTCGACCGCTACCTCGCCCTGCCCGCGCCCAAGGTGGAGACCATGCGTCCGCCGCGCGCCGTGGCGGAGACGATCCTGGCCCTGCTGCCCCCGCCGGACGGTCGCACCGGCGGCGTGTCGATTCCGCCGCCCCCCGTTCGACGTACGGGTGAGACCGATCACGATCAACCACGAGAGGAGAGACGGCCATGAACATCGTTCTCTGGATCCTGCAGGCGCTGCTCGCCGCGGCCTTCGCCGCGCACGGCTGGATGCTGGTTTCCCCGCCGCCGGAGCTGCTCGCCATGATGAACGAGCAGCTGGGGGTGGGGTTCCGGATCTTCCTCGGCGTGGCGGAGATCGCCGGCGCCGTCGGCCTGCTCCTGCCCGCGGCGACCCGGAGGATGCCCTGGCTGACGCCGCTGGCCGCCGCCTGCCTCGCCTTCGTCGTCGCGAGCGCGACCGTGCTGCACGTCGTCCGGAGCGAGACCGGCCCGGCCGCCACCACCGCGCTCCTCTTCGTCCTGTGTGCCTTCGTCGCCTACGGCCGGTGGCGCGTGCGGCCGGTCGCGCCGCGGGGCGACCGGGAGTCCGCAGCGCCCGCCTTCGCTTCCTGACCGAGCGCCACCGCCTCCGAAGCTCCCGCTCCCGCCATGTCCTGCGAGGTCGAGTTCGCTGCCACGCTGTTCCGCATCGCCGGCAAGGGCGGCTGGACCTTCGCCCCGGTCCCGGAGGAGCTCGGGCCCTCCACCACGGAGGCGTGGGGAAGGGCCCCGGTGGTGGCGACGGTGGACGGCCACACCTGGGCGACGAGCGTGTGGCGGGAGCGGTCCGGACGCGTGCTGCTCCCCGTGCCCAGGGCCGTGCGGCGGGGCAAGGGAGACGGCGACGTGGTGCAGGTGCGCCTGCGCTACGGCCACCTGTGATCCTCCCCTGACGCTGCCGCCCTCGCCGGAGGCCCGCCGCCCCACCGGCTTGCTGGACGCACCCGAACCTGGTCGCGCGGAGGCCGGACGTCGCCCGCCGCCTGGGGCCGCTGCTCGCGGCGTGGCAGGAGGACGTCGATTCCGAGGCCAGGGCGGCGGCGCCGCGCTTGGCACACCCACGTCTTCCCGGAGGCCGTCCGTGCCGCAGCACCTTGCCCACGTCGCCCTCCTCGTCCGCGACTACGACGAGGCGATCGCGTACTTCGTCGGCCGGCTCGGGTTCGGCCTGGTGGAGGACACGCCGCTCTCCGACGGCAAGCGGTGGGTGCGGGTCGCGCCGCCCGGCGCCCGCGAGACGGCGCTGCTCCTCGCACGGGCCGTCGGGCCCGAGCAGGAGGCGGCCGTCGGCCGGCAGGGCGGCGGGCGCGTGCTCCTGTTCCTGCACACGGACGACTTCCGGCGGGACCACCGCGAGATGACGGCCCGCGGCGTGGCGTTCGTCGAGGAGCCGCGCGAGGAGGCGTACGGCACGGTGGCCGTGTTCGAGGACCTGTACGGGAACCGCTGGGACCTGCTCCAGCTCTCCCGCGACCCCCGCCGGGCGCCGTCCTGACGGGAGCACACCAGCCAGGGGAGGACGTGGCATGGAAAGTCGGCACGGAGGCTCGACGTCGATCGCCGTCCAGGTGCTCGCGGCGCTGCTCGGGCTGGTCTACGCGGCCGCGATCGCGCTCCCCACCCTGGTCATGGCGGGGGCCGGGCACGGCTGGGCCATCTCGGTCATCTCCTCGGTGGGCCTGGTCCTGGTCCCGGTCGGCGCGGTCGCGTGGGTCCGGCGCTCCCGGCCCGTCGCGATCGCCGTCCTGTTTCTCGCGCTGGTCACCGACGCCATGCTGGTCGACGGCAGCACGGGAGAGGGCCGCCGGTACTTCGAGTCCATCCTGGAGCTCATGCCCGCGTTCGTCCTGTTCTGGGGTGTGCTGTGGCTGGGCTGGCAGCTCTTCCTGGGGTACGCGCTCCTCGGCGGGAGGCTCCGGGCCGCCGCGGAGGGGTAGGCCGGGGTCGAGAGGGCAGGGCCGTCCCGTTCTCGAATCGAGGTCCCGGCGTCCACAGGGGCGCCGGGACCTCGGCTTCGCAGCCCCCTCCCGGCGGCGGCCGGGCCCAGGTTGACGCCCCCGCGGCGGGGCTTCTACTTTGGGACGGGAAACATGCGCGGAGCACCCGTCCGCCCTCCACCACGCGCTCCAGCCCCGGTTCGATGGCGAATCCCACTGACCCGTCCGGCGCCGGCGCGGCGGAGACCCTGCCGGCCGGCGAGCCCGGGCTGCCCTTCGCCCTGGAGCTGCGCCCGGCGCCGCCGGAGCGGGGCGCCGCCCCGCCCGCCGTGCCGCCGGAGCGCGGCGTCCACGAGCTGTTCGCGGAGCAGGCGGCGCGCACCCCCGGCGCCGCGGCAGTCCTGGCCGGGGACGTGCGCCTCACCTACGCGGAGCTGGACGCTCGGGCCGGGCGGATCGCGCGCGCGCTGCGGGAGATGGGGGTGGGGCCGGAGGCTCCCGTCGCGCTCGCGGTGGAGAACACGCCGGAGCGGGTGGCCGCGGTGCTGGGCATCTGGAAGGCGGGCGGCGCGTACGTGCCGCTGGACCCCGCCTATCCCCGCGAGCGCCTCGCCCTGGTGCTGGAGGACGCGGGCGCGGAGGTGCTGCTGACGCTTTCGCACCTGGAGGCGCGGCTCCCCGGGCACGGCGCCCGCGTCGTGCTCCTGGACCGCCTCCCGGAGCCGGAGGAGGGCGCTTCCCCGTCCGCACTCCCGCACTCCCGCACTCCCGCACTTTCGCACTCGCGGTCCCTCGCCTACGTCATCTACACCTCCGGCTCCACCGGCACCCCCAAGGGCGTCCGCGTGGAGCACCGCGGCCTGGCCGGCACCCTGCTGGGCGCGCTGCGGACGCTGGGGATCGGCCCGGGCGACGTGTTCCCGGCGCTCGCCTCCCACGCCTTCGACATCGCGCTGCTGGAGACCTGGGCGCCGCTGCTGGCGGGCGGGGCGGTGCGGCTGGTGCCGCGCGAGCAGGTGCGCGACGTCGGCACGCTCCCGGACGCCGTGGCGGACGCCACCGTGCTGCACGCGGTGCCGGCGCTGATGCGGGAGCTCACCGACGCGGCCCGCGCGCGCGGCGGGGCGCTTCCCGGGCTGCGCCGCGTGCTGGTGGGCGGCGACGCCGTGCCGCCGGAGCTGCTGGAGCGCATGGCGGAGGCGTTCCCGGCGGCGGAGCGGTGGGTGCTCTACGGCCCCACGGAGGCCGCCGTGATCTGCGCGGCGTGCCGGGTGGGGGCGGAGGGCGCCGCGGGCCGCGCCCTGGTGGGCCGGCCGCTGCCGGGCGCCGCGCTGTACGTGTGCGACGAGGCGGGGGAGCCGGTGCCGGACGGCGCCGCGGGCGAGCTGCGCGTCGGCGGGGCGGGCGTGGCGCGCGGCTACGCGGGGCGGCCGGAGGCCACGGCCGCGGCGTTCGTCCCGGACCCGTTCGGGGGCGAGCCGGGCGCGCGCCTGTACCGCACCGGCGACCGGGTGCGCCGATGCCCCGACGGCACCCTGGAGTTCCTGGGGCGCGTGGACCGGCAGGTCAAGATCCGCGGCTTCCGCATCGAGCCCGGCGAGGTGGAGGCCGCGCTGCTGCGGCACCCGGCGGTGCGCGACGCGGCCGTGGTGGCGCGCGAGGACGCGCCGGGACACCCGCGCCTGGTGGGGTACGTGGCCGCGGAGGACGCGGCGGCGGCGTCCCCGGCGGCGCTGCGGGCGTTCCTGGCGGAGCGGCTCCCCGAGCACCTGGTCCCCGCGGCGCTGGTGGTGCTGGACGCGCTGCCGCGGACCCCCACGGGCAAGACCGACCGCCGCGCGCTCCCGGCGCCGGAGGAGGCGCGCGGGGAGCCGGCGACGGCGCCCCGCACCCCCACGGAGGAGGTGGTCGCGGCGCTCTCGGCCGAGGTGCTGGGCGTGGAGGCGGTGGGGGTGGAGGACGACTTCTTCGCGCTGGGCGGCCACTCGCTGAGCGCCACCCGCCTGGCCACCCGGGTGCGCGAGGCGCTGGGGGTGGAGCTGCCGCTCCCCGCGGTCTTCGAGGCCCCCACGGCGGCAGCGCTGGCGGAGCGGGTGGACGCGCTCCTGCGCGGCGGCGCGGGCGAGGCGGTCCCGCCGATCGTCCCGGTTCCCCGCGACGGCCCCCTGCCGCTGTCGTTCGCGCAGCAGCGCCTCTGGTTCCTGTGGCAGATGGACCCGGCCGGGGCCGGGTACAACATGCCGTTCCCGCTGCGCCTGCGCGGCAAGCTGGACGGGCGGGCGCTGGAGCGCGCCCTTGCAGAGATCGTCAGGCGACACGAATCGCTGCGGACCACGTTCGGGTCTACCCCGGCGGGCGCGGTGCAGACGGTCCACGCGCCGGCGCCGCAGCCGCTCCCCGTCATCGACCTGGGCGCGCTCCCCGCCGCCGCGCGCGAGCGCGAGGTGCTGCGCCTGGCCGGGGAGGACGCGGCGCGCCCCTTCGACCTGCGCCGCGGGCCGACGCTGCGGGCCGCGCTGCTCCGCCTGGCCCCCGCCGACGCGGTGCTGCTGCTGTGCATGCACCACATCGTCTCGGACGGGTGGAGCACGGGGGTGCTGTTCCGCGAGCTGGGCGCGCTGTACGACGCCTTCGCCCGGGGGGCGCCGTCGCCGCTCCCGGAGCCGGAGGTGCAGTACGCCGACTTCGCCGCGTGGCAGCGGGAGCGGCTCTCCGGCGACCGGCTGCGGGAGCTGCTGGGGTGGTGGCGGGAGCGGCTGCGGGGGGCGCCGCCGGTGCTGGAGCTCGCCACGGACCGGCCGCGCCCCGCGGTGGCGGGCGGCCGCGGCGACGTGCTCGGCTTCCGCGTCCCCGCGGAGGTCGCGGCCCCGCTGCGGGCGCTGGCCCGGCGCGAGGGCGCGACGCCGTACATGGTGGCGCTGGCCGCCTGGGAGACGCTCCTGGGCCGCTGGTCCGGGCAGGACGACCTGGTCGTCGGCACCCCCATCGCCAACCGGACGCGGCGGGAGACGGAGGGGCTGGTCGGCTTCTTCGTCAACACCCTGGCGCTGCGGGCGGAGCTGTCCGGCGATCCCCCGTTCCGCGCGCTGCTGGCCCGGGTCCGGGAGGCGACGGTGGGGGCGTACGCGCACCAGGACCTCCCCTTCGAGCGCCTGGTGGAGGAGGTGGCCCCCGAGCGCAGCCTGTCGCACGCGCCGCTCTTCCAGGTGATGTTCGCGCTGCAGAACACGCCGGGGGAGGAGCAGGCGCTGTCGCTCGCGGGGGTGCGGCTGAGCCCGCTCGCGGGCGAGCTGCAGACGGCGCGCTTCCTGGGGATCCGCGACGCGCTGTTCGACCTGGAGCTGGAGCTGGTGGAGGACGGCGCGGAGGTGGTGGGGAGCCTGCGCTTCCGCACCGACCTGTTCGACGCCGCGACCGTCGGGCGGATGGCGGCCCACTACCTCACGCTGCTGGAGGGGGTCGCCGCCGACCCCGCCGCCCCCCTTTCCCGCCTCCCCCTGCTCCCGCCCGCGGAGCGCGCCCGCCTGGCGGAGCTGGGCACCGGCCCGGCCGCCCCCGCCGGCACGGGCGTCCCCGCGCACCTCCTCGTCGCCGCGCAGGCCGCGCGCACGCCCGACGCCATCGCGGTCCTCGGCGACGGCGGGGAGCGCTTCACCTACGCGGAGCTGGAGCGTCGCGCGGAGCGCCTCGCGGAGATGCTCCGCGCCGCCGGCGCCGGCCCCGGCGTGCCCGTGGGCGTCTGCGTGGAGCGCGGCCCCGCGGTCCTGGCCGCGATGCTGGCCGTCTGGAAGGCCGGCGGCGTCTACCTCCCGCTGGACCCCGCCCTGCCGCCCGAGCGCCTGGCCTTCATGCTGCGCGACAGCGGCGCCCGTGTGCTGGCGACGCAGGAGGCGCTGGTGGAGCGGCTGCCGGAGTTCGGGGGCGGGATCGTCACGATCGACACCCCTCACCCCCCGGCCCCCTCTCCCACGAGCGGAGAGGGGGAGCACGACCATGCCGAGGACGGGGCAGTTGCAGGCTGTTCCCTGTTCCCTGTTCCCTATCTCCCGACGACCTCGCCTACCTCGTCTACACCTCCGGCTCCACCGGCACCCCCAAGGCCGTCGTGGTCGGCCACGCGCAGCTCGCCCACACGCTGGCGGGCGCGCAGGCGGCGCTCGGCTTCCGCGAGGGCGACGAGGTGGCGGCGCTGGCCCCGGTCGCCTTCGACATCTCGCTGCTGGAGCTGCTGGCGCCGCTGTGCGCCGGGGCGGCGACCCGCGTGGTGCCGCGCGAGCGGGTGCGGGACGTGGAGGCGCTGGTGGAGACGGTGCGCGGGGCGACGGTGCTGCACGCGGTGCCCGCGCTGATGCGCCGGGTGGTGGAAAGGGCGAAGGCCGCGGGCGGGCTCCCCCGGCTCCGCCTCCTGCTGGTGGGCGGCGACACGGTGCCTCCCGACCTGCTGGAGGAGATGCGCGACGTCTTCCCGGCGGCGCGGACGCGGGTGCTGTACGGGCCCACCGAGGCGACCATCATCTGCGCCGCCTGGGCGGTGCCGTCCGCGGGGGCGGTCGAGGGCCACTCCATCGGCGGGCCGCTCCCCGGCGTGCGGCTGCGGGTGCGCGACGCGCGCGGGGCGCCGGCGCCCACTGGCGTGCCCGGCGAGCTGTGGGTGTCCGGCGGCGGGGTGGCGCTCGGCTACCTGGGGCGGCCGGAATTGACGGCTGAGCGGTTCGTGGAGGCCGACGGGGAGCCCGCCTACCGCACCGGCGACCGGGTGCGCTGGCGCGCCGACGGCGTGCTGGAGTTCCTGGGGCGGACGGACGAGCAGGTCAAGGTGCGCGGCTTCCGCGTGGAGCCGGGCGAGGTGGAGGCCGCGCTGCGGGAGCAGCCGGGGGTGCGCGAGGCGGTGGTGGCGGCGCGCGAGGACCGGCCGGGCGAGAAGCGCCTGGTCGCCTACGTGGTCCCCGACGCGGCCGGGTCGTCGGACGACGCGGAGGGCGCGCGGGAGCAGGTGGCCGGGTGGGAGGCGCTCTTCGACGACACCTACGCGCGGGGCGGGGTGCAGGGGGCGGAGGACCCCACGCTGGAGCTGACCGGCTGGAACAGCAGCTACACCGGCGAGCCGATCCCGCGCGGGGAGATGCGGGAGTGGGTGGAGACGACGGTGGAGCGCATCCTCGCGCTCCGTCCGCGGCGGGTGCTGGAGATCGGCTGCGGGACGGGGCTGCTGCTCTTCCGCGTCGCGCCGCACGCCGAGGCGTACCACGGCACCGACTTTTCAGCCGCCGCGCTGGAGCACGTGCGGCGGCACGCGCGCGGCCTGGACGGCGTCCGCCTCGCGCTGCGCCCGGCGGACCGGCTGGACGGTCTCGACGAGGAGGGCTTCGACACCGTGGTCGTCAACTCCGTCGCCCAGTACTTCCCGGGGGTGGACTACCTGCTGCGCGTGCTGGAGGGCGCCGCCGCCGTGGTCCGTCCCGGCGGGCGCATCTTCGTCGGCGACGTGCGCAGCCTCGCCCTCCTCCCCGCCTTCCACGCCTCCGTGGAATTGTTCCGCGCCCCCGGCGACCTCCCGCTCATGCAGCTGCGCGAGCGGGTGCGCAGGGGCGTGGCGGAGGAGCAGGAGCTGGCCGTGGACCCGGCGTTCTGGGAGGCGCTGCGCGCGCGGGTGCCGCGCATCGGCCGGGTGGAGATGCAGGTGAAGCGCGCCGCGCACGACAACGAGGTGTCGCGCTACCGCTACGACGTGGTGCTGCACCTGGACGCGCCCGCGCTCCCGGAGGCGGCCCGGTGCGGGTGGGGCGACGCCGGCGGGGTGGACGGGGTGCGCGCGCGGCTGGCGTCGGGCGGCGCGCTGGCGCTGGCGGGCGTGCCGAGCGCCCGCGTGGCCGCCGACCTGCGCGCGCTGGAGCTGCTGCGCGCGGGAGCCGGCGGCACCGCGTCGGAGCTGCGCCGCGCGCTGGCGGCGGAGGCGCCCGCGGGCGTGGACCCGGAGTCGCTCTGGGCGCTGGGGGAGGAGACGGGGCGCGCCGTGGAGGTGAGGCCGGGCCGGGGAGGGACGCTGGACGCGCTCTTCCACCCGCCGGGCGGCGCCGCGGCGTGGCCGGCGGGAGCGGCGGAGGCGCTCCCCTGGGCGGCGTACGCGAACGACCCGCGCTTCGGCCGGCGCGTGCGCGAGCTGGTGCCGGCGCTGCGCGCCGCGCTGGGCGCGCGGCTCCCGGAGTACATGGTGCCGGCTGCGTTCGTGACGCTGGAAGCGCTCCCCGTCACCCCGAACGGCAAGGTGGACCGGGCCGCGCTCCCGGCGCCCGACCCGGGCCGCGCCGCCGGGGCGGGGGAGTACGTGGTGCCGCGCACCCCGGCCGAGGAGCGGGTGGCGGCGGTGTGGAGCGAGGTGCTGGGGGCCGAGCGCGTGGGCGTGGACGACGACTTCTTCGCGCTGGGCGGGCACTCGCTCCTGGCGACGCAGGTGGTCTCGCGGCTGCGCGAGGCGCTTGGCGTGGAGCTGCCGCTGCGGGCGCTCTTCGAGGCGCCCACCGTGGCGGGGCTGGCGGCGCGCCTGGCGGGCGCCCCCGCGGGGACCGCGGCCGGCGGCCCGCCCGTCCGCCTCCCCCGCGACGGGCGGCGCCCGCTGCCGCTCACCTTCGGGCAGCAGCGGCTCTGGTTCATCGAGCAGCTGGAGCCGGATGCCGGCCGCTACAACGTGGTCTACCCGCTGCGGCTGCGCGGCTCCCTGGACGTGGCGGCGCTCGGCCGGGCCCTGACTGAAGTAGCGCGCCGGCACGAGGTGCTGCGCACCCGCTTCCCGGCCGCCGGCGGCGAGCCGGTGCAGGTGGTGGACCCGCCCGCGCCGCTGCCGCTCCCGGTGGTGGACTTCGCCGGGCTGCCGGGGGCGGCTCGCCTGCCGGCCCTGCTCCGCCTGGCCGACGCGGAGGCGCTGCGCCCCTTCGACCTGGCGCGCGGCCCGCTGCTGCGCCTGGCGCTGCTGCGCCTTGCCGCGGACGACCACGTGCTCCTGCTGGACGTGCACCACGCCGTCTTCGACGGGTGGTCCACCGGCGTCCTGCACCGGGAGCTTGCCGCGCTCTACGGCGCGTTCTCGCGCGGGGCGCCGTCGCCGCTCCCGGAGCTGCCGCTCCAGTACGCGGACTTCGCGGCGTGGCAGCGGGAGTGGATGTCGGGGCCCCTGCTGGAGGCGCAGCTCGCCTGGTGGACGGAGGCGCTCGCCGGGGCCCCGCCCACCCTGGACCTCCCCACGGACCGGCCGCGCCGCCCCGCGCCGGGCGCGCTGGGCCTCAACCGCTCGCTGGTCCTTCCCCGGGACGCCGCCGCGCCGCTGCGCGCGCTGGCGCGGCGCGAGGGCGCCACCCTGTTCATGGCGCTGCTGGCCGGGTGGCAGCTCCTCCTGTCCCGCTGGTCCGGGGAGGAGGACGTGGTGGTGGGCTCCCCGGTGGCCGGGCGCACCCGGCCGGAGACGGAGCCGCTCGTCGGCTTCTTCGTCAACACCCTGGCGCTGCGCGGGGACCTGGGGGGCGATCCCACCTTCCGCGAGCTGCTGGGGCGGGTGCGGGAAGCGACGCTGGGCGGCTTCGCGCACCAGGACGTGCCGTTCGAGAAGGTGGTGGAGGCGCTGCGGACGGAGCGCTCCCTCACGCACACCCCGCTCTTCCAGGTGATGCTGGCCGTGCACCGCCACGAGCCCGAGCGCGCGCGCCTGGACGGGCTGCGGACGGAGATGCTGGAGCTGGGGGTGGAGCCGGCGATCTTCGACCTCCTCCTCAACGTGTACGAGGGCGAGGACGGCCTGCTGTGCGTCCTGACGTACCGCGCCGAGCTGTGGGAGGCGTCCACCGCCGGGCGGATGCTGGACCACTTCCGCCGGCTGCTGGAGGACGCCGCCGCCGCGCCCGACCGGCCCTGCTCCGACGTTGCGCTGATGGGCCCGGCGGAGCGCGAGCGGGTGCTGCACGCCTGGAACGCCACCGCCGCGGAGTTCCGCGCCGTGGGCGTGCACCGGCTCTTCGAGGAGCAGGCGCGGCGCACCCCGGACGCGCCCGCGCTCGCCTTCGGCGGCGAGCGGCTGACGTACGCCGAGCTGGAGGCGCGCGCCAACCGGCTGGCGCGCCTGCTCGCGCGGCTGGGCGTGGGGCCGGAGGCGCGCGTGGGCGTCTGCCTGGAGCGCTCGGCGGAGCCGTGGGTGGCGGTGCTCGCCGTGCTCAAGGCCGGCGGGGCGTACGTCCCGCTGGACCCGGAGTACCCGGCGGAGCGCCTGGCGCTGATGGTCGCCGACGCCGGCCTCCGGGCGGTCCTCACCGACTCGCGCCTGGCGGCCGCCCTCCCCGCGGGTGCGGCGGAGGTGGTCCGCCTGGACGCCGACGCGGAGCGGATCGCGGCGGAGAGCCCGGAGCCGCCCGCGGTGGAGGTCGCGCCGGAGGGCCTGGCGTACGTCGTCTACACCTCGGGCTCCACCGGCCGCCCCAAGGGCGTGGCGATGCCGCACGGGCCGCTGGCGCGGCTCCTGGCCTGGCACGCGCGGGAGGACGGCGGGGCGGCGATGGCGACGCTGCAGTTCGCCAGCGTCAGCTTCGACGTGTCGTTCCAGGAGGCCTTTTCCTGCTGGGCGGGGGGCGGGCGGCTGGTGGTGGCGGGCGCCGACGACCGGGTGGACCCGGCCCGGCTGCTGGCGCTGCTGGAGCGCGAGGGCGTGGAGCGCTGCTTCCTCCCCTGGGTGGCGCTGCAGCACCTGGCCGAGGCGGCCGTGGAGCGCGGGGCGTCCTCCCCGCGGCTGCGGGAGGTGAGGACCGCCGGCGAGCAGCTGCGCGTCACCCCGGCGATCCGCGCCTGGCTGGGCGCGCGCGGCATCCCCCTGCACAACGACTACGGCCCGTCCGAGACGCACGTCGCCACCTCGCACGCGCTGCGCGGCGCGGCGGAGGCGTGGCCCGCCCTCCCCCCCATCGGCGCGCCCATCGCGAACACCCGCTGCCTGGTGCTGGACGCGGGGCTGCGGCCCGTGCCGGCGGGGGTGCCGGGGGAGCTGTACCTGGGCGGCGAGTGCCTGGCGCGCGGCTACCTGGACCGCCCCGGGCTGACCGCCGAGCGCTTCCTCCCCGACCCCTTCCCGCTCCCGGGGCGGCCCGGCGCGCGCGTCTACCGCAGCGGCGACCGGGTGCGCTGGCGCGGCGACGGGACGCTGGAGTTCCTGGGGCGCGCCGACCAGCAGGTCAAGGTGCGCGGCTTCCGCATCGAGCCCGGCGAGGTGGAGGCGACCCTGGAGCGGCACGGGGCCGTCCGCGAGGCCGTGGTGGTCGCCGCGGGCGACGGCGCCGACCGGCGGCTGGTGGCGTACGTGGTCGCCGCGGGCGACGCCCGCCCCGCCGCGGAGGCGCTGCGCGCCCACGCCCGGGCGGCGCTCCCGGAGCACATGGTGCCCTCGGCGCTGGTCTTCCTGGACGCGATCCCGCTCACCCCCAGCGGCAAGACGGACCGGCGCGCCCTCCCCGCCCCCGGCCCCGCGGGGGGCGGGGAGGCGTACGCGGCGCCGCGCACCCCCACGGAGGAGGTGCTGGCGGGGAGCTGGGCGGAGCTGCTCGGGCTCGCGCGGGTGGGGATCCACGACAACTTCTTCGAGCTGGGCGGCCACTCGCTGCTGGCGACGCGGCTGGCCTCCCGGGTGCGCGCCGCGCTGGGCGCGGAGCTGCCGCTGCGCGCCGTGTTCGAGGCGCAGACGGTGGCGGAGCTGGCGGCCCGCCTGGACGCGGAGCGCGGCGCCGGGGCGGCGCCCGCGCCCCCGCTGCTCTCCCGCCGGGAGGACGGGCCGGCGCCGCTCTCCTTCGCGCAGGAGCGGCTCTGGTTCCTGCACCGGCTGGACCCCGGGAGCGCCGCCTACAACCTGCCGCTGGCGCTGCGGCTGCGCGGCCCGCTGGACGCGCGCGCCCTGCGGCGGGCGCTGGGCGAGACGGTGCGCCGGCACGGGGCGCTGCGCACCGTGTTCGACGATGCGGGCGGGGAGCCGGTGCAGAGGGTGAGCCCGGCCGGCCCGGTCGCGCTCCCCGTCGTGGAGCTCGCCGCGCTCCCCGGAGAGGCGGGGGAGACGGAGGCGCGGCGGCGGGTGGCGGACGAGGCGGCCCGCCCCTTCGACCTGCGCCGGGGCCCGCTCTTCCACGCCCGCCTGCTGCGGCTCGCCCCCGACGACCACGTGGCGGTGCTGGCGATGCACCACGTGGCGAGCGACGGGTGGAGCATGCGGGTGCTCCTGGGCGAGCTGTCCGCGCTGTACGGGGCGTACTCGCGCGGCGCGTCCTCGCCGCTGCACCCGCTGCCGGTGCAGTACGCCGACTTCGCTGCCTGGCAGCGGGAATGGCTCCGCGGCGGCGTGCTGGACGCGCAGCTGGCGTGGTGGCGGGAGCGGCTGGCCGGCGCGCCGGCCGTGCTGGAGCTGCCGACCGACCACGCGCGCCGGGCGGCGCCGGGGAACCGGGGCGCCGCTGTGGTCCGCGCGCTGCCGCGCGGGTCGGCGGAGCGGCTGCGCGCCCTCGCGCGGGCGGAGGGGGCCACGCTGTACATGGCGCTGCTGGCGGCGCTGGACGTGCTGCTGGCCCGGTGGTCCGGCGAGGACGACGTGGTGGTGGGCACCCCGGTCGCCGGGCGCACGCGCGCCGAGACCGAGGGGCTGATCGGCTTCTTCGTCAACACCCTGCCGATCCGCGCCGACCTGTCCGGCAACCCCGCGTTCCGCGAGCTGCTGGCGCGGGTGCGCGAGGGGACGCTGGGCGCCTACGGGCACCAGGACGTGCCCTTCGAGCGGCTGGTGGATGCGCTGGGCGTGCAGCGGTCCTTGAGCCACACCCCGCTCTTCCAGGTGATGTTCACGCTGGACCAGGGCGGCGATCCGTCCGTCGCCTTCGCGGGGCTGGACGCCCGGCACTACGAGACGGGCGGATGGCCGGTGAAGTTCGACCTGGACGTGGTGGCGCGGGAAAGCGGGGCGGGGCTGGAGGTCGCCTTCAACTACCGCGACGAGCTGTGGGACGCCTCCACGCTGGAGCGCGTCGCCGACGCGTACGTGCTCCTCCTCGAAGCGGGGTCGATGGACCCGGCGCGCCGCGTCCTCGACCTCCCCCTGGCATCGGAGGCGGAGCGGGAGCGCGTGCTGCGCGGGTGGAGCGCGGGCCCCGCCGCGCCCGCGCCGACGCTCCTCGTGCACGAGATGGTGGCCGAGCAGGCCGCGCGCACCCCGGACGCCGTCGCGCTCTCCTTCGCGGACCGCTCGCTCACCTACGCGGAGCTGGAGGCGCGCGCCGCGGAGCTCGCCGCGCGGCTGCGCGCGCTGGGCGTCGCGCCCGAGGCGCGGGTGGGGATCTGCCTGGAGCGCTCGCCGGAGTCGGTGGTCGCGGTGCTGGCAGTGATGCGGTCCGGCGGCGCGTACGTGCCGCTCGACCCGGTCCACCCGGATGCGCGCCTGGCGCAGCTCCTCACCGACGCCGGGACGCGCGTGCTCATTGCCGACGCGTCCACGCGGGACCGGTTCGCGGGGTTCGGGGGGGAGATCGTCGCGCTCGACACCCCTCACCCCCCGGCCCCCTCTCCCACAAGGGGAGAGGGGGAGCACGACACGGCCGAGGACGGGTCTGCCGTTGCAGGCTGTTCCCTGTTCCCTGTTCCCTGTTCCCTGGCTTACGTCGTCTACACGTCGGGCTCCACGGGCGCGCCCAAGGGCGTGCTGGTGGAGGGTCGCAGCCTCGCGGCGACGGTCGTGGCGGCGCGGGAGGCGCTGGACTTCGCGCCGGGGGAGACGGTGCCGGTGCTGGCGTCGCCCGCGTTCGACATCTGGGCGTTCGAGGCGCTGGTGCCGCTGACGGCCGGCGGCACCGTGCGCATCCTCCCGCGGGAGAGCGTGCAGGACGTGGCGCGGCTGGCGGAGGAGGTGCGCGGGGCGGACGCGGTGCACGCCGTGCCCGCGCTGATGCGCGAGCTGGCGGCGGCGGGCCCCTTCGCGCGGGTGCGGCGGGTGTTCGTGGGCGGCGACGCGGTCGCGCCGGAGCTGCTGGACGAGGTGCGCGCGGCGTTCCCGGCGGCGCGCGTCCACGTGCTCTACGGGCCCACCGAGGGCACCGTGATCTGCGCGGCGCACCCGGTGCCGGCGGACGGGGTGAAGCGGGAGATGGTGGGGGCGCCGCTGCCGGGCGCGGCGCTCCACGTTCTGGACGCGGGCGGCGGGGTCCTCCCGCCCGGGCTCCCGGGGGAATTGTGCATCGGCGGGGGCGGGGTGGCGCGGGGCTACCTGGGGCGCCCGGAGCTGACGTCGGAAAGGTTCGTCCCGGACCCGTTCTCCGGCGAGAGCGGCGCGCGGCTGTACCGCACGGGGGACCGGGCGCGCTGGCTCCCCGACGGGACGCTGGAGTTCCTGGGGCGGATCGACCGGCAGGTGAAGCTGCGCGGCTTCCGCATCGAGCCGGGCGAGATCGAGGCGGCGCTGGCCGATCTCCCCGCGGTGCGCGAGGCGGTGGTGACGGTGCGCGAGGACGCGCCCGGCGAGCGGCGGCTGGTGGGGTACGTGGTCCCCGCGGAGGGGGCGGACGCGTCCCCGGCCGCGCTGCGGGCTGGGCTGGCGGAGCGGCTCCCGGACTACATGGTGCCGGCCGCGATCGTGGTGCTCGACGCGCTCCCGCTCGCCCCCACGGGCAAGGTGGACCGGGGGGCGCTCCCCGCGCCCGCCGTCGGCGGGGAAGCCGCCCCGGCCGCGCCGCGCACCCCGACCGAGGAGGTGGTGGCGGGGATCTTCGCGGAGGTGCTGGGCGTCGGGACGGTCGGCGCTCACGACGGCTTCTTCGAGCTGGGCGGCCACTCGCTGCTCGCCACGCGCGTGGTCGCGCGGGTGGCGCCGGCGCTGGGGGTGGAATTGCCGCTGCGGGCGCTGTTCGAGGCGCAGACGGTGGCGGAGCTGGCGGCGCGCATCGACGCCGCCCGCCGCGAGCAGGACGACGCCGCCCCGCCGCCGCTGCTCCCCGCGGAGCGGGGCGGGGCGGTGCCTCTGTCCTTCGCGCAGGAGCGGCTCTGGTTCCTGCACCAGCTGGAGCCGGGGGACGCCGGGTACAACATGCCCTTCCCGGCGCGGCTCGCCGGGCGGCTGGACGCCGCGGCGCTGCGGCGCGCCCTCGGCGCCGTCGTGGAGCGCCACGCGTCGCTGCGCACCGTCTTCCGCCCCGCCGCCGGGGGCGCCGTGCAGGTGGTCCTCCCCGCGGGGCCGGCGCGCCTCCCCGTCGTGGACCTCGGCGGGCTCCCCGCGGACGCGCGCGGGGCCGAGGCGCGCCGGCTGGCGCAGGAGGACGCCGCGCGCCCCTTCGACCTGCGGCGCGGGCCGGTGCTGCGCGCGGCGCTGCTCCGGCTGGGCGACGAGGAGCACGTGCTGCTCCTCGACATGCACCACGCCGTCAGCGACGGCTGGAGCATCGGCGTCCTGTTCCGCGACCTGTACGCCCTGTACGACGCGTTCGCGGCGGGTCGCCCGTCGCCGCTCGCGCCGCTGCCGGTGCAGTACGCCGACTTCGCGGTGTGGCAGCGCGGCTGGCTGGCGGGCGACGCGCTCCGCCGGCAGCTGGACTGGTGGCGCGAGCGGCTCGCGGGCGCGCCCCCGCTGCTGGAATTGCCGACGGACCGGCCGCGCCCGGCGGCTGCCGGCGGGCGGGGCGCCGCGCTGGAGTTCCGCGTGCCGGCCGGCACGACGCACGGCCTGCGCGCGCTGGCCCGGCGCGAGGGGGCCACGCTGTACATGGTGGTCCGCGCCACCGCCGACCTGCTGCTGTCGCGCTGGTCCGGGCAGGAGGACGTGGTCGTCGGCACGCCCATCGCCAACCGCACCCGGGTGGAGCTGGACGGGCTGGTCGGCTTCTTCGTCAACACGCTGGCGCTGCGGACGGACCTGTCCGGCGATCCCACGTTCCGGGAGCTGCTGGGGCGGGTGCGGGAGACGGCGCTGGGAGCGTACGCGCACCAGGACCTCCCCTTCGAGCGGCTGGTGGAGGAGATCGCCCCGGAGCGGAGCCTGTCGCACACCCCGCTCTTCCAGGTGCTCTTCGCCCTGCAGAGCGTGCGCGACGCGGCGGAGCCACGCATTGCCGGGCTGCGGGCGGAGCCGTACCCGGTGGAGACGCGCACGGCCATCTTCGACCTGCAGGTGGACCTGTGGGAGGAGGGGGACGGGCTGGACGGCGGCGTCCGCTTCCGCACCGAGCTGTGGGACGCGGCCACCATGGAGCGGCTGGCGGGGCACTACCTCGCGCTCCTCGCGGGCGCCGCCGCCGCGCCGGAGCTCCCCCTGTCGCGCTTCGAGCTGCTGGGAGCGGCGGAGCGGGCCCGGGTGCTGGAGGAGTGGAACGCCACCGCCGTGGCCTTTCCCGACCGCCCGGTGCACGAGCTGTTCGCGGCGCAGGCGGCCCGTACCCCCGGCGCCCCCGCCGTGGAGATGGACGGCGGGACGCTCTCCTACGCGGAATTGGAGGCGCGGAGCAACCGGCTGGCGCGCTTCCTCCGGGCCCGCGGGGTGGGCCCGGACGCGCGCGTGGGGATCTGCCTCGCCCGCTCGCTGGAGCTGCCTGTGGCGGTGCTGGGCGCGCTCAAGGCCGGGGGCGCCTACGTGCCGCTCGACCCCGCCTACCCGCGCGAGCGCCTGGCACACGTGCTCCGCGACTCCGGGGCCGCGCTGCTGCTCACGCACTCCGCGCTCGCAGGCGCGCTCCCGGAGCACGCGGGGGAGACCGTGCTCCTGGACGCCGTCCGCGCCGACGTCGGGCGGGAGGACGCGTCGCCGCCCGAGAGCGGGGCGTCGCCGGAGAGCCTGGCGTACGTCATCTACACCTCGGGCTCCACGGGGACGCCAAAGGGCGTGGCGATGCCGCACCGCCCGCTCGCCAACCTGCTCGCCTGGCAGCTGCGGGAGCTCCCCGGCGCCGCGCGCACGCTCCAGTTCGCCGCGCTGGGCTTCGACGTCTCGTTCCAGGAGATGTTCGCCACCTGGCTCACCGGCGGGTGCCTGGTGGGGGTGTCGGAGGAGGAGCGGCGCGACCCCGTGGCCCTGCTGCGGGTGCTGGACGAGACGCGCGTGGAGCGGCTCTTCCTCCCCTTCGTCGCCCTGCAGGGGCTGGCCGAGGCCGGGCACGTGCGCGGCCTGCGCCCCGCGTCGCTGCGGGAGGTGGTGACCGCCGGCGAGCAGCTGCGGACGACGCCGCAGCTCCGCGCCTGGCTGGGCGACGGGATCGCGCTGGTGAACCAGTACGGGCCGACCGAGACGCACGTCGCCACGGCGCACGCGCTGGCGGGAACGCCGGAGGGGTGGCCCCTGCTGCCGCCGGTCGGCCGGCCGGTCGCGAACGCGCGCGCGTACGTGCTGGACCCGTGGCTGAACCCGGCCCCCGTCGGCGTCCCCGGCGAGCTGTGCGTGGGCGGCGCGGCGCCGGCCCGCGGCTACCTGGGCCGGCCGGACGCCACGGCTGAGACGTTCGTCCCGGAGCCCTTCTCGGGCGATGCGGGCGCGCGCATGTACCGCACCGGCGACCGCGTCCGCTGGCGGGCGGACGGGACCTTGGAGTACCTGGGCCGTGCCGACCAGCAGGTCAAAGTGCGCGGCTTCCGGGTGGAGCCGGGCGAGATCGAGGCGGCGCTGGAGACGCACGCCGCGGTGCGGGAGGCCGTGGTCGTCGCGCGGGAGGCGCCCTCGGGGGAGCGGCAGCTGGTCGGCTACGTGGTCGCGGCGGACGGGGCCGCGTCCTCCTCCTCCGAGCTGCGCGACTTCCTCCGCGACCGCCTGCCGGAGCACATGGTCCCGGGAGCGCTCGTCGTCCTGGAGCGGCTCCCGCTCACGCCCAGCGGCAAGCTGGACCGGCGCGCCCTCCCGGCTCCCGACGCCGCGCCCGACGAAAGGTACGCCGCCCCGCGCACCCCGGCCGAGGAGCTGCTGGCGGGGATCTGGGCGGACGTCCTGGGTGTGGAGCGGGTGGGCCGCGAGGCGGGCTTCTTCGAGCTGGGAGGGCACTCGCTGCTGGCCACGCGCGTGGTGTCGCGGGTGCGCGAGACCTTTGGAGTGGAGCTGCCGCTGCGGGCGATGTTCGAGGCGCCCACCCTGGCCGGGCTGGCGGGGCGGATCGACGCCCTGGTCCGGGAGGGAGCCGCGCCCGGTGCGCCGCCGGTGGTGCCCGTGCCGCGCGACGGGCCGCTGCCGCTGTCCTTCGCGCAGCAGCGGCTGTGGTTCCTGGACCGGCTGGAGCCGGGGAGCGCCGCGTACAACCTGCCGCTGGCGCTGCGCCTGCGCGGCGCGCTGGACGCGCGGGCGCTGCGGCGCGCGCTGGACGAGGTCGTGCGCCGGCACGAGACGCTGCGCACCGTCTTCGCCGAGGCCGGCGGCGAGCCGGTGCAGGTGGTGCTCCCGGCCGCGGCGACGCCGCTCCCGGTCGCCGACCTCGCGCATCTCCCGGAGGCGGTACGCGAGGCCGGGGCGCTGCGCCTGGTCGAGGCGGAGGCGTGGCGCCCCTTCGACCTGGCGCGCGGCCCGCTCTTCCACGCGCGGCTGCTGCGGCTCGCGGCGGACGAGCACGTGCTGCTGCTCGCCATGCACCACGTCGTCTCGGACGGGTGGAGCATGGGCGTCCTCCTGCGCGAGCTGTCCGCGCTGTACGAGGCGTTCGCGCGCGGGGCGGCGTCGCCGCTCCCGGAGCTGCCGGTGCAGTACGCCGACTTCGCCGTGTGGCAGCGCGCCTGGCTCCGGGGGGAGACGCTGGCGCGGCAGCTGGGGTGGTGGCGCGAGCGGCTGGCCGGCGCGCCCCCGGTGCTGGAGCTGCCCACGGACCGGCCGCGCGGGGCGGCGCCCGCGGACCGGGTGGCGACGGTGCGGCGTGCGCTGCCGCGCGCCGCGGCGGACGGGCTGCGCGCGCTCGCGCGGGGCGAGGGCGCCACGCTGTTCATGGCGCTGCTCGCCGCGCTGGACGTGCTGCTGGCGCGCTGGTCCGGCGCCGACGACCTGGTCGTCGGCACGCCGATCGCCGGGCGCAACCGGCGGGAGACGGAAGGGCTGATCGGCTTCTTCGTCAACACGCTCGCCCTGCGCGCCGACCTGTCCGGCGACCCGTCGTTCCGCGAATTGCTGGGGCGGGTGCGGGAAGCGACGCTGGGCGCCTACCAGCACCAGGACCTGCCCTTCGAGAAGCTGGTGGAGGAGCTGGGGGTGGAGCGGAGCCTGAGCCACACGCCGCTCTTCCAGGTGATGTTCTCGCTGGGCGACGACGCGCTGGACCCGCGGAGCTTCGGGCCGCTGGAGGCCGGGCAGTACCTGGCAGGCGCGGGGAGCGCAAAGTTCGACCTCAACGTGTCCGCCGGGGACACGGCGGAGGGGCTGGAGGTGTGGCTCGGCTGGCGCGCGGAGCTGTGGGACGCCGCCACGGTGGAGCGCGTGGCCGATGCCTTCGCGCTCCTGCTGGAGCAGGCCGCCGCCGACCCAGGCCGCCGGGTCTCCGACCTGGAGCTGATCGCCCCCGCCGAGCGCGAGCGCGTGCTCCGGGAGTGGAACGCCACCGCGCGCCCCGTCCCCGCAGGCCTGTGCGTGCACGACCTGGTCGTCGCGCAGGCGGAGCGCACGCCGGGCGCCCCTGCCCTGGTGCACGGCGGGCGGACGCTGAGCTACGGCGAGCTGGACCGGTGGAGCGCCCGGATCGCGCACGCGCTGCGTCGGCGCGGGGTGGGCCCGGAGACCCGGGTGGGCGTGTGCCTGGAGCGCACCCCGGAGGCGGTCGTCGCGCTGCTGGGCGTGCTCCGGGCCGGCGGCGCGTACGTGCCGCTGGACCCCGCCCACCCGGCCGGGCGCCTGGAGTGGGTGCTGGCCGACGCCGGGGTGCGGGTGCTGCTCACGCAGGAGCGGCTGCGCGGCCGCCTGGCGGGCTTCGCCGGGGCGGCGCTGTGCCTGGACGCCGACGCCGCGGAGATCGCCCGGGAACCGGACGCGGCGCCGGAGAGCGGGGCGGCGCCGGAGAGCCTGGCGTACGTCGTCTACACCTCGGGCTCCACCGGCCGCCCCAAGGGAGTGATGGTGGAGCACCGCGGCGCCGTGGCGCTGCTCGCCTGGCTGGCGGAGCGGGTCCGCCCCGGGGAGCGGGCCGCGACCCTTGCCTCCACCTCGCTGTCGTTCGACGTGTCGGTGGCGGAGATCTTCGACACGCTGTGCGGCGGCGGAACGCTGGTGCTGGTGGAGAACGCGCTGGACCCGGCGCCCGCGGCGGAGGAGGTGCGGCTGGCGTACATGGTCCCCAGCGCGGCCGCGGAGCTGCTGCGCGGCGGTGCCCTCCCCCGCGGGCTGCGGACGCTGATGCTTGCCGGGGAGGCGCTCCCGCCCGAGCTGGCGCGGGGATTGTACGCGGCCGGGGTGGAGCGGGTGGTCAACGTCTACGGCCCCACCGAGCACACCGTCTACGCCACCTGGAGCGAGGTGGAGCCGGGGGCGGAGCGGGTGGCGATCGGCCGTCCCATCTCCAACGGGCGCGCCTACGTGCTGGACGGCGGGCTGCGCCCCGCCCCCGTGGGGCTGGCGGGGGAGATCGAGTACCTGGGCCGCATCGACCAGCAGGCGAAGGTGCGGGGCTTCCGCATCGAGCCCGGCGAAGTGGAGGCCGCGCTGCGCACGCTCCCCGGGGTGCGCGAGGCCGTGGTCGCCGTACAGGAGGGCGCCTCCGGCGCGCCGGGGGACCGGCGGCTGGTGGCGTACGTGGTGGCCGACGGCGGCGCCGCCCCGGCCGGGACCCGCGAGGCGCTGCGCCGGCTGCTCCCGGAGTACATGGTGCCCTCCGCCGTCGTGGCGCTGGACGCGCTCCCGCTCACCGCGAGCGGCAAGCTGGACCGGCGCGCGCTCCCCGCGCCGGAGGCCGGGGGCGAGGACGACCACGCCGCGCCGCGCACCCCCACGGAGGAGGTGCTGGCGGGGATCTACGCCGGGGTGCTGGGCGTCGAGACGGTGGGCGTCCACCAGGGCTTCTTCGAGCTGGGCGGCCACTCGCTGCTCGCCACGCGCGTGGTCGCGCGGGTGGGCGCGGCGCTGGGGGTGGAGCTGCCGCTGCGCGCCCTGTTCGAGGCGCAGACGGTTGCGGAGCTGGCGGCGCGCATCGACGCCGCCCGCCGCGAGGGGGAGGGCTTCGCCGCGCCGCCGCTCCTGCGGGCGGAGCGGAGCGCGGGCGCGCCGCTGCCGCTCTCCTTCGCGCAGGAGCGGCTCTGGTTCCTGCACCAGCTGGACCCTTCGGGGTCCGGCTACAACATGTTCGGCCCCACGCGGCTCGCGGGGCGGCTGGACGCCGCGGCGCTGCGGCGCGCGCTCGGCGGCCTGGTCGGGCGCCACGAGACGCTGCGCACCACCTTCCGCCCCGCCGCCCGCGGGGCCGTGCAGGAGGTGCTCCCGGCGGCGCCGGTGCCGCTCCCCGTGGTGGACCTGGCCGGGCTCCCGGCGGAGGCGCGCGGGGCCGAGGCGCGCCGCTGGGCCCAGGACGACGCCGCGCGCCCCTTCGACCTGCGGCGCGGGCCCGTGCTGCGGGCCGCGCTGCTCCGGCTGGCGGACGACGAGCACGTCCTGCTCCTGACCCTGCACCACGTCGCCGCCGACGGCTGGAGCATCGGCGTCCTGTTCCGCGACCTGTACACCCTGTACGACGCCGATGCCCGCGGCACGGCGTCGCCGCTGCCGCCGCTGCCGGTGCAGTACGCCGACTTCGCCGTGTGGCAGCGCGGCTGGCTGGCGGGCGACGTGCTCCGCCGGCAGCTGGACTGGTGGCGCGAGCGGCTGGCGGGCTCGCCGCCGGCGCTGGAGCTGCCGCTGGACCGGCCGCGCCCCGCCACGGTCAGCGGCCGGGGCGCCGCGCACCCGTTCCGCGTCCCGGCCGACACGACGTACGGGCTGCGCGCGCTGGCCCGGCGCGAGGGGGCCACGCTGTACATGGTGACCCGCGCCGCCGCCGACCTGCTGCTGTCGCGCTGGTCCGGCCAGGAGGACCTGGTCGTCGGCACGCCCATCGCAAACCGCACGCGGGTGGAGCTGGACGGGCTGATCGGCTTCTTCGTCAACACGCTGGCGCTGCGGACGGACCTGTCCGGCGACCCGGCGTTCCGGGAGCTGCTTGGGCGGGTGCGGGAGACGGCGCTGGGGGCGTACGCGCACCAGGACCTCCCCTTCGAGCGGCTGGTGGAGGAGATCGCCCCGGAGCGGAGCCTGTCGCACACCCCGCTCTTCCAGGCGATGTTCGCCCTGCAGAACGCCGGGGGCGGGGAAGCGCCGCCACTCCCGGGGCTGCGGCTGGAACCGTTCCCGGTGCGGATGCGGGCGGCGCTCTTCGACCTGGAGCTGGAGCTGCGCGAGGAAGACGGGGAGCTGGCCGGGAGCGTCCGCTTCCGCACCGACCTGTTCGACCCGGCCACCGTGGAGCGCTTCGCCGCGCAGTACGGGGTGCTGCTCGCCGCGGCCTGCGCCGCCCCGGAGGACCGGCTGTCCAGCCTCCCCGTCCTCCCCGCGGCGGAGGCGCGGGCGCTGCTCGCCTTCGGAGGCGGCCCCGCGCGCGACGCGTCCGGCGACGCCCCCGTCCACGCCCTGATCGCGGCCCGGGCCGCCCGCACGCCGGACGCCGTGGCCGTCCGCTCGGAGGGCGGCTCGCTCACCTACGCGGGGCTGGACGCCCGCGCCGACCGTCTCGCCCGCCGCCTGCGCGCCCGCGGCGCCGCGGGCGCCGTCGTCGCCGTGTGCGTGGACCGCGGCCCGGCGACGCTGATCGCGCTGCTCGCCGTGTGGAAGGCCGGCGGCGTCTACCTCCCCCTGGACCCCGCCTACCCGGCGGAGCGCCTCGCCTTCCTGCTCACCGACTCCGGCGCCCGCCTGGTCGTGACCGAGTCCGCCCTGGTGGACGGGCTCCCGGAGCACGGCGCGGAGACCGTGCTGCTGGATGGGGACGGCGAGCACGACGGCGTGGGCTTGGGGATCGTCCCGCCGGAGGGGACCCCCCTCCCCCCGACCCCCTCCCCCGCAAGGGGGGAGGGGGAGAACGACGGAGCCGAGGATGCGACTGCCGGTGCAGGCTGTTCCCTGTTCCCTGTGGCGCTTCACGCTTCGCGTGAACCGGATGAACCCTGTTCCCTGTCGTCTCTCGCCTACCTCATCTACACCTCCGGCTCCACCGGCACGCCCAAGGCCGTGATGGTGGAGCACGGACAGCTCGCGCACACCCTGCGCGGCGCGGTGGACGTGCTCGGCCTGCGCGCGGACGACGTGGGCGCCGCGCTCGCCTCCACCGCGTTCGACATCTCGCTGCTGGAATTGCTGGCGCCGCTGCTGCGCGGGGCGGCGACGCGCGTGGTGCCGCGGGAGCGCGTGCGCGACGCGGAGGCATTGGTGGACGCGGTGGGGGACGCGACCGTGCTGCACGCGGTCCCCGCGCTGATGCGGCAGGTGGTGGAGGCGGTGCGCGCCGGGCGGGCGCTGCCGGCGCTGCGGCTCCTGCTGGTGGGCGGCGACACCGTGCCGGCGGAGCTGCTGGCGGAGATGCGCGAGACGTTCCCCGGGGTCGCGGTCCGCGTCCTCTACGGGCCCACGGAGGGGACGATCATCTGCGCGGCGCACGAGGTCCCGGCGGAGGGCGAGGTGGGGGGGCACCCGCTGGGGCGCCCGCTCCCAGGCGTGAGGCTGCGCGTCTGCGGCCCGCGGGGAGAGACGGCGCCCGTCGGCGTCCCCGGCGAGGTGTGGATCTCCGGCGGTGGGGTGGCGCGCGGCTACCTGGGCCGTCCGGAGATGACGGCTGAGACGTTCGTCGAGGTGGACGGCGAGCGCGCCTACCGCACGGGCGATCGGGCGCGCTGGCGGCCGGACGGCGTGCTGGAGTTCCTGGGGCGCATCGACGAGCAGGTCAAGGTGCGCGGCTTCCGCATCGAGCCCGGCGAGGTGGAGGCGGCGCTGCGCGCCCACCCGGGCGTGCGCGAGGCGGTGGTCCTGGCCCGCGGGGACGACGCCGGCAGGCGGCTGGTCGCCTACGTGGTCCCGGACCCCGGCGCGGACGCGGCGGAGGGCGGCGAGGCGCAGGTGGCCGAGTGGGAGACGCTCTTCGACGACACCTACGCGCAGGACACGGACGAGGACCCCGCGCTCCGGCTGGTGGGGTGGAACAGCAGCTACACCGGCGAACCGATCCCGCGCGAGGAGATGCGCGAGTGGGTGGAGACCACCGTGGAGCGCATCCTCGCGCTCGGGCCGCGGCGGGTGCTGGAGATCGGCTGCGGCACGGGGCTCCTCCTGTTCCGCGTCGCCCCGCACACGGAGCTGTACCACGGGGTCGACTTTTCCGCCGTGGCGCTGGAGCACGTCCGCCGCCACGCGGGCGGCCTCCCCGGAGTGCGGCTCACGCGCGCCGGGGGCGACGACCTGGCGGATTTCGCGGGCGCGGGGTTCGACGTGGTGGTGGTCAACTCCGTCGCCCAGTACTTCCCGGGGGTGGAGTACCTGCTGCGCGTGCTGGAGGGCGCCGCCGCTGCGCTGCGCCCCGGCGGGCGCATCTGGGTGGGCGACCTGCGCAGCCTCCCCCTGCTGGCCGCCTTCCACGCCTCGGTGGAGCTGGCCCGCGCCCCCGACGAGCTCCCCGCCGATCGGCTGCGCGACCGCGTGCGCCGGGGGATGGCCGAGGAGCAGGAGCTGCTGGTGGACCCGGCGCTCTTCGCGGCGTTGCGGGCGCGCCTGCCGCGCCTGGGCCGGGTGGAGGTGCAGGCGAAGCGCGCCGCGGCCGACAACGAGCTGTCGCGCTTCCGCTACGACGTCGTCCTCCACCTGGACGCCGGCGGCGCGGAGCCCGAGGTCCGCACGTGGGACGGCGAGGACACCGCGGCGCTGCGCGCGCTGGCGGAGACCGCGCCGGGCGGGCTGCTGGTGCGCGGGGTCCCGGACGCGCGGGTGCGGGAGCACGTGGCCGCGGCCGGGCTGCTGGCTCGCCCCGGCGGCCCGGCCACGGCCGGCGCGATCCGGGCGCTCGCGGCGGCGGACGGCGCCGGGATCGCGCCGGAGGCGCTCTTCGCGCTGGGCGGCGCGCTGGGCCGCGCGGTGGAGGTGCGGCCCGGCGCGGCGGGGACGCTGGACGTGCTCGTCGCCCCGGCCGGCGGCGCGGCCGCCTTCCCGGAGGAGCCCGCGGACGGGCGGCCGTGGGAGGCGTACGCAAACGACCCGCAGTGGGGGCGGCGCATCCGCGCGCTGGTGCCGGCGCTGCGGGCGGCGGCCCGCGCCCGGCTCCCCGAGCACATGCTCCCCTCCGCCTGGGTCACGCTGGAAGCGCTCCCCCTCACCCCCAACGGCAAGGTGGACCGCGCCGCGCTGCCGGACCCGGATCCCGGGCGGGCCGGCGAGGGGGCGTACGCGCCGCCCCGCACCCCGGCCGAGGAGCGCATGGCCGCCATCTGGGCGGCGACGCTGGGGCTGGAGAGGGTGGGTGTGGAGGACGACTTCTTCGCGCTGGGCGGCCACTCGCTGCTCGCCACGCAGGTTGCGTCGCGGGTGCGCGAGGCGTTCGGGGTGGAATTGCCGCTGCGGGCCGTGTTCGAGGCGCCCACGGTGGCCGGGCTGGTCCGGCGCGTGGAGGCGCTCCGGGGGGAGGGCGCGCCCGCCGCGGAGCCGCCGCTGGTCCCCGTCCCGCGCGACGGGCCGCTGCCGCTGTCGTTCGCGCAGCAGCGGCTCTGGTTCCTGGACCGGCTGGAGCCGGGGAGCAGCGCGTACAACCTGCCGCTGGCGCTGCGGCTGCGCGGCGCGCCCTACGCGCGGGCGCTGCGGCGCGCGCTGGGGGAGATCGTCCGCCGCCACGAGGCGCTGCGCACCGTGTTCGCCGAGGCCGGCGGGGAGCCGGTGCAGGTCGTCCTCCCGGCCGCGGCGGCGCCGCTCCCCGCCGCCGACCTCGCGGCTCTCGCGGAGCCCGCGCGCGAGGCCGAGGCGATGCGGCTCGCCGCGGAGGAGGAGCGGCGCCCCTTCGACCTGCGCCGCGGCCCGCTCTTCCGCGCGCGCCTCCTGCGGCTGGCCGCGGACGACCACGTGCTGCTGCTGGCCATGCACCACGTCGTGTCCGACGGCTGGAGCGTGGGCGTCCTGTTCCGCGAGCTCGCCGCGCTGTACGAGGCGCTCGCGCGCGGGGAGGAGTCGCCGCTGAACGACCTCCCCATCCAGTACGCCGACTTCGCCGTGTGGCAGCGCGAGTGGCTGGCGGGCCCGGTGCTGGAGCGGCAGCTGGCGTGGTGGCGCGAGCGGCTGGCCGGCGCGCCCCCCGTGCTGGAGCTGCCGACGGACCGCCCGCGCCGGGCGGCGCCGGGGCCGCGGGCTGCCACCGTGGTCCGCGCGCTGCCGCGCGCCGCGGCGGAGCGGCTGCGCGCGCTCGCCCGGGGCGAGGGCGCCACGCTGTTCATGGCGCTGCTCGCCGCGCTGGACGTGCTGCTGGCGCGCTGGTCCGGCGCCGACGACCTGGTCGTCGGCACCCCGATCGCCGGGCGCAACCGGCGCGAGACGGAGGGGCTGATCGGCTTCTTCGTCAACACCCTGGCCCTGCGCGCCGACCTGTCCGGCGGCCCGTCGTTCCGGGAATTGCTGGGGCGGGTGCGGGAGACCACGCTGGGCGCGTACCAGCACCAGGACGTGCCCTTCGAGAAGCTGGTGGAGGAGCTGGGCGTGGAGCGGGGCCTGAGTCACACCCCGCTCTTCCAGGTGATGTTCGCCCTGGACGACGGGGGCGGCGCGCCCCGGCCCTTCGGCGGCGTCGTGCCCGTGCCCTTCGCGGCCGGCGCCGCGGCGGCCAAGTTCGACCTGTCGGTCACCGTGGCGGAGGGGGAGGACGGTCTCGGCGTGGGCTTCACCTTCCGCGAGGAGCTGTGGGACGCCGCCACCCTGGAGCGCGCCGCCGACGCCTACGTGCTGCTGCTGGACGCCGCCGCCGCCGACCCCGCGCGCCGCGTCCTCGACCTCCCCCTGGCGACGGAGGCGGAGCGGGAGCGGGTGCTGCGCGAGTGGAGCGCGGGCCCCGCCGCGCCCGCGCCGACGCTTGCCGTGCACGAGCTGGTGTCCGAGCAGGCCGCGCGCATGCCGGACGCCGTCGCCCTGTCCTTCGCGGACCGGACGCTGACGTACGCGGAGCTGGAGGCGCGCGCAGGGGAGCTGGCCGCCTGCCTGCGCGCGCTGGGCGTCGCGCCCGAGGCGCGGGTGGGGATCTGCCTGGAGCGCTCGCCCGAGTGGGTGGTCGCCGTGCTCGCGGTGATGAAGGCCGGCGCCGCGTACGTGCCGCTCGACCCGGTCCACCCGGACGCGCGCCTGGCGCAGCTCCTGGAGGACGCAGGCGCTCGGGTGCTCCTCGCCGACGCGGCCACGCGGGACCGGTTCGGGGGCTTCGCGGGGGAGATCGTCGCGCTCGACGGGACCCCTCTCCCCCGGCCCCTCCCCCGCAAGGGGGGAGGGGAGCACGACACGGCCGACGATGCGGATGCAGTTGCAGGCTGTTCCCTGTTCCCTGTTCCCTGTTCCCTAGCGTACGTCCTCTACACCTCGGGCTCCACCGGCGCGCCCAAGGGCGTGCTGGTCGACCGTAGCAGCCTGGCCGCGACCGTCCGGGCGGCGCGGGCCGCCTTCGGCTTCGCGCCGGGGGAGACCGTGGCGGTGCTGGCCTCGCCCGCGTTCGACATCTGGGCTTTCGAGGCGCTGGTGCCGCTGACGGCGGGCGGCACCGTGCGCATCCTGCCGCGGGAGGACGTGCAGGACCTGGCGCGGCTGGCGGAGGAGGTGCGCGGGGCGGACGCGGTGCACGCCGTGCCCGCGCTGATGCGCGAGCTGGCGGCGGCGGGGCCGTTCGCGCGGCCGCGGCGGGTGTTCGTGGGCGGCGACGCGGTCGCGCCGGAGCTGCTGGAGGAGGTGCGCCGGGCGTTCCCGGCGGCGCGCGTCCACGTGCTGTACGGGCCCACCGAGGGGACGATCATCTGCGCGGCGCACCCCGTGCCGCCGGGGGGGGGCGAGCCGCGGCAGGTGCTGGGCGCGCCGCTCCCGGGCGCGGCGCTCCACGTGCTGGACGCGGGCGGCGGCGTGCTCCCGCCCGGACTCCCCGGCGAGCTGCACGTGGGCGGGGGCGGGGTGGCGCGTGGCTACCTGGGCCGGCCCGAGCTTACGGCCGAGCGCTTCGTCCCCGACCCGTTCTCGGGCGAGAGCGGCGCGCGGCTGTACCGCACGGGGGACCGGGCGCGCTGGCTCCCCGACGGCACGCTGGAGTTCCTGGGGCGCGTTGACCGGCAGGTCAAGGTGAGGGGCTTCCGCATCGAGCCGGGCGAGATCGAGGCGGCGCTCGCCGCGCACCCGGCGGTGCGCGAGGCGGTGGTGGACGTGCGGGAGGACGCGCCCGGCGAGCGCCGGCTGGTGGGGTACGTGGTCCCGGTGGAAGGGGCCGACGAGTCCGCGGCGGCGCTGCGTGCCCACCTGGCGGGGCGGCTCCCGGACTACATGGTGCCGTCCGCGCTCGTGGCGCTGGACGCCCTGCCGCTCCTCTCCACCGGCAAGCTGGACCGGCGGGCGCTCCCGGCGCCCGGCGGCGGGGAGGGGGAGGGGCATGCCGCCCCCCGCACCCCCACGGAGGAGGTGCTGGCCGGGATCTGGGCGCAGGTGCTCGGGGTGGACCGGGTGGGGAGGGACGCCGGCTTCTTCGAGATCGGCGGGCACTCGCTGCTCGCCACCCGCGTGGTGGCGCGCCTGCGCGAGGCGCTGGGGGTGGAGCTGCCGCTGCGCGCGCTGTTCGAGGAGCCCACCGTGGCCGGGCTGGCGCGGCGCGTGGACGCGCTGCGCGGGAGCGGCGCCGCCCGCTTCGCCCCGCCGCTGGCCCGCGCCCCGCGCGACCCGGGCGATCCGCCGCCGCTCTCCTTCGCGCAGCAGCGCCTGTGGCTGGTGGAGCAGCTGGAGCCCGGCACCGCTTCGTACACCCTCCCCCTCCTGCTGCGGCTGCGCGGCCCGCTGGACGCCGCGGCGCTGGCGCGGGCGCTGGACGAAGTCGTGCGGCGCCACGAGGCGCTGCGGACCGTGTTCGCGGTGCGCTGCGGCGGGCCGGTGCAGGTGGTCCGGCCGGCGGCGCCGGGCGTGCTCGCCACGGCGGAGCTGTCCGGCCTGCGGGGCGAGTCGGCGGAGATCGAGCTGCGGCGCCTGGCCGACGCCGAGGCGCTGCGCCCCTTCCACCTGGAGCGCGGGCCGCTCTTCCGCGCCACGCTGGCGCGCGCCGGCGCGGAGGACGCCGCGCTCCTGCTCGCCATGCACCACGCCGTCTCCGACGGGTGGAGCCTGGGCGTGCTGGTGCGCGAATTGTCGGCGCTGTACGCGGCGTTCGCGCGGGGCGGGGCATCGCCGCTCCCCGATCTCCCCTTCCAGTACGCCGACTTCGCCGTGTGGCAGCGGGGGTGGCTCGCCGGCGAGATCCTGGAGCGGCAGGTGGAGTGGTGGAGGGAGCACCTGGCGGGGGCGCCGCCGCTGCTGGAGCTCCCCACGGACCGGCCGCGCACGGCGGCGCGCGACGCCGCGGGCGCGGTGAGCGCCTTCCACCTCCCCGCGGAGACGGCGCGGGCGCTGCGCGGGCTGTCGGTGCGCGAGGGGGCCACGCTGTTCATGACCCTGCTCGCCGCCTGGCAGACGCTGCTGGGGCGCTGGGCCGCGCAGGACGACGTGGTGGTGGGCACCCCCGTCGCCGGGCGGACGCACCTGGAGCTGGAGGGGCTGGTCGGCTTCTTCGTCAACACCCTGGCGCTCCGCGCCGGGCTGGACGGCGATCCCACCTTCGCCGCATTGCTGCGGCGCGTGCGCGAAGCGACGCTGGGGGCGTACGCCCACCAGGACGTCCCCTTCGAGCGGCTGGTGGAGGAGCTGGGCGTGGAGCGCTCGCTGGCGCACGCGCCGCTCTTCCAGGCGGTGCTCTCGCTCCAGAACGTCGGCGCCCTGGAGGCGCGCCTGGGCGACCTGGAGGTGGAGCCGCTCGCGGCCGGGGCGCGCACCGCCCGCTTCGACCTGACGCTGGCGCTGTCGGAGGAGGGGGACGAGCTCCGCGGCGGCGCCACCTTCCGCACGGACCTGTGGGACGGGGCGACGGTGGAGCGGATGCTGGCCGGGCTGGCGCGGGTGCTGGAGCAGGCCGCCGCCGACCCGGAGCGGCGCATCTCCACGCTGGAGCTGATGGGCTCCGCGGAGCGCGCGCAGGTGCTGGAGGCGTGGAACGCGACCGCCGCGCCTGAGCCCGACCTGCCCGTCCACGAGCGGATCGCGCTGCGGGCGGCCGAATCGCCCGGGGCCCCTGCCGTGGTGTTCGGGCAGGAGACGCTCGCTTTCGGCGAGCTGCAGGCGCGGGCCAACCGGCTCGCCCGCCGGCTGGGCGGCCTGGGCGTGGGGCCGGACGCGCGCGTGGGGATCCTGCTGGAGCGCGGCCCGGAGATGGTGGCCGCCGTCCTCGGGGTGCTCGGGGCCGGCGGGGCGTACGTCGCGCTGGACCCGTCGTACCCGGACGAGCGGCTGCTCTTCATGCTGCGCGACTCGGGCGCCGCGGCCCTGGTCACCGTGGACGCGCTGGCGCCCCGTGCCGCGGGCTTCGCCGGGCCGACGGTCCGCCTGGACGGCGACGCGGACGCGATCTCGCGCGAGAGCGCGGAGGCGCCGGGCGTGCCCGTCGCGCCGGAGGGGCTGGCGTACGTCGTCTACACCTCCGGCTCCACGGGCGCCCCCAAGGGCGTGCTGGTGGAGCACCGCGGCCTCGCCAACTACCTGGCCTTCTTCGACCGGGAGGTGCTGGGGGAGGAGGGCTTCGCCCTGCCGCTGGTCTCCCGGCTGGGCTTCGACGCGCACGTGCGGCAGCTGTATCCGCCGCTGCTGCGCGGCGAGCCGGTGTGGGTGCTCCCGGAGGCGGCGGCGACGGACCCCGTGGCGCTCCTGGAGGCGCTGGGGAGCCGCGGCCGCGTCTCCTTCGGCGGGGTGCCCTCGCTGTGGGGCGCGGTGCTGGACGCGCTGGAGCGGGGCGAGAGGGCGGCGCCGCGGGACCTCCGCGCGGTGCTGCTGGGCGGCGAGGCGCTCCCCGCGGAGCTGGCCCGGCGCACCCGCCGCCTCTTCCCCGGCGCGGCGCTGTGGAACCACTACGGGCCCACCGAGGCCACGGTCAACACCACCGTCGCCCGGGTGGACGACCCGGAGCGCGTCGTCCTGGGGCGGCCGGTCGCCAACGCGCGCGTCTACCTGCTGGACGCGCACGGCGGCCCGGTTCCCGCCGGGGTCGCGGGCGAGCTGTACGTGGGCGGCGCCGGCGTGTCGCGGGGATACCTGGGGCGGCCGGAGCTGACGGCCGAGAAGTTCCTCCCCGACCCGTTCGCGGGCGGGGCGGGCGCGCGCATGTACCGCTCCGGCGACCGCGCGCGCTGGCTCCCCACCGGCGAGCTGGAGTACCTGGGCCGCGTGGACCACCAGGTCAAGGTGCGGGGCTTCCGCGTGGAGCCCGGCGAGGCCGGCGCCGTGCTGGCGCGGCACCCGGCGCTGCGCGACGCGGTGGTGGACGCGCGCCCCGACGAGCGCGGCGAATTGCGCCTGGTGGCGTACGTCGTCCCCGTCGAGGGCGCCGCGTCCCCCCCGCCCGCCGAGATGCGCGCCTGGCTGGGCGAGCGCCTCCCGGAGTACCTGGTGCCCGCCGCCTGGGTGGAGCTGGCGGGCATCCCGCTCACCCGCAACGGCAAGACGGACCGGCGCGCCCTCCCGGAGCCCGAAGCGGCCGGCGAGGGCGAGCCCCTGGCGCCGCGCACCCCCACCGAGGAGATCCTGGCCGGCATCTGGTGCCAGGCGATGGCGGTGGAGCGGGTGGGCGCCGACGCGGACTTCTTCGCGCTCGGCGGCCACTCGCTGATGGCCACCTCCATGATCTCGCGGGTTCGCGCCGCCTTCGGGGTGGAGGTCCCGCTGCGCGCCGTATTCGAGGCGCCCGTCCTGGCCGACCTGGCCGCGCGGATCGACGCGCTGCTGGAGCGGGGAGCGGCGAGCGTGCTCCCGCCGTTGGCCCGCGCTCCCCGCGAGGGGCCGCTGCCGCTGTCGTTCGCGCAGCGGCGGCTCTGGTTCATCGAGCAGCTGGACCCCGGCGCCGGGCTCTACAACCTGTCCTTCGCCTTCCGCCTGCGCGGCGCGCTGGACGCGGAGGCGCTGCGCCGCGCCGCGGGCGAGGTGGTGCGCCGCCACGAGGTGCTGCGCACCCGCTTCGTGGAGCGGGGCGGGGAGCCGGTGCAGGTGGTCGATCCGCCCGCCCCCTTCGCCCTCCCCCGCGTGGACCTGGGCGCCCTCCCGGAGGAGGCGCGCCGCCGCGAGGCCCGGCGCCTCGCCGAGGCCGAGCTGCGCCGCCGCTTCGACCTGGGCGCCGGCCCGCTCTTCCGCCTGACGCTGCTGCGGCTAGCCGCGGACGAGTGGGTGCTGCTGCTGGGCGTGCACCACATCGTCTGGGACGGCTGGTCCACGGGGGTGTTCAACACCGAGGTGTCCGCGCTGTACGCGGACTTCGCGGCGGGGCGGAGGGCGTCGCTCCCCGAGCCGCCCCTGCAGTACGGCGACTACGCCGCGTGGCAGCGCGGCTGGCTCGCGGGCGACGTGCTGGAGGCGCAGCTCGCCTGGTGGCGGGAGCGGCTGGAGGGCGCCCCGCCGCTGCTGGAGCTGCCCACGGACTTCCCCCGCCCGGCGGTTGCGGGCGCGGCGGCCGCGCGCCTCCACTTCGGCGTGCCGGAGGAGAGCGTGCGCGGGCTGCACGCCCTGGCGCGGCGCGAGGGCGCCACCCTGTTCATGGCGCTGCTGGCCGCCTGGCAGGTGCTCCTGGCCCGCTACGCGGGGCAGGACGACGTGGTGGTGGGCGCGCCCATCGCCGGGCGCCGCCGCACCGAGGTGGAGACGATGGTCGGCTTCTTCGTCAACACCCTGGCGCTGCGCACCGACCTGTCCGGCGATCCCGGCTTCGCCGCGCTGCTGCGGCGCGTGCGGGAAGCGACGCTGGGCGCCTACCAGCACCAGGACGTCCCCTTCGAGCGGCTGGTGGAGGCGCTGGGGGTGGAGCGCAGCCTGGGCCACCCGCCCGTCTTCCAGACCATGTTCGCGGTGCAGAACCACGAGCGCACCGCGCTGCGGCTGGAGGGGCTCGCCCTGGAGCCCTTCCCCACCGAGGCGGACGCCGCCCGCACCGACCTGGCGCTCACCCTGGTGGAGGGCGGCGACGGGCTGGCCGGCTCGCTCACCTACCGCGTCGACCTGTGGGAGCCCGCGACCGTGCGGCGGATGGTGGGCCACCTGCTGCGCGTGCTGGAGGAGGTCGCCGCCGACCCGGAGCTCCCCCTGTCGCGCCTGGAGCTGCTCGGCGCGGCGGAGCGGGCCCGGGTGGTGGGGGAGTGGAACGCCACCGCTGCGGCCTTCCCTGACCTGCCGGTGCACGAGCTGTTCGCGGCCCAGGCGGCGCGCACGCCCGGCGCCCCGGCCGTGGAGATGGACGGCGGGACGCTGACCTACGCGGAATTGGAGGCGCGGAGCAACCGGCTGGCCCGCTTCCTCCGCGCCCGCGGGGTGGGGCCGGACGCGCGGGTGGGGATCTGCCTCGCCCGCTCGCTGGAGCTGCCCGTGGCGGTGCTGGGCGCGCTCAAGGCCGGGGGCGCCTACGTCCCCTTGGACCCCGCCTATCCGCGCGAGCGCCTGGCGCACGTGCTCCGCGACTCCGGGGCCGCGCTGCTGCTCACCCACTCGGCTCTGGTGGAGGTGCTCCCGGAGCACGCGGGGGAGACCGTGCTGCTGGACGCCGTCCGCGCCGACGTCGGGCGGGAGGACGCGTCGCCACTCGACAGCGGGGCATCGCCGGAGAGCCTGGCGTACGTCATCTACACCTCGGGCTCCACGGGGACGCCAAAGGGCGTGGCGATGCCGCACCGCCCGCTCGCCAACCTGCTCGCCTGGCAGCTGCGGGAGCTCCCCGGCGCCGCACGCACGCTCCAGTTCACCGCGCTGGGCTTCGACGTCTCGTTCCAGGAGATGTTCGCCACCTGGCTCACCGGCGGGTGTCTGGTGGGGGTGTCGGAGGAGGAGCGGCGCGACCCCGTGGCCCTGCTGCGGGTGCTGGAGGAGGCGCGGGTGGAGCGGCTGTTCCTCCCCTTCGTCGCCCTGCAGGGTCTTGCCGAGGCCGGGCACGCGCGCGGCCTACGCCCCTCCGCGCTGCGCGAGGTGGTCACCGCCGGCGAGCAGCTGCGCGCGACGCCGCAGCTCCGCGCCTGGCTGGGCAGGGGGATCGCGCTAGTGAACCAGTACGGGCCCACCGAGACGCACGTCGTCACGGCGCACGCGCTGGAGGGCGCGCCGGAGGGGTGGCCGCTGCTCCCGCCCATCGGCCGGCCGGTCGCGAACGCGCGCGCGTACGTGCTCGATCCGTGGCTGAACCCGGCGCCCGTCGGCGTCCCCGGCGAGCTGTGCGTGGGCGGCGCGGCGCCGGCGCGCGGCTACCTGGGGCGGCCGGACGCGACGGCTGAGACGTTCGTCCCGGAGCCCTTCTCGGGCGATGCGGGCGCGCGCATGTACCGCACCGGCGACCGCGTCCGCTGGCGGGCAGACGGGACGCTGGAGTACCTGGGCCGCGCCGACCAGCAGGTGAAAGTGCGCGGCTTCCGGGTGGAGCCGGGCGAGATCGAGGCGGCGCTGGAGACGCACGCCGCGGTGCGGGAGGCCGTGGTCGTCGCGCGGGAGGCGCCCTCGGGGGAGCGGCGGCTGGTCGGCTACGTGGTCGCGGCGGACGGGGCCGCGCCGTCCTCCTCCGAGCTGCGCGGCTTCCTCCGAGACCGGCTCCCGGAGCACATGGTCCCGGGGGCGCTCGTCGTCCTGGAGCGGCTCCCGCTCACCCCCAGCGGCAAGCTGGACCGGCGCGCCCTGCCGGCTCCCGACGCCGCGCCCGACGAGGGGTACGCCGCCCCGCGCACCCCGGCCGAGGAGCTGCTGGCGGGGATCTGGGCGGAGGTGCTTGGCGTGGAGCGGGTGGGCCGCGAGGCGGGCTTCTTCGAGCTGGGCGGGCACTCGCTGCTGGCCACGCGCGTGGTGTCGCGGGTACGCGAGACCTTCGCCGTGGAGCTGCCGCTGCGGGCGATGTTCGAGGCGCCCACGCTGGCCGGGCTCGCGGGGCGGATCGACGCCCTGGTCCGGGAAGGGGCCGCGCTCGGTGCGCCGCCGGTGGTGCCCGTGCCGCGCGACGGGCCGCTGCCGCTGTCCTTCGCGCAGCAGCGGCTCTGGTTCCTGGACCGGCTGGAGCCGGGGAGCGCCGCGTACAACCTGCCGCTGGCGCTGCGCCTGCGCGGCGCGCTGGACGCGCGGGCGCTGCGGCGCGCGCTGGACGAGGTCGTGCGGCGCCACGAGACGCTGCGCACCGTCTTCGCGGAGGCCGGCGGCGAGCCGGTGCAGGTCGTCCTCCCGGCCGTGGCGACGCCGCTCCCGGTCGCCGACCTTGCGGCGCTCGCGGAGCCCGCGCGCGAGGCCGGGGCGATGCGCCTGGTGGAGGCGGAGGCGCGGCGCCCCTTCGACCTGGCGCGCGGGCCGCTCTTCCACGCGCGGCTGCTGCGGCTGGCGGCGGACGAGCACGTGCTGCTGCTCGCCATGCACCCCGTCGTCTCGGACGGGTGGAGCATGGGCGTGCTCTTCCGAGAGGTCGCCGCGCTCTACGAGGCGTGCCTCGCGGGCGCGCCCTCGCCGCTCCCCGCGCTGCCGGTGCAGTACCCCGACTACGCGGTCTGGCAGCGGGCGTGGCTCTCCGGCGCGACGCTGGAGGCGGAGCTGGCCTGGTGGCGGGAAACGCTGCGCGGGGCTCCCCCGGTGCTGGAGATCCCCACCGACCACCCGCGCCCGCCGGTGCCGGGCGGGCGCGCCGCGTCCGTCGTCCGCGCGCTCCCAGCGGAGGCGGCGGAGCGGGTGCGGGCGCTGGCCCGGCGCGAGGGCGCCACGCTGTACATGGTGCTGCTCGCCGCGCTGGACGTGCTGCTGGCGCGCTGGTCCGGCGAGGACGACGTGGTGGTGGGCTCGCCCGTCGCCGGCCGCAGCCGCCGGGAGACGGAGGGGCTGATCGGCTTCTTCGTCAACACCCTGGCGCTCCGCGCGGACGTGTCGGGCGGCCCGACGTTCCGGGAACTGCTGGCGCGGGTGCGGGAAGCGGCGCTGGGGGCGTACGGGCACCAGGACCTCCCCTTCGAGAAGCTGGTGGAGGGGGTGGGCGTGGAGCGCAGCCTGGCCCACACCCCGGTCTTCCAGGTGGTCCTGGCGCTGGACGACGGCGCCGGCACCCCCCGGCCGCTCGGCGGGGTGGAGGCGGAGCCCTTCGGCACGGGCGAGCCGGCGGCCAAGTTCGACCTGTCCGTGTCCGTGGCCGACGGCGGGGACGGGCTCGCGGTGCGCTTCGGGTACCGCGAGGAGCTGTGGGACGCCGCCACCGTGGAGCGCGCGGCCGACGCCTACGTCCTGCTGCTGGAGGCCGCCGCCGCCGACCCGTCTCGACGGATCCTCGACCTCCCGCTCGCCGCGGAAGCCGAGCGCGAGCGGGTGCTGCGGGAGTGGAGCCCCGGCCCCGCCGCGCCGGCCCCCTTCCGCGCGGTGCACGAGCGGGTGGCGGAGCAGGCCGCGCGCACGCCCGCCGCCGTCGCGGTGAGCTGCGGCGAGCGCGCGCTCACCTACGCGGAGCTGGAGGCGGCCGCCGGCGCCCTCGCCGCCCGCCTGCGCGGCCAGGGGGCCGGACCCGGCGGGCGGGTGGCGGTCTGCCTGGAGCGCTCCCCGGAGTGGCCCGTGGCCGTGCTCGCCGCCATGAAGGCCGGCGCCGCCTACGTCCCCCTGGACCCCACGCACCCCGACGCGCGCCTCGCCGGGATCCTCCGCGACTCCGGCGCCCGCGCGCTGGTCGCCGACGCCTCCACCCGCGGCCGCTTCGCCGATTTCGAGGGCGAGATCGTGCAGGTGGACGGCGGCGCGGAGCACGAAGCACGCGGCACGTCGTCCGCACTTTCGCACTCCCGCACTTTCGCACTCCCGCACTCGCCGTCGCCGCCGGACCTCGCCTACGTCATCTACACGTCCGGCTCCACCGGCGAGCCCAAGGGCGTGCTCGTGGAGCACGGCGGCCTGGCGGCCACGCTGGCGGCGGCGCGGGAGGCGTTCGCCTTCGAGGCGGGCGACGTGTTCCCGGTGCTGGCCTCGCCCGCCTTCGACATCTGGGCGTTCGAGGCGCTGCTGCCGCTCACCCTGGGCGGCACCGCGCGCATCCTCCCCCGCGACGACGTGCGCGACCCGGCGCGGGTGGCCGCGGAGGTGGAGCGCGCGGACGTGCTGCACGCCGTCCCCGCGCTGATGCGCGAGGTGGCGCGGGCGGGGGGCGCGGGCTTCGCGCGGGTGCGGCGGGTGTTCGTGGGCGGCGACGCGGTGCCGCCGGAGCTGCTGGCGGAGATGCGCGGGGCGTTCCCGGCCGCGCGGATCCACGTGCTCTACGGGCCCACGGAGGCCACCATCGTCTGCGCGGCGCACGCCGTGCCGGCCGGCGGCGGGGTGTCGCGGCGGATGGTCGGCGCGCCGCTCCCGGGCTCCGCGCTGTACGTGTGCGACGCGGCGGGCGGCGTCGTGCCGCCGGGGCTGCCGGGGGAGCTGTGCGTGGGCGGGGCGGGGGTGGCCCGCGGCTACCTGGGCAGGCCCGGGCTGACGGCCGAGTGCTTCGTCCCCGACCCGTTCTCCGGCGCGGCGGGGGCGAGGATGTACCGCTCGGGCGACCGGGCGCGCTGGCTCCCGGACGGCACGCTGGAGTTCCTGGGTCGCGTGGACCGCCAGGTCAAGGTGAGGGGCTTCCGCATCGAGCCCGGCGAGGTCGAGGCGGCGCTGGAGCGCCACCCCGGCGTGCGCGGCGCGGCCGTGACCGTGCGCGAGGACCGCCCCGGGGACCCGCGCGTGGTGGCGTACCTGGAGGCGGACGCCGATCTCCCGGTGGACGAGGTGCGGGACCACGCGCGCGCCGCGCTGCCGGAGTACATGGTCCCCGCCGCGCTGGTGGTGCTGGACGCGCTGCCGCTCACCCCCACCGGCAAGCTGGACCGGCGCGCGCTCCCCGCGCCCGAGGCCCCGGAGGTCGGGTACGTCGCCCCGCGCACCGCCGTGGAGGAGGTGCTGGCGGGCGACTGGGCCGCGGTGCTCGGCGTCGAGACGGTCGGCATCCACGACGACTTCTTCGCGCTGGGCGGGCACTCGCTGCTCGCCGCGCAGCTGGTGGCCCGGCTGCGGCTGCTGCGCGTGGAGATCCCCGTGCGCCGCGTGTTCGAGGCGCCCACCGTGGCGCGCATGGCGGAGCACGTCGTCGCGGCGGAGGCCAAGCCGGGCGCCGCGGAGGCCGTGGCGAAGGTGCTGCTCAGGGTGCGGGCGATGTCGGCCGGGGAGAAGCAGGCCGTCTTGCGCGACCGGCAGGGCGGGAGGCCGCCGGAGTAGGGCCGCGCCGGGCCCCCGGGGGGATCGTCCGCCTTGTAGGCGGAGGCAGCGCGGCACAGATTGGGTCGGGAGGACTTCGGCATCGACCTCTCGCTCGACGACCTCCTCCCAGGGTGAGCGCCGCCGCCGCTGCGCCGTTCGCCGGTTCCGGGCGACGATCCACTTCCCGGAGGTACCCCGTGCCGCTCCCGTCCGAGATCGCCGGCCGCCCCCGGTCCGCCCTCGCCTCGCTCGCCCTCGCCGCGGCGCTCGCCGCGTGCACGGGGTCCTCCACCCTGGAGCCGCCGGCGGGCACGCCCTACGTGCGCGGTCCCGTGGAGTCCATCGCCTCGCGCGCGGCGGCCGCCCGCCTCCTGGTGAGGGCGGGGCCGGGCTCGCGGGAGCCGTGCGGCATCAGTGCGTCGGCGGACGCCGGGACCCGCTACCTCCGCCGCACCCCCGCGGGCGAGCTGGAGGGGGCCGGGCTCTCCGACGTGCAGGTGGGGGACACGGTGGAGGTGTACGTGGAAGGGCCGGTGGCCGAGTCCTGCCCGGTGCAGGCCAGGGCCTCCGCCGTCGTCCTCGTGTCGGAAGCCGCGCCCTAGCCCGAATCCCCATGCATCGCCTGCCCCTTCGCGAGGCGGCCCGCCTGGTCCTGGTGGACGCCGCCGGCTCCATCCTGCTCGTGCGCTACCGCGACCACCGGGCGCCGGCGCGCTGGTACTGGGCCACGCCGGGCGGCGGAGTGGAGCCGGGCGAATCGCCCGAAGAGGCGGCCGCCCGCGAGCTGCTGGAGGAGACCGGGCTCCGCCCGGCGATCGGGCCCCGGCTCTGGACGCGGCGCTTCCGCTGGGAATCGCCCCAGGGCCCGGTGGAGCAGGACGAGACGTACTTCCTGGCGCGGCTGGACGAGACCGCGCCGGCCGTCCGCAACTCGTCGCCCGAGCCCATCGAGGAGCACCGCTGGTGGAGCCTGGCTGCGCTGGAGAGCACCGCCGAGGTGGTCTTTCCCGAGGGCCTGGCCGGCGAGGTCGCCCGGGTCCTGGATCCCCGGCCCCCCGGAGCGCCGTGACCCCGATGGCCGCGGACTCCCCCGAATCCCTGCGCGCCCTCCGCGACCGGGTCGCGTCCCTCCAGGTGACGCGCTGCCGCATGCTGCACGAGCGCGTCCGCGTCGAGAACGGGGTCGTCCTGCGCGTCTGGCGCGGTGAGCCGGAGCCGACCCCCGTGCGCGTCGGGCTGTGCTCCCCGGAGGAGCGGGCGCGCAACCTGGCCTGCGGCCACACCATGGCCCGGTACGTCCTGCTCGACGCGGTCGCGGCGCTCCGCGCGGCGGGACGGCTGACGGATGCCGAGCACGACCCGCTCCGCCGGGCGCTGGAAAGCGTGTCGGACGCCATCCACCTGCTCGACCACCGGAAGGGCCACGCCGAAAAGGCGCTCGCCCTGCGGTCCGAGGCGGATTCCTCGTCCCGCAACGAGTCCGCGGCCGAGGTGAGGCGCCTGGAGGAGGAGCACGACGCCCTCGCCGGGCGGATCCGGGAGCTCCAGGGCGCGGTGCTGGCGCGGCTGGACGCCGCCGTCCGGGGGAGCGCCGCGGGCCCGGAGCCGGAGCCAAACTGAAAGCGGAGGACCGATGCGGAACGACCAGGAGGGAGGGATCGCGGGGAGGATCGTGGCGATGGGCGGGGGCGGGTTCGCCATGGAACCGGACAACCCGCTGCTGGACGACTTCGTCCTGTCGCTGTCCAGGCGGCAGCCGGCGCGCGTGTGCTTCCTCCCCACGGCGAGCGCCGACTCGGCCACGTACATCGCCCGGTTCTACCGCGCGTTCAGCGGCCGCTGCATCCCCACCGACCTGACGCTGTTCGACGCGTCCGCGCTCCCCCGGAACCCCGCGTCCACCGCGGAGCTGGCCGGCTTCGTGGCCGCGCAGGACGTGTTCTACGTGGGGGGCGGCAACACCGCGCACCTGGTGGCGCTGTGGCGGGTCCACGGCCTGGACCGCCTGCTCCGCGACGCGTGGGAGCGGGGCGCCGTGCTGGCGGGGCTCTCCGCGGGGATGCTCTGCTGGTTCCAGGGCGGGGTCACCGACTCGTTCGGCGGGCTGGAGGCGTTCCGCGACGGCCTGGGGTTCCTGGAGGGGAGCGCGTGCCCGCACTTCGACGGCGAGCCGGGGCGGCGCCCCCTCTTCCGCCGCCTGGTCGCGGAGGGCCTGCCGGCCGGCTACGCCGCCGACGACGGGGCCGCGCTCCACTTCGCCGGGCGCGAGCTGGTGGAGGTGGTGTCGTCCCGCCCGGGGGCGGCCGCGTACCGGCTCTCCCTGGCGGGCGGCGAGGTGGTGGAGGAGAAGCTCCCCACGCGCTTCCTGGGCGCCTGAAGGCCGGGCGCTACGCCGAGCCTTCCAGGCGGAGCAGCTCCGGCGGCACGCCCAGCGCCGCCGCGATGCGGGCGGGCTCCGTTTCCCCCTCCACGTCGTCCAGCCGGGTGCTCTGCGCGCCCGCCGGCCACGGGACCTCGAAGGTCCCCACCTCCGCCGGGTGCTCTGTCCATCTCCAGCACCCGCGCATCTGCCCTGCCGTCCGGTGACCCCTTCCAGGAGAGAGACCATGACACGCCCACTCCCCGCGGTGCTCGCGGGTGCGCTGGCCATTGCCGCCTGCCAGGGCGATCCCGGCCCCCAGCCCCGGACGACGACGGAGCTGCTCCGGAGCGCGGGGGTCGCGCCCGGTCCCGACGTCGACGTCATCGTCGACGGCAAGGGCTGGGGCATCGACAGCCTGGACCGGGTGGACGTGCAGGAGGTCGATTCCCTGGACGTGCTCACGGACACCGCGGCGATCCGCTACCTGTACGGGAAGCCGTACCGCGCGGTGGTGTTCATCTGGACGGACGCGACGCCGTTCGATTGACCGGGGACCGCCGGGACGGAGCCCTTGCCCCGGCCGCCGTGTGCTGGCTATGTACGACACCAGATCGCCGGCCGCGCCTTTTTCGCAGGACCCCCGGGAAGCCATCGTGGATCGCGAGTGGAACGACAGCCAGCCCATCTACCGCCAGCTCCGCGACCTGGTGGCCGCGATGATCCTGGACGGGGTGCTGGGCGAGGGCGACCCGCTCCCCTCCGTGCGCAACGTCGCGGCCGAGTACCGGGTCAACCCGCTCACCGTGCTCAAGGGCTACCAGCAGCTGTCCGACGAGCAGCTGGTGGAGACCCGGCGGGGGCGCGGCATGTTCGTCCGCCCCGGCGCCCGCGCCCTGCTGCTGGAGGGCGAGCGCGCGAAGTTCCTCACCGAGCAGTGGCCCCGCATCCAGGCCACCATCCAGCGCCTCGGCCTGTCGGCGGAGGAGCTGCTGGACGCGGCGGCCCCCGCGGACCCGGCAAAGGAGCGCTGAAGCCATGGCATGCATCGAAGCCCGCGGCCTCCGCAAGACGTACGGCGCCACGGTGGCGCTGGACGGCATCGACCTGCGGGTGGAGGAGGGCCGCATCCTGGGGCTGATCGGCCCCAACGGCGCCGGCAAGACCACCGCGCTGCACGCCATCCTGGGCCTGGTCCCGTTCGGGGGGGAGCTGCGGGTGCTGGGCCGCGACCCGTGGACGGAGCGCGACCGGCTGATGCGCGACGTCACCTTCATGGCCGACGTGGCCGTGCTGCCGCGCTGGATGCGGGTGTCGCAGGCGCTGGACTACCTGGCCGGCGTGCACCCGCGCTTCGACCGGGCGAGGGCGGAGGCGTTCCTGGCGCGGACCGACATCGGGCGCGCCGCCCGGGTGCGGGAGCTTTCCAAGGGGATGGTGGCCCGGCTGCACCTGGCGCTGGTCATGGCGATCGACGCGCGGCTGCTGGTGCTGGACGAGCCGACGCTGGGGCTGGACCTGCTGGGCCGCAAGCAGTTCTACGACGCGCTGCTCGCCGACTACTGGGACAGGGGCCGCACCATCGTGGTGACCACGCACCAGGTGGAGGAGGTGCAGGACGTGCTCACCGACCTGGTGCTCATCGACCAGGGCCGCGTGGTGCTGGAGTGCGGCATGGAGGAGCTGGAGGGCCGCTTCGCGGAGGTGGCGGTCCGCCCCGAACAATTGGCGGCGGCGCGGGCGCACGGGCCGGTGCACGAGCGGCAGTCGCTGGGCCGCAGCGTGCTGCTGTTCGACGGCGCGGACCGCGGGCGGCTGGCCGCGCTCGGCGAGGTGCGCACGCCGGGCATCGCGGAGCTGTTCGTGGCGCTGCTGGGCGGCCGGGCCGCCGCCACGCGCGGAGCCGGGCGGTGAGGGCGGCCCCGGACGCCGCGCCGGACCGCGGCGTCGAGCCGCGCGGGGCCGCTCCCGCCGCCTCGCGGAGGGTGCGGCCGCTGTACTGGTCGGTGCGGCGCGAGCTGTGGGAGAACCGCTCCCTGTACCTGGCGCCGCTCGGCGTGGCCGCCTTCATGGTGGCGGGGCTGGTGATCCACGGCGTCACCATGCCCGGCCACCTCCCCGGCATGCTGGGCAGCGACCCGGCGATGCCGCGCTCGGCCCGGGTCACGTACGCCTTCGTGTCGATGCTGATGCTGGCGACCTCGTTCGCCGTGGGGGCGTTCTACTCCCTGGAGGCGCTCGGCGGCGAGCGGCGCGACCGGAGCATCCTGTTCTGGAAGTCGCTCCCCGTCTCCGACGCCGCCACGGTGCTCGCCAAGGCCGTCGTGCCGCTGGCGGTGCTGCCGCTGCTCACCCTGGCGGTGCTGGTGGCCATGCAGGCCGTCATGCTGCTGCTCAGCGCCGCGGCGCTGGCGGCGCAGGGGCAGGCCGTGGCGCCGCTCTGGCGGGAGGTGCAGCCGCCGCGCATGTGGCCGGCGCTGGCGTACGCCACGGCGGCCATGGCGCTCTGGCACGCGCCGGTCCACGCCTTCCTGCTGCTGGTGTCCGGGTGGGCGCGGCGCACGGCGGCGCTCTGGGCCGTGCTGCCGCTGCTGGCGCTGGGCGCGCTGGAGAAGCTGACCCTGGACACCGCCCGGGTGGCCGCGTGGGTCGCGTACCGGCTGCTCGGCTGGTACCCCGAGGGGTTCGCCGCCCCGGCGCGGGGAGGCTTCCCCTTCGATCCGCTCGCCGCCGCCACCCCCACCCGCTTCCTCGCCTCGCCGGGGCTCTGGATGGGCCTGGCGTTCGCCGCCGCGTGCCTGGCCGCCGCCGTCCGCCTGCGCCGCTCCCGCGAGCCGGTCTGATCCCGCCGCCGCTCCGCGGCTCCTGAAACTCCCCGCGAGATCGTTGCGTACTGCTCTGGTGTTATACTAACGTATAACACCATATCGCTTCGCCCGCCCCCGGGCCGTCCTCCCGGAGCGCGCGGGCCTCTCACGAGCAGACCCTTCGGGGGGAGGAGAGAGCCATGATGCGTCGAGCACTGCGGATGGCCGCGCTGGCGGCCCTGGTCTTCGCGCGGCCCGCCGCGGCGGACACGGTGTGCGACTGGTGGGAGTTCGCGAACCGGATCTCGCCGCCCTGGGGCGGGGGCACGGCCGAGCAGATGCGCACCACGACCCGCGCGTCGCTGGCCATGTTCGAGGCCCTGAACGCCATCGACCGGCGCTACGAGAGCTACCTGGGCTTCCCCGCGGGCGACCCGGAGGCGTCGCAGGACGCGGCCGCGGCGACGGCGGCGTACCACGTCCTGCTCCACCACTTCCCGGACAAGAAGGCGGTGCTCGACGAGAGCTGGGCCATCGCCATGGCCGCCGTCCCCGACGAGCGCCGGCGCGAGGCGGGCCGGGCGATCGGAGAGCAGGCGGCCAGGGCGGCGAACGCGGCCGGCGGGATCGACCCGGCGGTCCGGCAGCTCCCCTATCGCCCCCGCACCGCGCCCGGCGTGTGGACCGCCACCGCGCTGCCGCAGCTGGAGCCGTACTGGGTGGCCTTCCGCCCCTGGGCGATCCCCAGCGCCGAGGCGCTCCGCCCGCCGCCGCCGCCCGCGCTGGACAGCGAGCGCTGGGCACGCGACTACGACGAGGTGCGGCGCCTGGGCGGCAGGACCAGCGCCGAGCGCACCCCCCACCAGACGCTGATGGCGAAGTACCGGCAGGCGTTCGACCTGACCCCCTCGCTGCGCCTCGCCGCCGAGGCGCCCGGGCGGACCCCGGTGCAGAACGCGCGCATGTTCGCGCTGTACCAGATGGCGCTGGACGACGCCGCCACGGCCATGGTCGTGGCCAAGCTGCACTACGACTTCTGGCGGCCGATCACCGCCATCCGTAACGGCGCCGACGACGGCAACGACGCCACCGCGCCCGACCCTGGCTGGATGCCGCTGCTCCCCACGCCCAACTTCCAGGAGTACCCGTGCGGCCACTGCGCCGCGGCGGCCGCCAACGCCGAGGTGATGAAGGCGGAGACCGGGCCCCGCCCGGCGTCGGGCGTCCGGGTCTCCTCCAGCGCCGTCCCCGCCGCGGCGGTGCAGGTGCTGCCCAGCTGGGACGAGTGGGTGAAGCAGGTGTCCGACTCGCGCATGTACGGCGGCGTCCACTACCGCTTCTCCAACGAGGCGGGCGAGGAGGTGGGCCGGCGCGCCGCCCGCATGGTGCTGGAAAAGGTGATGCGGCCGCTGCCGCGCAGGAACGCGCGCCGCTGAGCGCAGCCCGGCGCGGCGGGTCGCGCGAGGGCCTCGGCGCCTGGTCGGCGCCGGGGCCTTCGCGTCCTCACGCCCTTCCGGCGGGCCCACTGTCGATTCCGCGCGTGCCCGATCGACGTCAGGGTGAGCCGGCGCACCCGGCCCTGCCCGCCGGCGCGGTTGCAGGGGGCGGCGGACGGGACATACCTTGGCACGGGCAGCCCCAGCCTCGACAGGAGCCGACATGAGCCTCACCCACGAGCAGGTCGCCGAAGCATTCTCCCGCCACGACTTCGCGGCGGCGTACGACCACCTGGCGGAGGACGTCCGGTGGAGCCTCGTCGGGGCCGAGCAGTGCGAGGGGCGCGAGGCGGTCGTGGAGTGGTGCGAGCGCTCGGTGGACTACCTGGCGACGGTGACCACCCGCTTCTCGAAGTTCAGGGTCGTTTCCGGCGGAGACCACGTGGTGGTCGACAGCACGGCCGAGTACACGGCGGAAGGCGAGCAGCCGTCCGTGGTCGCCTCCTGCGACATCTACCGGTTCGCCGGCGGCAGGGTGGCCGAGATCACCTCCTACAACATCGAGCTCGGCGGAAATCCATGACCGATCCCGACGTCCCAGCCATGCAGGCCGTCCTGGTGGGTCCCCCGGACCCCGAGATCGTCGAGTGCGAGGCCCGCATCCGCGCCGCGCAGCTGGCCGCCGACGTGGCCGCGCTGGACCGGCTGATCTCCGACGAGCTGCTGTTCACCGGCCCGGACGGCCGGCTCGGCACCAAGGCGGAGGACCTGGCGGCCCACGGCTCGGGCGCGGTGCGCTTCCGCGCCCACGAGCCGGAGGAGCTGCGCGTCCGCCGCGTCGGGGCGGACGTGGCGGTGTCCGCGCTCCGCGCCCGGCTCACGGTGGAGGTAGGCGGCGAGGTCGTGAGCGGCACCTTCCGCTACACGCGGGTGTGGGCGCGTGAGGGCGGCGGCCCCTGGCGGGTGGCGGGCGGGCACGTGAGCGCGGTGCCGGACGGCGCGGACGGGGGGACCCCGTGAGCCGCTTCGGCCCCGATCCGCGCGCGTTCTTCGACGGCGTGTACGGGGAGACGCCGCCCTGGGACGTGGGCGGCGCCCAGCCCGCGCTCGCCGCGCTGTTCGCCGAGCACCCGCCGGCGGGTCCCGTCCTGGACGTGGGCTGCGGCTCCGGCGACCTGGCGATCGCACTGGCGCAGCGCGGGCTGGAGGTGCTGGGGATCGACTTCGTGGACGCGGCGATCGCGCACGCGCGCGGCAAGGCGGCCGCCCTCCCGCCGGAGGTGGCCGCGCGCCTGGAGCTCCGGGTGGCGGACGCGCTGCGGCCGTCGCTGCTGGGGCGTCGCTTCGGCTCGGTGGTGGACTCCGGCTTCCTCCACCTGTTCGACGTCGCGGAGTGCGACCGCTTCGCCGGGGAGCTGGCGTCGGCGCTGGTCCCCGGCGGCAGGTACTACCTGCTCGCGTTCGCGGTCGAGTTCGACATCCCGCACTCGCCGCGCGCCATCGGCGAGGAGGAGCTGCGGGCGCGCTTCACGGCGGAGCGGGGCTGGCGCGTCGTGGCGGTCCGGCCGGCGGAGTTCCTGAGCCGCATCGCGCCCGTGCCGGCGACGGCCGCGTGCATCGAGCGGCTCCCGGGCGACGGCGCCTGACGTCCGGGCCGTGGGGCGCATCCTCCGGCTGGTCCCGTACGACCCCGCGTGGCCGGCGCGCTTCGCGGCCGAGGCGGCGCGCGTGCGGGCCGCGCTGGGCGCCCGCGCGCTCGCCGTGGAGCACGTGGGCAGCACCGCGGTCCCCGGGCTGGCCGGCAAGCCGGTGCTCGACCTGGGCGTCGCCGTCGCGAGCGAGGCCGACGCGGACGCGTGCGTCGCCCCGCTGGTGGCGCTCGGCTACGCGTACCGCGGCCCGTACGGCGATGACCCGCGCCGGCGCTACTACGTGCGCGACGCGGGCGGGGCGCGGGTGGCGCAGCTCCACCTCTACGTGCTCCCCGCCGCCGCGTGGGACGAGAAGCTCGCCTTCCGCGACGCGCTCCGCGCCGATCCCGCGCTCGCCGCCGCGTACGCGGCCGAGAAGCGCCGCGTGGCCGACGCCGTCGGCTGGGACAAGGGGGCCTACTCGGTCGCCAAGGGCTCGTTCGTGGAGCGGGTGCTCGCGGAGCTCCGGGCCGCCGGGCGGCTGCCCTCCGGACCGTTGCCGCCCGGAGCTTGATCGCCGGGCCGCACCCCGCATATTCGAGGAGGCCGTGACCGTCCCGACCGCCCGGATCCAGGCCGACTTCGACCGGCTCGCCGCGCTGGACGGCGGGGGGTGGGACCACAACCGCCACTACCACGGCTTCCTGCTGCGTCGTCTGCCGGCGGAGCGGGGGACGGCGCTGGAGGTCGGCTGCGGGACGGGGGAGTTCGCCCGGTGCCTGGCGCGGGAGTTCGGGCGGGTGACGGCGATCGACCTGTCGCCCGGGATGCTCCGCCGCGCCCGGGAGCTTGCCCGCGCGGTCCCGAACCTGGAGCTCCGGCGGGCCGACCTCCGCGCGTACGATCCGCCGGCGGAGGGCTTCGACTGCGTCGCTTCCATCGCGACGCTCCACCACCTGCCGCTGGCGGAGAGCCTGGAGAAGCTGGCCGCGGCGCTCCGCCCGGGGGGCGTGCTCCTGGTGCTGGACCTGTACCGGCCGCGCACGCCGGCGGACCACGCCTGGAGCGCCCTCGCCGTCCCCGCCGGCCTGCTGCTGCGCGCCTGGAAGCTGCGCCGCCTGCGCGAGGCCCCGCACGTGCGCCGCGCCTGGTCCGAGCACGCCCGGCACGACGTGTATCCCACGCTCGCGGAGGTGCGCTCGCTCGCGGGGCGCATCCTCCCCGGCGCCGCCGTCCGCCGCCACCTGTTCTGGCGCTGGTCGCTGGTGTGGCGAAAGCCGCCCGCGCCCACGGGGCTCAGTCCTCGCGGAGGTTGCGGAAGGTGACGGAGTAGCGGAGCGCGTCCACGGGCGGGATGCTGTGCTCCCACTCGGTGCGCGCCGGCCCGCTCAGCAGGTACACGGAGCGCGGCTCGGCCGTGAGGTTGACCCGCTCCCAGCCCTCGCCCGCGGAGCGCCGCAGCCGGAAGGTGCACGGGGCGAGCAGCGAGATCCCCACGACCTCGCCGAAGACCGCCTTGTCGCGGTGCCAGCCGATGGCCGCGCCGGGGCCGTACTCCGTCACCAGCACGTGCTGCAGGGCCTCCGGCTCCATCCCGGCGAAGCCGGCGGCGGCCGGCCGCAGCGCCAGGAGGAAGTCGGGGATGTCGTCCGCCCGGTGCAGCCGGCGCGCGGCGAAGTCGTAGTGCCAGCCGAAGGACACCACGCGGCGCCTGCCGGTGTAGCCGTGGAACTCGAACTCGCGGAAGGGCAGCTCCCGCACCCGCGCCAGGAGCGCCTCCTCGTCCGCGGGGCCGATCAGCTCCGGGCGGTAGCGGAAGCCCTCCGGGAGCGCCGGCCCGGGCGCGGGCGCGTCGTCCGCGCCGCCGAACAGGTCGAACTGGGGTCTCATGGCTCCCCGCCGACGGAAGAAGCGGGCCGGCCGCGTCCGTCGTACGTCCCACCACGTCCACCAGGGAGCCACATGGATTTCGACCTCGCGGCGGGCACGGCGGTGCTGGAGCGCACCCCCCACGTCCTGCGGGCGCTGCTCGGCGGGCTCCCGCCCGGCTGGACCGACGCGGACGAGGGCCCGGACACCTGGAGCCCCCGCGTCGTCGTGGGCCACCTGGTGCACCTGGAGCGCACCGACTGGATCCCGCGCGCCCGCATCGTCCTGGCGGGGGGGCCCGAGCGCCGCTTCGCGCCGGTGGACCGCTTCGCCCAGCTGCGCGAGAGCGAGGGCAGGCCGCTGGACGAGCTGCTGGACGACTTCGCGCGCCTGCGCGCGGAAAACCTCGCCACGCTCGCCGGGTGGCGCCTCGGCGAGGAGCAGCTCGCCCTGGAGGGGGAGCACCCCCGGTTCGGGCCGGTCACGCTGCGGCAGCTGCTCGCCACCTGGACGGCGCACGACCTGGCGCACCTGGCGCAGACGGCGCGGGTCATGGCGAAGCAGTACCGCGAGGCCGTCGGCCCGTGGCGCGCGTACCTGTCCGTCATGGACCGCTGACGCGCGATGAGGAAGCAGTACCACCTGCGCCCCTCTCCCGCCGGCCTGCTCGCCTGGGACGTGGACCGGCTGATCCGGCTCACCGCGCACCTGCCGCCCGTGGAGGTGCCGCTGGACGCCATCCGCGAGCTGGACGAGCCGTTCTGGTTCGGCGGGGGCGAGGCGCCCACCTGCCGCGCGGTGGCGGAGCACGCCCGGCTGATCGCGGAGACGGAGCTGCGCTACCCCATCATCCTGGGCGCCGACGGCCGCGTGATGGACGGGATGCACCGCGTGGCGAAGGCGTACCTGGAAGGCCGCGCCACCGTCGCGGCGGTGCGGCTGGAAGCGGACCCGGAGCCCGACTACGTGGGTGTGGACGCGGCGGATCTCCCCTACGACGAGCGCGCCTGAGGCCCCGCCCGCATCCCCCTCCCACCCGCCCGTGGAGACCATGACGGCAATCGTGGTGATGCTCGCCGCCGGTTTCGCCTTCCTGGGCGCCGCCGTGTTCCTGGCGTCGGCGGCGCGGGCCCTGCGGCGCGGGCTGCTGACCCGCTCCTGGGCGCGGGCGGAGGGCCGCGTCGTGCGCTCCGCCGTCGCGCGCGAGACCGAGGCCACGGGCGAGGGGACCGTCGACGTCTACCGCGCCGAGGTGCGCTACCGCTACGAGGCCGCGGGCGCGGCGCGGACCGGGAGCGCCGTCCGCGCCGACGACGGCGGCTCGCCCTCGCGGAGCCGGGCCGAGCGGACGGCGGCGCGCTACCCGGAGGGCGCCCGGGTCGCCGTCTTCTACGACCCCGCGGACCCGGACCGCGCGGTGCTGGAGCGCGGCGCCGGCTCCCGCCCCGTCGCGCTGCTGCTGTGGGGCGCGCTGTGCCTGGCGGGCGGGCTCCTGGTCCTGCGGGTGCTCTGCGGGCTGGGCGGGGACGTCCCGGGGCTGGTCGCGCGGGCGTGCGCGGGGTCGCCGCCGTGACGCCGGGGCGATAGCTTGAGTGCCGTGCCTTCGCGCCGCGCTCCGGCGCGGCGCCGCCAGCGAACCGCGAGGAGACCCGCCCGATGACCAGGGTCGGCCTGGTGGGCGGACTCGGCCCCGAGTCCACCATCGACTACTACCGCCGCATCCTCGCCGCGTGGGAGCGGGAGGACCCGTCCGGCGCCCCGGCCGTCGTCATCGACAGCCTGGACGTCAAGCTGGGGCTGCGCCTGGTGGAGACGGACCGGGCCGTGCTCGCGGAGTACCTGCTGGGCTCGCTTCAGCGGCTGGCCGGCGCCGGCGCGGACTTCGCGGCGATGACGGCGAACACGCCCCACGTCGTCTTCGACGAGCTGGCGCCCCGGTCGCCGCTGCCGCTGGTGAGCATCGTCGAGACCTGCGCGGCCGAGGCCGCGCGCCGCGGGCTGCGGCGGCTCGCCCTGCTGGGCACGCGCTTCACCATGGAGGCGCCCTTCTACCCCGAGGTGTGCGCGCGCCACGGGGTGGAGGTGGTCGTGCCGGGCGCGGAGGACCGCGCCCGGGTCCACGAGCGCTACGTCGGCGAGCTGCTCCGGGGCGAGCTCCGCGACGACACGCGGCGCGAGGTGGCGGCGCTGGTGGAGCGCATGCGCGACGCGGAGGGCGTGGACGGGGTGGTCCTGGGCGGCACCGAGCTGCCGCTTCTCCTCCCCGGCCCGACCGTCGCGGGGCTCCCGGCGCTCGACACCACCGCGCTGCACGTCGCGGCCATCGTCGCCCGCCTGCGCGGCTGATCCCGCACACCCCCGACCGACCCCCGCCCATGTGCAGGAACATCAGGACGCTGGCGAACTTCGAGCCGCCGGCCACCGACGACGAGGTCCGCGCCGCCGCGCTCCAGTTCGTGCGCAAGGTGAGCGGGACCACGCACCCGTCCCGCGCCAACCAGGCCGCGTTCGACCTCGCCGTGGACGAGATCGCCGCGTCCGCCCGGCGCCTGATCGACTCGCTGGAGATCCGCGCCCCCGCGCGCGACCGCGAGGAGGAGGCGCGCAAGGCACGCGCCCGGTCGGCGGAGCGCTTCGGGTAGCGGGGGATCCGTCCGCCGTCGGCCGTGAGCGCCGGCGTCCATCGACCAGGGAGGTGCCATGCGCAGTTTCGTGCGATCCGCTGTACACGTCAAAGGCCGGGCGGCGAGGCTCCTGGGCGTGCTGCTGCTTGCGCTCGCCGCCGCCTGCGCCGCTCCGGCCGCCGCGCCGCCCGCGGGCGCGCCGCGGGGAGGCGTGGAAGCCGAGGCGCGGGCGTTCATGGAGGCATACGGCCGCGACCTGCTCGCGGGGGACCGCGCCGCGATCGCGGCGCGCTACGACGCCGCGGGCGCGTACTTCATGGGCAACGGCCACAAGGAGTTCATGCCGTTCGAGGCGATCCGCGCCCGCTACGCCGGGCCGGAGTGGAGCGCGCCGCGCGGCTTCGAGTGGCGCGACCTGTCCTACGAGGTCGCCGGCCCGGACGCGGTGGTGGTCACCGGGCTGTTCGCGTGGGGGCTCTGCCCGGGCGCGCCGCCGCTGGTGATGTCGTACACCGGGCTGCTCGTCCGCCGCGAGGGCGGGCTGCGGATCCGGCTGGAGGACGAGTCGGTGGATCCCAGGACGCCGCCGCCCGCGCCCTGTCCGGGCGCCCGCTGACCGTCCGGCGGAGGCGGCGGACAGGCCCACCCGGGTGAGCCTGTTCGGCAGGGACGACGCGTCGTACGCGCGGGCCGAGCGGCTCCGGGCGCGGCGCCGGGGGAGCGAAACGGAAACGGGGGAGCGATGACCGAGGCACAGGACCGTCCGGCGTGGCACGCGGCGCTCGCGCCCTACCTGGAGCGCGACGACCTGCGGGTGGCGCTGAAGACCCCCGTCACCCTGCCGACGGGGCGCAGGATCGACGAGGTGCCGGCCGTGTTCGCGCGCTTTCCGCGCTGGACGGGGCAGCCGTTCGTGGACGACCTGGGGAAGCAGTCCGCCGGGATGGTGGAGCTGGACGGCGAGCACCTGTTCGCCGAGCTGGCGGTGCTGCGCCTGCTGGAGCGGGAGGGGTGGAGCGGCCGCTGGGTGAACACCCTGGGCGCAAAGGGCGAAGTGTGGAAGTACCTGACGGAGTGGCGCGACGTCCCGCGCGACCAGCAGAAGCACCGCAACATCGAGGAGGCGGAGCCGCGGCAGCTCCTGGCCCGCATCGCCGGCCTCAACGGGCGCGCCCGGTACCGGGGGTGCTGGGACACCTTCGCCTGGCGGGGGGAGGAGTTCGCCTTCCTCCACTGCAGGCGCGGCGCGCCCAGGCCCGACGACGCCGTCAAGGGCGAGCAGGAGAGCTGGCTCCGCTCCGCGCTGTACCTGGGCGACCGCAGGATCTCGCTCCGCTCCTTCTGCTTCGTGCAGTGGGACTACCGCTAGGGCGGCCCCGCGCTCAGAGGTGCACCACCAGCTGGAGGTGGGCCCGCGTCCCGCGGGCGTCCAGGTCGTACTCGTCCGGGATCTTCCTCCACTTCTCGCCCGACGGCCTCCAGCGGGTGATCTCCCCGAACGACCCCCGCACCCCGCCCTCCACCGAGAGCCCCGGCCGCAGGAACAGCTCCGCCCCGCCGCCCGGGGTCAAGGTCATGCCCCCGGCCTGGACGGGCCGGTCGGACAGCTCGATCCAGCGCCCCCCCACGGCCCCCTGCACGAAGGGCCTCAGCCGGCTCCACGAGCCCAGCAGGTACAGCCGCGCGCCCAGCTCCACCTGGGCCATCCGGTAGCTGTAGGCCGCCGCGGTGTCGGGGGCGGAGCCCGGAGGGGACATCTCCGCCGTCCCGCCCTCGGCGAACACCGTGAGCGCCCGGCTCACCCCGGCGCCCGCGCGCAGGGTGAAGCCCTCGCCGCGCGTGTCGGCCGCATTCTTCGTCTTCAGGGTGGTGGCGCCGTACCCCGCGGCGAAGTGCGCGCCCGCGGTGGACGACCTGCGCGTGCGCGAGTCCTCCACCCGGAGGGTGTAGCCCCGGCCCGCCGCGCCCGCGCCGGACGACACCGTGATCCGGACCCTGCCGGGCCGGTCGAAGGTCTTGCTGGCCGTGATCGACTCGTCGGTGTACTCCTCCGTCCGCGTCGTCCCCGACAGGTCGGCGGCGGCGTCCGGGTCCGAGATGGACACCGTGGGGACGAGCCTGCGGTTCAGCTCCGAGACGCTCCCCCACACGTGAACCTGGAGGACCGTGCCGCGCCGGACCGGGCGCGCGTACTCCCAGGTGTGCGACACGCCGGCGCCGGAGGCGCTGTCCCCGCGGGCGAACCGCGCTTCCACGGCCCTGCCGCGGTCGATGGGCGTGCCGGTCTGCGCGGCGAGGGGAGGGCAAAGGGCCAGCGCCGCGATGGCGGAGAGCATCACGGAAGGAGCGGACGGGCGCATGCGGGTGCTTCTCGGAGAGCGGGGGTGGCGGCGGTGCGGGCGGGCCGGAGCGCGGGGAAGGCGGGGCTGAAGCTACCGGCGTCCGCCGCCGGCGGCAACCCGCCGGGCCGGCGGGGGAGGGGGAGCGTTCCGGGCCGGGAATCCGTACTTCTGACGGCGGAACTGCTCTGAACTGCTGTGTTGGGCGTGCCCCTCGCTGGCGCTCGGGTCGGGCTGCGCGCTGCGTAGGCGAGCAAACAACGCTCGCCAACGCAGCCGAGCCCCCGCGGAAACTGCCCCGCGGGGTCTCGGCCCTGCCGGGCGCGCATCCCTCACGCGGGGGCCGGCGCGAGGGGCGGGGTTGCGCTTCACGGACGATGCGTCGGCGCCCCCGCGGGAAGTCCCGCGGGGGCGCCGTCGCGTGCGGGCTTTGCCGGGGGGGGCGGCGCGGCTTAGGTTGGGAGGCTCGGTCCACCTCGTCCCGACGGCCACACGGCCCCCACCCGCGCCCGCATGACCCTCTACCTCCTGGCCGGCGCCGCCGCGCTCCTGCTCGCAATGGCCGTCGCTTCGCGCCTGGCCCGGCGGCGGCGCGTGCGCACGGCGGCCGGCAACATCCGCAGCACCATGCAGGCGCTGTACTCCGGGCCGCACAGCTACCGCGAGGTGTCGCTGCGCGACTTTCCCGGGCTGGACCACGCCTTCTACGAGGAAAAGACCGGCGAGCTGGCGGCGCTGGACTTCTCCTTCCTGGGCGACCTGGAGGACGTGACCGTCAACCAGGCGCAGATCGGCGAGCCCACCGCCATCCGGGTGATGCTCAGCGACGACCGGAAGGTGCTCGCCTGCTTCTACCACGCGGAGGTCGCGGGGAAGTCCGCCCGCATCGTGGACCTGGAAAGCGTGCTGGCCGACGAGACCTTCGTGGTGACCAGCACCGCACGGGCGGCCGCGCCGCTGAGCATGCCGCCGGAGGTGGACTGCGAGTTCCACCCCGGGGGCGGCTCGCTGGGCGCCCTGGTGCAGGCCCACCGGCGGCGGGTGCGCGCCCGCGCGGCGGCCCCCGGCGCCGCCGCGGTGCTGGAGATCGGCTCGCTGGCCGAGGTGATCGAGTACCAGCGCAGCATGGACATGGCCAAGACCCGCTTCCGGAAGGGGCAGGCCACGCTGATGTCCCGCGAGGAGCTGCAGCGCCTGGGCGGCCCGGAGCGCTTCCGCACCGCCTCCGCCGTGGCCGACGAGATGGAGCGGGACGCCCGGCGGGGGTGAGCGGTCCCGCGCGCACGGCGATCGCCGCACACGGGGGCGCCGGCCGCGGATGCGGCCGGCGCCCCGCGTCCGGTCGCGTGCCCCCGACCGCGGGTCACACGGGGAGGGGAGGCCCGACGACGGTCATCCCGTGCGCGCTGAAGAGCGGACGGAGCTCGTCCGGCGAAGGGGAGCTCCCCGCTCCCGTGAGCGCGGCCAGGAACGGCTCCATCCGCCCGGCGGGCTGGAACGCGATGATGAGCCGGCCGACGCCGTCCCCGGTGTGTGCCCACACGTGCGGGACCCGGCGGGGGGCGAAGACGGAATCCCCCGGCCCCAGCTCGAAGCGCTCGTCGCCCACCTCCAGCCGGTACGACCCCTCCAGCACGTAGAACCACTCGTCCTGCTCGTGGTGCACGTGCCGCGGAGGGCCTCCCTTCGCCTCGTCCGAGTGCTCGACGACGTACAGGTCGCCCCCGGAGTCTCCGGGGTGGACCTTGGCGTCGACCCGCAGCCCGCCGAACACGCGGCGCGGGGTGCCGAGCCGGTCCCGGCCGCCCCGGACCAGGATGCCGGCGCGTCCCCTGGGGGCAGGCGGCGCGGAGGCCGGCGGCGCGCCGCCGGCGCACGCGGCGAGGGGGCCCGCGGCCAGCGCCGCGAGGAGGAAGCGGCGCCGCTCGATGTGCTTCATCTGCCATGTCTCCCGGGTGAAGGCCGCGCGCCGCCCCGGCTCGGTCCGGGGCGGCGGATGGGGTCGGGCTCAGTCGAGCGGGATCGGCTCGTGTCCGCGCGGCGCCCTCTCCAGGGTGGCGCGCGCCACCGCGAAGCCCAGCGCCCGGCCGGCGTCCACGTCGAAGCGGAAGTGAAGCCCCGCGTAGAGCCGCGCGACGCCCGCCTCCTCCACCTGGGCGAGCAGGTCACGGCGCGCGGAGGGGAACGCGTCGCCGAGCACGCCCGCCGCCGCCGCCGAGAGGCAGGAGTGCGCGGACGGGTACGAGGGGAAGTTGGGCCGCCCCACCGGCGTGGTGACGAGCGGGTCCGCCTGGTGCGGCCGGACGTACCAGTACGCGTACTTGGCGTCCCAGCAGCCGATGGACGCGTCCATCATCGCCATGTACAGCACCGCGAACATGCGCGTGGACGCGCGCTCCCCCAGGTGGTGCGCGTCCGCGAGCCCCGCGGCGACCGCGCCGAAGTGCCCCATCGGGCCGCCGGGGCCGCTGCCGCCCTGCCAGAACTGCGCGACCCGGAACTGGTCCGGGGTGCGGCCGTCGGTGAAGCGCCGCACCTCCGCGAGGGCGGCGAGGAACTCCGGCGACCCGAAGGCCGGCGGCGGTGCAGGGCGGAACTGGTCGCCGGAGGCCAGGCTCCACGGGCGCACCCGCCCCCACAGCGGCGCGAGCGGCTGCGCCGGGGGCGGCGCGCTCACCCACAGGCCCGGGCCCGCCGGGACGGTGCCCGTCCACACCGCCTGGCTCCCGTCGGTCGCCGCGCGCGCCAGCACGGCGGCGGCGACCCGCTCGCCCAACGCCACGCCCGCCGCGAAGTCCGCGTCGCGCTCCCGGGGCAGGGCGGGGAAGTACGCCGCGTCGGCGGCGAGCTGCGCGGCGACCGCGGCCCGCTCGGCCGGGTAGAGGGCCCCGAGCACGGCGGCGGCCGCTCCCGCCGCGGCCCCGGCCTCCGACGGGCGCGTCCCGCGCGCCCCGGCGCCGCCGGCGGCGATCACCGCGTCGTACTGGGCCACGCCGACCAGCGCGAAGGTCCGGGCCGTGCCCAGCGGGCCGGGCTCGCGCCGGCCCACCACGGAGCGGGTGAGCGCGATCCAGCGCCGGGCGGCCGTCTCGCGGTCCGCCGGGGCCGCGCGGGACGCGTCGGGCGCCGCGGCCGCGACGGTGGGGCCTCCGTCCGGGGCGCACCCGGCCAGGGCGGCGGCGAGCGCGAGGGCGAGCAGGAAGCTGCGGGGCGGGCGTGTGGACATGGGACCTCCGCGGGGTGGGTGAGCCGGCTCCGGGCCGGGGAGCGAGGCCGGGGCGGCGGGGCCCGCGGTCATTGCCGCGGGTCCGCCGTCACGGCATGTTGCAGGATGCCGGGCCACCGCGGCCCATCCTCCTCCTGCCCCTGGACGCGCAATCCGGCGGCGAAACGAGCCACCCTCCGCCCATGGACACCCCGCAGAGCGTGACGGAGCTGCTCGCGCTCGCCGCCGCGGGCGACCGCCCGGCGCTCGACCGCGCGTTCCCGCTGGTGTACGACGAGCTGCGCCGGCTGGCCCGGCGGCAGCTCCGGCGCGAGGCGGAGGGGCACACGCTGGGGAGCGTCGCGCTGGTCCACGAGGCGTACCTGCGGCTGGTGGACCAGACGCGCGGGCAGTGGCGCGACCGCGCGCACTTCCTCGCGATCGCGGCGACGGCGATGCGGCGCATCCTGGTGGACCACGCGCGGCGGCACCGCGCCCTGCGGCGCGGGGGCGGGGCGCGCCGCGTACCGCTGGAGTCGCTGGACGCCCTTGCGGCGGAGGAGCGCGCCGGGCTGCTGGTGGAGCTGGACGAGGCGCTGTCGCGGCTCGCGGCGCTGGACGAGCGGCAGGCGCGCGTGGTGGAGTGCCGCTTCTTCGGCGGCCTCACCGAGGAGGAGACGGCGGAAGCGCTCGGCATCGGGCTGCGCACGGCAAAGCGCGACTGGGCGAAGGCGCGGAGCTGGCTCTACGGGGAACTGTACCCGGACGAGGTCGCGTGACGGGCGGCCCCGAGCGGTTCCGGCGGGCGGACGCCGTCTTCGACGCCGCGCTCGACCTGGAGCCGGGCGAGCGGGCGGCGTACGTGGAGCGCGCCTGCGCGGGCGACCACGCGCTGCGCGAGGACGTCGCGCGGCTGCTGCGCGCGCACGAGCGCTCGGGCGACTTCCTGGCCGGGAGCGCCGGGCAGGCGGCGGCGCTCCTCGGCGCGCCGGTGCCGCCGCCGCCCGACGACGCGGACAACGGGGAGCTGCGCGGCCGGCTGCAGCGGGCACTCGGCGGCGCGTACCGCTTGGAGCGCCGCCTGGCGCGCGGGGGGATGGCGCGGGTCTACCTGGCGCGCGACCTCCGCCACGAGCGCGCGGTGGCGGTCAAGGTGCTCGATCCGGCGCTCGGCGCCGCGCTGGACGCCGACGGGGGCGCAGAGCGCTTCCTGGCCGAGATCCGCGTCACCGCGGGGCTGCACCACCCCAACCTGCTCCCGCTCTTCGACTCGGGAGCGGCGGACGGGCTCCCGTACTACGTGATGCCGTACGTGGACGGGGAGTCGCTGCGGCAGCGGCTCCGCCGCGAGTCGCCGCTCCCGGTGGACGAGGCGGTGCGGATCGCGCTGGGCGTGGCGGCCGGCCTGGAGCACGCCCACGCGCACGGCGTCGTCCACCGCGACCTCAAGCCCGAGAACATCCTGCTGCAGGGCGGCCAGCCCGTGGTCGCCGACTTCGGCATCGCGCTGGCGCTGTCGCACGCGGGCGGCGCCCGCGCCACCCGCCCCGGCTTCACGCTGGGCACGCCGCAGTACATGGCGCCCGAGCAGGCGGAGGGCGGGGGCGCCGCCGACCCGCGCGGCGACGTGTACTCGCTGGGCGCGGTGCTCTACGAGATGCTGACGGGCGACCCGCCGCACGCCGCGGGGAGCGCGCAGGCCGTGCTGGCGAAGCGGCGCGCGGAGCGGCCGACCCCTGCCCGCGCGCTGCGGCCGGGCGTGCCGGAGCACGTTTCCCGCGCGGTGGACCGCGCCCTGGAACGGCTGCCGGCGGACCGCCCGGCCACCGTGCGTGAATTCGCCGAATTGCTCGCGGGACGGTGGGACGCCGGGCCGTCGCGCGCCGCCCCGGTCCCGCCGTCGGCGCGGCGGTGGCGGCGCGCGGCGGCCGCCGGCGGCATCGCACTGGTGGGCGCGGGCGCGCTCGCGCTCTGGGCGCTCCCGCGCGGCGATGCGCCCGTGCAGACCACGCGCTTCGTGGTCGCGCCCATTCCCGACGCGGCCATCGGCCGCCCGCCCACGATCACGCCGGACGGAGGCAGCCTGGTGTACGCCGGGTCCGCGGCGGCGGGGAGGCGGATCTTCGTGCGCCCCGTGGGCGAGCTGACGGCGCGTCCGCTCGCAGGCACCGAGGGGGCGCTGAGCGTCTTCGTGTCGCCGGACGGGCGCTGGGCCGCCTTCTTCACCAGCGACGACCGGCTCAAGAAGGTGCCGCTGAGCGGGGGCCCGGTCACCGTCCTCGCGGGCGCGTTCCGCTACAGCGCGGGGAGCTGGGCGGGCGGCGACCGCATCGTGCTCGCCACGGAGGGGCAGGGCGGGCTGACGTGGATCCCGGCGGCGGGCGGGCCGCACCGGCGGCTCACGCGGCTCGCCACCGCCCGCGGGGAGACGCGCCACGGCGCGCCGCTGGCGCTGGACGGCGGGCGGCTCGTGGTGTTCACCGCCGAGCGCCACCGCAACGGCCCCGTCCCCGCGGACGGCGAGCTGGCCGTCGCCACGCTCGACCCGGACGCAGCGGCGCCGGCGGCGCACACCCTGCTCGGGGTCCGGGCCCGCCGGGCGGTCGCCGCGGTGGACGGCCGGCTGCTGTACATCACCCCCGACGGGGCCGCGCTGATGGCGGTGGAGTTCGACGCGGCGCGGCGCCGCGCGGTGGGCGCGCCCGTCGCCGTGCTGGAGCAGCCCCAGGGCGGAATCGACGCGGTGGCGCTGGCACACAACGGCACGCTGCTCTACTCGCGGCGCAGCGACGCCAACGCGCCCGTGCGGGTGGACTCCGCCGGCGGCGCTCGCCCCCTGTTCCGGGGGGCGAGCGGCTACTTCATGAACCCGCGCTTCTCGCCCGAAGGCCGGCGCCTCGCCGTCCAGGGCACCTCGCCGCGCGGCACCGACGTGTGGATCTACGACGTCGCGACCGGCACCCGCGCGCAGCTCACCACGCTGGGGAGCGCGATCGGCCCCACTTGGACCCCGGACGGCCGGCGCGTCGTCTTCCTTTCCACGCAGGGGGGACGCTCCGCGCTCTGGGCGCAGCGCGCGGACGGGAGCGCGCCCGCGGAGCGCGTCGTGGAGGGCGACGGCGTGTTCGCCGCCGACGTGGCGCCCGACGGGCGCGAGGTCGTCTTCCAGCGCCAGGCTGGCGGCTCCTGGGGCATCTGGCGGGCGCCGATGGACGGGAGCGGCCCGCCCCGCCCGGTGGTGGTGGAGGGCTTCGACGCCTTCATGCCCGCGCTCTCTCCGGACGGCCGCCGGCTGGCCTACGCCGCCAACGCCTCCGGCCGCCACGAGGTGTACGTGCGCCCCTACCCGGGCCCCGGCGCAGCGGTGCAGGTCTCCGAGACCGGGGGCACGGAGCCGGCGTGGTCGCGCGACGGGCGGCGGCTCTTCTTCCGCGGCGACCGCCGCATGCACTCCGCCACCCTCGCCGCGCCCCCGGCGCTCGCGGTCGCCGGGCGCGCGACGCTGTTCACCGAGGCGTTCGACGGCGACATGCCGATGCCGCACCGCAACTACGACGTGTCGCCCGACGGGCGGGAGTTCGTGATGATCGCGGCCGCGCCCGACGCCCGCCCGGAGACCGTGGTCGTGCTGGGGTGGCTGGGCGAGCTGCGCGCCCGGCTCGCCGGCGCGCCCTGAGCCTCCCCGCGGGTCCTCCGCGGCACGGACCGCCGTCGCTCCCGTCCTCGCCGTCCCCCCTCCCACCCTCCTCCGGATCTCCCGTGCGCACCTCCAGTCTCCTCGCGTCCGTCCTCGTCTGCGCGTCCTGCGCCGGCGCCACGCAGCAGCCCGCGCCGGGCGCCGCCGGGCCTCCGGGCGCGTCCGCGCCGGGCGACACCGCCGGGGCGCTCGCGGCCCAGCGCGGCTGGTGGCGCGCCTTCGTCGTCGCCGACACGGCGTACCTCCGGGCCCGCACGTCGCCCGAGCTGTCGCTGACGCTGAGCGGCGGCCGCACGTACGACCGCCCCGCGATGCTCGTCCAGGCCGCGACCCACACCAGGGGGGCCGGCCTGGAGATCGGCTGGGCGGAGGAGTCGGTCCGGCTCGCGGCGCCCGGGGTCGCCCTGGTGACGAGCCGCGGAACGGAGGCCGACGGGCCGAGGGTCGCCGCGTATCGCTACCTGACCGTGCTCCGGCGCGACGGGGCGGGGTGGCGGGTGACGGCGGCGCAGAGCACGCGCGAGCTGGCGCCGACGCCGCGGGTGCCCGCGGCCGCGGCCGGCCCGCCGGCGGACTTCGCCGGCGCCTACCGCACGCCGCGCGGGGGAGTGCTCCGCGTGGTGGCGCGCGACTCCGCGCTGGTCCTGGTGGAGCCGTCCGGCCAGGAGGTCCGCATGGAGCCCATCGGGCCCGGCCTGTTCGAGCTCGACTACGTCACCATGGGCAGCGGCATCGTGCGCTTCGCCTTTCCGCGCGACGCGGGCGGCCGGGTGACCGCCCTGGTCCGCCTCGTCACCGGCATGGCGACCACCTTCCCGCGCATGCCCTGACGGACGCGCCGAAGTTGCGGTGCGGGCTCGCGCGGCTCAGGTTGGGAGTCTCCAGGGCGCAGACGTTTCCCGCGGCCCACGCCGCACCCGACCACCAGGACGCACCGATGATCCGCACCACCCCCATGGCGCCCCGCCCCCTCGGCGGGCTCGCGCTCCTGCTCCTCCTGGGCGCCTGCGCCCCCGCCGCGGCGCCGGGCGCCGCCTCCCCCGGCGCGGCAGCGACGCCGGCAGCGGCGCCCGCCTCGGCCGCGGACGGCGACCTGGCCCGCTGGCAGCGGCGGGCGCGGGCCGTCACCATCACGCGCGACGACTGGGGGATCGCCCACGTCCGCGGCCGCACCGACGCCGACGCGGTGTTCGGGATGATCTACGCCCAGGCCGAGGACGACTTCAACCGGGTGGAGACCAACTACCTCGTCTCCATGGGGCGGCTGGCGGAGGCCGAGGGGGAGGCCGCGGTTTGGCAGGACCTGCGCATGAAGCTGTTCATCCACCCGGACAGCATGCGCGCCCACTACGCCGCCAGCCCGGACTGGCTCAAGCGGCTGATGGACGCCTGGGCCGACGGGCTCAACTTCTACCTGCACACCCACCCCGAGGTCACGCCGCGCGTCATCCGCCGCTTCGAGCCGTGGATGGCGCTCACCTTCAGCGAGGGGAGCATCGGCGGCGACATCGAGTCGATCTCCCTGGGCGAGCTGGAGGCGTTCTACGGCAGGCACGCCGTGGCGCTGCGCCCGGAGGAGGACCCCGCGGTCTTCCGTGAGCCCTCCGGCTCCAACGGCTTCGCCATCGCCCCGAAGAACACGGCGAACGGGCACGCGCTGCTGCTCATCAACCCGCACACCTCGTTCTTCTTCCGCTCCGAGCTGCAGATGACCAGCGACGAGGGGCTGAACGCGTACGGCGCGGCGACCTGGGGGCAGTTCTTTCTGTACCAGGGGTTCAACGAGCGCGCGGGGTGGATGCACACCTCCAGCGGCGTGGACGTGATCGACGAGTTCCTGGAAACGGTCGTGGAGCGGGACGGGCGCCGCTTCTACCGCTACGGCGCGGAGGAGCGCCCGGTGGTCGTGGACACCGTGGTGGTGCCCTTCCGCGCGGCGGGCGGCGGCATGGCGGCGAGGAAGTTCGCGGTCTACAAGACGCACCACGGGCCGGTGGTGCGGGAGGAGGGCGGCCGCTGGGTGAGCGTGGCGCTGATGCAGCGGCCGGTGCAGGCGCTCAGCCAGTCGTTCCTGCGCACCAAGGCGCGCGACTACGCCTCGTTCCGCCGCGTCGCGGAGGAGCTGCGGGCCAACTCGTCCAACAACACCATCTTCGCCGACGCCGAGGGGAACATCGCCTACTTCCACCCGCACTTCATCCCCCGGCGCGACGACCGCTTCGACTACACCCGCCCGGTGGACGGGAGCGACCCGGCCACCGACTGGAAGGGGCTGCACCCGGTGGACGAGGCCCCGCACCTGCTCAACCCGCCCAACGGCTGGATCCAGAACACCAACAACTGGCCGTACTCGGCTGCGGCGCAGTTCAGCCCGAAGCAGGACAGCTTCCCGCGCTACATGGACATGGCCGGCGAGAACCCGCGCGGCATCCACGCGGTCCGGGTGCTGGAGAATCGCCGGGACTTCACGCTGGAGTCGCTGCGGGCGGCGGCCTACGACCCCTGGCTCCCCGCCTTCGCGCGGCTGGTGCCCGCGCTGGTGCAGGCGTACGACCGCACGCCGGCGTCCAACCCGCTCAAGGCGAAGCTCCGGGAGCAGGTGGCCGCGCTGCGCGCCTGGGACCACCGCTGGGCGGCGAGCTCGGTGCCCACCTCGCTGGCGGTGTTCTGGGGCGAGCAGATGTGGAGCCGGATCCCCGCCGAGGCGCGGGGGCGCGGGATGGTCAACTACGACTACATGCTCGCGCGCACCACGCCGCAGCAGAAGCTGGAGGCGCTGGCCGCGGCTTCGGACCGGCTGGAGGCCGACTTCGGCACGTGGCGCACGCCGTGGGGGGAGATCAACCGCTTCCAGCGGCTCACCGGCGACATCGTGCAGCCGTTCAGCGACGCGGGGGCCAGCATCCCGGTGCCCTTCACCTCGGCGCAGTGGGGGTCGCTCGCGTCCTTCGGGGCGCGGCGGTATCCCGGGACCAAGCGGTACTACGGCACCAGCGGCAACAGCTTCGTGGCCGTGGTGGAGTTCGGGGACAGCGTGCGGGCGCGGGCGGTGACCGCGGGCGGGGAGAGCGGCCACCCGGAGTCGCGCCACTTCAACGACCAGGCGGAGCGGTACGCGAGCGGCCACCTGCGCGAGGTGTACTTCTATCCGTTGCAGCTCGTCGGTCACACGGAGCGCGTGTACCAGCCGGGGAGCTGAGCGGCGGAACGGCTTTGAACTGCGGGGTTGGGCGTGCCCCTCGCTGTCGCTCGGGTCGGGCTGCGCGCTGCGTAGGCGAGCAAACAACGCTCGCCAACGCAGCCGAGACCCCGCGGAAACTGCCCCGCGGGGTCTCGGCCCTGCCGGGCGCGCATCCCTCACGCGGGTGGCGGTGCGTGCCTGGAGTTCGCGGCGGACGGCCCCGGCACCATCCCGGTGCCGGGGCCATCGCACACTCTGGCATCGCGCGGCTTGCGCTGCGTTTACTGGCGGATACTATGTTTGGCGGTCCCTGTTGCCGGCACTTGCCGGATGGGGCGATTCCCCTCTCTCCGGAGGTCCGCCATGAGCCGTTCGAGATGGAGCAGGTGCCTGGTCCTCGGCGCGGGAGCGCTGCTCGCCGCGGCGGGGTGCGCCGAGCCGGTCACCCCCGCGGGCGAGCGGCCGGAGGTCGCGCCGCCGGAAGGGCCTCCCTCGCGCGTGGTCGCGGTGTCGGACGTGGGGGCGGTGCGGCTGGAGGCGCACTTCACCGACCTGCGGGCCGGCGCCACGCAGGACATGGCGATCCTCGACCACCTCATCTACCTGGTGGACAATGCGCCGTCGGGGGCGATCATCCGCGCGGCGATCCACAACATCAGCGCCAACGTGGTCCAGGCGGCGTTCCAGCGGGCAAAGGACCGCGGCGTCACCGTGTACGTCGTCCACAGCGGCCACCAGTACCCCGGCACGCCGGGCGACGACGCGGACACCTCGCCGGAGGACCTGCAGAGGTACCTGGACGGCGGGGCGGGGACGCGCTTCCGCTGGTGCACGGCGGGCGGCACCCTCGCCGGCAGCGGCTACGACGGCTGCATCTCGCGCGACCCCAGCGCGCTGATGCACTCCAAGCTGGTGCTCATCAGCAGGACCAGGGACACCGGCGGCACCGTGCGCGACAACGTGGTCTGGCTGGGCTCGGCGAACATGACCTACGCCACCGGGGCAAACACGTACAACAACACGGTGACGGTGTACGGGGACAAGTCGTTTTACGACGGGTTCGTGGGCGAGTACTGGACCAAGCTGTGGAACAAGACCGCCTTCACGGGCAACGACTACTACGACTCGTCCAGCGGGCGCGGGTACTTCGGCGGCTCGGTGGCCAACCTCCAGGTGTACGCGTCGCCCGAGCAGGGCACGGACCTGGTCTACAACCGCCTCACCTACATCGACCCGGACACCGCCTGCGCCGTCCGCGTGGCGGAGGCCATGTGGACCTCCGGCCGGAAGAACGTGGCCGAGCTGCTGGTGGCCAAGAAGCGGCAGGGGTGCTGGGTCTCGGTGGCGGTGGGCTCCATCGACAGCGAGGTGCTGGCCGTGCTGCGCGGCGCCGGCATCGCCGTACGGAAGATCAACACGCACGACAAGTTCATCCTGGTGAAGGGGCGGTACGCCGGCTCGGCGGACGTGCGGCGGCTGGTGTTCACCGGGTCGCACAACCTGTCGCACTCCGCCAACTACATCAACGACGAGCTGTTTGTGAAGCTGGAGGAGTACGACATCTACACCGCGTTCCGCTACTCCTGGGAGCGCATGACCGCCGACGAGGACGCCACCACGTACCCGTAGCGTCCGTGCCGGCTCCGGCTGGAACGGCTTTCCTGAACGGCGGGTTCGGGCGTGCCCCTCGCTGGCGCTCGGGTCGGGCTTCGGCTCCGTAACGCACGGTACGACTGTGCGTAACGGAGTCGAGCCCCGGCAAACGGCCGCCGGGTCTCGCCCCTTCGGGCCGAAATCCCTCACGCGGGGTCCCCGTGGGCTCCGGCGGACGGGTCCGGCCGGATCCCGCATCACCCTCGGCAGACCAGGCCATGCACCTGCTCCGTCTCTCCTCGCTCGCCGCGCTGCTGCCGCTCACGCTGGCGGCCGCGGCGTCCTCCTGTGCCTCCGCCGATCCTGCCCTGCTGGAGCAGACCGGCCAGGCCGGCCTCTGCCGCAACCCCGCGGGCGAGTTCGGCGCGGGCGGGTGCGCGGTGGTGAGCGGCCGCGTCGTCGGCGCGCGCGGCCAGCCGATCCCGGGGCGCGGGCTCGCGGGCGGGATCTCCGCGCGCGAGGGGTGCGGCGCGTGCAACAGCCCGGGGATCGTAATCGACTCGCTGGGCCGCTTCAGCGAGACGGTGCACTGGTTCTCGGCGTCCGCCCCGGACTCGGCGGTCGCCGTGGTGCGCGTGGCGGCGGTCGGCGCCGGCTACCCGCAGGAGGGGACCCGGCCGGCCTACACCGACTCGGCGCGCGTGGTGCTCCGCTTCGCGCGCACCGGGGAGCAGGCCCGGCCGGCGGCGGAGGTCGTGCTCCGCCTGCCGGTCCCCTGATCCCCGCCCTCTCCGGGCCCCGGGCATGACCCCCGGCCGCTTCCACGTCCGCCCGCTCGGCCCAGTGGACGCGGCGGCGTTCCAGGCGTTCCGGCTCCGCGCCCTGCGCGAGGCCCCGGAGGCGTTCGGGTCCACGTACGAGGAGGAGGCGGACCTCCCGCTCGACACCGTGGCCGGGCTCCTGGCCCCGGCGGACGGCCCGGCTCAGGTGGTGCTGGGGGCCTTTTCGGAGGGGAGCCAGGACGGCGAGGCGCTCGTGGGGATGGTCGTCTGCCACCGGGAGCGCAGGACCAAGGCCCGGCACAGGGCGTCCATAGGCGGGATGTTCGTGGCGCCGGAGGCCCGCGGGCTGGGGATCGGCCGGGCGCTGCTGGAGCGGGTCGTCGCGGAGGCGCGAAGCTGGCCGGGAGTGGAGAAGCTGACGCTCACCGTGGTGGAGCGCGCGGCGGCGGCGCGGGCGCTCTACCATGCCGTGGGCTTCCGCCCCTACGGGCTGGAGCCCGACAGCCTGCGGCAGGACGGCGCACGCGACACCGCGAGTACCTCGCCCTGGACCTGATGGTGGCGCCGGGTGCAGGCCAACGCGGAACGTGGGCCCTGCTGACCGGATCCGACACCCTCGCGCGCCGCGAGGGCATCGCCGTCGCCCTGGCCCTGACGCTCGGCGCGATGACGGTGCCGGGATCGCGCACGCTGGGACGCCTCTGGTCGGAGGATTTCCTCGGCCTGCGCAGCGTGCCCCTGCCGGTCGTCGGCAGCTTCGCGCTGCTCGCCTTCGGGCTCCTGCTCTCGCTCCCCACGCGCGAGCGGAGCGGCCTGCGCGTGGGAAGCATCCGGGAGCACGGGCGGCGCGTGCTGCTGGTCTGCGGCCTGCCGCCGCTGCTCACCGCGCTGGTGTACCCCAACCTGCCGGTGCGCCCCTTCTCCGGGGCGTACTTCACCATGTGGCTCGTGTCCCCGCTGGCGCAGACGACCGTGTTCCTGGGCTTCCTGTACGGCTACCTGGAGCCCCGCTTCCCGGGGTACGTCCACCCGCGTGTGCCCGTCCGGTGGGCGCTGGCCCTCACCATGCTGCTCTTCGCCCTCTGGCACGTGCCCAACTTCCTGGGCATGGCGCCCGGGTACGTCTGGTTCCAGCTCTTCTATACCGGTGTGCTGGGCATCGTCCCGGCGTTGTCGCGGCAGTGGACGGGCAGCATCTGGTACGCGGCGCTGTGCCACTCCGCGGTCAATTTCGTGGCGTGGGCCAGTTCGTGACGCGGGTTCCCGCGCGCCTGCGGTGGGCCGTGGACGTCCTCGGCGTCCGGCCGGGCGAGCGCGTCCTGGAGATCGGCTGCGGCCGGGGCGTGGCGATCGAGCTGCTGTGTGAAAGTGCGGACGCCGGGCTCGTGGTCGGCATCGACCGCTCCGCCGCCGCGATCGCGGCGGCGGAGGCGCGGAACCGGCAGCACGTCGCAGCGGGCAGGGTCCGGCTCCTGCATTCCGCCCTGGCCGACGCGCAGCTGGACGCGCGGTTCGACCGGGTGTTCGCGGTCAACGTCAACGTGTTCTGGCTGGGTCCGGCGAAGGAGTTGGCCGTCGTCCGGCGGATCCTCGCGCCCGGCGGGCGGCTCTTCCTGTTCTACGAGCCGCCCTCCGCGGCGCAGCTGGAGCGGGCCGCGGAGGCGTGCGGCGCGTTCCTCCTGGAGCACGGCTGGACCGTCGAGCGGACCCTGCGCGCCGAGCTGCCGCCCAACCCGGGCCTCTGCATCGTCGCCGCACTGACTGTACGTTGACCCCGGGCCGCGGCGGCGTGCGCGCCGCCGGCCCTCCGTCCCCGTGGAGCCCCGCGGGGAGCCTCCTGTCCTCCTTTCACCGAGCCCCCGATGCGAGATCCCGCGCTGGTCCTGCTGCTGGTGCTGTGCACGGCCGCCTGCGGCGGGGCCGGGGGCGACCGCGCTCCGCTCGCCGTGGACACGCTCCCCAACGGTGCCGTACGGGTCCGCAACCCGGCCGTCGGCGCGTGGGGCGACGGGAAAGGGTGGCGGGCTGTGGAGGTGGCCGCGATCGGCTCGGCCGACGCCGCGGACCCGGCCTACGTGTTCGGCGAGGTCGTGGACGCCGCGCCCGACCCGCTCGGCCGGGTCTGGGTGCTCGACCGCCAGGCGAAGGAGCTGCGCGTCTTCGACGCGGCGGGCCACCACGTCCGCACCGTCGGGCGCGAGGGCGCGGGGCCGGGCGAGTTCCGCAACCCGATCGGGCTGACGTGGGACGCGGCAGGCCAGGTGTGGGTGGTGGACACGAGCAACCAGCGCTACGAGGTGTTCGACACCGCGGGGCGCCACGTCCGCTCGCACCGGCGCTCCGTCGAGGGGTGGGGGCTGCCCTGGGGAGGGGGATTCGACCGAACGGGCGAGTCCCTGTACGAGCCCAGCTACTACACCGACCCGGCGACCCGCGAGTCCCGGCACGCCTACGTCCGCCACCGCCTGCAGGGCCCGGATCTCGTCCCGGCCGACACCTTCCTGCTCCCGGAGCACGAGGAAGCCACGTACGAGGTCGAGTACTCCGGCGGGTCGCACTTCATGGCCGTGCCGTTCGCCCCCGCGCTCGCGTGGCACTTCGACGGGGAGCAGGGGCTGTGGTTCGGCGTCGGCGACCGGTACCTGCTGTACCGGCGGGCGCTCGCCGGCGACACGCTGCGGGTGGTGGAGCGCGCGCACCGGCCGGTCGCCGTCTCGTCCGGGGAGCGCGACAGCGTGGTCGCCCTGCTCGCGGAGCGGAGCGCGTCCGCCAACCTGGGCGCGCGGACCAGCGGGCCGCTCGACCTGGGGAGGATCCCCGCCGTGAAGCCCGCCTTCCACGGCGTGGTCGTGGACGACCGGGGCTACCTGTGGGTCGCGGCCTCGGTGCCGGGCGCCGAGCCGGGAGGCTGGTGGGACGTCTTCGACCCGGAGGGCCGCTACCTGGGCGGCGTGCGGATGGAGCTGGAGCTGTTCCCGCTCCCGCGGATCCGGGGCGACACCGTGGTCGGCGTCCGGCGCGACGAGCTCGACGTGCCGCGCGTGGTCGTCTATCGTCTGGAGGGCACCGGACGTGGGGAGTAGAACATGATCTCGGACAGGGCGAGCAACTGGGTGGACCGCGGCGAGCCGGCGGAGCCCAAGATCGCGAAGTCGCTGCGACACTTCTTCGGCTTCGACGTGCAGGTGGACGATGCGGCGCTGGCGGAGTACGCCGTCATCGTGGTGGGGATGGTCGCCGCCGACGCCTCCGAGGTGCAGGTGGCCGCCTACCTGGGGTACCTGGAGGAGGGGCTGGGGCTGGAGCGGTCCACCGCCCCTCACCGCCGCCTGGTGGCGGTCGCGCTGTGGCACGTCGCCAAGGCCGCGCTCACCCGCGACCGCGCGCTCCGCCTGCTCGCTGGGGAGGCGCACGGCGCGACCGCCGACCAGGAGCGGCTCTCCGATTGGCTGGCGGAGCGCATCCTCCGCGCCGATGAGGACGGGTAGTACCGACGCCGGCGCTCTGCCCGAACGAACGCAGCCGGTCCGGCGACCCTCCGCCGGACCGGCTGCTCCGTTTCGTATGCCGTCTCCGGGTCAGCCGCCGCCCAGCTCCACCCGGGCCCCCGCCGCCACCTCTTCCGCCGTCAGGGTGGTCTCGCGCCCCTCTCCCACGCGCACCCGCACCGTCCGCACCGACGCCGGCACCGTGACCCGGTAGTCCGCCGTGGCGTCCGGCGCGTTGCGGATCCTCACCCCGGAGGGGAGCACCAGCAGATCCGCCTGCGCGCCGCCGCCCGTCTGCTCGGCGGTCGCGGAAGTGCCGGCCGCCCGGCGAACCTCCACCGACCCCGCGCCCTGCGGCACCGCCACGTCCAGCGTGAAGGTGGTTCCCTGCGGCGTGAACTGCACCCGCGCGCCGGCCCCGGGCTGCTCCGCCACCGGTGCGGCGGGCGCCTCCGCGGCCGGGGCCGGTGCCCCCGAGTCCGGCGCGGCGATCCGCTCCCACTGCGTCCGCAGCCACTCGGCGACCAGGGCGCGCAGCGGGCTCGCCACCACGCCCGCCGCCAGCAGCAGCACCACGGCTGCCGCCACGCGCAGCCAGGGCCGCGGCGCCGGGGCGGAGCGCCCCTCGCGCTCGCGCCGCGCCCGGCGGAGCGCCAGCTCGTCCGGGGCCCGCGCGGGGGCGGGCGGCGCCTGCGGGTCGCTCGCCAGCAGGATCCCGGACAGGCGCGCCGAGCGGCGGCGCAGCCGGCGCAGGCGCGCGGCGCACGCCTCGCAGTCCGCCGCGTGCGCCTCCACCCGCGCGCGCTCCTCCGCGTCCAGCTCGCCGTCCAGCAGGCGGACCAGGTCGCCGTCGGAGAGGTGCTCTTCAGCCAGCGATGTCGCCATCGTCGTCGTCCTCGTCCAGGGGGAGCGCGGCCGCCAGCCGGTCCAGCGCGCGTGCGATCATCGTCCCCACCGATCCCGTGGTGGTCCCCACCGCCTCCGCGATCTCGCGGTGGCTGAATCCCTCCTCCCGCATCAGCAGGATCCGCCGGTCCCGCTCCGCCAGCGTCGCCAGCGCGGCCTGCACCGTCCGCCGCCGCTCCGCCCGGTCCAGCGCCTCGTCCGGCCCGGGCGGCGCGTCCCCCAGCGGCGCCCGTCCGGGCTTGGCCTCCAGCAGGCGCCCGCGGCGGGTTCGCGTCCGCGCCGACTCCAGCGCCGCGTTGGTGCCCACCCGGAAGAGCCAGGCGCGCGTCTCCCCCGGCGCGGGCGGGCGCTCCACCATGCGGACGAACGCCTCCTGCGCGGCGTCCTCGGCCGCGTCGGCATCGCCCGTCAGGCGGGCCAGGTAGCGGAAGAGCGAAGCGTGGTGCTCCGCGAAGAGCCGGGCGACGTCCATGGGCTCAGAACGCGGCCCGCAGCCCGATCACCGGGAAGGCGGGGAGCCCGTCGGTGAACTCGTCCGTGGCGAAGTCCCAGCACCTGCCGCTGCAGTATTCCCCGCCGAAGCCGTTGTAGCGGCCCGGGTTGGCGTGGTTGGTGGCGTTGTGCACCTGCACGAACACGCTCATGGTCCAGGCGCGGTAGCGCCGGTTCCACTCCGCCAGCAGGTCCAGGCTGCGGTAGCCGGGGAGCCGGCGGGCGCCGGGCTCGCCGGCCCAGGGCTCCCGGTCCCAGGCGCAGACGCCCTGCCGCTCGCACGTCACCTTGCCCTGGAAGGTGGTGGTGTACGGCGTCCCCGAGGCCGCCGTGAACGCGGCGCCGAGCTGCCAGCGCCCGGCGCGCAGCTGGCCGGTCAGGTCCAGAACGTGGCGCTGGTCCCACGGGGCGGGGAAGCTGCGCCCCCGCGCCTCCATCTCCGACGCGCCCCAGCTGTACGCCGCCGAGCCCGTCCAGCGCCCCGTCAGCCGCCGCAGCGACGCCTCGGCCCCGTGCGAGGTGCCGGTGCCGGCCACGAACAGCGGGCGCTCCCGCAGCGTGCCCGGCGTGGGGTCCGGGACCACGGTCCCGGAGATGCGCCGCAGGTACCCGGTGGCCGACGCCAGCCACCCCGCGCCCAGCCAGCGCTCCGCCCCCAGCGTCGCCACGTCGGCGCGGGCGGCGGGGACGTCCCCGCCCGCCAGCACGAACAGCCAGTCCGAGCGGAACGACTCGTCCACCGGCGCCCCGGCCGGGACGGCCGCCTGCACGTACTGGTACGCGCGCCCTGCCGCCGCGGAGACGGTCGTCCCCCGCCCGGCCTGCACCCGCGCGCTCAGCCGCGGCGCCAGCCGCAGCGGGCCGCCGCCCGCCACGCGGGGCCCCGCCTCCGCGCGCAGTCCCGCGCTCACCGCGAGCGCGGGCGCCGGCCGCCAGCGGGCGCTCGCCCACGCCGCGCCCACGGCGAGCGCATGGTCGCGGTCCAGAGGGTCCGGCTCCGGGTCGATCACCGACAGCGGCAGCGGGCGCGGCCCCCGGAACCCCACCCGGTGGTGCGCGATCTCCCATCCGGCCGACCAGGGCGCCGGCGCGCCGGACGACGCGGCCCGCGGCGCCCACTCGCCGCGCAGCACGGCGTACGTCACCCCGCCGGTGGAGGGGGTGATCGCCGGGCGGACGTCGAAGCCCTCGTCGCCGGGGTCCGGGTTCTGCTCGGCCACGCGCGAGCGGAAGCCGCTGAAGCCCAGCGTGTGCCGCGCCTCCACCCCGCCGAAGCCCGTCGCCAGGGTGGCGCGCGCCATCCCCCCGCCCCAGCGCGCCGAGATGCGGTCCAGCAGGTTCTGGTTGCGGCTGAAGATGCGGTCCCACGCCGCCATGCCGCTCACCTCCAGCGCGCTCCGCTCCCCCAGCCGCCGGTCCCCGCGCCCGGCCAGGTCGCTGAAGCCGTAGGGGAGGCGATACGTCCTGTCGCGCCCCAGCACCCCCTCGGCCACGCCGGTGAGCAGGTCCGCGTAGGTGCGCCGCCCGGCCACCGTCCAGGCCCAGGCCCCGTCCTCCGCCCCGCGGTCCAGCGCCGCCCGCGCGCTCACCACCGACAGCTCCCCCAGCCCGTTGAGCCCGCCGCCATCGGCGCCGCCGACGCGGGTGCGCAGGTCCAGCACCCCCGCGGCCCCCCCGCCCAGCGCCGCCGGCTGCACCCCCGGGTGCAGCCACGCGGCGCCCACCGCGTCCGGGTTCACGCCGGAAAATCCGCCCAGCCCGTGCACCGGGTTGAACAGGGGGACGCCGTCCAGGTGCACGCGCGTCTGGTCCCAGGGCGCGCCGCGTGTCCAGAGCTCGGCGCTGAACTCGTCGCCCGCGCTCACCCCCGGCAATCGCTGCAGGGCGCGGAACAGGTCCGTCTCCCCCAGGGTGATCCCCTCCGCCACGTCCGCGTGCGTCAGCGCGCGCACGTCGCTGGGGAGGTACGCTTCCTGGCGCGCCCGCTCCACCGCCACCCGGCGCCGCCCCGCTTCCGCCGCCCCCGGCACCGTGCGCGTCCGGCCGTACGGGTCCGCCGGGTCCACGGCCGGCACCGACACCTCCACCCGCTGGAGCGCCACCGGCTCCACGTCCAGCCCCACCGACACCCGCGACTCCGCCGCGCCGCGCAGGTCCACCTCCACCGTGGACGCGCGGTAGCCCAGCCGCTCCACGTGCAGCCGGTACTCCCCCGCGGGCACCCCGGCGAAGCGGTAGCGGCCGGCCGCGTCCGTGCGCGCCGTGCGGGCGGCCTGCACGAACGGGCTGCCCGGCCCGGGGAGCACCCCCGGCGCGCGTGGCTCCAGCACCACGGTCGCGTCCGGGAGCGGGCGCTGGCTGTACGCGTCCACCACCGTCCCCGCCACCGACGCGCGCTCCTCCGCGACCCCCTGCTCCCGTGCGCGCGCCGCATCGGCCCGCGCCGGGCTCCCCGCCAGCAGCAGGAGCCCCGCGAGCAGCAGGGTCCATCCCCGGCGCCGCGCCGATCCGTGCCTCACCGTTTTCCTCGCGTGTGCGTGTCCCCGGCGGAGCGCGCCCCGCCGCCTTCCACACATGCAATGCGCGGGCTCGCCGGCTTCTGACGGGGCGGGGGAGCGGTGCCTCCGCAGGCGCCGTGTCAGAACCCCGCCCGCCCGTGCATTTCCTTGTCGCGCAGCGCGATGCGCGGCCCCGGACCACTGGAGCGGGGCCCTGTCAGAAGTCCGGGGAGTCGTGCATTTCCCCGTAAACAGATGGCGGCCGGAGCCGCCCGACCACCACCGGAGAGAGAGCCATGACCCCCATCCGCGTCCGCACCGCCCTGTTCGCCCTCGCCGCGCTGCTCGGCGCCGCGCCCGCCGCCTCCACGCAGGCCGGTGACGCCGCGCGGCCCACCTCCGTCTCCCTGATGCTCGGCGGCCTGGGCACCGACGTGTCCGAGGGCAGGACCTTCGGCATGGCCGCCGCCCGCGCCGACTGGCGCCTGTCCCGCTGGCTCCTGGCCGAGGCCGGGGTGTCGTACGCCCGCGGCGAGGTGGAGATGACCCGCCACAGCGGCGGGACGCCGAGCTTCTACATGGACAACACCGGCCTGGGCACCGCCACCGTCGGCGTGCAGGCGCAGCTCCCGCTCCCCTACGCGCAGCCGTACGTGGGGATCGCCACCGGCCTGTACATGCGCCTGGACAAGCCGGGCGGACACCGCTTCCTTTCCACCACGCACGAGTTCCCGGCCGGCGTGCGCGTCCCGCTCACCCGTCGCCTTGGCGCCCGCGCCGAGGTGCGCCTGCGCTACGACCAGCAGCAGTTCAGCGGGCAGGAGTTCGGTGCCGAGACTACCGTCGGTCTGAGCTTCCGTATGTAACTGCGGGTTTGGGCGTGCCCCCGCTGGCGCGGGGTCGGGCTTCGGCTCCGTAACGCACGATAAAACTGTGCGTAACGGAGTCGAGCCCCGGCAAACTGCCGCCGGGTCTCGCCCCTCCGGGCCGAAATCCCTCACGCGGGGTGGTGCTGGCGTCCGCGGGCCCCCACCCGGCGGCTTTATCGCCGCCACCCTCCCCCGTGCCGGGGGAGGGCTGTCCGGGCCTCGCTTTCGTCGTGCTCCCCCTCTCCCCTTGTGGGAGAGGGGGCCGGGGGGTGAGGGGTAGCCTCTCGCGCCGAGCCCGCCTCCACACGTGCCGTTCTCCCCCTCTCCCAGTATTGGGAGAGGGGGCCGGGGGGTGAGGGCCCGCCGTTGCAGGCTGTTCCCTGTTCCCTGTTCCCTGTTCCCTCGCACTTCCTGTCACAATCCCCACCTCCCGCGCGTTCCCTTCCCAGCCGAACGATCCGGACCCCGGCCCGCCGCACGTGGACTTCGAGCAAACGTTTCGCAGCCTCTATCCCTCCCTGTACCGGTACCTGCACCGCCTGACGGGGGACGCGGACGTCGCGGAGGACCTGGCGCAGGAGTCGTTCGTGCGGCTCCTGGGGCGCCGCGTCTCCGACGACGGGGTGCGGGTCTGGCTGTTCACCGTCGCCACCAACCTGGTGCGCGACGGGGCGCGGAAGCGGGCGCGGCGGGCGCGCATCCTGGAGGCCGAGCCGGTGCTCCCGGGCGCCTTCCCGGCCCCCGACGAGGCCGTGGAGCGGGAGGGCCGCATCGCCGCGGTGCGGGACGCGCTGGGGCACCTCCCGGCGCGCGACCGCGAGCTCCTGCTCATGCGCGAGGAAGGGTTCTCGTACGCGGAGATCGCCCGGGCCGCCGGCGTGGCGCCCGGCTCGGTGGGGACGCTGATCGCCCGCGCCCTTCGCAAGTTCACACAGGCGTACCAGGGGGAAGACGAGGGATGAGCCACCCGGCCGAAGGGACGATCCAGGCGCTCCTGGACGGCGAGCTGCCGCGGGCCGAGCGGGCCGAGGTGGAGCGGCACCTGCAGGCGTGCGCCGCCTGCCGCGCCGAGGCGGAGCTGCTGCTCGGCGCCGCGGCGCGGCTCGCCGCCGCGCTGGCGCCGCTGGACCGCCCCGCCCCCACGGAGCGCGCCCTTGCCACGGTGAGCCGGCAGCGCTGGCGCCGCTGGGTGGGGGTGGACGCCGGGCAGGTGCTGCGGCGCGCCGCCGTGCTGGTGCTGGGGGTCGCCGGCGTCGCCTCCGCCACGGTGCCGGGGTCGCCGGTGCGCGGCTGGATCGCGCAGATGCTGGACCGCGTGCAGGTCTCCTCCGCCCCCGCGGGCGACGCCACGGCCGCCGCAGGCGTCCCGGCCACGGCCGCGCCGGCGGACTCGGCCGCCGCCGCCGCCGGGGAGACGGGCCCCGCGGCGCAGCCCGCCGAGTCCGCGGCCGGCGTGTCCGTGCTCCCGGAGCTGGGGCGCGTGCGGGTGGTGCTCACCCGGCCCTCGCCCGACCTGCGCATCCGCGTGCGCCTTTCCGACGACTCGTACTCCGACGTGCGCGCCACCGGCCGGGCCTCCGGCGCCCGCTTCCGCACCGGCCCGGGGCGCGTCGAGGTGTCCGGCGCCGGGGCCGGCGAGGTGGAGGTGGTCATCCCCCGCGCCTCCCGCAGCGCCGTGGTGGAGGTGGACGGGCGCCCGTACTTCCGCAAGGACGGCGACGGCATCCGCCTCCTCGCCCCCGCCTCCGACAGCTCCGGCTCCGAAGTGGTCTTCACCGTCCGTCCCTGACTCCGCCCTTCCCGGCGGCGCCCCCGCGGGCGCCGCAGCGCCCCCCGACCCGTTCCGCCGCGACGCAGTGTCCCTCGCCGCCCTGCTCCTGTCCGTCCTCCTCCCCGCGTCCGACGTGCACGGCACGGTGCGGGCGGAGGGCTCCGCCGTCCCCATCCCCGGCGCCACGGTGCAGGTGGTGGAGCTGAAGCGCACCGCCGTCACCGACGAGCGCGGCTACTTCGTCCTCCCCGGCGTGGAGGAGGGGCGCTGGACGGTGCGCGCCTCCGCGCTGGGCTTCCGCCCCCACACCGTGGTGGTGCGGGCCTCCGGGGGCGGCTCCGTGCGGCTGGACTTCGACCTGCGCGCCGAGGCGGTGCGGCTGGACCCGGTGGAGGTCAGGGGGCGCGAGGAGGGGACGGCGGTCTCCGGGGCCCACTCCGCGGGGCCCGGCGCGGTGCGGCTGGACGGCCGCGCCGTGCGGCTCACCCCCGCCCTCGCCGAGGCCGACGTGCTGCGCGCCATCCAGTCGCTCCCCTCCGTCGCCAGCATCTCCGACTTTTCCAGCGCGCCCTACGTGCGCGGCGGCTCCCCCGACCAGAACCTGATCACGCTGGACGGGATCCCGCTCTACAACCCGTACCACCTGGGCGGGCTGTTCGGCGCCATCGACCCGGACGCCGTGCAGTCGGTGGGGGTGCTGGCGGGCGCCTTCCCCGCGGGGGCGGGCGACCGCATCTCCAGCGTCATGGAGGTCCGCACCCGCGACGGCGGCAGGGACAGCGTCCGGGCCACCGGCGCGGTGGGGCTGATCTCGTCGCGCTTCGGGGTGGACGGGCCCACGCCCTGGGCCGGGGGGAGCTACCTGCTCTCGGCGCGGCACACCTACCTGGACCTCGCCACCCGCGGGGCCGAGGCGCTGGGGATCATCCCCGTGCACCTTCCCTACGGCTTCTCCGACGCCCACCTCAAGCTGGACCAGGACGCCGGGCCGCTGGGGCGCCTCTCCTTTTCCGCGTACCTCAACGACGAGACGCTGTTCTACCAGCAGCCGGGGGAGAGCAACGCCATCGACTTCGACTGGGGCTCCGAGGCGTTCGGGGCGCGGCTGTGGCGTCCCTTCGGCACCCGCATGGCGGGGGAGCTGCGGGCCGGGTACAGCGGCTTCGGGGGGCGCTTCCACGCCACCGAGCGCCGCTGGAACAACGACACCCAGCGGTACGACGACGACCCCCGCTACGTGGTCCGCGCCTCCACCGGCATCGGCGACGCGGTGCTCGCGGGCGGCCTCACCTGGTACGGCCGCCGGCACCAGCTGCGCGGTGGCGCGCAGCTGGACGTGTACACCTTCCGGCACGACGTCCGCCCCACCGACTTCGACGACGACGTGGACGACTTCGTCCCGCCCTTCCACCGCGAGGACCGGCCCCTCACCCTGGCCGCGTACCTGGAGGACGAGTGGACGCCCACGGATGCCCTGTCCATGCGCGCCGGGGTGCGGGTGATGGCCGCCGGGCCGCGGGGGACGGAGTGGATGCCGCGGCTGGGGATGCGCTGGGAGGCGTCGCCGCGCCTGTCGCTGTGGGCCGGGGCGGGGCGCTCCGCCCAGGTGATGCACAGCCTGCACGACGCCGAGGCGCTCTCCACCTCCATCGTCGCCTACGACATCCTTGCCGCCGTGCCCGAGGAGATGGGGCTCACCGTGGCCGACGACGCCGTGCTGGGCGGCGAGTGGAGCTCGCCCCGGCTCAGCCTGCGCGTGGAAGCGTACGAGAAGCGCTTCCGCAGCGTCCCCGTCACCCCCATCCCCGAGGACCCGCTGGGGCGCGGGCTGGTGGTGCCGGACGAGTTCCGGCAGGGAACGGGCTGGGGGCGCGGGGTGGAATTGCTGGCGCAGTACTCGCGCGGCGGCGCCGGCCTGAACGCCGCCTACACCCTGGCCGCCGCCGAGCGCGAGGTGGACGGCGTCCGCTACACCCCGCGCTTCGACCGGCGGCACACGCTGGACCTGAACGGCTTCGCCCCGCTGGGCGCGCGGGGGCAGCTCAGCGCCCGGCTGGTGATGGCCAGCGGCCAGCCCTACACCCCCGTGGTCGGCGTGGTGAGGCGCTACGCCTTCGACGCGGACGACGGCAGGCTCCTGGGGTACGAGCGGCTGGCCCCGGTCATGGGCGAGCACAACTCCGCCCGGCTCCCCGGCTACGCGCGGCTGGACCTGGGGCTGCGCCGCGAGTACCGGCGCCGCTGGTTCGGCAGGGCCACCACGGTCGTCCCGTACCTCCAGGTGCTCAACGTGCTCAACACCCGCAACGTCCTGTTCGCCATCCCGGACGAGTTCAACGACGACGGCGGCCGGGGGATGCGCGTGTCGTACGCGCCGCAGCTCCCCGTCTTCCCCACCTTCGGGCTGGAGTGGAGGTTCTGATGCGCCGCGCCCTGGTCGCCCTGCTGGTCCTGGCCGCGGGGTGCGACGTCGTCCCCCCGCCCACGGCGGTGGACCTGGAGCCCAGCCTGCAGCTCAACGCCGTGCTCCGCGCCGGCGCCGACACGGTGGCGGTGCTCCTGGAGCGGACGGGGACCGAGAACGGCGTGGTCCGCACGGTTCCCGTCACCGGCGCGCAGCTCCGCTTCACGGGGCCGGGGGGGGAGGTGGCGCTGCGGGAGGCGCCGGCGGGGTTCGCGGCCTGCGTGCGGAGCTTCGACCCCTCCACCGGCATCCCCGCGAACGGTCCCGCCGGTCCGGGGTGCTACGCGGGGGTGGTGCCCGGCGGCGTGCGCGCCGGCGCCTCCTACTCCGTGGCCGCCGACGTGCCCGGGCACGCCCCGGCCACGGCGCGGACCACGGTGCCGCTCCCCCCCGAGCCGGTGTACCCGGTGGCGGGGACGCGCATCCCGCTGCGGCTCACACCCGGCCCCGGCGGCTCCCTCCTGTTCACCGACGCCCTCACCCTCCGCTGGCGCACCCACCGCCAGGGGGAGCGGGTGCTCCCCGGCGTCGCGGCCGGCAGGGTGTACCGGGGTGGGCGGGTCGTCCCCGGCGCGCAGTGCGGCGTGTACCTGAGGAGCGACGCGGACCTGGTGGTGGACGGGTCGGGGCGGCAGGGCTTCGCCGACTCCGCGACGGTCACGGGGATGGTCTCCGAGTGCGGGGAGTGGACCGGCACCGGCGCCTCCCGGCGGTTCACCGCCCTCCAGCCCGACTCCGTGGAGGTGCACCTTCACCTCACGGCGCTGGACTCCGCGTACGCCCTTTCCCGGGTGAGCTTCGGCGGGGCGGTGCGCGAGGCCAGCGCTTCCGTGGGGGTCACGGGCGCGTACGGCATGTTCGTGGGGCTTGCCCCCGCCCGGCGCAGGATCGTGCTGGTGGCCCCCGGCTCCTGACGGCGGCGCCGAAAATGCATGGCCTTCCCGCCCCCGGAGGTCCGGGGGAGACCGCGGAAACCCGGCGCGTGGAGCCATGCCGAGTAGCATCGTCTGCCAGAACTGCGGCGAGGAGATCGATCCCTCGCATGCGTCCTGCCCGCTCTGCGGCGCACAGCGCCCGCACGCCGGCTCCCCCGAGGTGTGGCGGCCGCCCGCGGCCCGGCGCGCCGCCCTGATCGCCGGGTTCCTGATCGCGCTCCTGATCGTGGCCGCGCTGGTGTGGCGCATCGCCGACTCCCGCCGGAGCACGCTGGAGGACGCCGGCCCCATCCTGCCCATGGGCGGCGGGTCCGATCCCCGCTGAGCGGAGAAGGGGATGTATTCAGTGTCCCCCGAGTGCCGGACGAGGTCATTGCGGCGCGCTTATTGTGACATTACTGTATGCGTGAACTGTCCCGTCAGAGGAAATCCCCTGCCGCTTCATCCTTTCGCGCAACGCGAGGTCCACATGCGCCGTTTGCTTCCCGGCCGCCCGAGTGCATTCCTACTCCGGCTCGCTCTCCTGGCTATCCCGCTGCTCGCCGGCTCCGGCTCCGCCCCTGCCGATGCCCAAACGGTGACCTGCTACGACACGGTCTGCACTACTTTGTCCGACGGTAGCATTGTCTGCGTTTCCAAGCAGAAAGCGTGTCCTCTGACGAACACCTGACGCTTGAGGGTGCGGAACGTCCGCCGGTGAACGGGATCCCCGAACAGATGGAGTGCATCATGTCGAGCAGACAGTGCTTTCGCTGCTTGCCCGCCCTGGCCGGCCTGTTGGCCCTGACGGCCTGCGATCATCCCGGTGCGCTGCCGTCGGGGCCGTCGCCGCGTGCGGAAGCCGTCGCTTCACCCGCTGCGACGGTCGACGTTGCTGCGCTGCAGCGCGTAGTCGCAGCACTCGCTGCCGAACCGGGCACCCCCGGGGCGACCGGCCAGGCCATTGCCGGTCTCCCGGAGGCGAAGAGCTTCGCGCAACGGCTCGACGCACGATTCTGGGCCGGCTTTGACGGAAACGTACGGTCGCAGCCGGCGCCTTCCGTTCCGCGCCGCTGAAAACGAAACTCCACGTCTGGTAAATGGCCGGGCCTCCACCCCGTGGAGGCCCGGCCCAGTTCTCCGCCCATTCGCCCGTACATGACACGACCTCTTCGACGGCCGGCCGGGGTGGCGCTCACGGTCCTGCTGACCGCGTGCGGTGACCCGTCCGTCCGCACCACCACCGTGGCGACGGTCCGCGACAGCGCAGGCATTGCGATCGTCGAGAACCCGGCCGGAGCCGGTGACAGCCTGGCCTGGCGGATCGCGACCCGGCCGGAGCTGGACGTCGGCGGCGGGGCGGCGCCGAGCGAGCAGCTCTTCCAGGCGCTCGCCGCCACGCGCCTCTCCGATGGCCGCGTCGTCGTCGCAAACTCCGGTACGCACGAGCTGCGCTTCTACGGCCCGGACGGGCGCCACCTGCTGAGCGCCGGCCGCCAGGGGGACGGGCCCGGGGAGTTCCGGCACCTGGGCTGGGTCGGACGTCTCGCTGGCGACACGCTGGGGGCCTGGGACGACGTGCAGGGCAGGCTCTCCGTGTTCGATCCGCGGGGCCGCTTCGTGCGCGCCTTCACGCCCAGTGGACTGCCCGGTGTCTTTCCGCGGCTGCACGGCGCCTTCGCGGACGGCTCCCTCGTCGTCGCGGCGGGGATCGACCTCGCCCGCCTCCCCGCCACGGGGCAGGTGTGGCGGGACACCGCGGCGTTCGTCCGCGTCGGTCCCGGAGGCGAGAGGCTCGGCGAGCTGGGCCGCTTTCCGGGAACGGAGCAGTTCGCAACCCTGCCTCCGGGCGGGCGCGGCACCTTCAGGGTGGACACCCGGCCGTTCGCGCGCCGCACCGTCACGGCCGTCCACGACGACCAGCTGTACGTCGGCACCGGCGACGCCTACGAGATGGCCGTCTACGACAAATCCGGGCAGCTGGCAAGACTGATCCGGAGGGACCACCGCCCGCTGGCCGTCACCTCCAAAGACCGCGAAGACTACCGGGCGAGCCTCGTCAACCTGAGCGGCGAGCAGGCCCGGCGCGACGAGGAGCGGATGCGGGAGGCCGCGCCGTACCCCGACGCCATGCCGCCCTACACCGGCCTGCACGTGGACCCGGACGGCTACCTGTGGGTGGAGGAGGCGGTTCGTCCCGGCGAGCGGGGCGCGGGCGTGCCGTGGAGCGTGTTCGATCCGGAGGGCCGCCTGCTCGGGAGCCTTCGCATTCCACCCGCCCTGTACGTCCTGGAGGTCGGCCGCGACCACGTGCTCGGCCGGGCCCGGGACGAGAACGACGTCGAGCACCTGCGGCTGTACCGGCTGGAGCGTTCCTCCCGCGCGCCCCGGTCCTGAACCGGCGGAAGGCCGATCCGCATGCAAAAGCAAGAGCCCCGTCCGGCGATGCGCCGGACGGGGCTCTTCTCTGCCGCGCGCTCCGCGGGGAGCCGCCTAGTGGCCGGAGGCCGCCGCCGCGGCCCCGGCCGCCTCGGCGGGCACCGGGAGGAAGTAGAAGGCGATCCCCAGGATCACGTACACGGCCAGCAGCTGCACCCCCTCCATCCAGTGCGACTCGCCGTCCGCGGCGCAGAACGCCATGATCCCCACGCACACCGCCACCGCCAGCACCTCCAGCGGGGTGAAGATCAGGTCCATGGGGCCGCGCCCGCCGATCACGTAGCTCAGGAACACCAGCAGCGGCGCCACGAACAGCGCCACCTGGATGGACGAGCCCACCGCGATGTTGATCGCCGCGTCCATCTTGTTCTTTGCCGCCATGATGATCGCCGTGGAGTGCTCCGCCGCGTTGCCGATGATGGCGACGACGATCACGCCCACGAACACCTCGCTCCACCCCAGCACCTCGGCCGTCTCCGTGGCGGCGGCCACCAGGAACTCGGCCATGACCGCCACGCCCACGGTGGCGGCCACCAGCATCCCCACTGCCCTCCAGGGGAACTTGCGCGGCCCGTGGCCGCCATGGCCCCCGTGCGCGTCGCTCAGCGCAGCGGCGCCGTGCGTCCCGTCCGCCGCGCTCGCGTCCTCGGTGGTCGCCGCGGCCGCGTCGCCCATGTACAGGTGCTTGTGGGTGCGCAGCGTGAAGAACAGGCTGGCCACGTAGGTCGCCATCAGGACGATGGAGATCTCCAGGCTCAGGTTGCGCTCCGCCTCCGCCGCGGTGGCGCCCACCAGGTAGTGGAAGATGGCGGGCACCACCAGCCCCACGGCGCTCAGCACCAGCAGCGTGGAGCCCAGCCCCGCCGCGGTGCGGTTGAAGCGCTGCGTCTCGAAGCGCAGGCCGCCCACCAGCGCGCTCAGCCCGAACACCAGCAGCACGTTGCCGATGATGGAGCCGGTGATGGACGCCTTGACCAGGTCGTACAGCCCGGCCCGCAGCGCCACGATGGCGATGATCAGCTCCGCCGCGTTGCCGAAGGTGGCGTTGAGCAGGCCGCCCAGCCCCTCGCCCACCCGCTCCGAGATTTCCTCGGTGGCGTGGCCCATCAGCCCGGCCAGCGGTATGATCCCCAGGCAGGCGATCACGAAGATCCACATGGGCGGGGAGTGGAACACCCACTCCATCAGCATGGCGATGGGGACGAAGACCAGCAGCAGGTTGAGGACGTTGCCGCCGGAGAAGAGGCGCTTCAGCATCGGGCGGGGCGCGGGTGGTGGAGGTGAGCTGTGCCTGCCGGACGGGGAGACGATACGCGTGGGGCGGGCCGCGCGCAACCGCGCGGCCCGCCCCGTCCGCCCCTCTGCTTCCAGCCGGCCCGGCTCAGTGGCTCACCGGCCGTCTCGTCGGCGCGGGGCGCCGGGCGGGGACGGTCTCGCGGAACACCCGCACCTCGCGCTCGGCGCCGCGCTCCCAGCGAAGCGTCAGCTCGCGGCGGCGCCCCTGCCGGAGCACCTCCAGCCTGGCCTCGGCGTCGTCGGCGCCGGCCACCGCCGCCCGCAGCTCGCGCACCGTCCCCACGTCGCGGCCGTCGGCGCGCAGCACCACGTCGCCCGACTCCAGCCCGGCGCGGGCCGCCGGGCTCCCCGGTGCCACCCGCAGCGCCAGCAGCCCCTTCTCCGTCTGGAAGTAGCGCCCCAGCCCGGCGTTCATCTGCGTGAACTCGGCCCCGGCCAGCGCCCGGGAGCCCAGCTCCACGCTGAAGGGAACGACCTCGGGCCACTCCCGCACCATCGTGCTGTCCAGCATCCGGTAGAGGCGCCGCGCCTCGGTTCCCACGCGCAGGCTGTCCATCCTCACGAACAGGCTGTCCAGGTGGGCGCCGATGGTGTCCAGCCGGATCGCCATGCGCTCGCGCACCGAGTCCGGGTCGATCACCGTCACCCGGTCGCCGCGGCGGAAGATGACCACGTTCTCCTCGCGCCTGCCGGCCACCACCCGCACCTCGCGCTCCCGCCCGTCCCTGCGCAGCCGCAGCCGCACCGTGTCGCCCACCGCGGGGCTCAGCCGGCGCACGGCCTCGGCGTTCGCGGCGGCGCCGTCCAGGCGCAGCACGGTGTCGCCGCGGGCCACCCCGGCGCGGGCCGCGGGCGACTCGGGGACCACCGCGTCCACCGTCACCGGGCCGTCCGACCAGTCCATGGAGATCCCCAGCCAGCCGCGACCCTCGTCCAGCCGGTACACGGTGGGGCGGCGCGGCTCCGGGTCGCGGCGGTCCTGCGCCGCGGCGGGGACCGTCCCCAGCAGGGCGAGCGCCGCCCCCAGGGCGATGAAAGCGTTCCGTCGCGTCATATCTGCGTTCTCCAGTCGGTATCTCAGTACCAGGTTTCCTCCGAGCTCCGGGCGATCTGCCGGAGCATGGCGTCCCGCTGGCCCATGGCGGCCAGGTGGTAGCCGTTGATCACCGGGTCCTCCGGCGCGCGCTCCAGGGCGTAGCGGGTGGAGCGCACCAGCCCCTCCAGCGTCGCCAGGCGGGTCACCGGGTCGGCGTCCTCCGCCGAGGCGGTCTCGGCGTACTCGGCGAGCGCGCGCAGGTACTCGCGCTCCGCGTCCGCCAGCGCCGCCGCGGCCTCCCTCCGCCGCTCGGCGCGCGGGGCGTCGTCCGCCACCGCCAGCCGCGGGGCGGCCCCGCCGCTCCCCGCCTCCCGCTCCGCGGCCCCCGCGGCCACGGTCCTGGCCATCTCCGCGGCGGCGAGCCCGGCGCCGGGCTCCGCCGCGGGGACGTCCGCGGGCCGCCA
>DASVQR010000001.1:0-29296 GCA_036389055.1 Longimicrobiaceae bacterium | reverse complement strand
CTGGCGACGTAGCCGAGCCCCGCGGGCGCCAGGCGCCCCCGCTCCGCGAAGCGCCCGTAGACCGGGCGCGGGGCGCCGTCGCGGAACGTCTCGATCACCATGTAGAGCATGGGCGCGGCGGAGCCGGAGGGTGGCGAAGGGCTCGACCGCCGCAATCTCCTCCCCGCCCCGTCGGGCCGCAAGGCCGGTCGCGCGGACCCGACCTGAAGCGGAAAGGGCCCCACCGGACGATCGGCGGGGCCCTCCGTGCGTCGTGCGCAGGCGCCGCAGAGCCATGCCGGCCCGCCGCGGCCCGCGCGACCCGGCTACACCGCCACTGCCTCGGGCGCGTGCTCGTGGGCGGCGCAGGGGAGGTCGGCGGCGCCGAACATCGGGCGGATCTCCAGCTCGCCCTCGTACCCGGGCCCCATCACGTCCGCGTGCACCTGCATGAACTGCCGACCCAGCTCCAGCGCGTCCTCCATGGACCTCGCCTCCAGGATCGCGTAGCCGCCCACCAGCTCCTTGGCCTCCGTGAAGGGCCCGTCCACGGCGGCCACCCGGCCGCCGGACAGCTTGACGCGGGCGGACCGGGAGCTGGGGAGCAGGCCGCCGCCGTCCAGCATGGCGACCAGCTTCCCCGACGCCAGCTGCTCCTGCGTGAGCCTGCCGATCGCCGCCATCAGCTCCGGGTTCGGCGGGGAGCCCGCCTCGGACTCCGGGGTGGCCTTCACCAGCATCATGAATCGCATGTCGTGTCTTCCTCGCGGTTGGGGTCGGGAGCCGTGCCTCCGGCCGGTCCCGGGCGGGCGCGGGCCGCGGCTCCGACAGTGCGACGAACGGCGCCGGGCGAAATCGACACGGCGGACGACGGGAGATTCCGGACGGGGGACACGGGCGGCGGCGCGGGGGGGGGTCGGCGGTCTCAGCCGAAGTACGAGATCAGCATCGCGGCGACCCAGAAGACCACGTAGAGCGTCATCACCACGCGCACCAGCCGCGTGTCGCGCCTGCCGTGGACCACCTGCCACGCGCCCATGGCGATGCCGACGATCCCCAGCAGCAGCACGAAGCCCAGCGTGGCGAACACCAGCGCCGCGTCCCCCGGGCCGCCGTTGAAGCGCGTCGTGGCGCCGGGATCGTCCGAGCGCGCCATGATGCCGGCGACCAGGAGGATCAGGTACACCCCGGCCGCCGTGAGCAGCGCCCCCAGCACCAGGTACAGCACCCCGGCCTGGCGGAGGTGGCGCGGCAGGTGGAGGGCCCCGCCGCAGAACGCGCACGCGTCCGCCCACGCCGGCGTGCGCGAGCCGCAGCTGCCGCACTTCTTCTTCACCAGCAGGATCTGCATGGCGCCCCCTCGGCCGTGTCCCGCCCCTGTGCCGGGCGTGGTCCCAAGGTAGGAGGCGGCGGGCGCGGATGCACGCATCCCGCGAACGAGTGCGCCGGGCCCACATTGCGCGAATCCTCGGGACTTGTACACAAGTCCCGAGGATTCGCGAAAACCCGCCGCCCGAAACGACGAGCCCCGGCCGCCGCCCTACCGCAGCACCGCCACCGGGTCCACGCGGGTGGCGCGGCGCACGGGAACCAGCAGGGCGACCGCGGCGCACGCGAGCAGCGCCACGGCGGCGGCGCCGAGCGCCACCGGGTCGAACGGGACGACGCCATAGAGCAGGCCGCCCAGCGCCCGCGCCACCCAGAAGGTCCCCACCGCCCCCGCCACGAGCCCCGCCAGCATCCACACCGCGCCCTGCCGCAGCACCAGCCCGGCGATTGCGCCCGGCGTGGAGCCCAGGGCCACGCGCACCCCGAACTCCTGCTCGCGGGCCGCGGCCATGGCCGCGAACATGGCGTACACCCCCACCGAGGCCAGCAGCAGCGCCAGCGCCCCGAACGCGGTCATCAGCAGCATCGGCAGGCGGCGGCCGGCCAGGCGCTCGTCCACGATGGAGGCGAGCGTGCGCGGGTCGCGGAGCGGCACCCCCGGGTCCACGGCGGCCAGCTCCCGCTGGAAGGGGCGCACCAGCGCCAGCGGGTCGCCCGACGTGCGGAGCAGGAAGTCGCGCCCCGTCCAGCCGAAGTCCTGCCGGCCGGAGGCGTACGCCATGGGTCCGGGCTCGGGGAGCGCCGGGTCCACGCGCACGTCCGCCACGACGCCCACCACCACGCCCCAGCGCTCCGCCGTGTGCGGGCTGACGCGGATGCGCGAGCCCACCGCGTCGCCCCGCGGCCAGTAGCGGCGCGCCATGCTCTCGCTGACCACGATGGCCGGCGTGGCGTCCGCCGCGTCCTCCGGCCCGAACGTCCGCCCCCGCCGCAGGGCGATCCGCGCGGTGCGGAAGTAGCCGTCCGACACCGCCATGTAGGGGATGAAGATGGGGCTGTCCTCCGGGAGGTCGGCGCCCTCCACCGTGAGCTTGTTGCTGCTCATGGTGGGCGAGGGGACCTGGGTGACGCTCGCCACGCCCGCGACGCCGGGGAGCGCGGCCAGGCGCGCCTCCAGCTCCCGGAACACCACGGCGCGCCGCTCCGGCGTGGGGTACGCGGCCGGGGGCAGCTCCACCCGCGCCGTGAGCACGCCTTGGGGATCGAAGCCCAGCGGCGCGGAGGTCATCGCCCACAGGCTCCGCACCAGCAGCCCGGCGCCCACCAGCAGGCTCAGCGAGAGGGCGATCTGCGCCGCCACCAGCACCCCGCGCAATTGCCGCGAGCGCCGCCCCTCGCTGGCGCCGCGCGACTCCTCGCGCAGCGTCCCCTGCGGGTCCAGGCGCCCGGCGGCCAGCGCCGGCGCCAGCCCGAAGCCCACCCCCGTCAGGAGCGCGGCGAGCAGCGTCGCCGCCACCGCGCCCGCGTCCAGCGACAGATCGGCGTAGGGCGGCAGCGCGGGGAGCGCCAGCCTGCGCAGCGCGCCCAGCGCCGCCCAGGCCAGGAGCAGCCCCACGGCCGCGCCCGCCCCGGCGAGGAGCAGGCTCTCGGTGAGGAGCTGGCGGACCAGCCGGCCGCGCTTTGCGCCCAGCGCCACGCGCACCGCGAACTCCCTGCGCCGCGACATGGCCCGCGAAAGCAGCGCGCCGGCCAGGTTGGCGCAGGTGATCAGCAGCACCAGCCCCGCGCTCGCCATCAGCACCAGCAGCGGGGTGCGCGTCTCGCCGGCCATGGCGTCGCGCAGCGGCAGGGCGAGGAATTCCCGGCCCACGTCGGTCCGCGGGTGCTCGCGCGCCAGCTCGCCGGCCAGCCGGTCCAGCTCGCGCTGAGCCGCATCGACCCCGACCCCGGGCGCCAGCCGCCCCACCACGCCCAGCCAGTGCTGTTCGCGCGCCGCGGCGGGGTCCTGGAGGTAGTACGGCATGTCCAGCGTGAACCACAGGTCGGCGTCGCCCATGGGGCCCACGAAGCCGCGCGGGAGCACCCCCACCACCTCGAAGGCAGCCTGGTCGGTGCGAACCGACTTCCCGATCACGTCCGGGTCGCCGCCGAACTCGCGCAGCCACGCCTCGTGGCTCAGCATCACGGTCGCCTGGCCGGCGTCCGCGTCCGTCAGCGCCCGCCCCAGCGCGGGGCGCACCCCCAGGGTGGCAAAGAACCGGCCCCCCACCAGCGCCGCCGGGAGCACGCGCGGCGCTCCCTGGCCCAGCACGGTGGCGTCGTGGGTGCTGAAGTTGAAGGCCGCCACCCCGCGGAAGGACCTCAGCCGCCCGGCGATGTCGGCCACGGCGCCGGGGCTCACCGAGGAGCGGTCCAGCTCCGACGCGTCGAAGCGGGAGTACACCCGCACCAGTCGCCCCGCGTCGGCGTACGGGAGCGCGTCCAGCAGCACCGACTTGACCACCCCGAACACGGCGGCGTTCGCGCCGATCCCCAGGGCCAGCGTCGCCACGGCCAGCAGGGTGAACAGCGGGGACCGCAGCGCCGAGCGCGCGCCGAAGCGCAGGTCCTGGCGCAGGTCGTCCAGCCAGTCGCGGCGGGCCTCGGCGCGGCGGTCGGCGGCGAGCAGCTGGGCGCACTCGCCGCGCACGCCGTCCAGGTCACCGAAGCGCTCCAGCGCCGCGGCGCGCGCGGCCTCCGGGTCCATGCCGCGCCGCTGGTACTCGCGGACGCGCTCCTCCAGGTGGAAGGCGAGCTCGTCGTCCACCTCGCTCTTGGGATCCTTGCGGAACAGGCGGGAGAGGCGCCCGCCGGGCGTGGGGCCGCGCGGGGTCACGTGGCCCAGCTCGGCGCCCGGGTGGTGCCCACGGCGTCACTCACGGCCGCGGCCAGCCGCTGCCACCCGGACGCCTGCTCGGCGAACTGCCTCCGCCCCTCGGGGGTGAGGTGGTAGTACTTGGCCCTGCGGTTGTTCTCGGAGACGCCCCACTCGCCGCGGATCCACCCCTTGCGGGCCATGCGGTAGAGCGCGGGGTAGAGCGAGCCCTCCTCCACGCGCAGCACGTCGCCCGTGGCGCTCTCGATCCAGCTGGCGATGCCGTAGCCGTGCATCGGCCCCCAGGAGAGCGTCTTGAGCACCAGCAGCTCCAGCGTGCCCTGGAGCAGCCCGGAATCCTTTGCGAACACGCGGCCTCTTCCCTGTCGCGGGGTCGGCGGGAGGGCCGGCGCGGCCGTGCTCCCTATGTCGATCTAAGGGAAGGGTACGCATGCTCCCTTAGATGCGCAAGGGGAAAGTTCACCGCGCGCGGAGTCACCCCTCCCGCGCGGGACGGCGGGGCGCGAGTGCGGCCAGGATCCGGCTCAGTGGGAGGCCGGCCCAGTCGTCCAGCTCCCGCCCGGCCTCGTCCAGGGCGTGCAGCACCAGCTCCAGGCCGCGCTCGTAGTCCAGGCACCCGTGGGCGGCCCAGGACGCCACCAGCAGCCAGGCCGCGGCCTCGCCGCGCCCCTCGGGGAGCAGCGCGGCGCGGAGGCCGTCCTCGATGGCGAAGAAGGCGTGCGCCAGCTCGTGCAGGAAGGCGCCCACCACCTCCACCTCGTCGCGGCGGCCGAATTCCTCGCGGATGAGCAGCCAGCCACGCGGCGGGCTGGCGGTGGTGTCGGACGAGAGGACGGCGTGCGCGTCCTCGTCGTAGGTGACGCGGCTCCCATCGGCGAGGCGCACACGGGTGCCTGCGATGGAGGGAACCGCGCGGACGCTGCGGAGGAAGGCGCGCAGCCGCCCGGTACACTCCTCGGGCACCATCACCCAGGCCAGGCAGAAGCGGCGGCGCAGCTCGCCCTTCAGGTAGCAGCGCACGCCGGCCACCTCCCCTTCCCGCGCCGCCGCGTGGCGCCGCCCCACTCGGCGCGGGCGCGCTCCCCCAGGACGGCGACGGCGCGCAGCCAGAAGCGCTCGGCCGCCTCCCGGTCCGCGTCCCCGGCCGCCCGGACCGGGAACTCCTCCCCCAACCGGGCGGCGCGCCGCCCCCCGGACAGCAGCACCGCCAGCCGGCCGGCGTCGTCCACGCCCGCGGCGGGAGCCGCACGCCGCGCCAGCATCGCCGCGTGGCGCGCCCGCCCCCACTGCCGCCGGTGCGCCGCGGCGCGGGCGAGCCGCAGCAGCGCGGCGCGCCGGGCCGCCGCCCGCACCCGGTGGGTGCGCGCCAGCGCGAGCGCGGCGCTCCACGACGCTTCGAAGGCGGCCGGGCACCCGGCGCCGGCCGCGGCTTGGGCGCGGAGCGCGTGCAGCGCCAGGCGCCCCGCGGGTCCCGAGGTGTGCGGAAGGAGCGCGTCGGCGAGGAGCAGGGCGGGCTCGAACAGCCCCCAGCCGTCGGCCAGGCACCGGGCCACCTCGCGCAGCAGCCGTCCGACGCGCCGGTCGTGTGCGGATACCAGGTCCAGCGCGCGCCCGGCCACGTCCAGCCCGCCGGCCAGGTCTCCGACGCGCAGCGCGAGCAGGGCCAGGGCGAAGTGCGCCTCCTCCTCCACCTCCCACGGCCCCAGCTCGCGCGCGTGGAGCAGGGCAAGGCGCCAGTAGCGGGCGGCGCGGCGGAACTGGCCGTCGGCCTGGTACATGGCGGCGACCCCGGCGAGGGCGCGCGCAAAGGTGTCGCGGTCCCCCTGGCGGCGCGCGAGCGCGAGCGCCCACCGCAGCCAGCGCCACGCCTCCTGGTGGTCGCCCGCCCGGCGCGCCGACCGGCCCAGGTCGTACGCGGCGCGGGGCGACTGCGGCGCTGCCCGGGCGGCGAGCCGCGCGAAGGCGAGCGCCGTGCGCACGGCGCGGCGCCCCTCGGCCCAGCCGGCCAGCTCGGCGCACTGCGCGGCCACGGTCTCCATCCGGCCGGCCACGCGCGGGCCGCGGCGGGGCTCGCGCACCTCGCGGCCCAGCCGCCGCAGCGCGTGGGCGACGGGGCGCAGCGCGAGCGGCAGCGGCGGGGGCGGCGGGGCGGTGCCGGCCAGGGGCTCGCCGCCCCAGGCGATCCAGCGGGCGGCCTCGCTCCACGCCTGCGCCAGCACGGCGGCGGAGCGGAAGGGGAGCTCGGTCCGCACGCCTTCCGCGGCATCGCAGCCCTCGCCGCCGCACCCGGGCGGCGGGAGCGGGGGCGGGCCGTGGCGGGGGTGCCAGGAAACGGGCGCGGCGTCGGTGTGGAGCGTGCTCATGGGCCACACGCTGCGCCGGCCGCCGGGCGAAGGCCAGCACTGGCGGGAAGCATGTGATTTTCGGTCGCCGACGTGTGGGTATCCGCGCCCCACCGGCCGGCTTTGTCGTGTACGGACCCAGGCGCCTTTTCTTGCTGGCGTGGCGCGTGGAGGGCGGGTAAAATGCACGGGGTGTACACCGTCCGCGCATACACTCCGTTCCCGCGCCATGACCGACGAGACGTCCGGGCCGTCCCCGCGGCCCAAGCCGCGCCAGCCTCCGCCGCCCCTGACGCGCTCCGTGCACGGGCCGCTGCTGCCGCACGCGGCGGTGCTGGACGAGCTGGCGTCGCCCGCGGGCGTGCTCCTCTGGGGGCTGCTCGGGGATGCTACGCTGTGGGGCACGGCGGAGGCGTCGGCGCGCCAGGGGCTGTTCGCGGACGCGGCCCGGGCGACGGCGGGGCTGGTGCCGGAGGTGGAGGAGGAGCTGGACGCGCTGGGGGTGCTGGTGCGCGACCCGCACCCGGACGCGGCGCCGCTCGTCGCCCGCATGTGCGACCGGGTGCGCGCCTGGGCGGAAGGGCGCGGTCTGTACGGCACCGCGCTCGCCTTCGCTCAGGCGGCGGCGCTGGCGGATCCGGCCGATGCGCGTTGCGCGTACGAGGTGGGGCGGCTGGCGCGCGGGCGGGCGGAGTACGCGCGGGCCGACGTGTGGTACCAGCGCGCGGTGGTGCTGGCGCGGAGGTCGGGGGACGCGGAGGCGTGGGCGCTGGGGCTCAGCGGGCTGGCGAACATGCATGCTCAGCGAGGGAACTACGCGCTTGCCCGGCGGCTCAAGCTCGGGGCCGCACGCCTTGCCCGGCGGAACTCGCTCTCGGAAGTGCTCGGCGGGGTCTACCACGATCTCGCGGTGCTGGACTTCGAGTCCGGAAACGTCCAGTCCGGAATGAGCAACGCGCGGCGGGCGCTGCGGGTGCTGGGTCGGGACCACGATTACGTGCCCGTCGTCGTGCAGGATATCGCCGCCGCACTCATGGATCAGTGCGGTGCGTTCGCCTCCGCGCGTGAGGTACTCGGCGCCGTGCTGCCGCACGTCCACCAGCGAGGTGCGCGCCTCATGGCAATCGCGAACCTGGCCCGAGCCGCAGGTGGCAGCGGCGCACCGCGGCTGTTCGAGGCTGCATGGACGGAAGCATGGACGGTGCTGACACAATCGAGCGAGGCGACCGGCGCCGATGCTCTCCTGGCTCTTGGCCGCGGCGCCGGAAGCCTCGGCCAGTGGGAGCGCGCCAACGAGGCGGCATCCCGCGCGCTCGCCATCGCGCGAACGCGCCGCGAAGGAAAAGCAATCTGCCAGGCGGAAACGCTCCTAGATTCGCTTCGTGTGGAAGAGCGCACAGCTCCGACCAAGCGGCAGAAGTCATTTGCTTCCGAAGACCCTGCGGTCGCCGCATTCGCGGACGATCTGGTCGAGTCGCTCCGGACCCGTATGCCCTTCCCCGATGTCCTGCAGGATGCTCTTCGGGCGGTGCTCGACGCGCCGGAAGACGTCCGCAGAGCTTTTGATCTTGGGCGGGCCCTGCGTACTGCCGCGGAGTACGACCGTGGTGCAGCGTGGTTCGAATACGGAGCCAGGCTCGCCCGCGACTCTGGCGACCTCGAAGCCGAAGCGATGTGCATCGGCGGGCTTGGCAACCTCTTCAGGCAGCGCGGAGACCTTCCCCGCGCGCTGGAGATGCACCAGCGACACCTTGAGCTTGCACAGCGCAATGGACTGCGCAAGATGGAGGGGTTTGCGCTGGTGGACCTGTGCGCCGTCTGCTTTGCGTTGGATCAGGGCGAGAGCGGGTTCGCATACGCTCGCGAGGCTCTGGCACTCCTGGAGCCCGGAGACCCATTGTGGCCGCGACTCGCCCACGACCTAGCGATGTACCTCATGGAACGCCGCGGGGACTTCGGCAATGCACTTGCGGTCTTTCACGCGCTACAGGGATACCAGCTCCCGGAAGACTTCAGCCTCATCGTCCGCGCAAGCCTGGCCCGCGCCGCCGCTGGTGCCGGCAGCGTCCAGTTGTTTGAAGACACGTGGGGCAGTTTGTGGACCGACATCCAGAACATCCCTGATGTTGACTGCCCCAGCGGAGCGCTCATCCAGATGGCCCAGGGAGCCCTGATCCGCGGGCACAGTGACCTGGCGGAAAGCGCTGCCCGGCGCGCTCTGCGGATCGGCAGGGACCGCGGTGAGGCTCAAACAGCGACTGATGCAGAGAGGTGGGTTGAAGCCGCCGAGAGCGCACGCAGGACACAACAGCGAACCTCTGCACCTAGGGACCCGACGCACGACGAGCGAGCCGCATCGCGCCTGACACGTGGCTTCGTCACCGCTCTTCGAAGCGGCGTGGCCCGACACGACCGGGCCACGCACTCCCCAGGTGTGGCGCAATTCGAATCGTGAAGTGTCTCCCCTCTGGTGGTTTAGTGTCCGCTCCCGACATAGCCGCCACCGCGGCTCACAACCGTGGAATCGCCGCTGGTCCCGCTGTACGTTGGATCAACGACCGACAGGCCACTGCCGACGTACGTTCCCGTGAAGCGTGGAGACGAATCCGGACGCTTCATGGCGGGGTGGAGAGGTTCGCTGCATGCAGTGTGGGCGAGGAGTACAGCGAAGAGTGGGGCGAAACGGAGAGCGCGCATGGAAGTCCCCTGCGTAGGAGTGTGAAGGCCCGGAAGGCGATGATGCCCTCCGGGCCTCCAACTTAGGCTGAAGCTCCTCCGCTGCGCACCCGTTTTGTGCCGAATGCCGCCAATTGAGGCACCTTCGCCCCACTCAGCGCCGAGTGGTGAGCCGCAGAGGCTCTCAGCACCCGTTCCCTAAGTAGTCCGCCAGACGTGTGGGGAGTGGGCCAGAGCCGCAGATAACAGACGCGTGTGCCCTGGGTCTGTGAGGGTACACACTGTCCGCATCTGGCCGCTTTTACTCCTTTTGCGCCAATCCTATTGACCAGGAATTCTGCGCCATTTAACAATGCGGCGAGGCACAGCGAAGCTAATCACCGACGCACAACTGATCCCACATCTGATCTCGACTACTTCGGTTGCCCGGGCTCCCGATGATGCCTTGCATCTTTTCCGGGGGGAGAAGAATGCTCGGTAAAGGTCAATGACACTCACAACTCTGGAGACGAGACGATGAAGAACACCAATGCGTTCACCCGACGGACGGTCCTCATCATGGGAACCTTCATGATGGCCGCAAACCTCGCCTTCGCCTCGCTCGCTGCGGCGCAGATCGAGGCACCGCAGAATGAGAGCGGCTGCGGTGGTTCGGCGTGCAGTAGCAAGAAGGCGTGCAGCGGCAGCTGCATCTGCCGCCCCGCCTTCCTCGAGCCGATGTGCTACACAAGCTAGAAGTCATCTAACTGTCGTAATCTTCTCCCCCCCTTTCTTTCACGTTGAGGGATGTAATGATGATCAACAAAGAGAGACTCCTTACGGCAGTCGCCGTGGCTTTAGCCGTTGGCACCGTCATCGTGACCAGCATGAACGCGTACTCAGTTTACGAGTACAAGACCCGACCGCCTGCCATGCCGATAGGCGTCGTCTCTGATTGGCAGTCGTATGCATCAACGGGACACCGTCTCGGAGCCAGCGACCCTCTCATTACAGTCGTCGTGTTTTCCGACTACGAGTGCGCCGCCTGCAGCCTGTTCGCGAAGCAGATGGATCAGGTCCTGGCTAAATCTCCCGAGTCTGTCTCAATTGTGATCCGCCACTTCCCTATTGAGGGCCACGATCTTGCTCTGCCTGCGAGCGAAGCCGCCGTGTGCGCAGCCGAACAAGGGCGTTTCCTTAACTACCATAGGGTACTCTTCAACAAGCCCGAACTGCTGGAGAGGAAGCCTTGGAGCGACTTCGCAGTCGAGGCAGGCGTCCGCGACATGACAGCTTTTCTGGACTGCTTGCAGGCCGAACGTACGAAGGCCGCCATCGAGAGGGATCTGATGGCCGGCCGCCGCCTCGGGATCGAAGGAACTCCGACTTTCCTTGTGAACGGCACCCAGTACGCCGGCGCAGCTCGCCTGCAGCAGATCGTCGACTTTCACCTCAAGCAAATCAAGTAGGAATCGGACAGTCACATGAGACGCCTTCGGGGTTGGATCCTCCTTTAATTCGCGAACCAGGAATAAACATCGATATGCGGCACTCCCTCTTACTTCTGCTTGCCGCTCTGGTGGCGGCTTGTCACGCAGGGCCTGACTATGCTTCCAGCAGCGCCAACGTAGCTCGATGGGTGGTTGATTCGATTCCTACACTCGACATCCCGAGCACCGGTCCGGACGGGAAGCCCACCTTCCTTTTCGCGGCAGCCGCCTCTCAGCTTTCGAACGGGATGGTCGCCATTGCGGATCCGTACGATGTCTCGGTTCGCTTCTTCAATCCCTCCGGAGAGTTGGTCAGGAAGGTCGGCAGATTGGGGGAGGGGCCGGGCGAGTTCACCTCGATCTGGTGGCTCAATCAGTGTGGCCAGGACACCGTTTTCGTTTGGGACAACTTCCAGCGTCAAATGACGTTGATCGACGGGGAGGGACACGTTGTCCGGGAGTTCGACCAACCTGAACTGATACTTGGACTCGCATGCTCTCGCACCGGAGCGATTAGCGGTATCTCGGTGCCTCGCATCACCGGCTTCCCCAATGCGGAGACTCCACACTACAAAGGCCAACTGTGGATCACCGACACACATGGGGAGAAGCGCCTGGTCGGAGTAGTGCCGGCCGCGGAGAACCGACCGATGGGCTTGACGAGCCGCCTGGCCTTCAGCGCCGATCGTCTCTATCTCGGCACGGGCGTGTCGGATTCCATCCAGGTCTACACGCTGGATGGGAAACCTGCAGGTGCCCTGTCGCTCAAGGTGCCGCGCCGCCGCCCTACCGCCCGGAACTACGAGCGAGCAATCGATGAGCAGGTTGCAAACCTTCCGGGGCACGGGCAACGCGAAGAGGGAAAGAGAATGCTGCTCGAGATCCCGATGCCAAAGTACCTCCCCACCATCGCCGGGCTCTTCACGGATCCGCAGGGCTGGGTATGGGCGGTGATTTCCGGACCGGGAGACGCGGCAACGGAGCTCCGGGGCGTCAGCAGCGATGGCCGGCGACTCGCGGACTTGCGAATCCCCGAGGAGATCAGAGTCTTCGAAGTCGGCAGTGACTACGTGCTGGGAGCCCACGAGGACGCGGATGGAGAACAGCGCATCGTGAGGTACAGATTCCAACGGCGTGCCTGACCGGAAGGTGCCTGTCACCGAGTCCGGTTCGGCCACGCAATTCCCCGATCCTTGCCGCACAGTGCTCATGAACACACCAGAACCACTTCCGCTGCGCCTTGAGGTGCCCGATCCGACGTATCGCCTCTCCGACGCCGACCGTGCGAAGCTCCTGCCCGATTTCGACGCCGAGGCGCTGGAGCGCCTCCTGGGGATGACGCGGCCGGAGCGACGGCAGGACATCTTGAAGTCCTTTCAGGTGCGGGAGAACGGCGAACGGCTCGGACACCTGGTGGGGCTGGAAGACGCGGAGCTGCAGAAGCTACTCGAGGAGGTTTGGGCGCCCATGTGGGACGCGGTGGGTGCGACCGACGCGGACATCGAGGCGAACGCCTACGGCTGGCCCGGTCGCGAGGTCGCCAAGCAGCGGCGTGCTGCACGCGCCCGGGCGAAGCAGGACGGCTCCGAGTAGCACATCCGGCGGGCGGTCCCCTGTTCAGCCTCCACCACTTCCATCCACGCAGTCCTCCCCCGGCACCTTTCGTGCGCCCCGGCGGCAGCACCCGGAACGCAGCCTCCGTCCGCCGAACGCCCGGATCCGCAGCATGATGCACGCTCCGAAGCCCGCCGCCCCGCCCGTCCCGCGCCGCCGCCGCGGCCGTGCAGCCCCCGCCCTGCTGGCCGCGCTGCTCGCCGCCTGCTCGCAGGGCGCCGAGGCCCGGCCGCGCGAGCAGCCCGCGCCCACCCTGCTCCCGCCGGTGACGGTGAGCGCGCCCGCGGCGCGCCCCCGCCCGAGCGTGCCGGTGGACCCGTGGGTGGACCGGACGCTGGCCGGGATGTCGCTGCGGCAGCGGGTGGCGCAGCTGGTCTTCCCGTGGATCGCCGGACAGCCCGCGGACGCGCCGGCCGGCGAGGCCGCGAACCTGGCGAGGTGGACGGAGCGCGACGAGGTGGGCGGGCTGATCGTGTCCCGCGGGACGCCGGCGGGGCTCGCGGCCAAGCTCAACGCGGCGCAGGCGCGCAGCCGGGTGCCGCTGCTGGTGGTGACCGACCTGGAGACCGGGCCCGGGATGCGGCTGACCGGCGGCACCAACATGCCCCCGGCCATGGCCTTCGGGGCGGCGGGCGACGCGGAACTGGCGCGCGAGGCCGGGCGGATCACCGCCCTGGAGGCGCGGGCGGTGGGGATCCACGTGACGCTGGGGCCGGTGCTGGACGTCAACTCCAACCCCCGGAACCCCATCATCAACGTGCGCTCCTTCGGCGAGGACCCGGGGCAGGTGGGACGCCTGGCGAGCGCGTGGATCGAGGGGGCGCGCGAGGGCGGGCTGCTCACCGTGGTCAAGCACTTCCCCGGGCACGGCGACACCGGGGTGGACTCGCACGTCCAGCTGCCGACGCTGGCCGCGGACCGGGCGCGGCTGGCGCGCGTGGAGCTGCCGCCGTTCCGGGCGGCGGTGCGCGCGGGGACCGACGGCGTGCTGGTGGCGCACATCGCCGTCACCGGGGTGGACGGCCCGGGGGCGCCGCCCGCCTCGCTGTCGCCGCGCGTGGTGGGCGGGGTGCTGCGTGGGGAGCTGGGCTTCGACGGGCTGGTGTTCACCGACGCCATGAACATGGGCGGGCTCACCCGGCGCTACTCCGTCCCCGAGGCCGCCGTGCGCGCGCTGCTGGCCGGGGCCGACGTGCTGCTCCAGCCGCCCGGCGAGCGCGCGGTGATCGACGCCGTGGTGGCCGCGGTGGAGTCGGGACGATTGCCGCGGGCGCGGGTGGACGAGGCCGCGCGCCGGGTGCTCGCCGCGAAGGCGCGCGTGGGGCTGCACCGCGGCGCCCGCGTGGACCCGGCCGCCGTCGCCCGGGTGGTGGGGAGCCCGGAGCACGCCCGCACGGTGCGCCGGGTGGCCGCGGCCGGGACGACGCTGGTGCGCGACCGCGACGGGCTGGTGCCCCTCCCCGCGCGGGCGCGGCGGGTGCTGCACGTCGCCTACAACCTCCCCGGCTCGGGCCGCACCACGCTGGGGAGCGCGCTCGCCGCGCCGGGGCGCGAGGTGGCGGAGGTGCGGCTGAGCGGGAGCGTCACGGCGGCGCAGGTGGCGTCGCTGCGCGCCCGCGCCGCGCAGGCCGATCTGGTGGTCGCCTCCGCGCTGGTCACCCCGCGCGAGTACCGGGCGCTCTCGCTCCCGGCGGAGTTCGGCGCGTTCGTGGAGGGGCTCGCGGCCGTGGGGCGGCCGGTGGTCGCCGTCTCGCTCGGCAGCCCGTACCTGCTCTCCGACTTCCCCTCCGTCCCCGCCTACCTGGTGGCGTGGAGCGCGTCCGTCGCCCCCCAGCGCGCCGCGGGCGACGCACTGGCCGGGCGCGCCCCCATCGGCGGGCGCATGCCGGTGGCGCTCCCGCCCTTCCACGTGGCCGGCGCGGGGATCGCGCGGGCGGGGTCCGCCCTGGGCAACTGATCGGCGTGCGGCTCCGGCACGGAGGGCCGGGTGGCGGCTGCCATCCGGCCCTCCGGCGTTGCCGGTGCGCCCATGCCGGCCGTTCCGGGCTCCCCGACGCTCGGCCGAGCGGGATCGTCCCACGCGCGGGGCACTCCCGGCGGGACACGAATGTCCCAGCTGGGACGGACCGCTCCCAGGCTGCGGCCCGCGACCCGCGCACGGCCGTTCCCCTCCCGGCGGCCTAGCTTCCCCCGTCGGAAAGCAGTTAGGGGCCGCGGGCTCTTCATGCGTTTACTGGCTTGTATGTTGCGCCCGCCCTCCCCTGCCCGCCGCTCCTCCGCCCCCCTTTCCGAGCCGCCTCGCCTCTTCCCGATGAGCTCCGCCACCTCCCGCACCGCGTCCCTTGCTCTCGGCTGACCTGTCCGCGCGCCTGGACCTGGGCTCCGCGCTGGACGGGCTGCTGGGCGGGCTCGCCGGCCCCACGGCCACGCTGGAGGGCGCGCAGGCGCCCCCGGAGGCCGGCGAGGCGCAGGGCGCCGCGCAGCTCTCGGTGAGCGTGGAGGTGTCGGGGCTGGACGGCGCGGTGGGGCGGGTGACGGCGGGGATCCCGGCGCTGCTGGCGGGGCTCCCCGGGCCGGGCGAGGCGGTGGGGACGCTCGCCCGCGCGGTGGAGATGGTGGAACGGGTGTCGGCGGGCGACGTCCCCGGGCAGGTGAGGTCGCTGATCGAGGCGCTGCGCACCGCGCTGGAGGAGTCCGACGAGGGCGACTTCCTGGCCGTGCTGCAGCGCCTGCGCGCGCTCCTGGCCGAGCGGCCGGAGGCGCGCGCGCTCTGGGAGCTGCTCGCCGGGGGCGCGGCGGCCGGCGGGGTGGACATCGGTCCGGCGGCGGACGCGGTCGCGGGGATCCTCCCCGCGGCCGTGGGGACGCTGCGGGCGCTGGCGGCGCTGATGAGCCTGGAGTCCACCCTGGCCGAGGGGGAGCGGCTCACCGGGATCATGGCCGCGCAGCTGGACCCGGCGGACGTGGAGCGCGAGCTGGGCGCGCTCCGCGGCGCCTTCGAGCTGGCGCTGGGGCGCCTGCGCGCCCTCGCCGAGGCCGGCGCCGACGCCCCCGAGGGGTTGTCCGCGCAGGCCGTGGCGGAGGTCACGGCCGCCGCCACCCGGCTGGCGCTGGTCGAGGAGCTGCTCGCCCGGGCGATGGGCTTCGGCGAGGCCACGCTGGTGCACTTCGACGTGGCGCGCATCGAGGCGGACGTGCGCGCCGGGGCCGACCTGCTGCGCGGCGTGGACACCGACGCCGTCGGGCGGGCGGTGGGGGCGCTGGTGCGGCAGCTCGCCCCCGCCCTGCGGCTGGAGCTGGACGTGGCGGCGGCCCCCGCGGGGGGGCTGGACGGGCTGCTCGCCCTGCTGGAGGGCAAGGCCGGGGAGATCGCCGCGGCGATCGCGGCGCTGGACCTGTCGCCCGTGTCGCGGCCCGTGGCGCAGGGGATCGAGTTCGCGACCGCGCCGCTGGCCGCCGTGTCCGAGGTGGTGGAGCGCGTCACGGGGGCCGTGCGCGGCGCGCTGGAGGGGGTGCGGCAGGGGGTGGCCGCCATCCCCGTGGAGGAGATCGCCTCGGCGATCCGCGCGCTGCTGGGGCCGGTGGCGCGGGCGCTGGACTTCGCGCGGGAGCTGGTGGCGCGCATCGAGGCGGCGCTGCGCGCGGTGGCGGAGACCGTCACGGGGGCGCTGGAGGGCGCCGAGGCCGCCATCGACGCCTTCGTCGCCGAGACGGACCGGCTGCTGGGCGAGGCCGCCGACTTCGTGGAGTCGCTGAACCTGGACGCGGTGGCCGGCGAGGTGGCCGAGCGGGTGCGCGCGCTGGCCGGGGCGCTCGCCGCCGCCGAGATGCGCCCCTACTTCGACACCACCGTGGACGTGGTCGACACCACCACGGCGGTGCTGGAGGAGCTGCCGCTGGGCCTCCTCCCGGACGACGTCAGGGCCGAGCTGGACGCGGCGGTGGCGCCGGTGCGCGCCATCGACGTGGCGGGGGTGGAGGAGACGGTGGAGGGGTGGCTCCAGATCGACGCCGATGGGAAGTTCGCCGCGCGGGGGATCCTGGAGGCGTCGATCGCCGAGGTGCAGGCCGGCTACGACGCGCTGGTGGCGGCGGTGCGGCAGGGCGACCCGCGCCGGCTGGCGGAGCCCATCGAGGCCGAGCTGGCGAAGCTGCGCGAGCGGGTAGCGGCGCTCTCCCCGGAGCTGGGGCTCCAGCCGGTGCAGGACGCCATCGACCGGGTGCGGGGCGCGCTCGCCGCCGTGGACCCGGAGGCGCTGCTCCGCCCCGTGGACGACGCCTTCGCCCGGGTGCTGGAAGCGGTGGACGGGTACGCCCCGGAGCGGCTGCTGGGCGACGTGGTGGCGCGGGTGGACGCCGCCCGGGCGAAGGTCGTGGGCGAGCTGCGGCTGGACGAGTGGGGCCCCGCGCTGGACTGGGCCGCGGACGGGGCGAAGGCGCTGGCCGCGCGGCTGGACCCCTCCGGGATGGAGGACGCGCTGCGCGCCTCGCTTGCCGACGCCGACGCCTTCCTGGCGAACGCCGGGGGCGGCGTGCTCGCCCTCCCCTTCGGCGACATGGTGGCCGCCATGGCGGGGAGCGCCGGGCTGCGCACGGACCCGCGCAGCTTCGGCACGGTGTGGGGGTGGCTGCGCGGGGCGGAGGGGGGCGGCGGAGCGCTGGGGGCGCGGGGCGCGCGCATCGAGGCGAACGTCGCCGCGACGCGGGCGGCCGTGGCGGCGGTGGACCTCCCCGGGCTGGCGCTGGAGCTGGGCGCGCGCTCGGACGCGCTGGGCGCGGCGCTGGCCGCGCTCCCCGCGGACTCGCCGGCGCGCGCGGCGCTGGAGCCGGTGGCGGCGCGGCTCCGGCCGCGGCTCTCGCTGTCCTTTTTGGACGCCAACCGCGCCCGCTACCTGGCGACGCTGGCCGTGGCCGTGGAGCGCTCCGGCTCGCTGCGGCGCGTGGGGCTGGCGCAGGTGGATGACACCGTGGACGGGCTGCGGGCGGCGTTCTCGCCGGGGGCGCTGCTGGGCGAGTTCCTGCGCGCGCTGCTGGGGCGGCTGGGGATCACCGGGCTGGAGGAGGGGATCCAGGGCGTCGTGCGCCGCGTGCTCGCCGTCGCCACGCCGGAGCGCCTGGCCGCCGTCGCCCGGCCCATCGCGGAGGCGCTGCAGGGCAAGGTGGAGGAGCTGGTGGACGCCCTTCTGGCGCCGCTCCAGGCCGGCATCGCGCGGCTGCGGACGCTGGTGGACGCGGTGGACCTGCGCCCCTTCGTGGAGTCGCTGTCCGCCATCCACGCGGAGGCGCGCGGACGGATCGAGGCGCTGTCTCCGCGGGTGCTGCTGGCGCCGGAGCTGGCCTCGTTCGCGGCGCTGAAGGCGGAGCTGGAGGGGTTCGACCCGCTGGCCCCGGTGCGCGCCGTGCTGGACGCCCTGCGCGAGACCGCGCTGCGGGTGCTGGCCAAGCTGGACGCGGAGGCGCTGCTGCGGAACCCCATCCGCATCTACGACGAGATCGTCGCCGCGCTGGCGGTGCTGGACCTGGGGGCGCTGATGTCGCCGGTGCTGGACACGCTGGACTCGCTGGCGGCGCAGGTGGACGAGGGGCTGGACCGCACCACGGCGGCGCTGGAGCGGCTGCAGGCCGCGCTGCCGGCCCCGGGGAGCGGCGGGGGCTCGGCGTCGGTGAGCGTCTCCGCCACCCTCACCGCCTGACAAAGGAGGGAGCGCGTGCCCGCCGTACTCACCCACAAGGCGATCCTGCTGCTGGCGCGCGAGCGCCTGGCCGACCTCCGCGCCCGCCTGACGGCGAAAAAGGGCTCCGCGGGGCAGCTCACCGACGTGGAGCTGCGCGTCCTGCACCTGGCCGACAAGGCCCACGGGCTGCTGAGCCGCGCCATGCCGGTGGCGGACGACACCACGACGGGCGTGGGGGCGCTGGGCGCGGGGGTGTCGCGCTTCGCGGTGATGGGCTCCATGGGCCCGGACATCACCGGCTTCTCCGCGATCCTGGCGATGCCCGCCGGCAAGTGGGTGTTCGACCTGGTGCACAAGGGGACCCCGGACGAGAACCGCGAGCCGGTGGTTGCGCGCTCCACCGACTTCGTCCTGCAGATGTGGCGCGAGGCCTCGCAGCGCATCGACCGGCGCCCCGCCGACAGCGAGGCGCAGCGGGCGAAGAAGGCCGAGGCGCGCGACGCCGTGCGCGCCTACCTGCTGGGCCACCTCTGCCACGTGGCGGGCGACGCCGTCTGCCACCCCTTCATCCACGACGTGGAGTGGCACCTGGGCGTGGCCTCGCGCGCCAAGCTGGACCACAGCCGCGGGGAGATGAGCATCGACGCGCGGGTGGCGCAGCGGGTGATGGGGCGCGGCCACGTGCGCGAGGGGCAGGCGTGGGACCGCTGGTGGCCGGGCAAGGGCGACGTCCCCCCGGAGCTTTTCGAGGCGTACGACGCGGCGCTGGAAGAGATCTACAAGGCCCGCAGCGCACGGCCGAAGGGGTTCGGCGGCTTCGAGAAGGAGCTGGAGGAGATCCGCCCGCTGGCGCTGACGCCCAAGTTCGTGCGCGACGGCTACTCGGTGATGCGCGGCGGCGCGGTGAGCATGGTGTACGGCTGGGGCTACGGGAGCTGGTGGCTCTTCCTGATGCCCGTGGCGCTCTCGCTGATGGCGGTGGGGCCGCTGGCGGCCGCGCTCCCGCACGGCAGCCGGCTCACGCGAGAGGCCTTCTGGCAGGTGGACGACGAGCGCGCCTGGTCCGAGTTCCTGACGCTGCCGCTGGCCGCCACGGCGCTGGTCCCCGTGTTCTACGGCACCTGGATCGCCTCGCTGACCACGACCGGGGTGGAGGGGATCACCGCGTTCGGACAGGTCGCCGCCTGGGTGGACCTGGTGCTCGCCGCGGTGTTCTTCGGCACGCTCGGGGTGGAGGACCTCCCCTGGGCGCTGCGCTGGTTCCTGTTCCTGGGGCTCCCCCTGGCGACCGGCATCGCGCTGGGGGCGATCGCCTACCGCAACCGCGACGACCGGAAGGGCGCCGCCATCCTCGCGGCGATCTACGCGGCCCCGGCGCTGATCGGGATCGCCTACTTCCTGGTCAACCAGCTGGTGGGGGTGGTGGGCTCCGGGATCGGGGCCGGGGTGGGCGCGCTGGCGGGGCTGGCGGGCGACGACGTGGCGGGGGGCGCGGGCGACGGCGCCGACGCGGGGCGGGCGGTGGGGCACTGGCTGGTGGCGGGGGTGCTGGTCGTGCTGACGGGCGTCGCCTGGTTCATGGCGCCCTCCCGGCTGCGCGACATCAAGCTCCCCGAGCGCCCCGAGCCCTTCCCCGCCGAGCGGCGGCACTTCGTGCGGCTGTTCGACGACACCACCCTGTTCCACCACCTCCCGCTCCCGGCGGCCGCCCCGGGGACCTCCGTCCCCACGCTGGCGCAGCGCTTCTTCCCCGCCGAGGCGCGAAAGCTCCTGGTGCTCTGGTGGGAGGGCGGCGGCGAGCTGTTCGTCCGCTCCCGGCGCACCCACCTGGAGTTCAGCCTGAGCGCGGCGGGGACCGACCCGCAGACCGTGCCGGGGCCGCTCACCCCCATGACCCCGCGCGAGTACGGCGAGCTGCTGGGGCGCACGGTGCGGGACTCGGCGAATGCTGCGGGCAAGCTCAAGGCGGAGCTGGCGTACGACCACGACGCCGGGCTCGACCTGGAGCTCCCCCCCGGCGCCACCTTCGCGGACGAGGGCGACCTGCTGGAGACGGTGGAGGGGCACGACGAGGCCGCGGCGCGCTGGATCAAGGTGGGAACCACGAAGGAGACTGGCTGGGTGCTCCGCCATGCTCCCAAGGCGCTGCAGTCGGTGAGGTTCTCCCGGGTGGGGCCCACGCCGTTCGACCCGCGCGCGGAGGACGGGGTGCCGGGGATCGGGACCGTGAGGAGCGAGCGCATCGCCCTGCACGGCACGGGCACCGACTTCCGCGCCTTCTTCGTCCCCGGCGACCGGGTGCGGGTGGCCGGCCAGGTGCGCGTCGTCACCCTGGTGCCGGCCGACGACCGGCTGGTGATCAGCTCGCCGCTGGACCCGGAGGTCCCGGCGGGGACGGCGTACTCGCGGGTGGGCACCGAGCGCGAGGCCGTGGACGGCTACGAGTTCGTCAGCAATCCCGCCGCGGCGAAGCTGGGCGGCGAGGCGGTGATGGACTACGCCGCCGACTTCGCCGCGCTCCTCTGCCTGGGCGCCACCCCGCACCTGCTGGACCGGGCCGAGCTCGCGGTCCCCGACCTGTCGGGGAAGAAGGGGCCGGGCGACGCGGCGGTGAGCGACACCGTGGGGCCGGTGCACCAGGTGTTCAGGAACTGGAGCCTGGACCGGCGCCGGGTCAACGAGTGGCGGATGCTGGTGGCCGGCGGGGCGGTCACCGAAAAGGGCGGCGACCCCCACGCGTACGACCCGGCCATGACCGCGCCGCCCCCGGCCTCGTGGACGCCGGACCCCGGCTACGAGGAGGGGACGCTGCTGGCGCAGGGGTGGGTGCCGCTGCTGCGCCGCTGGATCGACATGGCCGGGCAGAGCGACCAGAACGCCGCGAGCCCGCTGCAGCACGGCGCCGGAAAGGACCAGCCCAGCAACCGCGACCTGTCGCGCGCCATGGCGTACCTGCTGGACATGCCCGACCCCGTCGCAATCCACTGACCTCCGACCGCGCCGAGAATGCCCGACGAAGTGCGCGAGACCGAGAAGTACGACGACCCCGAGGAGCGCTTCGGGAGCCTGTACGACTGGCTGCAGACGGCGCCGCGCGTGTACCGCAACGCCATCCGGGCGTCGCTGGACCACGCCGGGCTCGCGCAGAAGGACGCGCTGCGCGAGCCGTGGATGCCGCTGGGGCCGCGCAACGTGGGCGGCGCGGTGCGCAGCCTGGCGCAGCACCCGGCGCGCCCCACGGTGTGGTACGCCGGCACCGCGCAGGGCGGGCTGTGGAAGTCGGAGAGCGACGGCTACTCCTGGTTTCCCGTGGGCGGGGCGGAGCTGATCGTGCCCATCGGCGCGGTGGCGCTCGCCCCGGGCGACCCGGAGACCGTGTACGCGGGGACCGGCGAAAAGGCGTTCAACACCGTGCAGGGGGCGGGGCTCTACAAGTCGGTGAACGGCGGCCGGAGCTTCGCCCGGCTGGTGGGACCGGCCTCCGGCCCGCCCCCGCTGCCCCCGGGCGCCGCCAACTTCTACACTCGCATCCAGGTGGACCCGGACCACCCCAACCGCTTCTGGGCGGCCGGCGAGACCGGGCTGTGGCGCTTCGAGCCGGGGACCGGGTTCGTGGCCGAGGCGCTCCCCGCCGGGTCGCGCGTGACCGACCTGGCGCTGCTGCGCGACCCCGCCAGCCCCGCCAGCCGCCTGATCCTGGTGGCGGGGGTGGAGGGAGCGGCCGCGGTGCCCGCCGCGCCCCCGGCGCCCGCCGTCCCCGCGGTCAACTCGCGCATCTTCCGCGCGGTGTGGGACCGGACCACGCCCGCCGTCGCGGCGGTGTGGAACCCCGCCGCCCTCCCGGCCGCCGCGGCGACGCCGGGACGCGTGCTGCTCGCCTTCTGGGTCCCCCCGGCCACGGCGCCCGCGGGCACCCAGCCGCTGGGGTACGCGGTGCTCTCCGGCGCGGCGGGGCTGGGCGGGACCCCCGGCCGGGTGCTGCGCTCGACCGACCTGGGACAGAGCTGGACGCTGCCGCCCGCCCTCCCCGCGCCGGCCCCGGCGCCCGCCCCGCCCGTCCCCGCGGGCAACGGGCAGGCGGGGTACAGCATGGCCATCGGGGCGGACCCCGACAACCCGCAGAGCGTGCTGGTGGGCTACGTGGACCTGCACCGCAACCCCGCCGGCGGGAGCGCGGCGTGGACCACCGTGCTCGACTGGACCCGCTACGACGCCGGCGACCGGGCGCAGCACGGCGACATCCACGTGATCCACTTCGACCTCCGCGCCGCCGCGGTCACGGGGGGAGCGCAGCGGCGGCTGTGGGTGTGCAACGACGGCGGGATCTCCACCACCGACGACGGGGGCGCCACCTGGCGCAAGCGCAGCTACGGCATCGTGGGCGCCCAGTTCGTGGACCTGACCTCGCACCCGGTGTTCCCGGCGCTGTGCGGCGGCGGGATGCAGGACAACGGCACCTTCGTGAGCTTCGGCGGGCCCACCTGGTACCGGCTCAACGGCGGCGACGGCGGGCAGATGGCCTTCGACCCGACGAGCCACCGGCGGTTCTTCACCAGCTGGCAGGGCAACGCCGCCGACGGGCTCACCGGGATCGAGCCCACGCAGCTCATCGGCCCGCCGGTCCCGGCGCCGGCCCCGCTCAACATCGCCACGCTCCCGGACCTGCCGCCGCCTGGAAACCGGATCATCCCGCAGACGGGGCAGCTCCCCTTCGCGGCCGGGCTCGCCCCCACCTTCATCGCCGTGCTGGAGGGACACCCCGCCACCCCCAACCTGCTGCTGATCGGGCGGCGGGGCGGGGGCGCGTACAGCACCAACGGCACCGGGACGCGGCGGCTCAACCTCCCCATCGTCTTCGCCCCCGCGGCGCCCGGAGTGCGCGCGGAGGAGGTGAGCGCCACCGCGTTCGCCGCGCCGCCGGCCACCGACATGTGGGTGGGGACCTCGCGCGGGCAGCTGTGCACCAGCCAGGCGGCGCTCCCGGCCACGCCGGCGAACGCGGCCGCCGGGGTGTCGGGCCCGGCGTGGACGGCGCGGCCGCTCCCCTGGCCGGGGGGGACCGGGCAGCCCGTCGCCGGGATCGCCGTGCACCCGGCGCAGCCCGGCGTGGTGGCCGTCTCGGGGATGGGGAACACCGGCGAGGTGTTCCTCACCCACGACCGCGGCGCCAACTGGCAGCGCATCCGCGGCGCGGGGAACACCGACCTCCCGCCGTCGCCCATCACCAGCGTGGCCTGGGACCCCACCGACCCGCGGGTGCTGTTCGCGGGGACGGTGGCGGGGGTGTACGTGGCGCGCAACCTCCCGGCGTTCGCGGGGGCCGCGGCGCTCCCCGCCGCGCCCGCCCCGGCCCCGGCCGGCACCCCCGCCGTGACGCCCGTCTGGGAGCTGTGCAGCGACGGCCTCCCGCTGGTGCAGGTCAACGACCTGTCGGTGACGGCGGTCACGAACACGCTGCGCTGCGCCACCCACGGGCGCGGCTGCTTCGAGTGCAACATCCGCGGGGCCACCCCGGCGAACCTGGCGCTCCCGGCGGTGCGGCTCGTGATCCGCGACCACGTGGCGCAGGACGGGCGCCCGTACCTGCCCGCCAACCAGGTGCCGGACGACCCGCGCGTCTTCCCTGCGGTCCCCTTCAACCCGCGGCAGGCGTACGACCTCCGCGTGGACGCGCCCACCTCCGCCGCCGGCGAGGCCGCGCCCTTCCGCCCCGAGGCGTTCGCCTTCGGCGAGGCGATCGACGGGGTGGAGTTCGACGAGATGCTGGTCCCCGACCGGCCGGTGGTGGGCGAGATCAACCAGGTGTACGTGCAGGTGCACAACCGCGGCACCGGCCAGGCCCACGGCGTGGTGGTGCACCTGTACTTCGCCGACGCCCCGGACCCCGCCGCCCTCCCCGCGATCGACGCCGGCAAGCTCAACTACCCGCACGAGCCGGCCGGGGACTCGCGGTGGAAGCGCGCCGCCCCCGCCCGGGAGGTGGGCGCCGTGGGGCCGGGGCAGCCCGTGGTGGTGCGCTTCGCCTGGACGCCGCCGGTGGAGATCGCCGCGAACGTGGCGCTGCTCGCCGTGTGCACCGGCGACGGCGACGCGCTGGCGGCCGTCCCCGGCGGCGACGCGGCGGCCTTCGCCGCGGGCGAGCTGCGCGCCGCGCTGCGGGTCACCGCGGTGGTGCGCGACCCCCTGTACATCCGCGACGGGGTGGACGACGACGGGCGCCGCGGGCTGGTGGCCTGGGGCGGGCGCAGCCCGGACATCGTCGTCCGCTCGGCCCTGGTGGCCGACCCGGATGCCGAGCTCCGCGCGCTGGACGCCCACCACCTGGAGGACCGCGCGGCGGCCGGCACCAACCACGTGTACGTGCGCGTCACCAACCGCACGCAGGTGCCGGTGAACGCGCGGGTGCGGCTGTTCGAGGTGCCCACCGCCTCCCCCGCCCCGGGGAGCGCGTGGCGGCAGATCGACGCGGACCAGGCGGTGAACGCGATCCCCGCCGGGCAGTCGCGCTTCGCGCACTTCACCTGGACCGGCGTGGCCGCCCCGGCCGGGCCGCACGGCGCCTTCACCCTGGCCGCCGTGGCCAGCGTGGTGGACGGCGCGGGCAACGTGCTGGACGAGTTCCCGGACGTGCGCACGGTCACGGGGCTGGAGGAGTTCTGGCGCTTCTTCACCCGCGAGCCGCTGGCCAACAACGCCGCGGTGCGCTCGCTCCGCTTCGCCCCATGATCGTCCGCCCCATCATCGGCGGCTGGGAGCCGCCCCGCATCGAGAGGATCGCCTCCGTGGAGCAGCGGCGGCTGGCGGTGCTCCCCGTCCCCGGCCTCGCCGGCGACCTGCACCAGGACCTGGGGCGCGGCGCCCTGGCGGTGGAGATCGCCGGGTCGCTCTCCGGCGACGAGGCGCGCGACGCCTTCCTGGCCGAGGTGCGCGCCCGCTTCCTGGCCGGCGAGCCGGTGGACTTCGTCGCCGACATCGTGGCCGAGAGCGAGCTGGAGCAGGTGCTGATCGAGGAACTGCGGCTGGAGGAGGTGGCCGGGCACCCGGACTCCTTCCGCTACGCCCTGGTGCTGCGCGAGTACACCGAGCCGCCGGAGCCCCCCGCGCCGGGGATGGACTTCGGGCTGGAGCTGGACCCCGAGCTGGACCTGCTGGCCGGGCTGGGGCTGGACATGCTGGACCTCCCCGCCCTGCTCCCGGCGCTCCCGGAGATCGGCGACGTGCTCGCCCCGCTGCAGCCCGCGGCGGAGACGCTGAACCGGGCGGTCGCCGGCGCCGGGGCGCTGCTGGACCCGCTCAAGAAGCTGCTGGGGGGAGGCTGAGGTGGCCGAGCGCGCCTTCCTGGCCGCGGTGCGCGCGCACCTGTCGGGCGCGGGGCTGGCGCCCGCCCCCGCGCTGGTGGGCCCCGCGGAGCCCGAGAGCGCCACGGAGCTCCCCGCGCTGGTGCTCTCGCTGGAGGCGGCGGAGCGCGCGGGGAACGGCCTGGGCGAGCGGACCTCGCTCATGAGCGGGGCGCTCGCCTGGCGCGCCGCCATCGACCTGGCCGACCCGGTGCTCCCGGACGACCCGGGCACCCGGCTGCTGGACGAGTCCCGCAAGGTGCTGGTGCTCCCGCACGGCGGGCTGGTGCGCGCCGACGGCACGGAGGGCGAGCCGGGCGAGGGCGACCTGGTGGTGGCCGTCAACGGCAGCTCCCGCAAGCACACCGCCGACCTGGCCGCCGGCACGCTGACGTTCGCGACGGCGCTCCCCGCCGCGGGGACGGTGGAGGCGAGCTACTTCGTGGGGCAGTGGGAGCGGCGGGTGGAGCGCCTGTCGGGCGTGCTGCGGGTGGACGCCTGCGGCCGCGACGGCGCCGAGGCCGCGGCCCTTTCCGACGCGGCGCTGGACGCGCTCTCCGGCGAGCGGGCGCGCCGGGGCGTGCGGCGGCTGCTCGCCTGGAGCGTGTCGGCAGTGTCCAGCATCGGCCCGGCGGAGCAGGCCACCGGGCTGAGGCGGCGGACGCTGCGCTTCACCTTCGTCTTCGAGAACGACGTGGACCGGCCCGAGTCGTCGGGCGGCGTCATCCGCAGCATCCCGATCACGGCGCACACGGGCTGACCCGCCCGCGGCGTCCCAACCTCCCCAAAGGAGAGGACGATGAGCGAGACCATCGGCGAGATGATCATCCCCGGCACCTACATCGAGGTGCGCTCCGAGGGGCTGATCGGGGTTTCCGGGATCGGCACCGGCAACGTGGGGGTGGTGGGGACCGCCAGCCGCGGCCCCGTGGACCAGGTGCGGGTGCTGGGGAGCTGGGCGGAAGCGCTGGAAACGTTCGGGAGCTACGACGCCTGGCCCGTGGACGCCAACGACGTCCCCAAGGCGCTGACGCTGACGCGCACCCTGGAGCAGCTGTTCCGGGGCGGGGCGTCCACCGTGTACGCCGTGCGCGTGGCCGACACCGGCGACGCGGCCATGGAGAGCGCCACCTGGGTGGTGGAGGCGGGCGAGGCCAAGGAGGCGTTCACCCTCACCGCCACCTCGCCCGGCACCTGGGCCAACGCCATCCAGGCCAAGCTGGAGACCGCGGGCACCCCCGCCACCTCCGCCACGCTCACGCTGACCCTGGGACGCACCAAGGAGAGCTTCACCGCCGCCACCGCCGCCGCGCTGGCCGCGCAGGTGGCCGAGGGGAGCCGCTTCGTCACGGCGGGCCCGGTGGCCGGCGCGCAGGCCAACAAGGTGCCCAGCGGCGTGCGCTCCCCGGACACCGTCGCCACGGACGGCACGCCCATCGGCACGCCGCAGCTTGCCGCGGGGCTGGCGCTGCTGGCGAACCAGCCGGTCAACATCGTGGCGGTGGCCGGCTTCGACGCCAAGACGGCCGCGGGCGCCGTGCTGGCGCACCTGGAGGCGACCGAGAACGACGGGCGCGAGCGGATCGCCGTGCTGGGCGCCTCCACCGACGTCCCCGCCGACATCATCGCAAACGACGTCAGCAAGGGCTCCAATCCGCGCCTGGTGCTGGTCGCCCCCGGCATCGTCGCCGACGACGCGGCGCGGGTCGGCCCCAATCGCCGCGTCAAGCTGCCGGCGTCCTACGCCGCGGCGCTGGTGGCGGGGCGGATGTCCACGCTCGCCCCGCACGTGTCCCTCACCAACAAGGACGTGGCGGCCGACGGGCTCACCCGCGAGTACACCCGCGCCGAGCAGAAGCAGCTGCTTGGGAGCCAGGTGATGGTGCTCCACTCCAACCTGGGGATCCGGGTGCTGCGGGGGATCACCACCGACACCGGCGCCTTCCGCCAGGTGTCCGTGAGGCGCGTGGTGGACTACGCAAAGGCGGGGGTGCGGCTGGGCTCCAACCCGTACATCGGCCGGCTCAACAACGTGCGGGTGCGGGCCGCGCTGCGCGCCACCCTGGACGGCTTCCTGTCCGGGATGGTGCTGGACGAGATGCTCACCGGCTACACGCTCGACGTGTCGGCCACGCGGTCCCAGGAGATCACCGGCCAGGCGGTGGTCGTCATGACGCTCCAGCCCACCTTCTCGATCGATTTCGTGAAGGTCATCATGAACCTCCAGTAGCCCACAGGGGAGACGAAGATGCCGACCACGACCGTGTACACGGGGGCCGACGGCTCCATCTCCGTCGCCGTGGAGCCGGGGCCCGCCGGCGACAAGGCCAAGGAGGTGGCGGACCGCTACTCCCTCACCCCGGTGGGGCGGGTGTCCGGGGTCACCATCCGGGTCACCAACGACGTCAAGGCGTTCCACGAGCTGGGGCAGCGCTTCGCCACGGAGCTGCGGCCCGGCAACATGAACGTCTACGGCACCATCGAGCGGGCGCACATCAACGGCGCGCTGCTGCGGCTGATGCTGGGCGAGGCGGCGGACAGCCGCCCGGCGGGGGCCTTCGTGGGCCCGTCGTTCAACCTGTCGGTGCGCCTGCAGAACCCGGCGGTGCCGGACTCCAGCGCCTCGGTGACGGTGATGGGGGTGCAGATCAACGAGTGGAGCTACACCCTGCCGGAGGACGACTTCGTGCTGGAGCGCGCCTCCTTCCGGGCGCTCTGGATCAAGACCGACGAGACGGGCTGAGGGGGCCCGGATGCCGATGCAGCTGACGGCCGAGGACCTGCTGGCCGGCGGGTCCGCCACGCACACGGTGCGCCTCCCGGACGCGCTGCTGCGCCCCGGCGCGAACGGGGGCGCAGGCGAGGGCGGCGAGGTGGTGCTGCGCCCCCTGCTGGTGCGCGACGTGGACCGCGTGGTGCGCGCGGCCCGCGAGCAGCGCGTGCTCACCAGCGTGCTGATGGTGCAGCAGGCGCTGGTCGCTCCGAAGCTCACCGTGGACCAGGTGGCGGAGCTCCCCGCCGGGCTGGTGCAGGCGCTGCTGGAGCGGGTCAACGCCATCAGCGGCCTCGCCGTGGGCGAGGACGACCTGGACCGGGCGGTGCGCGCCCCGCTGGCCCGCGCCTGCTTCGTGCTGGCGCGGGAGTTCGGGTGGACGCCGGCCGAGTGCTCGGAGCTGACGGTGGGGCAGGTGCTGCTGTACCTGGAGATGCTGGCGCGCGACGGCGAGGGCGGAGGCGCGGGATGAGCTCCGCGCCGCACCCCGCGCTCCGCCGGATCCTCGCCGCCGCGGCCGCCCCCGGGCGCTGCCTGGAGTCGCTGGACGCGGGCGCGCCGGAGCTGGCCCCGCTGGCCCGCGACCTGGAGGGCGCCGCCCTGGTGGTGGACCGCTCGCTGGAGCCGCTGGCCCGCGGCATCGACCTGGCCTCCGTGCTCGGCCGGGCCGCGGCGCCGCGCGACCGCGCCGACGCGGCTTCGGGCTCCGTCCGCGCGCCCGGCGCCGTCCGCCCGGACGAGCCGCTGCCCTCGGAGCCGCCGCGGCGGTCGCGTCGTCTGCCGGTGTCCGCGTCGGCCGAACCCCGCGTCGAGCGCGCCGTGGCGCACGACGGGGCGGCGGTCGCGGCGGTGCTCGCGCGCTTCGCCCCGGGCGTGGAGGCGGGGCCGGCTTCACGGGAGCCCACCGCGGGAGAAGGCGGCGGGTCGGCTCTCTCGCGCCGGGCGGACGCCCTGCCGGCGTCGGGAGGAACGACGGGACGGCGCGCGGCTTCGACGGCCGACGCGGTGGAGGCCGGCGGCGGAGGGCGGCGGCTCCCGACGCGGGAAGAGGCGGCGGCGGAGATGCGGCGGCGGACGGCGGCGGCCGCGGTGGACGGCGGGCTGGACACGCCGGTGCGCGTCTGTGACCCCGCGGCGCGCGTGACGGACCTGCTGCGGGACGTGGACCGGCCGACGGGTTCGACCTCGACGGCGGAGCGTCCGGCTCCGGGTCGGCCGTCGCCTCCG